>NZ_CP090059.1:0-600000 GCF_021391395.1 Sphingomonas cannabina | reverse complement strand
CGAAGCGTGCATTTCCATAGATGAGTCGTTGCGAGGGTCAACCCGGATGCGGTGAGTTGAGCAGTGAACACGGGGTTTGCCGGGCGACGTTCGGCTTGGGGCGGAGAAATGGGTTCACGCAGAGGCGCAGAGGACGCGGAGATACGTCGCCTGCCGCACGCTCAGCCGCGCCAGCGGCCTTCATGGTTGGCGCTTGCCACAGGTTGAAAGGTCTCGCTGACGCGAGACGAGGGCTACAGGCGAGACACCTCTGCGTCCTCTGCGCCTCTGCGTGAACCCTCTTTTCAACGCCTCAGCGCGCCGGCCGGTTGCCGCAGAGCACAGGTGCACTGCCGGTGACGCTGCAGGTGGCGGGGCCATTCACCCGGATGGTGCCGTTACCCAGCGCGGCGATGGTGGCGGTGTTGCGCGCGGTGAAGCTCGAATCGCCCGCGCTCTGGGCGGCGACGGTGAGCGTGCCGGCGCTGAGGCCCTCGGCATCGATGGTGCCGGCGCCGTTGGTCTGGAAACGCGCGTCGCGAGCCTTGCCGGCGAGGACGAGTGCGCCGGTGCCGATCAGGCTGGCGCTGAGCTGGTCGGCGTCGATCGCGCCGACGCGGATCGTGCCTGCGCCGGTCAGCGAGAGGGCGACGCGCTGGCCCGACATGCTCGTCACGGTCAACTGCCCGCCGCCGGTTACCGCGGCGGCGCGGAGCATCGGCACCGTCGCGATCACCTTCGGCACGGACCGGGTCGCACCGGGATAGCCGCCCCAGCTGTTGACGTTGGACGACACCACCAACGTGGTGCCCTCGACCTCGACCCGGACTCCTTCGAGCGCGCGCCGATCGCCCTCCGCGTGCGCCGCGGCGCTACGGCCGGTGGTCACCTCGACCTCAAACGGCCCTTCGACGCGGATGCGCTCGAAGCCGGAGAGCATGAAGCTGCGTTCGTCGGCAGCCGCCGGCGCGGTGACCAGCAGAAGCGCCAGGGGTGCGAACCGGATCATGGCCGCAGGCTTCGCACCCCGCACGGTCTCAGGCAAGCCGCGTCAGCTGCCGCAGCGGACCTCGCCCGAGCCCATCTTGCTGGTGCTGCAATGGGCGTTCGGTCCCAGATCGACGTCGCCCGAGCCCATCAGCGATACCTCGGCCTGGCCGCTGATGTTGGCATGGACGCCGCCGGAGCCGGCGATCGACACGTCGGCGGTCGAGGCCTTGAGGCCCGGCGCATCGACGTCGCCCGACCCGGCGATCGACACCTTCATGCGGGCGGCCTGGCCGCTGGCCTTGAGGTCGCCCGAGCCCGCGATGGAGAGGTCGGCGGTGTTCACCCCGAGCTCCCCGATGGTGAGATTGCCCGAGCCCGCGATCGATCCGTCGAAGTCGCCCCCGGCGACGCGATCGACGGTCATGTCGCCCGATCCGGCGACGCTGGCGCCCTTCATCGCCGGCATGGTGACATAGACCCTGACGCCCTTGCCGTGGTGGTCGCCCCAGTTGAAGCCGTTCTGGTTGACGCGGCCGACCTTGAGCGTGGTGCCGTCCTTGCGGATGTCGAGCTTGTCGAGTTCCTCGATCGGCCCCTCGGCGCGGACCGAGAAGGCAGGGCCGACCTTGACGTCGACGTCGTCGAAGCCGCGCAGGTCGACATGGTCGAAGCCGGCGACCTGGAAGCTGCGCGAGGCGCCCGAACCGCTGGCGCTCACCTTGCTGCCGCTGTCGTTGCCCATCGCCACCGACCCGCACGCCGCGAGCGGCAGCGCCGCCAGTACGATCATCACCTTGCGCATCGACCCGTCTCCCGATTGTGTATTGCTACAGTAATACACGCGTTCGACTACAAGTGCAAACGAAAAGGGGCGGCCGTTGCCGGCCGCCCCTTCGCTGTTTCATTCAGATGCCCGCCGTTCAGGCGACCGCCTTGTCCTTGGCATGAGCCGGTGCGGCCTTGCGCAGGATCTCGAGGATCTTCTCGAGCGCCTTGGGCTCGTCGACCTGCTCCATCGCCGCGAGCTCGCGGGCGAGGCGCGAGGCCGCCGCCTCGAAGATCTGGCGCTCAGAATAGCTCTGCTCGGGCTGGTCGTCGGGCCGGAACAGGTCGCGGACCACCTCGGCGATCGACACCAGGTCGCCCGAGTTGATCTTCGCCTCATATTCCTGCGCGCGGCGCGACCACATGGTGCGCTTGACCTTGGGCTTGCCCTTCAGCGTCTCGAGCGCTTCCTTGAGCGTCTTGTCCGAGGACAGCTTGCGCATGCCGACGCTCTCGGCCTTGTTGGTCGGAACACGGAGCGTCATGCGCTCCTTCTCGAAACGCAGCACATAGAGTTCGAGGCTGGTGCCCGCGATTTCCTGCTTCTGGAGCTCGATGACACGGCCGACACCGTGCTTGGGGTAAACGACATAATCGCCGACGTCGAAGGACAGCGCCTTTGCAGCCATTGCTGAGAAGCCTTTCCGTGGTACATGCCCCGAGTAATCGAAAGCCGTACGCCTCGCGGGAGCGAAACGAACGGCGCTGGGTCGGGGCGGGTGTTCTTACGTCTCCGGGCGAAGAGCGAATCCAATCGTCTCCGTCGACTCCTATTTAACATGCTCGCAATAAAATTACCAGCCCGCTGTCACATTCGACGTGCAGTTCGTGACAGATTTGCGTCGAATCGGGCCGATTCCAAGGCTTCCGGGCGGAAGCTGCGATCGATAGCAAGCGAATCTATGGTGTTTGCCGTTTGGAAATGCGCCTTACGGCGCATTTCGGCGGCGCCGGGAATCCTCAGTCGCCCTGGCCGGGCTCGGGCGAGAAATATTTGTCGTACTTGCCGGTCTCGCCCTTGTGCTCGTCGGCGTCGGCGGGGGTCTGGTCGCCCTTGCGGGTGACGTTCGGCCACTGCGCGGAGAAGGTGCTGTTCAGCTCCAGCCATTGCTCGAGGCCGCTCTCGGTGTCGGGCAGGATCGCCTCGGCCGGGCATTCGGGCTCGCACACGCCGCAGTCGATGCATTCGTTGGGGTTGATGACGAGCATGTTCTCGCCCTCGTAGAAGCAGTCGACGGGACAGACCTCGACGCAGTCCATGTACTTGCAGCGGATGCAGGCATCGGTGACGACGTAGGTCATTCCATCAACTCCTTCGAACGGCGCCCTCGCTATGCAAGCGGGATTGCGTCGTCAATCGGCGGCGGCTTGCTGCGAGACGTTCTCAGCTAGGTCGGTGTAGCAGCCTCTTGCTTCGCTCGCCGGACCGCGGCGTGCCGGCAGCGCCTCGATCCGGATCACGCGGACGCGACCGTGGAGCGGAAAGGTCAGCACATTGCCGACGCGGACCGGCGCCGCCGCCTTCTCCACAACGCGCTCGTCGATGCGAAGGTGCCGCGCCTCGGCCACCTCCTGGGCGAAGCTCCGCGTCTTCGCGAGGCGCGCGAACCAGAGATATTTATCGAGCCGCATCGTCGACGCCGGCTCAGCCATGGCCGAGATCCAGATCGGCCAGCGCGGCGAAGGCGTTGCTGCGGCGGGACGGCGCATCCACCTTCGGGCGGGGCTGCGGACGGCCGCGCCAGGCCCATTGCGGTGGCCCTTCCCCGTTCGCGACGCTCCGGAAGCCGAGGCGTGCCATCAGCTTGGCGAGCGTATCCGGCGTGACGCCGATCGATGTGGCGAGCGCGGGATCGGGGACGAAGGGCTTGCGGCCGGCGCGCGCGTCGTGCGCGGCGCGGGCGAGCCGCTCGACCAGGTCGACACGGACCTGCTGGCTGCCAACACGGCGGAAGCCGGCGAGCGGCGTGCCTCCCCTGGCGACGCTCGCGCCCGGCGGCGGCAACGTCACCGCAACATCGCGCGCACCGAGCAGCGCCGCGCGCCACGCCGCCGCGGTCGGCTTGAGCAGGCGCGGGTCGAACAGGTCGAGCGTGCCGACGGTGATGCCGAGCTTGCGCAGGAACTTGCGTGCGATCGGGTCCAGCGCCTCGACATCGGGCACGGCGGTGCGCTCGGCGAGTCCGCCGGCATCGGCAAGCGCGGCGGCGGTGGCGCGCAGCGCGCCGGGCGCATCAGGATCGCGCACCAGCCGGTCGAGCCGGGCGAGCGCCGGTGTCAGACGTCGTGTCTCCGATTCCACCCATTGCGCCAGCCGCGCCGCCACGGCTTCGCGAGCGGGCTTGTCGAGCCTGTCGAGCGCGCGGTCGAGCCGGATGCGCGGGCGCGTGAGCTCAGGACCGGCGGTGAGCCGCGCCACCTCGTTCCCGTTCCACAGAAGCGCTGTCCCTTCGAGCGCGAGCGCCGCATCGGATACCTCGGCCAGCGCCCGGCCGCGCTTGGCAAGCTCGCCGCCCAGCCGCTTCTCGGCCGCGGCGAGCAGGATGCGCTTGTCGGTCGCCCGCGCGTCGGCGGCGACAGTGAAGCGGAAGCCCTCCAACCGGCCGATCGGATGGTCCTCGACCAGCACCTCGCCTTCCGGCCCGATCGTCACCGGCAGGGCGCTGGCGTCGGCGCCGATCGAGCGCAGCAGCGCGGTGGTGCGCTTGTCGACGAAGCGCTGGGTCAGTCGGTCGTGGAGGGCATCCGACAGCCTCGTCTCGAGCGCCTGCGCGCGCTCCTGCCAGTGGAGCGGCTCGGCGAGCCAGTCGGCGCGGTGGGCGATATAGGCCCAGCTGCGCGCGGCGGCGATGCGCGCCGCGATCGTCTCGACATCACCCGCGACATTGTCGAGCCGTGCGATCTCTTCGGCGAACCAGCGGTGCGGGACATGGCCGTCGCCCTCGGTCAGGTGCTGGAAGATGCGGCCGACGAAGCGGCTGTGCGGCTCGGGTCCGAGCTTGCGGAAATCGGGCAGGCCGCACGCCGCCCATAATCGGTCGACTCGGCCGCGCTCGCGGACCCACGGTTCGTCGGCAAGACGCTTCAGCACCGCAAGGTCGACCGCTTCGGGCGCGGGACGCAGGCCCGGCCGGTCCGGCTTCGCCTCCAGGCCGGCGATCAGCGCGTCGACGCTGGAGAGGTCGGGCTCCCCCTCGCGCCAGTAGAGGAAGTCGAGCGGCGGGAAGCGATGCTCCTCGATCGCCCGGACCTCCTCGGGGGTGAAGGCACCGGGCCCCTCCTCGTGCAGCGCGCCGAAGGTGCCGTCGCGCTGATGGCGCCCGGCGCGGCCGGCGATCTGCGCCATTTCCGAAACCGTGAGGCGGCGCTGCCGACGGCCGTCGAACTTGCTCAGCGAGGCGAAGGCGACATGCGCCACATCCATGTTGAGGCCCATGCCGATCGCATCGGTGGCGACGAGATAGTCGACCTCGCCGGCCTGGAACATCGCGACCTGGGCATTGCGGGTGCGAGGACTGAGCGCCCCCATCACCACCGCGGCGCCGCCGCGCAGACGGCGGAGCGCCTCGGCGACGGCATAGACCTCCTCCGCACTGAACGCGACGATCGCCGAGCGTTTTGGCAGGCGCGAGAGCTTTTTCGCGCCGGCATAGCTCAGCGTCGAGAAACGCGGACGCTCGATCACCTCGGCCTCGGGGACGAGGCTGCGCAACATCGGCTTCAGCGTCTCGGAGCCGAGGATCATGGTTTCGTCGCGGCCGCTGACGCGCAGGATGCGGTCGGTGAAGACATGACCGCGCTCGGGATCGGCACCGAGCTGCGCCTCGTCCAAGGCAACGAACCCGACCTCCCGATCGAGCGGCATCGATTCAGCCGTGCAGAGGAACCAGCGCGCGCCGGGCGGGACGATCCGCTCCTCGCCGGTGATCAGGGCGACCTGATGGTTGCCCTTGAGCCTGACGACGCGGTCATAGACCTCGCGCGCGAGCAGACGCAGCGGGAAGCCGATCATGCCGGAGGAATGACCGCACATCCGCTCTACCGCGAGATGGGTCTTGCCGGTGTTGGTCGGGCCCAGCACCGCCGTGATCGGGGAGCGCGCGAACGATGCCATCGCGATGCCCTACATCGGCGCGCACGGACGGTTCCGCAACCTTTGTCTTCCGGGAAATTCTGTAATTGAGTCCGATGCTTGGCTCGATCGCGGCGAGTCGGGCATTCCCGGTTCGTCCAGCATCAGGCACGATTCGTCGCAGCATCGCCCCGGCCGCGACGGGGTTAATTTGACTTTAGGGACTCCACGCCACAACCCTCACACCCGGGCCTGGGGTCGGCAGGCCGCAGATTTTGGGGTGGGGTGCGCATGTACTTGCGCAACGATCATGGGCTTGAGGGCGCAGGCGGCGCGACGGCGCTGTCGTTCGGTCGCGCATCCCCGGTGACGCCCCTCCCGAGCTTCCTCGAACGGCTGGGCGAGTGGTTCGCCCATGTCGAGCTGGTGCCGGACCTCGGCGCCGACATCGGCTCGCGCACCTGGTGGCGCGGCGCGGCGACCTGCGCGGCGCTGATCGCCGGCACCGTCGCCCTGTCGCCGGGTTTCAGCCGACCGCTCGCGGTGACCGCGCCGCCGGCGATGACCGGCAGCGACTATGACGAGACCCGCAGCCTCGCGATCACGCCGCTCGCGCTCGGCGCCAACAGCGGCAGGCGGCTGGGCGCGACCGGGCTGGTCAAGCCGCTCACCGACACGCCCGAACGCCCGATCATCGAGGCGACCGCGACGCTCGGCAGCGGCGAGGACTTCGCGGCGGTGCTGCGCCGCGCCGGCGTCGGGGCGCCGGAGGCGAATGCGGTGGCGGACATGGTCGCTGCGCGAATGAGCCTGGGCGAGTTGCGTCCCGGCACCCAGTTCGAGCTGACGCTCGGCCGCCGCCCGGACAAGGACGCGCCGCGCCCGCTCGAGAAGCTGGCGTTCCGCGCCAAGTTCGACCTCAATATTGAGGTCGCACGCAACGACGGCGCTCTCCAGCTCGCCGCCATGCCGATCGCGATCGACCATACGCCGCTGCGCATCCAGGGGCGCGCCGGTACCAGCCTCTATCGTTCGGCGCGCGCGGCCGGCGTGCCGGCCAAGGCGGTGGAGGCGTTCATCCGCTCGATCGCCTCGCGCATGCCGATCAGCCGCGTCGGCGCCGACGACCAGTTCGACATCATCGTCGAGCAGGCCAAGGCCGCGACCGGCGAGGTTCAGCTCGGCAAGCTGCTCTATGCCGGGCTCACCGGCGCGTCGAAGAAGCTCCAGCTCATGCGCTGGGAAGAGGACGGCAAGAGCCAGTGGTTCGATCCGCGCGGCATCGGGGCGACCACCCGCGGCGGCGCGGGGATGCCGGTGCAGGGGCGGCTGAGCTCCGGCTTCGGGATGCGCCGGCACCCGCTGCTCGGCTATATGCGGATGCACAAGGGGCTCGATATCGCCGCGCCCTATGGCGCGCCGATCCGCGCGGCGATGGCCGGCGTGGTGCAGATGGCGGGCCGCGCCGGCGGCTACGGCAATTTCGTCAAGCTATCCCATGCGGGCGGCATGGCGACCGGCTATGGCCATATGAGCAGAATCGCGGTGCGCGCCGGCCAGCGGGTGAGCCCGGGGCAGGTGATCGGCTATGTCGGCTCGACCGGGCTCTCGACCGGCCCGCACCTCCATTACGAGCTGACGAAGAACGGCGTGCCGATCAATCCGGGCAAGGTGACGTTCGAATCCGTCCAGAAGCTGAGCGGGCGCGACCTCGCCGAGTTCAAGAGCAAGTTCAACAAACTGATGTCGGTGAGCTCGGGCGGCAACTGAGGCCGCCGGTCATTCTCGACTGTCGCTGGAAACCCTTGTGCTCCTGCGAAAGCAGGAGCTTTGGCCACGGCTCCTGCCTTCGCAGGAGCACACGGACGGACGATGCGGCTCAGCGCCCCTGCGCGCGCCAGCGCTTGATCGTGCGCTCGATCAGCCCTTCCTCGCCGCCGGTCTCGCGCCACAGCTCGGAGAAGAGCGGGTCGCCGGAAGCCGGACGCTTGTCTTCGTCCAGCGTGTCGAACAGCACGCGGATCGGCGTCGCGACGCCTTCACCGCAGACGATGCATTCGCGGTTCCTGAGCGCGGGAATCGAATCGAGGAAGCCGCGCGCGCCTTCCGGCATCGCCGCGCGGACATGGGCCTGGTCGCGGTCGTTGTTGAGGCGCATCGCGATGATCGTGCCGCATTGCGACAGCACCCCCTCGGCAAGGTCCGACGGCCGCTGGGTGATGAGGCCCAGCGACACCCCGTACTTGCGGCCTTCCTTGGCGATACGGCTGAGGATGCGGCCGACCGACGAGCCGTCGGCGTTGCGCTCGTTGGGGACGTAGCGGTGCGCCTCCTCGCAGACGAGCAGGATCGGCCGCTGCGCCTCGCCGCGAGACCAGATCGCGAAGTCGAACACCATGCGGGACAGCACCGCCACCACCACCGAGGTGATCTCGCTCGGCACCCCCGACACGTCGATGATCGAGATCGGCCTGCCGTCGCTGGGCAGGCGGAACACGCGCGACAGGAACGTGGCCATCGAATCGGCGACCAGCATGCCCGAGAACATGAAGGAATAGCGCGGATCCGACTTGATCTCCTCGATCTTGGCCTTGAGGCGCAGATAGGGCGCGGTGTCGCCGGCGCGGTCGAGCTTGCCCATCTCGAGCTGGATGAGGTTGAGCAGGTCCGACAGGAGATAGGGGATCGGCGAATCGACGGTGAGCTTGCCGATCTCGGCCGCCAGCCGGTTCTTGCCCTTGGCCGCGAGCAGGCATTTGGCGAGGATATCGGAATCGATCTGCCGGTCGGAGCCCGAGGTGGTGACGAACACCTCGCAATGCTCCTCGAAGTTCATCAGCCAGTAGGGCATCTGCAGGTTGGAGACGTCGTAGATCGCGCCCGTCGTCCTGAATGCCGCCGAATATTCGCCGTGCGGGTCGATCATCACGACATGACCCTCGGGCGCGAGTTGGCAGATACGGTGGAGGATCAGCGCGGCCGCGGTCGACTTGCCGGTGCCGGTCGAACCCAGCAGCGCGAAATGCTTGCCGAGCATCGCGTCGACATAGAGCGCAGCGCGAATGTCTTTGGTCGGGTAGACGGTACCGATCTCGACATGCGCGCGGTCGTCGGCGGCATAGATCTGCTTGAGGTCGGCGGTCGAGACCGGGAACACCGCCGTGCCCGGCGTCGGATAGCGCGTCACGCCGCGGCGGAAGCGGTAGAGCTTGCCGGTCAATTTCTCCTGGTCGCCCTCGCCGAGGAAATCGACCTGTGCGACGACGCGGTTCTCATGCTTGTCGGACAGGCGCAGCGCGCGGATGTTGGCGACCAGCCAGCTGGCGCCGACCTGCATCTTGATCTGGCTGCCGACCTGTCCGGCACTGGCGATGGCAGCGTCGTCGTGATCGGCGAGCGAATCGATCGTCGTCAGGTCGAACAGCACCTGGCTGCTCGATCCGGCGATCTCGAACACGGCGCCGATCTCGGTGCCCGCACCCGCCGATGCCGACGCACCGCCATGACCCGCCCCCGCGAGCGAGGTGGCCTCGAAGCCGTGCCTTTCCAACCGTTCCGCCATCCACGGCCCCCCTGATCGCGCAGGGTATCACCTTGAAAGCGTAAAGATTGTGTTGGCTCGGGTTTGTCCGGAAATGCGCTCAGACGCGGCGGGCGATCGCGCCGGCGCCCCAGCCGAAGGCTACCGAGAGCACCACCGCCACCAACCCGTAGGCGAAAGAGGATTTCTCGGCGGCGCGGGCGACGAAGCGCTCGAAGCCGGATTTGCGGATGTCGATATCGCGCACCGCCGCGGCGAGCACGCGGCCGTCCTGGATCAGGAAGGTCTCGGCGGTGAACCGCCCTACCGGCACGCGCGCCGGGATGGTGACGCGCGCGCGATAGAGCACGCCGTCGGTGATCTCGACCGCCTTCGGGTCCTCGTAATAGAGGCCGCCGCGGCGCCTCAGGTCGACAAGTCCTCCGTCGAACCGCGCCTGCTCGGCCGGAACGGCGCCCGAGGCGGGAGACAGCTGGAGGCTGTCGAGACCGAGCTCGTAGATCGCGCGGGTACGCCCGTCGACGATCCGGCCGATCGGCCGGGACGACGCGATCGCGTAGAAGCTCGGCGCCGAGCGGTAGCGCATGCGGTCGGCGTTGACCCAGATGCCGGCGACCTTCTCCTTCTCGCGCACCAGGATCGATTGGGACGGGCCCTTGACCACCACCACCACGTCAGCCGGCGGCGTGCCCGGCCCGGGCTCCTGGCCCTTGGGATAGAGGATCGCGCCGAACAGCAGCAGCTCGGCGCCGGTGAAGGAATAGGCGATCTCGATGTCGCGCTGCGAGACGTCGGGCACCAGCACCGGCTTGGCGGCGCCGAGGAGGAGCGGCGCGAGCAGCAGGGTCGCGAGCGCCTTCACGACAGCTCCACCGTGTAGATTTCGTCCGGGCGCCAGGTGATGCCGAGCAGCATCCGCACCGCCACCAGCAGCACCATCACCGCAAGCGCGAGGCGGAGATATTCGGGCTTCATCTTCGCCGCGAACCGCGCGCCGAGCTGCGCGCCGACCACCGAGCCGAGGAGGAGCAGCGCGGCGAGCACGATATCGACCGCCTTGGTGGTGAGCGCGTGCGTCATCGTCGCCGCGGCGGTGACGAACAGGATCTGGAACAGACTGGTGCCGACCACGACCTGCGTGGTCATGCCGAGCAGATAGAGCATCGCGGGTACCAGGATGAAGCCGCCGCCGACGCCGAGCAGCACGGTCAGCATGCCGGTGCCGAAGCCGAGCAGCAGCGGCGCGAGCGGCGAGATGTAGAGGCCGGAGCGGTAGAAGCGCCACCTGAGCGGCAGCGCGGCCACCAGAGGATGGTGGCGGCGCTTGCGGGCCTTGGGCGCGGTGCCGCTGCGCATCGCGCCGATGCTGACCAGCGATTCGCGCAGCATCAGCCCGCCGATCGATCCGAGCATGACGACATAGATGACCGCGATCACCGTATCGATCTGCCCGCTCGCCTGGAGCAGCCGAAACAGTCCCGCACCTGCGATCGAGCCGAGGATGCCGCCGAAGGTCAGCACCAACCCCATGTGCACGTCGACGCCATTGCGCCGGAAATGCGCGAACACGCCCGACACGCTCGCCCCGGTGACCTGGCTCGCCGCCGAGGCGGCCGCCACGGTGGGGGGAATGCCGTAAAAGATGAGCAGCGGCGTCGTCAGGAACCCACCGCCGACGCCGAACATGCCCGACAGCAAGCCCACCCCGCCGCCCAGCAGGATGATCACGAGCGCGTTCACCGACAGGTTGGCGATCGGCAGGTAGATGTCCACGAATGCTAGCCGATAGCCCTTTTACCGGCCGTGCCAAGGGCTAGGGTGTGTACTCGATACCGGCAATGGTCTGGACGGAGCGGATTTGGCGCAGGGCTAGGAGCGAGGAAGGAGCGATGCCGAAGCATCGTGACTGACGAGCGACGACGTCATGCGTCAAAATCCGCCCGCCGCTGCGCGGTCGCATTCGGGGGCTCGCTGGCTACGTCGCTTGCTTGCGCGTAGCTTCAGCTACGCGTCTGCGCCGCACTCCTTGCCAGCGAGCCCCCGAATGCGATCCAGACCGTTGCCGGTATCGAGTACACACCCTAGAAGTCGGCGCCGACCGACAAGGCCAGGCCGGAGCCGGGCCGCGCCTCGCCGGCGACGCGCTGGCGCCAGTCGACCGAGACGCGGACGGTGCGGTCGGCGAGTGGGATGCCGAGACCGAGGCTGGGCCCCAGATCGAGCCGGGCGACGCCGCGCTGCGCGCCGCCCCAGGCGCCGGCGCCGAGGTCGAGATCGATCCTGCCCAAGCGCGCGACCGGATGCGCGGCGCGGGCGATGCCGTCGACATAATGTTCGGCGCCGTCGCGGAAGATCGCGCCGCCCTGTGCATAGCCCTCGAGCCGGAAGCCGGCGGGAAGCGCCGTATAGACGCCGCCGCTGATCCCCAGTGCCGGACCGCCCCGCCCTTCGTCGAGCGCGATGCGCCGTTCGGCAACGAGGCGGACCGGGAGGCGGCCCGGACGCCAGGCGATCCCGAGCGCCAGCTCGCGCCCTGCCCCCGCCGCGGGCGCGGCGAGCCGGCCGGTCGCGGCGAAGCCGTGGCCGAGCGCATAGTCGACGCGCAGCCCTCCCTGCGAACCGCCGAGCTGCGGTGCGTCGGTGCTGGCGCCGAGGCCGGTCCCGCCGCGCACGATCAGCCAGCTGCTCGCCGACCAGCGGCCTTCGCCCCGCGCGGCAAGGGCGGCAAGGGCGGGCAAGTCGCGCCGGAGCTGAGGCTGCGTTTCCGATTCCTGTTCGATCTCGTGCACGGGTCCGAACTGGCTCATCGCCAGCAGAGCGAGCTGCACGCGTCGCGGATTGGAGGGCATCCCGCCGTTGGGAGCGAGCGGTGTCCGACCGGCATGAGCGATACGGTGGATTCCGGGCACGATCGCTCGCGACGGCATTCGAGCCGAGGCCGGGGCGGTCGTGACCATCGGCGGATGTGCGGCGAGCACCGGCAGAGGTGCCACGCGGCGAATCGCCTCCGGCAGCGATCCGGTTTCGTGCCAAAGGATCAGCACCCTTGCCGCCACCCAGCCGCCCGTCACCAGACCAAGGAAACGAAGCGGGCGGCCGCTCATGCCTCAGGTGCCATGAGCTCGGCTTCGGTGGGAAAGCGGTGCGCCGTCTTGTCCCAGTGCGGTCGTGCACCGCGCAAGGTTCCGACATAGCGGAACAACGCCCGCCGCGCCGCCATCAACGCAATCACATTACCGACGATGAGCCGCGGCATCGACAGCGCCGCCTCCGCCCAGCCATAGCTCGCCGCGATGAATCCGGCACGCACCGCGATACGCCAGACGAGCAGGCCCAGGTTGAGCGCCAGCACCGCCTGGACCCAGGGGTGGGGCACCGGCAGCGGCGTCCCGCCGACAAGGACACGAACCACGCTGACACCCCAGAGGAACAGCGCGGCATAGGCGGCGGCGAGCACCAGCACGCCCAGCGGCTGGCGGCGATCGCGCATCCGCATCCAGTAATCGCCGATTCCGCGGGATCCCGCCCAGCCCAGCCGATCCCATCCCGCGAAGGCGATACCGAACATCCAGCGCGCGCGCTGGCGCACCGCGGCTTCGACCGTGCCGGGGAAATAGGCGTGAACCGCCACCGGCAGGCCGCCGGCATGTTCTCGGACGCGCGGCGCTGCGACCCGCCCGCCGAGCGCCGAGATCGTCAGCCCCAGCTCATAGTCCTCGGTCAGGCTGGCGGCATCGAACGGCTTGCCGCCGCGCGCCTCGGCGACGCGGCCGAGCATCTCGCGCGACATCGCACAGCCGACTCCCGCGAAAGGAAGCCCGGCGCCGACCGCCTGGCGCACGACGAGCTGCTTGGCATGGGACTCGACGAACTCGTCGATGTAGGTGCCGGCGACGAGGCGGGAGTCGCGATCGACCAGCGGCAGCACCGGGACCTGCACCGCGTCATAATCGCCGATCAGATGATCATAGACCGCAAGCTCGCCGGCGTGGACGACGTCCTCCGAATCGTGGAGCACCACCGCGACCGCCGGCTCCAGCCCGGCTGCTTCGTCGTTCAGCATCGCGGTCCACAGGCTGTTGAGGCAGTCGGCCTTGGTCGTCGGCCCCGCGCGCGTGCCGACGACGAGTCGGACGCGCGGATCGTCGAGCGCGACCGCCGCGATCGCCTCGATCGTCTCCCAATCGTTGGGATAGGCGCCGGCGTAGATGCGCAGCCCCGGATGCGGCCAGCGCTCGACCGCCGTGCGGAGCATCCGGCCGATCACCGCGGCCTCATCCCACGACGGCACGAACACCGCGATCGGGCGGCTGGGCGGCGGCAGCTCGGCAAGCAGCGGATCGCGCCGCCCGGTCGCCCGCCGCCACCCCAGCCGCGCGAAATAGACGGCGTCGACGATCAGATCGTCGACGCCGCCCACAAGGAAGCCGGTCGCCGCGAACATGATCGTTTCGCGCGCAGCAACATCGATCAGTCCGGTGACGATGCCCCCGTCCAGCCCCTTTTCCCCCTGAAGCGAACATAGCCGCGCAACCGGGGCCGACAAGCGGTGGAATCGGATACGATTATCGAGACGCTGGACTCGGCGCGGCCGCCGTTTCAGGTTGGCAACAAAAAGGGGAATCCGCCGTGAAGCTCGCCGTTCGCCTCGCGATTCTTGCCGCCGCGCTTGCACCGCTCACTGCCCAGGGCGACGCCAGTCCGCGCGTGATCCTGGCCACGCCGGGCATCGGCGACGGCGCGATCGAGCGGTTCACCTTGCGCTTCTCGGCGGCGATGGTGCCGCTCGGCGACCCGCGTGCGAAGGCGCCGGCGGCCAGCGCCTGCGCGGGCGAGGGGCGCTGGGTGGACCAGTCGACCTGGGTCTACGAGTTCGCGAGCCCGCTGCCGGGCGGCACCACGTGCGAGTTCAACCTGGCCGCGGGGCTCAAGAGCGTCTCCGGCTACGAGGTCACCGGCAATTCGACGTTCAAGGTCGATTCGGGCGGGCCGATCGCGCGGGCGGTGCTGCCGGGCAACTACGACGGCGAGATCGAGGAGGACCAGGTATTCCTGGTCGCCGCGGCGATGGCGCCCGACCGCGCCTCGGTCGGTGCCAACGCCTATTGCGCGGTCGACGGACTCGGCGAGAAGATTCCGGTCGATGTGCTCGACGCGGCGCTGCCGGGCAAGCTGCTGTCCGAGCTCGGCATCGATCGCTGGCAGGTCTCGAGCTTCCTCTCCAGCGCCAACCTGCCGAGCGCGCTGCCGGCCGAGGCCAAGGCACGGGACGAGGCGCTGGCGAGCGTGATCGCGGTCAAGTGCCGCCGCCCGCTGCCGCCCGGGCGCGACATGGCGCTGGTGTGGGGCGCGGGCGTCAGCGCCGCCGGCCGCACTGCGGGAGCCGACCAGCGTTTCGACTTCACCGTGCGCAAGCCGTTCACCGCGCGCTTCGAATGCAGCCGGGTCAATCCGCAGGCCGGCTGCAACCCGGTCAAGGACGCCTATGTCCGCTTCTCGGCGCCGATCCCCAGGGCGCAGGCCGAGGCGATCCGCATCGCGCTGCCCGACGGCAAGACGCTGACGCCGAAGATCGACAAGGACGACCAGACCAAGGCGGTGGTGAGCCAGGTCAGCTTCTCCGCACCGCTGCCAGCCGCCACCACCGCCAAGCTGACGCTGCCCGCCGATGTGAAGGACGAGAGCGGCCGTCCGCTCTCCAACGCCGAGCGATTCCCGCTGGATGTGCGATTCGACGCGGCGCCGCCGCTGGTCAAGTTCGCCGCCGTGTTCGGCGTGCTCGAGGCCGAGGAAGGCGGCGTGCTGCCGGTGACGGTGCGCGCGGTCGAGCCCTCGCTCGGCGGCCAGGTCGCCAGCGTCTCCGGCCAGACGCTCAAGGTCGACGCGTCCGATGCCGACGTCGCGGCCTGGCTGCGCCGGCTCGACGAGCATGAAGAATCGGATTTCGAGGAGGTGAAGCGCGGCGATGAGACCGTCACGATCAACAACACCGCCTCCAAGCCGCTGATCCCGGCCGGACGCGGCGCCGCGCTCAACGTCGGCCTGCCGGGCAAAGGCAAGGAGTTCGAGGTCGTCGGCATCCCGCTGAAGCAGCCCGGCTTCTACGTGGTCGAGCTCGCCAGCCCCGCGCTCGGCCGTGCGCTGCTCGGCCGCGATGCGCCGCGCTACGTGACCGCGGGCGCACTCGTCACCAACATGAGCGTGCATTTCAAATGGGGCCGCGAGGGCTCGCTCGCCTGGGTGACCGAGCTCAGCAGCGGCAAGCCGGTGGCGGGCGCCGACGTGCGCGTCTCCGACAGCTGCACCGGTGCGATCCTGGCGCGCGGCGCCACCGACGCCGAGGGTCGCTTTCTGGTCACCAAGGGCTTGCCCGACCCCGAGACCTACGGCAGCTGCGAGGACAACAGCACCAACCATCCGCTGATGATCTCCGCACGCAAGGCCGGGGACTTCGCCTTCGACCTGACGAGCTGGGGCGAGGGCATCCGGCCTTACGACTTCGACCTGCCCTATGGCTGGAGCGAGCGCAGCGAGGTGGTCCACACCGTGTTCGACCGCGCGCTCGTCCGCCAGGGCGAGACGGTGCACATGAAGCACATCGTCCGCGTGCCGAACGGTGCCGGCTTCCGCATGGGCGAGCCGTTCACCGGCACGCTCAAGCTGTCGCACCGCGGCTCCGACACCCAGTTCGAACTGCCGCTGTCGATCGACGCCAACGGCACCGGCGAGAACGAATGGACCGCGCCGCAGGGCGCGCCGATGGGCGACTACGACGTGCAGATGGTGGTGGGCGACCGCACCATCTCCAGCGGCCAGTCGTTCAAGGTCGACGAATACAAGCTGCCGACGATGAAGGCGACGGTGACCGGGCCCAAGGAGGCGCAGGTCAGGCCAAAGACGATGCCGCTCGATCTCTACGCCGGCTATCTGTCCGGCGGCGGCGCCTCCAACCTGCCGGTCGACCTGCGCATCGGCTATTTCCGGCGCTCCGCCACACCCGCCAATTATGACGCCTACACCTTCGGCGGCGCGGCGGTGAAGGAAGGCGTGCAGCCGCTCAACGGCGACGGCGAGGACGCCGACGAGGCGGCCGAGCTGCCGCCGACGC
The DNA here is from genome assembly GCF_021391395.1 of Sphingomonas cannabina. Taxonomy (NCBI): domain Bacteria; kingdom Pseudomonadati; phylum Pseudomonadota; class Alphaproteobacteria; order Sphingomonadales; family Sphingomonadaceae; genus Sphingomonas; species Sphingomonas cannabina. The sequence continues at coordinate 583,485 of NZ_CP090059.1, read as the reverse complement.
AATCGCTGCCGGTGACGCTCGGCGGCGACGGTACCGGCAAGGCGACGGTCGACGTGCCCGCGCTCGACGCCGGCACCGACATGCTGGTCGAGATGGACTATCAGGACGCCAACGGCGAGACGCTGACCGCCTCGCGCCGCATCCCGATCTATGCCTCGGCGGTGCAGCTCGGCGTCAGGACCGACGGCTGGCTGATGAAGCAGGACGACCTGCGCCTCAAGCTGGTCGCGCTCGACACCGACGGCAACCCGATCGCCGGGCAGCGGGTGGAGGTCGCGCTCTACAGCCGCGAGATCCTGACCGCGCGGCGGCGGCTGATCGGCGGCTTCTACGCCTATGACAACCAGGCGAAGACCACCAAGCTGTCGGGATCATGCTCGACCACGACCGACAAGCTCGGCCTCGCCGAATGCCAGCTCGATCCGGGCGTGTCGGGCGAGGTCTATGCGGTGGCCACCACCACCGACGCCAACGGCAATGTCGCGCGCGCGGTGCGGTCGGTGTGGCTGGTCGGCGACGACGACTGGTGGTTCGGCGGCGACAATGGCGACCGCATGGACGTGATCCCCGAGCAGGCGGAGTACAAGGCCGGCGAGACCGCGAAGTTCCAGGTGCGGATGCCGTTCCGCAACGCCACCGCGCTGGTGACGGTCGAGCGCGAGGGCGTGCTGTCGAGCTTCGTCACCCAGCTGTCCGGCACCGATCCGGTGGTCGAGGTGCCGATGCCCGGCACCTATGCGCCGGACGTGTTCGTCTCGGTGATGGCGGTGCGCGGCCGCGTCGGCGGCTGGTGGCTGTGGCTGTCCAACCTCGCGCGCGACTGGGGGCTGCCCTGGTTCAGCCGCGAGGGCGCGCGGCCGACCGCGACGGTCGACCTTGCCAAGCCGGCCTATCGCCTCGGCATCGCCAAGGTGAAGGTGGGATGGGAGGCGCATCGTCTCGGCGTCGAGGTGAAGGCCGACAAGGGCCGCTATGCGGTGCGCGACACGGCTGAGGTCGACGTCGCGGTGCGAGGTCCCGACGGCAAGCCCGCCGCCTCCGCCGACGTCGCCTTCGTCGCGGTCGACGAGGCGCTGCTGCAGCTCGCGCCCAACGACAGCTGGGACCTGCTGACCGCGATGATGGGCGAGCGGCCGATCTCGGTGCTGACCTCGACCGCGCAGATGCAGGTGGTCGGCAAGCGCCACTATGGCCGCAAGACCGCCGAGCCCGGCGGTGGCGGCGGCGGCGACCTGTCCGGCCTCAACCGCGAGAATTTCCAGCCGGTGCTGCTGTGGCGCGGGCGGCTCGCGCTCGACGGCAACGGCCATGCGCGCGTCGCGGTACCGCTCAGCGACGCCCTGTCCTCGTTCAAGCTGGTGGCGGTCGCGACCTCCGGACCGCAGCTGTTCGGCACCGGCGAGACGAGCGTGCGCACGTCGCAGGACCTGCAGATCTTCGCGGGGCTCCCGCCGCTGGTGCGCACCGGCGACTGGTATGCGGCAGGCTTCACGCTGAGGAACGCGTCGGACAGGCCGATGAAGGTCTCGGCCACCGTCGAGGTGACGCCGGCGATCGCGCGCGGCCGACCGATCGAGGTGACGATTCCCGCGGGCGGCGCGGTGCCGGTCGCCTGGAACCTGACCGCGCCGTCGATGCCCGGCAATCTGAGCTGGAAGGTCACGGCCAGGTCCGCCGACGGCAAGGCGAGCGACGCCATCACCGTCGCGCAGGAGGTGGCGCCCGCGGTGCCCGTGGAGGTATGGGCCTCCTCGCTCACTCGCGTCGGCGAGGCGACCTCGCTGGTGGTCGGCCCGCCGGCCGGGGCGCTGCCGGGGCTCGGCAGCGTCGAGGTCAGCCTGACCGACACGCTCGCGCCGCCGCTCGCCGGCGTGCGCGACTATATGGCGGCCTATCCCTACAGCTGCTTCGAGCAGCGGCTGTCGCGCGCGGTGGCGCTCGGCGACGGCGGCATGTGGACGGCGCTCGCGGGCGAGATGCCGACCTACCTCGATGGCGACGGCCTGCTGCGCTATTGGCCGTCGGAGACGCTGCCGGGATCGGAGGCGCTCACCGCCTATGTGTTGGCGCTGACCTCCGAGGCCGGGCTGCCGGTGCCCGAGGCCCCGCGCGGCCGGATGATCGAGGCGCTGAAGGCGGTGCTCGACGGGCGGCTGAGGCATGAGGACTATGGCGACGTCCGGCTCCAGCGCCTCAACGCCTTCGCTGCATTGGCCCGCGCCGGGGCGGCGACGCCCGACATGCTCGGCCAGATCGGGCTCGCCCCGAACGAGATGCCGACCGCCAGCCTTGCCGACTATATCGTCGCATTGGGCAAGGTGCCGGGGCTCGCCAACGGCGCTGCGCTGCGCAGCCAGGCGGAGGACGTGCTGCGCACGCGCCTGGTCTACGAGGGCACGCGGCTCGATCTTTCCGACAAGGACAATGCGCCATGGTGGCTGATGTCCTCGGGCGACGAAAGCGCGATCAAGGCGCTGCTCGCGGTGCTCGGCCGGCCGGGTTGGCAGGATGACGCGGCGAAGATGATGGTCGGCGTCGCCCAGCGCCAGCAGCGCGGCCATTGGGATAACACCACCGCCAACGCCTGGGGGACGGTGCTCGCGCAGCGCTTCATGGCGATGTACCCGGCCGAGGCGATCGCGGGGATCACCACTGCCTCGCTCGGCAGCTCGAGCATCAGCCGGAGCTGGCCGCTCGCACCCGACCAGCGCCGCTTCAGCCTGGCCTTGCCGGCGGCGCAGGCGCCGCTGCGCCTCGCCCAGTCGGGCGGCAGCGGACCGTGGGCGTTCGTGACGGTCAAAGCGGCGGTGCCGCTCCGCCAGCCGCTCAATGCCGGCTACAAGATGACCAAGGCGGTCGAGGTGGTGCAGGCGCGGACCAAGGGCCAGCTCACCCGCGGCGACGTGATCAAGGTGACGATCACCGTCGACGCCTCGGCCGAGCGCAACTGGGTGGTGGTGAGCGATCCGGTGCCCGCCGGCGCGACCGTCGTCGGCGGCGCGGCCAACCAGTCGTCGATGCTGGGCGACCTCGCCGGCGCCGGCGAAGGGGTGAGCCCGAGCTACATCGAGCGCGGCAAGGACGCGTGGCGCGCCTATTTCGCCTGGGTGCCGCGCGGGACCTTCAAGGTCTCCTACGTCATGCGGCTGAACGGCGTCGGTCGGCTGCAGGTGCCGCCGACGCGGGTCGAGGCGATGTACTCGCCCGCGATCCGCGCGCAATGGCCGAACCAGCCGATGGTCGTGACGCAGCGGTGATGTCGTGGTGGACGTGCCCCAATTCCCGTTCGGGCTGAGCTTGTCGAAGCCCTGTTCTTCTCTTCTCGAAAAAGGAAGGGCGGCGCTTCGACAAGCTCAGCGCGAACGGAACAAGTGGATCGCCCTTGCCGCTATTCTCGCCCTTGCGGCATCGGTCGCAGGGGCCGACTGGATCACGCGCCCGCCGCCTTTGCCGAGCTACGCTCAGGTCCGCGCCGCTTGGAAGCCGTCCGAGGCCTGGCTCTACGACCGCAACGGCCGGCTGGTCGACAGCATCCGCGTCGATTTCGAGCGCCGCCGCCTCGCCTGGACGCCGCTCGACAAGGTCGCCGAGCCGATGAAGGCGACCTTGGTCGCGGCCGAGGACCATCGCTTCTACGGCCATAACGGCGTCGACTGGTGGAGCCTTGCGGGCACGCTGCGCGACCGGATGCAGGGCGAGCGCGCACGCGGCGCCTCGACCCTGTCGATGCAGCTCGCCGCCTATCTCTCGCCCGACCTTGCCGCGCCAGGTGCGCGCGGGCTGCTCGACAAGCTGCGGCAGATGCGCGCGGCCAGGGCGCTGGAGGCGCGCTGGAGCAAGGACCAGATCCTCGAGGCCTATCTCAACCTCGCCGGCTTCCGCGGCGAGGCGCAGGGGATCGGCGCCGCCGCGCTCGGGCTGTTCGGCAAGACACCCGATGCGCTCACCCGCGACGACGCGCTGCTGCTGACGGCGCTGCTGCCCAATCCGGCAGCGACGGCGCCCCGGATCGCCGGCCGAGCGTGCCGGCTCGGGCAGGAGCGGGATTGCAGCCGCTTCGAGGGCATGGCCGCATCGATGCTGGGGCCGGCGCGGAGCCTCGCGCTCGATCCCGGCCTCGCGCCCCATCTCGCGACCCGGTTGCTGACCAGGCCGGGGATGAAGGTCACCAGCACGCTCGACGCGCGCATCCAGCAGGTCGCGATCATTGCGCTTCGGCGCCAGCTCCAGGGGCTCGGCGGCAGCCGTGCGCGTGACGGGGCGGTGATCGTAGTCGACAACGCCAGCGGCGACGTGCTCGCCTATGTCGGCGGGATCGGTGGCGCCTCGACCGCGCCCCAGGTCGACGGCGCCAACGCCTATCGCCAGGCGGGATCGACGCTGAAGCCGTTCCTCTACGCGATGGGATTCGAGAAGGGTTATCTCACTCCCGCGTCGATACTCGACGATTCGCCGGTGCAGCTCGACACCGCCTCGGGCCTCTACGTGCCGCAGAACTACGATCGCGGGTTCAAGGGACCGGTGTCGGCGCGGACCGCGCTCGCGGGGTCGCTGAACGTGCCGGCGGTGCGCACCTTGCTGCTGACGGGCGTCGAGGCGTTCCGCGACCGACTGTGGGACACCGGCTATCGCGGCCTCACCGAGGACGGCGATTATTACGGCTTCAGCCTGGCGCTCGGATCGGCGGAGGTGACGCTCGGCCAGCAGGTCGACGCCTATCGCAGCCTCGCCAACAGCGGGCGCTGGTCGCCGCTGAGGCTGACCACGGACGCCCCGCGCGAGGCGCCGCGCGCGATCACCACGCCCGCGGCCGCCTGGCTGGTCGCCGACATCCTGGCCGATCCGGCGGCGCGCGCCGCCACCTTCGGGCTCGATTCGGCGCTGCGGCTGCCGTTCTGGGCGGCGGCCAAGACCGGCACCTCCAAGGCGATGCGCGACAATTGGTGCATCGGCTTCTCGCGCCGCTACACCGTCGGCGTCTGGGTGGGGAATCTCGAGGGCGATCCGATGCGCGCCGTCTCGGGCACCAGCGGGGCGGCGCCGGTGTGGCGCGACGTGATGCTGGCGCTCGGCGATGGTGGCGGGCCGCCACCGACGCCCAAGGGGATCGAGGCACGGACGGTGCGCTTCGCCGGCGCCATCGAGCAGCCGCGCCGCGAATATTTCCTTGCCGGCACCAGCCAGGCCGAGCTGGCGGAGGCCCCCGCCGCCGCGCGCCGGCCGCGCATCACCACGCCGGTGTCGGGCAGCGTCTATGCGCTCGACCCCGATATCCCGCCGTCACGCCAGCGGCTCGCGGTATCGGTGTCGGGGGAAGTGATCGGGCACCGGCTGCTGCTCGACCGGCACGACATCGGCGCCGCCGACGCGCAGCCGCTGCTGCTGGCGCCGCCGGGATCACATCTGCTGCGGCTGGTGGATCTCGGCGGGCGGACGGTCGATCAGGTCCGCTTCACCATCCGCTGAAATACAAATCATATCGCCAGCGAACCAATCGGCGGTTCGCGCGTTGCGTGGCGCAGGTCCCTTCCCTTTCGGGGACCAGGCGTCCCTCCCGGCGCCCGGCCGCGTCGGCGCTTATCTGCGACGCGGCCGAACCCGGAGCGGTTTTGGAGCCTATTCGGGAATGCGGCACCGGCCCGCTCCCCCACCCGGCCACCCACGAGCGTACCCTGATGGGTGGCCGGGTGGGGGAGCGGGCCGGTGCCGCCGAAATGTGCCGCTGGGCACATTTCCGAATAGGCTCTTACCAGTAGAAGCCGCGGATCACGTCGACGACATAGCCGCGACGCGTGTCGACCAGGATCACGTCATTGTAGTGACGCACCCAGCGCTGGTAGCGGCCGGCCGGCGGCAGGCGGTAACGCCAGGGATCGTTGATCCAGTAGCGCGAACCCCAATAGGTCGGCGCGATACGCACGCCCGGACGGAAGCTGTAGTAGCGGAACGGCGCCCGCCAATTGCCCCGCGCGTAGAGGCCCCGGTTGCGATCGCGCCAGCCGCGCCAGTCGTCGCGGCCCCAGCGGCGGTTCCGGTCGTTGATATCCTCGCGAAGCTCACGGCGCGCCTCGCGCACGTCGCGGCGCTCCTCGCGAATGTCACGGTGATCGCCGCGGCGATAGGCGTCGCGCAACTCGCGCCGCTCCTCGCGGAGGTCGCGACGGTCGCGGCGGATCTCGCCCTGCGACTGCGCGCTGGCGGGGGCGGGAGCGATCACCGGCATCGCCACCGCGGCGATCAGCGCGGTCATCATCAACTTGCGCATAAATCCTCCTATTCCCTTACGGACGCGGCACGCGCCGCATCTCGTCCCGATGCATAGGAGATGTCGCTTGAACCGGGCGCGAACGCGCCGGTCAGCCAATTGAAAGGGTCAGGGCCCGGTGTCGCCGCCGCCCGGCGCGCCGGCGCCCGCGCCGACCGTGCCGATGTTGCCGAACAGATCCTGGAAGAAGCCGCGATGGCGGCCCAACGTCGGCGTCGTCTTGCCGTAGGGCGTGACCTCCGCGACCTGCTCGATGCCGGTGCGGTTGATCGCGGTCACCGTGCCGTTCTGGTCGAAGCTGACGCGGATCGCCACCTGGCGGATCGCCTTGGGATTGTTGAACGCGAGGTTGCGGGTGTCGCGCGACACATAATACCAGTCGCGATCGTTGAACTGGCCGCCGACGGTCGGCCGCCCGAGCACGCGCGTCACCGATTCGCGGTTGTCGACCCCCGGCTGCACCGAGTTCACCAGATCGGCATCGACGACATAGCCCTGATGGCCGCGCAGCGGCGTGCAGCCGCCGGAAAGCCCCGCGGCAGCGGCGATGAGCAGGACGGCGGCGGGACGAAACATGGAAACTCTCCGGACGATACGGGCGCGGATTTGCATCCCTCGCCGTCCGCCTCAATATGCGGTGACGATGCGGCGAACAAGCCGCGGCTTTTCAAGGACGTTGACAAGGTGGGTTGGATCGATCGGCTGTTCGGCCGCAGGGAGGAGGAAGCGGTCACGCTCTACCGGGCGGTGGTGGCCCGCGCGCGTGAGCCGCACTGGTATGCTGAAGGCAAGGTCGCCGACACGATCGACGGCCGATTCGACATGATCGCCGCGCTGCTCTCGCTGGTGCTGCTGCGGCTGGAGGCGGAACCGGGCACCGAAGCCGTCGGCGTCGCACTCGCCGAGCGGTTCGTCGACGACATGGACCCGCAGCTGCGCGAGATCGGGATCGGAGACGTCCTGGTCGGCAAGCACGTCGGCAGGATGATGAGCATGTTGGGCGGCCGGCTCGGCGCCTATCGCGAGGGGCTGGCGGCGGGCTCGATCGACCGTGCGCTCATCCGCAATCTCTACCGAGACCACCCGCCCGCGCCGGAACCGCTGGCGCATGTGCGCGAAGGCCTGCTCGCCCTTCACCGTGCGCTGGCGGCGACGCCGGCCGAGACGCTGATCGAAGGGAGGCTGCCATGACCGCCGCACCCGAATTCTCGCGGCCGCATCGGCTGGATGCGATCGGCGCGGGCGAATCGAACGTCACCGTCACCGCCGACGAGGGCGAGCGCGCGGCGCTGGCGAAGCGCTTCGGTTGCATTGCGATCGATCGGCTGGAAGCCCGTTTCACCCTGCGGCGCGATGCCACTGGCATCGTCGCGCGCGGACATCTGTCGGCGGCGGTGACGCAGGCCTGCGTCGTCACCGACGAGCCGCTACCGACGACGCTGGAGGAGGATTTCGCACTGCGCTTCCTGCCCGAGCCCGACGCGCCCACCGACGAGGTCGAGCTCGACGCCGACGAATGCGATACCGTCTTCTACACCGGCGGCGCGATCGATCTCGGCGAGGCGGCGGCGGAGACGCTGCTGCTGTCGCTCGATCCCTTCCCGCGCGGCCCCAATGCCGCGGCGGCGCTCAAGGAAGCGGGCGTGCTGAGCGAAGGCGAGGCTGGTCCTTTCGGCGGGTTGGCGGCGCTCAAGGACAAGCTCAAGAAATAACCAGCTCCGTTCGCCCTGAGCCTGCCGAAGGGCCGCCCTTTTTCCGAAGCGAGAGAAGAACGGTGCTTCGACAAGCTCAGCACGAACGGAATAGGGTAGCCGTTCCAGCTATCCCGCCACGAATGCCTGCAGCCGCGGCACGGTGAAGTCGAGGAAGGCACGCACCCGCTGCGGCATCCGCATTCCGCCGAGGAACAGCGCGTGCAGCGGCTCCTCGTCGCTCTCGCCGGACAGCACCTCGGCCAGCCGGCCGGCAGCGATGTCGTCGCGGACGTGATAATCTGCCAGCCGGGCTAGCCCGACCCCGGCAAGCGCCATGCGGTGCAGCGTCTCGCCATTGTTGGCGAGCAGCGACCCGCGCACGTTGCGGTCGACGATGCGTCCGCTTTCCTTGATCGGCCAGACCGGCGCCAGCCGACGGAAATTGAAGCCTAGGCAGTTGTGCCGCGCGAGATCGTCGACCGTGGCCGGGATGCCGTGGCGCTCGAAATAGGCCGGCGAGCCGACGATCTTTCGATGCGAGACGCCGATCCGCCGCGCGGTCATCCGCGAATCCTGCAGCGTGCCGGTGCGAAAGGCGACGTCGGTGCGGTCGAAATAGAGGTCGACGATCTCGTCGGAGAGCGACAGGTCGACGACGATGTTGGGATAGGCGCGCCAGAATTCCGGCAGGATCGGTTCCAGCGCGTGCACGCCGAAGGTGACGGTGGTGGTGACGCGCACCGTGCCGCCGGTGGCAGCCGCGCCCTGCATCACGCCGCGGTCGATGTCGTCGAGCTCGGCGAGCAGCGCCAGGCTGCGCTCGTAATAGACATGCCCTTCGGCGGTAAGCGACAAGTGCCGCGTCGAGCGTTCGAGCAGCCGCACGCACAATCGCCGCTCTATGCGCGCGACCAACTTGCTCACCGTCGAGGGTGTCATACGGAGCAGCCTCGCCGCTTCGGAGAAGCTGCCCGCTTCGACCACGCGTACGAACACCTGCATCTCTCCGGCGCGGTTATCCATGTCCGGACGGTCCTATCTGTGAAATTACTTCATCAATGAAGTGGTTCGGGAGGGGATAATCAAGCCGCGCCGGGCAACCCATCTTCCGCGCCGCAACACGCCATCACGGAAAAGGGTTCAATCATGCGGACATCCGCCAACCATCCCCGCTTCACCGCCCGGCAGGATCGCTGACGATGGAAGCCTGCGCCAATCCCGCCACCTTCGCCCGAAAGAGCGAGACGAATTCCGCCTGGCCGCTGCTCGCGCTCGCGATCGGCGCCTTCGGTATCGGCACCACCGAATTCTCGCCGATGGGGCTGCTGCCGGTGATCGCCGAGGGCGTCCATGCCTCGATCCCCGCCACAGGGATGCTGGTCAGTGCCTATGCGCTGGGCGTGATGGCCGGCGCGCCGTTGATGACGCTCGGGCTCGGCCGGCTCCCCCGCAAGACCGCGCTGATCGTGCTGATGGCGGTGTTCACCGTCGGCAACCTGCTGTCGGCGGTCGCGCCCGGCTATGCCTCGCTGATGGTCGCCCGGGTGGTGACCAGCATGGCGCATGGTGCCTTCTTCGGCCTCGGCTCGCTGGTCGCCGCGAGCGTGGTGCCGGCGGAGAAGCGCGCGAGCGCGGTCGCGACCATGTTCCTGGGACTCACCATCGCCAATGTCGGCGGCGTGCCCGCGGCGACCTGGGTCGGGCAGCAGATCGGCTGGCGTGCGGCCTTCGCCGGCGCCGCCGGGCTGGGCGTGCTGACGATGATCGCCGTCGCGCTCGCGCTGCCGCGGGGCGACCGCGGCGCCATGCCGGATATCCGGCGGGAGCTGACGGTGCTCGGTCGGCCCGCGGTGCTGCTGGCGCTCCTCACCACGGTGCTCGGCGCCGGCGCGATGTTCACGCTCTACACCTATGTCGCGCCGGTGCTGGCGCATGTCACCGGCGCGAGCACGGGATTCGTCACGGCGATGCTGGTGCTGATCGGCGTCGGCTTCACCATCGGCAACGTCGCCGGCGGCAAGCTTGCCGACAAGTCGCTCGACGGCAGCCTGATCGCGTTCCTGTCGGTGATCGTGCTGATCATGCTCGCCTTCCCGCTGCTCGCGAAGAGCGAGGCTGGCGCGGGCGTAGCGCTCGTCATCTTTGGCGCCGCTACCTTTGCGGTCGTGCCGCCGCTGCAGATGCGGGTGATGCAAGCCGCCGCGGAAGCGCCGGGGCTCGCCTCCTCGGTCAACATCGGCGCGTTCAACCTCGGCAATGCGCTGGGCGCCGGCGCGGGCGCTGCGGCGATCACGCTCGGGCTCGGCTATGCGGCGGTGCCGATCGCCGGCGCGCTGATCGCCGGCGCCGGGCTGCTGCTCGTCCTCGCCAGCCGCGCCTCGCGGCCCTCCCTCTGAACCGAAGGAACCGACCCATGGACCTTGAACTTCACGGCAAGACCGCGCTCGTCACCGGCTCGACCGCAGGGATCGGGCTGGAGATCGCCCGGCGCCTCGCCGCCGAGGGCGCGAACGTCGTCATCTGCGGCCGATCGCAGGAGAAGCTGGATGATGCCGCAGCCGACATCGGCGGGAACGTCCGCGCCGTGCTCGCCGATCCCGCCACGGCCGAGGGTGCGGCGGCGCTGATCGCCGCGGTCCCGGCAGCCGACATCCTGGTCAACAATCTCGGCATCTACGAGCCCAGGGACTTCGGCGAGATCGACGACGCCGACTGGTTCCGCCTCTTCGAGGTGAACGTGATGAGCGGCGTGCGCCTTTCGCGCCATTACCTGCCGGCAATGAAGGCCGGGAACTGGGGCCGCATCATTTTCATTTCCAGCGAAGGCGCGCTGATGGTGCCGCCGGACATGATCCACTATTGCATGACCAAGACCGCGCAGCTCACCATCTCGCGCGGCCTCGCCGAGACCACGCGCGGCACCGGCGTGACCGTCAATACCGTGATGCCGGGACCGACGCGCTCGGCCGGGATCGTCGATTTCCTGCGCAGCGGCGCGAGCAATCCCGACGCGCCGGCCGAAGAGATCGAGCGCGAGTTCCTGGAGAAGAAGCGGCCGACCTCGCTGATCCGGCGCATGATCGAGCCGCAGGAGGTCGCGGCGACGGTCGCCTTCCTCGCCAGCCCGCTTGCCGCCGCCACCAACGGCGCGGCGATCCGGGTGGAAGGCGGGATCCTGCCGACGATTGCATAATTTCCCCCGTCACCCCGGCAAAGGCCGGGATCCACCGTGCGGCAAGCACTGAGCAAGAATCTCAAGCGGCGGTCGCTGCTGCTTGGTGGACCCCGGCCTTCGCCGGGGTGACGGTGAGCGTTGGACCGCTAAGCTCCAATCCCGCGCGCCAGCATCTCGGCCACCGTGTCCGCGAGCTCGTCGGGCGCCACATCCTCCGCCCACACGCCGTAGCGCAGGCCGAGGAACACGTTCATCCCCATCACCGCCCAGGCATGAACCTCTCCCACGCCGGGGCGGAGCTCGCCCCGCGCCACCGCCGCCTCGAGCCGCTGGCGGATGCGCTCGGCGGTAGTCGCGTAATGCGCCCGGAAGCTTTCCGGATCGACGAACTCGGCCTCGTCGATGATGCGGTAGATCTCCTTGTGCTCGCGCACGAAGGCGATGAACTGGGCGAGGCCTGCACGCTCGGCGGCGATACCGTCCTTGGCGGCGCGGATGCCGGGGGCGACATGGTCGCGCACCTGGTTCGACATGTGCCGCACCAGCGCGCGGAACACTTCGTCCTTCGAATCGAAATAGGTGTAGAAGCTGCCGAGCGCGACGCCGGCGCGGCGCGTGATCCCACTGATCGACGCCTCATGGAAGCCCTTCTCGCCGAACTCGGCGGCGGCGGCGTCGAGGATCGCGTTCAGCGTCCGCCGCCCGCGCTCGGTGCGCGGCGCCTTGTCCGCGCTGGTCGCGTCGATCGGCCGTGCCGCCGCGGGTACGCTGTCCCTTGTCACCGGCCCATCATCCCATCCTCGCCCGAATTTCCAAAGTTGAAACTTGGTTCAACTTTCAGTAAAGCGGAAAACGCACCGGCACAACCCGTCGACGAACGGGGTGCCTCCAGGGAGGGGTTTCGCATGATCCGCACGCCGTCCGTCCGCACGCTTGTCCTGTTCGGCACGAGCCTCGCCGCGCTCGCCGCCGCACCGGCGTGGGCGCAGGAAGCGCCTTCGGTCGCGGACGAGCAGGCCGCCGAACCCGCCAGCGACGCGGACATCGTCGTCACCGCCCGCCGCCGCGAGGAATCGTTGCTCGACGTGCCGGTCGCGGTCACCGCCTTCACTGCCGACAAGCTCGCCAAATCGGGCGCGATCGACATCACCGACCTCCAGAACACCGTCCCCAACACCACGCTCAAGGTGGCGCGCGGCACCAATTCGACGCTATCGGCCTTCATCCGCGGCGTCGGCCAGCAGGATCCTGTGCCGGGGTTCGAATCGGGCGTCGGCATCTACCTCGACGACGTCTATCTGAACCGCCCGCAGGCGGCGGTGCTCGACATCTACGACGTCGAGCGGATCGAGGTGCTGCGCGGACCGCAGGGCACGCTCTATGGCCGCAACACCATCGGCGGCGCGGTCAAGTACGTGACGCGGCGCCTGCCCGACGATCTCGAGGTGAAGATCAAGGGCACCTACGGCAGCTACGACCAGCTCGACGGCATCATCAGCGTATCGGCGCCGATCGGATCGATGTTCAAGGTCGGCGGATCGGTCGCGCGGCTGACCCGCGACGGCTTCGGCCGCAACCGCAACCTCGGCATCGACAACTACGACAAGGACATCTGGGCCGGCCGCGGCACCATCGAGTTCGAGACGCCCGACGAGCGGCTCTTCATCCGCCTGACCGGCGACTATACCAAGGACAAGTCGTCCCCCCGCAACGGCCACCGGTTGATCCCCGGCCTCGTCTCCGGCCTGCCGGTGCTCGACGACGTCTATGATACCATGGCCGGGCTCGCCAATCCGAAGCAGGACATCGAGGCAGGCGGTCTGTCGCTGTCCGCCACCGCCAAGCTCACCGACACGCTGACGCTGCGCAGCATCAGCGCGTGGCGCAAGGACCGGTCGTACACGCCGATCGACTTCGATTCGAATCCGGCGGCCGATGTCGATGTGCCCGCGGTCTACCGCAACGAGCAGACCAGCCAGGAATTCCAGCTGCTCTACGACAGCGACAAGCTGAACGGCATCGTCGGCTTCTACTATCTCGGCGCCAAGGCCGAGACGCGGTTCGACGTGCTGCTGTTCACCACGGGCGCGGTGTCGAACCTGCCGGGCCTCGACGGCTTCACCGCGGGCGAGGTCGCGACCGAGACCTCCTCGGTCTATGCCGATTTCACCTATGACTTCACGCCGCAGATCAGCCTGTCGCTCGGCGGCCGCTACACCTGGGACGAGCGCCAGAGCCACATCTACAAGGCCAATCTGCTGAACGGTCCGAGCCGGTTCTTCGGCGGCTCGCCCACGGTTCTCGCCGTCGCGACCGATTTCCGTGGGCGCGCCCGGTTCACGCGCTTCACCCCGCGCGCCTCGTTCAGCTTCAAGCCGACCGAGGATCACATGCTCTACGCCTCCTATTCGGAAGGCTTCAAGGGCGGCGGCTTCGACCCGCGCGGATCGGGAACCTCGGCCCCCAAGCCTCCGACGCAGCCCGCCCCCACCTATCAGGAAATCTACGATTATCTCTCTTTCGATCCGGAGACGGTGAAGAGCTACGAGATCGGCTGGAAAGGCGCAGCGTTCGACCGGCGGCTGACCTGGGCGCTCGACGGCTTCTATTCCAAGTACAGCGACGTGCAGGTGCCGGGCTCGGTCGGCTGCTTCATCGGCACCACGCCCAGCTTCTGCGGCATCACCACCAATGCGGCGCGCGCGACGATCAAGGGCGTCGAGTTCGAGGGCAACGCCGTGCTGGCGCGCGGCTTCGCGGGCGGGGGATCGTCGTTCAGCCTGGCCGGCACGCTCGGCTACATCGACGCCAAGTATAAGGAGTTCATCGGCCCGACTGGTACCGACGTCGCGGATTACCGCTATTTCCAGAACACCCCCAAATGGACCGCCTCCGGCACCGCGACGCTCAACCTGCCGGTGGGGCCGGGGCTGGTGACCGCGAACACCACCGTCTCCTACCGCAGCCTCACCCATCAGTTCGAGACGGCGAGCCCGTTCCTCGACCAGCCGGGCTATACGCTGTGGGATGCCGGCATCACCTATGCCTGGGGCAACTATTCGATCGGCATCTACGGCCGCAACCTAACCGATGAGCGATACAAGACCGGCGGCTACCAATATATCCGCGTCAATCCCGAGACCGGCGTGCCGATCCTCAGCCCGACCGGCAACTACCAGTCGTCGCTGGGCCTGGATGGCATCGCCACCGCCTTCTACGGCAATCCGCGCCAGGTCTTCGGCAGCTTCACGATCAAGTTCTGAGCGGGTCAACAGGGGGCAGGGCCGGGTTTCCGTTGACACGGACGCCCGGCCCTCGTCCTATGCCGATCAAAGATTTGAGGGGAGGGTATGGAATGGCCGACCGGACGACGAGCCCCGGCTACGCACGGCTGGTGCTGGCCATGCTGCTGCTGGTCTATATCTTCAACTTCCTCGACCGGCAGATCCTCGGCATCCTGGTCGGGCTGATCAAGAAAGACCTCGGCCTCACCGACACCCAGCTCGGCCTGCTCGGCGGCACCGCCTTCGCATTGCTCTATTCGACGCTGGCGATCCCGCTCGCGCTGGTCGCCGACCGCACCAGCCGGAGCTGGGTGATCACGATCAGCCTTGCGGTATGGAGCGGCTTCACCGCGCTGTGCGGCACGGCGACCGGTTTCACCCAGATGTTCCTCTATCGCCTGGGCGTCGGCGTCGGCGAGGCGGGCGGCGTCGCGCCCAGCTATGCGATGATCTCCGCCTATTTTCCGCCGGAGCGGCGCGCGCGCGCGATGGCGATCTATTCGCTCGGCATTCCGGTGGGGCTCGCCGCGGGCGTGCTGCTCGGCGCCTATATCGCCGCGCACGTCAACTGGCGGGTTGCCTTCTACACTGTCGGCGTCGCCGGCCTGCTGATCGCACCGATCTTCCGGCTGGTGGTGAAGGAGCCGCCGCGTGTCGCCGCGACCGGGCCGCAGCCGTCGGTGTGGCAGGTGTTCCCGATCATCGCCGCCAAGCCGAGCTTCTGGCTGATGGCCTTCGGCGCGGCGATGTCGAGCCTGGCAGGCTATGGCCTCGCCTTCTGGGTGCCGTCGTTCCTCGAGCGTAGCTTCCACTTCGATCTCGCCACCCGCTCCTATTATTTCGGGTCGTTGCTGCTGCTCGGCGGCGCGACCGGCGTGTTCCTCGGCGGCGTGCTCGCCGACAAGCTCGGGCAGGCCGACCGCGGCGCCTATGCCCGGCTGCCGGCGGTCGCCTGGGCGATCACCGCGCCGATGTTCGCGATCGGCTTCTGGTCGTCGTCGCCGGTGCTGGCGTGGCTGTTGTTCCTGATCCCCAACGCGCTCAACATCCTGTGGCTGGGGCCGATCGTCACCGCGGTCCAGCACCTGGTGCCGCCGCACATGCGCGCGACCGCCTCGGCGAGCTTCCTGCTGATCAACAACCTGATCGGGCTCGGCGCCGGCGCCTTCGTGATCGGCGCGATGAGCGACGCGATGAAGCCGATCTTCGGCGACGAGGCGCTACGCTACTCGGCGGTGGCGGTGAGTGGCTTCTATCTGATCGCGGCGGTGCTGGCGTTCGTCGCCGCACGGTTCCTCAAGAAGGACTGGGTGGAGGAGGCGGCAGCGGCCTAACGTTCCCGCGTCCCCGCGAACCGCACCTTCGGATAACGGTCGGAGACATATCCTACCTCCCACGCCGATTTGGCGAGGAAGACCGGGTTGCCGTCGCGGTCCCTCGCCATCGCGCCTTTATTGAGGTCCGCGAACTCCTTGAGGTCGGTCGGATTCTCCGCCGAAATCCAGCGCGCGGTGTCGTAGGGCGAGGGCTCGAGCGCCGCCGCGACTTTATACTCGGCCTCCAGCCGCGACAGCAGCACGTCGAGCTGGAGCTGTCCGACCACGCCGATGATCCAGTTGGAGCCGATCTCGGGATAGAAGACCTGGATCACTCCCTCCTCCGACAGGTCGTCGAGCGCCTTGCGCAGCTGCTTGGTCTTGGTCGGGTCCTTGAGCGCGACGCGGCGCAGGATCTCCGGCGCGAAGTTGGGAAGGCCGGTGAAGCGCACGTCCGCCTTCTCGCTGAGCGTGTCGCCGACGCGCAGCGTGCCGTGGTTGGGAATGCCGATGATGTCGCCCGGAAAGGCCTCGTCCGCCAGTTCGCGCTGCTGGGCGAAGAACAGGATCGGCGAGTGGATCGCGATCGGCTTGCCGTGGCCGGTCGGCACCAGCTTCATGCCGCGCTTGAAGGTGCCCGAGCACAGCCGCATGAAGGCGATGCGGTCGCGGTGCTGCGGGTCCATGTTGGCCTGGACCTTGAACACGAAGCCGGTGACGTCGTCGCGGTCGGGCGCGACCGGCGCCGGCTCGGCCGGCTGCGGGCGCGGCGGCGGGGCGTGCTCGGCGAGCGCGGCGATCAGCTCCTCGACCCCGAATTCCTTGAGCGCCGAGCCGAAATAGACTGGCGTCAGATCACCGTGGCGATAGGCATCGCCGTCGAACGCGGCATAGCCGGCCTGCGCCAGCTCGATCTCCTCCCGCACCGCCTCGGGCAGGGTCGGCGCCACTTCGACCTTGCCGAGGAACTCGCGGCTGTCGCCCTCGGGGCGGGCGATGCGGTCGGCGACGGGATCGTAGACGCCCTCGAAGGTGCCGCCCATACCCACTGGCCAAGTCATCGGCGCGACGTCCAATGCCAGCACGTCGGCGATCTCGTCGAGCAGCTCGAACGGCGGACGGCCCTCGCGGTCGACCTTGTTGACGAAGGTGATGATCGGCACCGAGCGCAGCCGGCACACCTCGAACAGCTTGCGCGTCTGGCTCTCGATGCCGCGCGCGGCGTCGATCACCATCACCGCGGAATCGACCGCGGTCAGCGTGCGGTAGGTGTCCTCGCTGAAATCCTCGTGGCCCGGCGTGTCGAGCAGGTTGAAGGTGATGCCGTCCTTCTCGAACGTCATCACCGACGAGGTGACCGAGATGCCGCGCTGCTGCTCGATCTTCATCCAGTCGGAGCGCGCGCGCCGCGCCTGGCCGCGCGCCTTGACCTCGCCGGCCAAGTGGATCGCGCCGCCCTTCAGCAGCAGCTTCTCGGTCAAGGTGGTCTTGCCGGCGTCGGGGTGGGAGATGATCGCGAAGGTACGGCGGGGAGAGGTCATCGCGGCCCCCTAGCGGCTTTGGCGCCGCGATGCGAGATTCGCGTCAGCAGGCGACGACTGGTCTGGCGGCGCCGCGCTCGGCCAGCACCGATACGCCCAGCATGGCGAGGCCGCCCAGCGCCAGCGCTGCGCCGACCCAGCCGGTCGAGGTCCAGCCCAGTCCCGCCGCGATCGCAAGCCCGCCGAGCCACGGCCCGAGCGCGTTGGCGACGTTGAACGCCGAATGGTTGAGCGCCGCCGCCAGCCCCTGCGCGTTGCCGGCGACGTCCATCAGCCGCGTCTGTAGCACCGTGCCCAGCGCCCCGCCCAGGCCGATCGCGAAGGTGCCGAGGCACACCGACCAGAACTGCCCGGCGGCGAACGGCCAGGCCGCCAGCGCCGCGGCCGACCACAGCAGGATCGCCGCCGCGGTCGGCATCAATGCGCGATCGGCGAAACGCGGCGCGATCAGGTTGCCGGCGGTCATGCCGAAGCCGAAAGCGGCGAGCGCGATCGGAATGGCGCTCTCCGGCACATGCGTCACCGCCAGCATCGTATCGGCGAGATAGGTGTAGACCGCGAACAGTCCGCCGAACCCGATCGCACCGGTGCCGAGCGTCAGCCACACCTGCGGCCGAGCCAGCGCGCTCAGCTCACGCAGCGGGCTCGCATCGGGATCGGCGCGGTCGGCGGGCGCGAACAGCAGCACGAGCAGCGCGGTCAGCAGCGCCAGCGCAGCGACGAGCGCGAACACCCATCTCCAGCCCACCGCCTGTCCGAGCCAATTGGCGAGCGGCACGCCGACGATCGTCGCGACCGTGAGCCCCAGCAGCACGCGCGCGACCGCCCGGGTCCGCATGGCCTGCGGCACCAGCCCCGCCGCGACCAGCGACGCGATGCCGAAATAGGCGCCGTGCGGCAGCCCGGCGAGGAAGCGGAATACCAGCATCGCCTGGTAGCTCCCCGCGATCCCCGACAGCGCGTTGCCGAGCGCGAACAACGTCATCAGCACGACCAGCAGGGTCCGCCGCGGCAGCTTCGCGCCGAGCACCGCGATCGCCGGTGCGCCGACGACCACGCCGAGCGCATAGGCGCTGATCACATGGCCGGCAGTGGTCGGATCGATGCGGAGATCCTGCGCGAAGAACGGCAGCAGGCTCATCGTCGCGAACTCGGTCGTGCCGATCGCGAACCCGCCGACCGCCAGCGCGAGATGGACCAGGCCGACCGGGGCCGGCTTGCGAGTGATACCAGGTGTCGCGGACATCCTCGTTCAACTGGAGATGCTGCACTGCAGCGTCAATTGCGCGTCGCGCAAGCGTCAGCGCGTCAGCGTCACCTGCATCGCGAACTCACGGCTTTCGCTTGGGGCGAAGCGGATGATGCCGGGCTTGTCCCAGATCTCGCCCTCATAGCCCGCCGGATCGGCATGCCCCCACCACGGCTCCACGCAGACGAACGGCGCGCCGGGCTTGGTCCAGACGCCCAGCCACTCGGCATCGGGGAAGCCGATGTCGAGCGCGACCGGGCCATCGCCTTCATAGCGCAGGCGACCGCTCGCCGGATGATCCCAGATCAGCGCGTCGGCGGTGAACAGCTCGTCGTTCAGCTCCAGCGTGTCGCCGACGACCGGGCTCGGGCGCGCGTCGGCAGTCATCAGGCCGCCGGGCGTGAGCTTGCACAGCGGCGCCGGCTCCGGCCGCTCGAAGACCAGCCGATGGCCGGTCCGCCCGCTCGCGCCGGGCAGCGGCCAGCGGAAGGCGGGATGGAAACCGAAGCTCGCCGGCATGTCGACCTCGCCGCGGTTGCGGACGGTCGCGGTCATCGTCAGCGTCGCGCCCTCGCCGACGAATGCCATGTCGAGCGCGAAGGCGAAGGGGTAGATCGCCCGCGTCTCGGCGCTGTCGGTCAGGCGGAAGTGGGCGGCACTGGCGCTGCTTTCGACCAGATCGAAGCGGCTGCGACGCGCGAAGCCGTGCTTCGGCATCGCGAACTCACGGCCGTCCAGCCGGTAGACGTCGTCGTTCAACGCACCGACGTTCGGGAACAGCAGCGGCGCGCGTCCGGACCACCAGGCCGGATCGCCCGAGTGCATCAGCTCCTGTCCGCCATGCTGGCGAAGTCCGATGAGCTCGGCACCGGCGAAGGCGATCTCCGCCTCGAACAGCTCGGTCGCGATGGTGACGGTCTCAGCCACGCAGGCTTGCTCCCAGCTTGGCCGCCGCGGCGATCACCTTGTCAGCGGTCGCCTTGAGGTCGGCATCGGTGAAGCTCTTCTCGATCGGCTGCAGCGTCACCTCGACGGCGAGGCTCACCTGCCCGTCCTTGACGAAGCGGTCGAACAGCCGCGCTTCGACGATCCGCTCCTTGTCGGCGCCGCGGATGGCACGGACGAGATCGCCCGCCGCGAGGCTCTCCGGCACCAGGAAGGCGAAGTCGCGCGTCACCGCCTGGAGCGCCGGCGGCGTATAGGCCGGGCGCATGAACCCCGATCCGCGCTTCGCCGGCAATGCGTCGAGATAGAGCTCGACCGCGGCGACGTCGCCGTCGAGGTCGAACGCCTTGAGCGTCGACGGATGCAGCATCCCGAACGCGGCGAGCACCGTCTTCGGCCCGAGCCGCAGCGTGCCCGACTGACCAGGGTGCCAGGTCGCGCCTGCTTCGCCCATCACCTGGAGGTTGGCGACCGGCGCGCCGGCGGCGTCGAGCAGCGCCAGCGCCTCGGCCTTGGCGTCGAACGCGTCGAAGCCCTGCGCCTTGCCCGCCGCCCAGCCGCGCGGGCGGCGCTCGCCGGCCAGCACCACGCCCAGGGTCGGCCGCTCGGCGTCGGCGAGATAGCGCCGCCCGATCTCGAACAGGCGTACCGACGTCGCGCCGCGCTTGAGGTTGCGCTCGGCGGCGGCGAGCAGGCCCGGCAGCAGCGACGGACGCATCACCTTCATGTCCTCGCTGATCGGATTGGCGACGATCCATGGCGCCTCGCCGAACGGCGCGGCCTCGGCTTCCGAGATGAAGCTCCACGTCACCGCCTCGGCGAGTCCGCGCGCGGCGGCGCTGCGGCGCAGCTTGCGCTCCAGCTTCTGCGCCGGCGTGGCGGTCGGGCGGGCGACGCCGGGGACGCGCGGCAGCGGGGTCGAGGGGACCTTGTCGATGCCTTCGATGCGGATCACCTCCTCGACCAGGTCGGCAGCGCCGTCGATGTCGCGGCGCCAGGTCGGAACGATGACGTGCCAATCGAACGCGACTTTGAAACCAAGGCTCTCGAGGATCGCGAGCTGGCGATCATGGGGTATTGCGAGGCCCCCCAGCGTTTCGGCTAGCGCAGGCTCATAAACCACCACTTTTGGCTCGACCGGCGGCTGGCCGGCGCGGGTGACGCCGCTCGCCTTGCCGCCGCAGATGTCGAGCACGAGACGGGTCGCAATCGCGAGTCCGTCGTCGAGGAACGCAGGGTCGACTCCGCGCTCGAAACGCTGGCGCGCATCGCTGGTGAGGGCGAGCTTCTGCCCGGTGCGGGCGATGCTCTCGGGATCGAAATAGGCGCATTCGATGGTGACGTCGGTGGTGGTCTCGGACACCCCCGAATGCTCGCCGCCCATGATGCCGCCGATGTCGTGGACCGTCTCGGCGTCCGCGATCACCGTCATCGTCTCGTCGAGCGCATAGGTCCGGCCGTTGAGCGCCAGCACCTCCTCGCCCGGCTTGGCCTTGCGGGCGCGGAGGTCGCCCTTGAGCTTGGCCTTGTCGTAGACGTGCAGGGGGCGGCCGAGATCGATCATCACATAGTTGGTGATGTCGACCAGCGCCGAGATCGGCCGCTGCCCGATCGCGGTCAGGCGGCGCCGCATCCACTCGGGCGCCTCGCCGTTGGTGACGCCGGAGACGTCCTGGCCGTAGAAGGCCGGGCAGCCGGCCGGGTCCTCGATGGTGATGTTCGGGCCCGGGCCTTCGCCCGCGACCGGCTCCACCTTGAGCGGCTTCAGCGTCCCCAGCCCCGCCGCGGCGAGATCGCGCGCGATGCCGCGCACGCCCATGCAGTCCTGGCGGTTGGGGGTGACGCTGATGTCGAACACCGGATCGGTCAGCCCCGCATAGTCGGGGAAGGGCGTGCCGACGGGCGCGTCCGCGGGCAGCTCGATGATGCCGTCGTGATCGTCGCCGAGCTCCAGCTCGCGCGTCGAGCACATCATGCCGTTGGAGATGACGCCGCGGATCTCGGCGACCTTCAGCACCATGCCGTTGGCCGGCACCACCGCGCCCGGCATCCCGAACACACCGACCAGTCCCGCGCGCGCGTTGGGGGCGCCGCATACCACCTGCAGCGGACCCTCTCCCGCATCCACGGTCAGCACCTGCAGCTTGTCCGCCTGCGGATGCTTCTCCGCCGTCAGCACGCGCGCCACGCGGAAGTCCGCAAGCTTGGCGCCCGGGTTCTCAACGCCCTCGACCTCCAGACCGATGCGCGTCAGCGTTTCCGCCACCTCGTCGGCGGTGGCGGTCGTCTCCAGATGTTCCTTGAGCCAGCCAAGCGTGAACTTCATGCCCCCACTCCTGCCGACAGCGTGGGCACGTCCAGCGCCGAGAATCCGTAATGCCTGAGCCAGCGGATATCGCCGTCGAAGAAAGCGCGGAGGTCATCCATGCCGTATTTCAGCATCGCCAGCCGGTCGATGCCGCAGCCGAAGGCGAAGCCCTGCCATTCGGCGGGATCGAGCCCGCAGGCGGCGATCACCCTGGGATGGACCATGCCGCTGCCCAGCACCTCCATCCAGCCATCCGATCCGCCGATCACGCGCTTGCCGTTCTGGACGGTGTAGCCGACGTCGACCTCCGCCGAGGGCTCGGTGAAGGGGAAGTAGCTGGGCCTCAGGCGCAGCACGATGTCGTCGCGCTCGAAATAGGCCTTGAGAAAGGTCTCCAGCGTCCATTTGAGGTGGCCGAGCGTGATGCCCTTGTCGATCACCAGTCCCTCGACCTGGTGGAACATCGGCGTGTGCGTCGCGTCCGAATCCGAGCGGTAGGTGCGCCCCGGCGCGATGATGCGGATCGGCGGCTTCTGGCTGGTCATCGCGCGGATCTGCACGGGCGAGGTGTGCGTGCGCAGCACCATCGGCCGCTCGTGCTCGCCGGCGATGTAGAAGGTGTCGTGCATCGCCCGCGCCGGATGCGTCTCCGGGATGTTGAGCGCGGTGAAATTATGCCAGTCGTCCTCGATCTCCGGGCCGGTGGCGACCGCGAAGCCCAAGTCGGCGAAGATCTCGGCGAGCTCGTCCATCACCTGGCTCACCGGATGGACACTGCCCGGCGCCGGCAGGTCGACCGGCAGCGTCATGTCGAGCGTCTCGCTCGCCAGCCGCGCGTCGAGCGCCGCGCGCTCCAGCACGTCCTTGCGCGCGGCAATCGCGTCCGTCACCGCCTCGCGCAGGGCGTGGATGCGCGGACCTTCGACCTGACGCTGCTCGGGGGTCATGCCGCCCAGCGTCTTGAGCAGCCCGGTCACCGCGCCGGACTTGCCGAGCGCATGCACGCGCACCGCATCGAGGGCGTCGAGGCCGCTCGCGGCGTCGATCGACGCCAGCAGGTCCGCGCGGAGCCGGTCCAGGTCGGTACTCATTTCGTCTCCCCTTGCGCCACCGTCAGCGACCAACAGATCATCGCGCCGTCCTCGGGATCGTCGCGCTCGCCGGTGCGTACGAATCCGTTGCGCTCGAGCACGCGCTGCGATGCCCGGTTGTCGATGCTCGTCTCCGCGGTCAAGCCGGCGATGCCATTTGCCCGCGACAAGTCGACGAGCGCCGCCACCGCCGCGCTGGCATGGCCGCGCCCCTCCCGCGCCGGCGCGGTGCCGTAGCCGATGTCGACACAGCCGGCGGCGTCCGGCGCCGCCTTGTAGCTGATGAGGCCCACCGCCTCGCCGTCCGCGACCATCATCCACGCCGAGGGCGTGTCATAGGACGGGCGGACCCGGGCCGCCATCCTGGCCACGACCGCCACGACCTCGGGCGGGGCCAGCCCGCCTTCACAGATGGGAGGCGCATCGGCTGGAGCGGGTGCATCGCCCAGCAGCCAGGCGAAGACGGCTTCATCGGCGGGGATCAGCGTGAGCATGTATGTCCGTCGGTTGGTGGTGAGCAAAACAAAGGGCGCCGGTGTTGCCACCGACGCCCCATGTCCCTTGCGCGCGTGCCCGGCTCAGGCGGCCTGGGGCAGCGCCGCCTTCGCCTGCGCGACGATGGCGGTAAAGGCCTCGCCCTCGTGCATCGCGATGTCGGCCAGCACCTTGCGGTCGAGCTCGATGCCGGCGAGCTTCAGCCCGTGCATGAACTGCGAATAGCTGAGCCCCTCGGCGCGCACGCCCGCGTTGATGCGCTGGATCCACAGCGCGCGGAACGAGCGCTTCTTCACCTTGCGATCGCGATAGGCGTACTGGCCGGCCTTCTCCACCGCCTGGCGGGCGATGCGGATCGTGTTCTTGCGACGGCCGTAATAGCCCTTCGCCTGATCCAGAATGCGCTTGTGCTTGGCCTTGGTGGTCGTGCCACGCTTCACTCGAGCCATGGTTCAGACCTCCCTTACTTGAGACCGTACGGCGCCCACGCCTTGACGTGAGCCACGTCGGCGTCGGCGAGCACGCTGGTGCCGCGGTTCTGGCGGATGTACTTGGCGTTGTGGCTGATCAGGCGGTGGCGCTTGCCGGCGACACCGTGCTTGACCTTGCCGGTAGCGGTGAACTTGAAGCGCTTCTTCACACCGCTCTTGGTCTTGAGCTTGGGCATTTTCGTCTCCTTATCATCGGCGACTTCAAGAACCGCCTCGGCAGCCCACACTGGCCGGGCGATTCGTCCATAAAATCGCGGAAGCGCGGGCGCATAACGGCAAGCGTCGGGAAAGGCAAGGGAACCCTTGCCGGCGCCTGAGGATTTCCACCGCCATGGCAGACCGGGATGCGCCGATCGCGGTGGCCGATGCCGCAACTCCTCCCGAGCCCTCAGCGCAGGCCCGGCCGGTCCGTACGCTCGGCACCCCGCTCGCCAGCGCGATCGCGGTCGCTACGACGCTGCTCGGCCTCGCCCTGCTCGCCTGGACCGTCCTCTACGTCACCAAGGGCCGCTTCCTTCGCGCGCCCTTCGAGCGCATCGTCGGCGGCGCGATCCACCGCGAGGTGAAGGTCGGCGGCGATTTCCAGCTCTATTTCGATCCCTTCGCGCTCAAGTTCGTCGCCGAACGGATGACGATCGCCAATCCCGGCTGGGCCGGTACGCGGCATTTCTTCAACGCCCGGCGGATCGAGGCGCGGATCAGCACGCCCTCGCTGATCTTCGGCAAGCGAAGGATCAACGTCCTCGCGCTGGACGAGGGCCATGTCGACCTCGAATGGGATGCGGCGGGCCGTCGCAACACCTGGACCTTCAGCGAGCAGAAGGGCGAGCCGCTCGAACTGCCGCTGATCCGCCGTGCGGTGCTGTCCGGCACGCGGCTCCGCTACCGCAATCCCCGGATGCGGCTTGCTGCCGACATCGGCTTCCGCACGGTCGAGGCGCGCGATACCCGCTTCGCCAGCGCGATCCGCTTCGCGGGCGACGGCACCGCGCGCGGCACGCCCTTCACGCTGTCGGGCGCGCTGCTCTCCCCCAACGCCACCATCACCGGCGGGCAGAACCGGCTGGAGCTCCACGCCTCGGGCGTGCGGACCGAGGCTGACGTCACCGGCACCCTGCCCGGCGCGACCGAGATCGAGGGCGCCAACCTCCACATGAACGTGCGCGGGCAGAATCTCGCCGACATCTTCGCGCTCGCCGGCATCGCCGTGCCCGACACGCGCACCTATCGCCTGACCTCGGCTGTGACCAAGCGCGATGACGAGTGGCGCTTCACCGGGCTCAAGGGCCGGTTCGGCGACAGCGATCTCGCCGGCCGCATGACGATCCGGCTCGGCGAGCCGCGGCTGCTGCTTACCGCGGACCTTGCGACGCGCGTGCTCGACATCGTCGATATCGCGCCCTTCATCGGCTACAACCCCAACGCCGTCGCCGCCCGCGGCGCCGCCGCCACCGTCGAGACGGTGCAGGGCCGTCCGCGTCTGCTGCCAGACGCGCCGCTCAGGATCGAGGCGCTCCGCAACTTCGACGCCAAGGTCGACTATCGGGTGAAGACGGTCCGCGCGAAGAGCTTCCCGGTCTCCGACATCACGCTCGGGCTCGATCTCGACAATTCGCTGCTGATGCTCAGCCCGCTCAACTTCGCGCTGGCGCGCGGCACCGTCAGCTCCGACATCATCGTCGACGCGCGGCGCCAGCCGGTGTTCACCGACTATGACATCCGCCTGTCGCCGACGCCGATGGGCACATTGCTCGCCGGCTTCGGCGTCGAGGAATCGGGCACTACCGGCACGCTCAAGGCGCGGATCAAGATGACCGGCACCGGCAATTCGGTGCGCGACAGCCTCGCCACCGCCAACGGCCGCATCGCCGTCATCATGCCGAAGGGCACGCTGTGGACGCGCAACGTCCAGCTCAGCGAGCTCGACATCGGAACCTTCGTCCAGAAGATGTTCGAGAAGAAGCTTAAGGAACCCGTGCAGATCAACTGCGGCCTGATCGGCTTCACCGTCCGCAACGGCGTCGCCGCCGCCGATCCGATCCTGATCGACACGCGCAAGAACGTCGTGCTCGGCCGCGGCGGCTTCAGCTTCAGGAACGAGAGTATCGACCTGGCCGTCCGCGCCGATGCCAAGAAATTCAGCCTGTTCTCCGGTCAGTCGCCGGTCGCGGTCGGCGGCTATTTCGCCCGGCCGTCAATCGATCCGATCACGCCCGAGCTGCTCGCCCGCTCGGGAGCCGGTCTTGGGCTGGGTCTGGCCGCGAGTCCACTCGCGGCGGTGATCGCCTTCGTCGACATCGGCGACGCCAAGGCCGCCGACTGCGGCCCGGTGCTCGCCGGCGCCAGCGCGCAGGCGCAACGCACCACCAAGGGCAAGCCGCGCGACGACGTCGGCCAGGGCACCACTGCCAAGTCGGAAAGCGGCAAGAGCACGACACAAGAGCGCCGCACGCAGCGCAAGAAGTTCCTCGGCATCTTCTGATCGGCTAGAATTGCGTCTGCCCGACTCGGGGAGAGGTTCCATGGCCGAAGCACAAGCGCCGCTGACCGGCGTCACGCCGCATCTCACCATCCGCGATGGCCGCGCCAAGGAGGCTATCGACTTCTACGTCCGCGCGTTCGGCGCCGAGGAGCTCGGCCGCCATCCCGAGGAGAAGGGCGAGCGGCTGATGCACGCGCACCTCAGGATCAACGGCGGCGCGCTGCTGCTGAACGACGATTTCCCCGAGATGATGGGCGGCAACGCCGCACCGCCGCCAAGCGGCGTCACGCTGCACCTGGACGTGCCCGATGCCGACGCCGCCTGGGAAAAGGCGCTCGCGGCTGGCGCCAGCGTGCGCTTCCCGCTCGACAACCAGTTCTGGGGTCAGCGCTACGGCCAGGTCACCGATCCGTTCGGCCACGTCTGGTCGATCGGTGGTCCGCTGACATAGCTCCTGTGGAGGAGGCGGAACGGTTTCGCCGTCTCTACTGCTCCAGCATCGCGATCAGCTTCAGAATCGTGTTCCAGTTGCGCGCGGTCGTCGCCTTGGGGAACTTCGCCCTGGCCATCGCCTGCGGCAGCTTGGAATGGCCGATGTCGTCGGGATAGTCGACGTAGAGCTCGCGCCCGATCGCGTGCAGTCGCTCGGGCCCGTCGTAGATGGCGGCCACCGCGTCGATCAGCGCCGGATCGACGGGATCGCGGTGGAAGAATAGCTGGAGATGATTGGGATGCGCCGCGGCGGCGTCGGGGAAGGGATTGGCCGCCGCGATCGCGGTCAGATCGGCGTGGCTGCGCAGGAACCAGTCGGTGTCGAGGCCCAACGCTTCCCTTGCCGCGGCGGCGAGCCGCGTCTCCAGCGCCGCGGCGTCCCGGTCCGCCGAACCGAAGACCGCATTCCCCGAGGCGAGCAGCGTCTTGACGTCATCCATGCCCTGATCGGCAAGGAAGGCCCTGAGATCGGCCATCGCCAGCTTGCGCCCGGCGTTGATGCCCTTGAGCAGCGCGGCCCAGCGCATCATGCTTCCTCCTTGAGCGGCCGGGCGAGCAGCGCCCCTACCACCTCCGCGACCGGTGCGCCTTCGAGCAGTGCGCACACCGCGGCCGCGATCGGCATGTCGACGCCGACCTCGGCCGCCGCCTCGCGCAGCACCGGCGCGGTGAAGGCGCCTTCCGCCACCGTCCTGCGGTCGGCGAGCAGCTCCGCCGCCGCCTTGCCCTGGCCGAGCCCGACGCCGAGGGTGAAATTGCGCGAGTTGGTCGAGGTGCAGGTCAGCACCAGGTCGCCGAGCCCGGACAGGCCGGCGAGCGTCTCCGCCCGGCCGCCGCGCGCCACGCCGAAGCGCGTCATCTCGGCAAAGCCGCGCGCGATCAGCGCCGCGCGCGCGTTGAGGCCGAGGTCCGCGCCTTCGACCACGCCGCAGGCGATCGCGAGGACGTTCTTGACCGCGCCGCCGATCTCGGCGCCGATCACGTCGTTTGAGGCATAAGGGCGGAAGGCCGGGCCGCCGAGGCGATCGGCGAGCCGGCCGAGCAGCTCGCCGTCCTCGCAGGCCAGCGTGACGGCGGTCGGCTGTCCGCGCGCCACCTCGTGCGCGAAGGTGGGGCCGGAGAGAACGGCGACCGGCGCATGGGGATGCATCTCGCGCGCGATCTCGCCGACCAGCAGGCGGGTGCCCGCCTCGATGCCCTTGGCGCAGAGCACGAGGGGGGTCGCGCCGACATGCGCCTCGGCGAGCACCGCGCGGATATGCTGCGCCGGCGCCACCACCAGCAGCGCGTCGTGACCGGCGAGCTCGGTGAGGTCGCCCGTCGCGGTGATCGCGGGATCGAGATCGATGCCGGGCAGGAAGTGGGGGTTGCGGTGCTCGGCGTTGATCGCCTCGACCACCTCCGTCTCGCGCGCCCACAAGGTGACGGGCCTGCCCCCGCGTGCCGCGACCTGGGCGAGCGCGGTCCCCCAGGCGCCGCCGCCGATGACTCCGATCCTCATGCCTTCACCCCCGCACCCCGTACCTTCTCCGCGTCCGGATCGAGCGGCCAGCGCGCGCGGGCCGGCGTGTCGAGCGGATCGACCATGCCGGCAGCGAAGCGCTCCGCGCCGGCCCAGGCGATCATCGCGGCATTGTCCGTGCACAGCCACAGCGGCGGCGCGACGAAGCGGATGCCGTAGTCGCTCGCCAGCGTCTCCAGCGCGACGCGCACGCTCGTGTTGGCGGCGACGCCCCCTGCCACGACCAGCGCGGTGATCTCGGGCACCACGTCCAGCGCCCGGCGGGTGCGGTCGATCAGGCAGTCGACCACCGCGGCCTGGAAGGAGGCGGCGATATCCTCGACGCGATACTGGCCGACCACGCGTGCCACCGCGCTCTTGAGCCCGGCGAAGGAGAAGTGCGGCTCGCGCGAGCCGGCCAGCGGCCGCGGCAGCTGCACCGCGCGCGGATCGCCGGCCTGCGCTGCCTTCTCGACTGCCGGCCCGCCGGGAAAGCCGAGCCCGAGCAGCTTCGCCGTCTTGTCGAACGCCTCGCCGGCGGCGTCGTCGATCGTCGTCGCGAGCCGGCGGTAGGTGCCCGCGCCTTCCACCAGCAGCAGCTGGCAATGCCCGCCGGAGACCAGCAACAGCAGATAGGGAAAGGCGAGGCTCGGATCCGCGAGCCGGGGCGACAGCGCGTGGCCTTCGAGATGGTTGACCGCGATCAGCGGCTTGCCGCTCGCCAGCGCCAGCGCCTTGCCGGTGACCAGCCCCACCATCACCCCGCCGATCAGGCCGGGTCCGGCGGTGGCGGCGATCGCGTCGACGTCGGCGAGCGTGGTGCCCGCTTCCGCCAATGCGGCCTCGACCAGCGGCCCCAGCGCCTCGACATGCGCGCGCGCGGCGATCTCCGGCACCACGCCGCCATAGGGGCGATGCGCCGCCTCCTGTCCCGCCAGCTTGTGCGCCAGGACGCGGCGGTCGCCGGTGACGAGCGCCGCGGCAGTCTCGTCGCAGCTCGATTCGAGGCCGAGGATCAGCATCGCCGCCATGTAGCGATCGTGCCCGCGCTTGTCGAAGGGCGGCGGTTCGTCCAAGCGGGAGCGATGATCAGGATTCGCCTCGGCACCCGCGGATCGCCGCTCGCGCTCGTCCAGGCCGGGCAGGTGCGTGACGCGCTGGCCGCGGCGCACGGCTGCGCGGTCGATATCGTGCCCGTGCGCACCACCGGCGACAAGGTGCAGGACCGCGCGCTCGCCGAGATCGGCGGCAAGGCGCTGTGGACCAAGGAGCTCGACCGTGCGCTGCTGGCCGGCGAGATCGACTGCGCGGTGCATTCGATGAAGGACGTCGAGACGGTCCGTCCGCCCGAGATCGCCATCGCCGCGATGCTGGAGCGCGCCGACGTGCGCGACCGGCTGGTGGGGGCGGCGTCCTTCGAGGCGCTGCCCGAGGCCGCGCGGATCGGCACCAGCTCGCCCCGCCGCGCGGCGCAGGTGCGGCGCATCCGCGGCGACCTGCGGCCGGTGCTGTTCCGCGGCAATGTCGACACGCGCCTCGCCAAGCTGGCGGCCGGCGAGGCGGAGGCGACCCTGCTCGCCGCCGCCGGGCTCGCGCGGTTGGGGCGCGACGACATTGGTGTGCCGATCCCGCTCGAGACGATGCTGCCCGCGCCGGCCCAGGGCGCGGTCGGGATCGAGGCACGCGCGGGCGACGGCGCGATGCTGGAGATGCTGGCGGCGATCGGGCATCGCGACACCGAGAAGTGCGTCCATGCCGAACGCGCGGTGCTGGCCGCGCTCCATGCCGATTGCCATTCGCCGGTCGCGGTGCTGGCGCGGATCGGAGCGGACGGGGTGGCGATCGACGCCGAGCTGCTTGCCGAGGACGGGAGCGAATCGGTGCGGCTGTCGGGGCAAGACCCCGACGCGCTGGCGGCGGCGCTGCTTGCCGCCGCACCGGCCGCGATCGCGCGGCTGTTCGGGGCATGACGCGCCCGCTCGCGGTGCTGCGGCCGGAACCGGGGAATGCCGCCACCGCTGCGCGGATCGAGGCGGAGGGGCTGCGCGCCATCCGGCTGCCGTTGTTCGCGATCGCGCCGGTCGCATGGCAGGCGCCCGATCCGGCGGATTACGACGCGCTGCTCATCACCAGTGCCAATGCGATCCGGCATGGCGGGGCCGAGCTCGAGCGCCTGCGTTCGCTGCCGGTCGTCGCGGTCGGGAATGCGACCGCCGCCGCGGCGCGGGACGCCGGCTTCGCGGTGCGCGACGTCGGCGCAAGCGGAGTCGAGGCGATCATCGAACGGGCAAGGGGCATACGGCTGCTGCATCTCGCCGGGCATGACCGAATGGCGGCCGGCGTCGACACGGTCACCGTCTATGCCAGCGATCCGCTTGCCGTCGATCCGACGCCGTTGCAGGGCAGCGTCGCGCTGGTCCATTCGGCACGCGCCGGTGCTCGGCTGGCCGAGATCGCACCCGACCGCAGCCGTATCGTGCTCGCCGCGATCAGCCGGACGGCCGCCGACGCCGCCGGCGTGGGCTGGGCGGCCGTAGCTGTTGCGGAAGCACCGACCGACGACGCGCTTATCACCACCGCGCGCAAGCTCGCCGATTGACGCGCGTGCCGCCGGTGCCGATAAGCCCGGCATGACCGGCGAGACCCCGTCCCTCGCGGCTCCGCCGCGGCGCCGCAGCGGCTGGCCGCTCGCGATCGCGCTGATCGCCGCCTTCGTGCTCGGCGTGATCGCGGTGATGTGGGCCGGTCCGGCGATCGAGCGCTGGCGCCGGCCCGCGCAGCAGCCGATCATCGTCGACCCTTCCGCCGCCGCGCCCTCCGTCCCGGCCGCGGTCGCGCCGATCACGATCGAGGGGCTGGCCGCGCGCGAGGCGGCGCTCGACATGCAGCTGCGCGCGATCGAGGCGCGCATGGCCGCCGCCGACGCGGCGTCGCGCACCTCCGCCGGCAATGCCAGCCGCGCCGAGCGGCTGCTGATCCTGTACGCGGTGCGCCGCCGGCTCGATCGCGGGCAGAAGCTCGAGGGCTATGAGCCGCTGCTCCTCACCCGCTTCGGCGCCGACGCGGGATCGTCGGTGGCGACGGTGATCGCCGCCGGACGCTCGCCGGTGACGCTGGAGGACCTGCGCGAGGCGCTCGACGCGATCGCACCGCGGCTCACCCGCGGCAGCCTCGACGACGGCGTCGGCCGGGCGCTGTGGCGCGAGCTCACCAGTCTGGTCGTGCTGCGGCACGAGACCACGCCGAGCCCACGCGCGGCCGACCGGCTCGCCCGTGCGCGGCGAATGCTCGACGCGGGCCAGGTCGAGGGTGCGCTGGCCGAGGTCTCGCGGATGCCCGGCGCCCCCGCGGCGAAGAGCTGGACCGATGCGGCGCGCCGCTACGTCGGCGCGCGCGAGGCGTTGAACGCATTGGAGCTGGTCGCGCTCGGCCCGGCCAAGGCGGCACCGCCGCCCCCGCCTCCGCCGGCAGCGGCGGAGCCCGAAACCGGCGCGACGACGCCGGCGATCTGATTAGGAGAGTTCCATGGCCGAGATGGGCCGGTTCGACTGGCAGGATCCGTTCGCGCTCGACACGCAGCTCACCGACGAGGAGCGGATGGTGCGGGATGCCGCCCGCGCCTATGCCCGCGAGCAGCTGCTGCCGCGCGTGACCCGGGCATTCCTCGACGAGAGCTTCGACCGCGAGATCATGCGCGAGATGGGGTCATTGGGCCTGCTCGGCCCCACCATCTCGCCCGAATATGGCGGCGCGGGCCTCGGCTATGTCGCCTATGGCCTGGTCGCGCGCGAGGTGGAGGCGGTCGATTCGGGCTATCGCTCGGCGATGAGCGTGCAGTCGAGCCTCGTCATGCACCCGATCAACGCCTATGGCACTGAGGAGCAGAAGCGGAAATACCTCCCCGGCCTCGCCACCGGCGAGCTGGTCGGCTGCTTCGGCCTGACCGAGCCTGACGCCGGTTCCGATCCCGGCAGCATGAGGACGCGCGCAGAGAAGACCGCGGACGGCTACCGCCTGACTGGCACCAAGATGTGGATCACCAACTCGCCGATCGCCGACGTGATGGTGGTCTGGGCCAAGAGCGACGCGCATGGCGGCGGGATCAAGGGTTTCGTCCTCGAACGCGGCCTCCCCGGCCTCTCGACGCCCAAGATCGAGGGCAAGCTGTCGCTGCGCGCCTCGATCACCGGCGAGATCGTGATGGACGGCGTCGAGGTCGGCGAGGATGCGCTGCTGCCCGAGGTGCAGGGATTGAAGGGCCCGTTCGGCTGCCTCAACCGCGCGCGCTACGGCATCGCCTGGGGCACGATGGGCGCTGCCGAGTTCTGCTTGGAGGCGGCGCGGCAATATGCGCTCGACCGCCAGCAGTTCGGCCGCCCGCTCGCCGCGACGCAGCTGGTGCAGCTCAAGCTCGCCAACATGGAGACCGAGATCGCGCTCGGCCTCCAGGCGGCGCTGCGTGCCGGCCGCATGTTCGACGAGGGCACGCTGGCGCCCGAGGCGATCTCGCTGATCAAGCGCAACAACTGCGGCAAGGCGCTCGACATCGCCCGGGTCGCGCGCGACATGCACGGCGGCAACGGCATCTCGGCCGAGTTCCACGTCATCCGTCACGCGATCAACCTCGAGACGGTCAACACCTACGAAGGCACGCACGACGTCCACGGCCTGATCCTCGGCCGCGCGATCACCGGGATCGCGGCGTTTTGACGCCGGACCGTCAGCCGGTGCTCGAAGGCGAGCTCGTCCGCCTGCGGCCGAGCGTGCCGGAGGATTGGGACGCGCTCTACGCCGTCGCCTCCGACCCGCTGCTCTGGGAAGTACATCCCGCGCACGATCGCTGGCAGGAGCCGGTCTTCCGCGCCTATTTCGACGGCGGCATCGCGTCGGGCGGCGCGCTGACGATCATCGACAAGGCGACCGGCCGGGTGATCGGATCGAGCCGCTTCGACAATTGGAACCGGCAAGCCGACGAGATCGAGATCGGCTGGACATATCTCGCGCGTGAGTATTGGGGCGGCACCTGGAACCGCGAGATCAAGCGGCTGATGCTCGATCACATCCACCGCTACGTCGGAACGGTGATATTCACCGTCGGCGAGGGCAACATCCGCTCGCGCAAGGCGATGGAGAAGATCGGCGGCGTGCTCCGCCCCGGTACCGTCGACCGGCCGATGGCCGGCGAGATGAAGCCGCATGTCATCTACGAGATTCGAAAGCCCGCCTAATGAGTGTCGCCTTCCGTCGCGAGAGCGACGACGAGCATAAGGAACCCGAGTTCGAGCTGCCGATCCCGGTCGGGCCCAATCTGGTCACTCCGCGCGGGCTCGAGCTGCTCGCGGCCAGGGATGCCGAGATGGCGGCCGCCGTTGCCGCGGCGACCGACGAGGACGAGCTGAAGCGGCTGAAGCGCGAGCAGCGCTATTGGGCGACGCGCCATGCCACCGCCGAGCTCGCCCCGCCGCCCGAGCCGGGCATCGCCGGGATCGGTTCCGAGGTGGTGATCCGCCGCGGCGGCGCCGAGCAGCGCTTCCGCATCGTCGGCCATGACGAGGCCGATCCCGCCGCGGGATTGCTTGCCTTCACCGCCCCGCTTGCCCGCGCGGTGATGCATGCGGAGGCCGGCGACCGCGTCGACTTCGGCGGCCGCACGGAGGCGGTCGAAGTGGTGAGCGTCGCGCCGTGAAGCCGCTCGCCGGGATCAGGGTCGTCGAGCTCGCGCGCATCCTCGCCGGCCCGTGGTGCGGCCAGCTCCTCGCCGATCTCGGCGCCGAGGTGATCAAGGTCGAGCGCCCCGGCGCAGGGGACGACACCCGCCACTGGGGCCCGCCCTTCCTGCACGACGCCGAGGGCCGCAACCTCGACGCCGCCTATTATCATTCGACCAACCGCGGCAAGACCAGCATCGCCGTCGACATCGCCTCGCCCGAGGGCCAGGCCCGCGTGCGCGAGCTGGCCGCCGATGCCGACGTCGTGATCGAGAACTACAAGGTCGGCGGCCTCGTCAAATACGGCCTCGACCACGCCAGCCTCGCCGCGATCAATCCGCGGCTCGTCACCTGCTCGATCACCGGCTTCGGCCAGACCGGCCCTTATGCCCATCGTGCCGGCTACGACTTCATCATCCAGGGCATGGGCGGGATCATGTCGCTGACCGGCGAGCCCGACGGCGCGCCGCAGAAGGCCGGCATCGCCTATGCCGACATCTTCACCGGCGTCTATGCGACGGTGGCGATCCTGGCGGCGCTCAGGCGTCGTGACGTCACCGACGAGGGCGCGCACATCGACATGGCGCTGCTCGACACGCAGGTGGCGGTGCTCGCCAACCAGGCATTGAACTGGATGGCGTCGGGCAAGGTGCCGCACCGGATGGGCAACGGCCACGCCAATCTCGCCCCTTACCAGGCCTTCGCCTGCGCCGACGGCGAGCTGATCGTCGCGGTCGGCAATGATTCTCAGTTCGCCAAGCTCAATGAGGTGCTGGGACTCGACCTCCACCGCGACGATCGCTTCGCCACCAATCCCGGCCGCGTCGCCAACCGCGACGCGCTGATCCCGCCGCTCGCCCGCGCGATCCTCGACTGGAGGAAGCGCGATCTCGCCGACGCGCTGGAGGCGAAGGGAGTTCCGGCCGGCCCGATCAACAATGTCGCCGAGGTGTTCGCCGACCCGCAGGTCGTCGCGCGCGGGATGCAGGTGGTGCTGGGCGGGCTTCCCGGCGTTGCCAGCCCGATCGTGATCGACGGCGAGCGCATGGTCGCCGATCGCCCCAGCCCGCCGCGCGCCGACCGCTGACAATGCGGCGGCTGGAGGTCGCGGTCGCCGGCTGTGGGGTTGCCGGGCTCGCCGCGGCGCTGCTGCTCCGCCGCGACGGCCATCGCGTCACCCTGTTTGAGCGGTTCGCGGAGCCGGGGCCGCTCGGATCGGGGCTGATGATCCAGCCCACCGGCCAGGCCGTGCTGCGCGCGATGGGGGCCGAAGCCGCGGTGATCGCCCATGGCGCGCGGATCGACCGGCTGGCAGGAGAGGCCGGCGGCAGCGGCCGCACCGTGCTCGACGTCCGTTATGCCGCACTGGGGCGGGCCGCCTATGGCATCGGCATCCATCGCGCCACTTTGTTCCACATCCTCTATCGGCTGGTGCTCGCCGAGGGCATCACGCTCGAGGCCGGCCGCACGGTCCAGTCCGCCGGTGAGGGCCGGCTGCGTTTCGCCGACGGGTCCGATGCAGGGCCGTTCGATCTGATCGTCGATGCGCTTGGCGCGCGCAGCGTGCTGGCGGGGGAGCCGGCGCGCACGCTCCCCTATGGCGCCTTGTGGGCGAGCGTGCCGTGGCGCGGCGATTTCGACCCGAATGCCCTGCAGCAGCGCTATCGCGCGGCCAGCGTGATGGCCGGGGTGCTGCCGATCGGCAAGCCGCCCGGCGGCGCGGCGCCGCAATGCGCCTTCTTCTGGTCGCTGCGCGGCGACCGGCTGAGCGCCTGGCGCGCCGACGGGCTGGAGCTGTGGAAGGCGGAGGTCGCCAGGCTGTGGCCAGCGACGCAGCCGCTGCTCGACGCCATTACGGCGCCCGAGCAGCTCACCTTCGCCCATTACGCCCATCGCACGCTGGCGCGGCCGTGGGCTCCCGGGCTGATCCACATCGGCGACGCCTGGCATTCGACCAGCCCGCAGCTCGGCCAGGGTGCCAACATGGCGCTGCTCGACGCCTATGCCCTGACGCTCGCCCTGCGCGCGGGCGATCCGGCGCAGGCGATCCGGCTGCGGCGCGGCCATGTCCGGCTCTATCAGGCGATGAGTGCGCTGTTCACGCCGGTCTACCAGTCGGACGGCCGGCTGCTCCCCTTCCTGCGCGACTGGCTGGTGGGGCCGCTGTCGAAGCGATGGCCGGCGACGCGGCTGCAGGCAGCGATGGTCAGCGGGCTGGTCGGCGATCCGCTGAAGACGCTCGGGCTCTGATCAAAGCCGCGCGATCAGCGCCTGCGCGGCCGCCGGATTGCGAACCTTGGCGCCGGCGATCATGAAGATGAAGGCGTCGCGCGGCGTCTTGGCCGGCGCATCGGCGACATAGGGCAACCCGTCAGGCTGCCCGCCCGCCGCCCAGGTTTTCGCCGCCTCCGCCCAGCGGTCGAGCTCGGCGGGCGCATAGCCGGCCGGCTCCTCTTCCACCGCCGTCTCGAGCCGGACATAGACGAAGTCGCCGCTCACGTCGGCGATCGCCGGATAATCGTCCGACTTGGCATAGACGATCGCCACGCCCGCCTTGCGGCACAGCTCGACGAACGCCGGCACCGCGAAGCTCTCGTGTCGTACCTGCACGGCATGGCGGAGCGGCACGCCGTCCTGCTTCTCCGGCAGCAGCTTCAGGAAGGCGCCGAAATCGTCCGGATCGAATTTCTTGGTGGCCATGAACTGCCATAGGATCGGCCCCAGCTTGGGTCCGAGCTCGACGATGCCCTGCCCGCAGAAGCGCGCGATCGATTCGCCCGCCTCCGCCAGCACCTTGCGGTTGGTGCAGAAGCGCGAGGCCTTGACCGCGAACATGAAGTCGTCTGGCGCGACTTTCGCCCATTCGGCGAAGCTCGCCGGCTTGAAGGTCGAATAATAGGTGCCGTTGATCTCGATCGCGGTGACGTGGCGGCTGGCATATTCCAGCTCGCGCTTCTGCGGCCATTTGTCGGGATAGAAGGTCCCGCGCCACGGCTCGAACGTCCAGCCGCCGATGCCGACGCGGATGGCGCCGGCGCCCGTCACCGGACGCGCACCCAGGTCGACGTCTTGCAGATGAGGCCGCCCAGCACGCAGCCCTTGCCAAGCAGCTTGTCGTCGCTCGTCACGGTCAGGCGGCCGGCGAAGGTGCGATTCATATCGGGCACGAACACCTTGCCCTTATAGCTGCCATCGCCCTCAGGACGAAATTCGCGGAAGATCTTCGTGCCGACGAGCTCCGGCGTGCCACCGCGGCGGGCGTCTGCCTCGGCCTCGGCGCTCGCCCAACTCACCGTGCCGCACACCAGCGCGCCGCAAGCATGGGTGCGGATATGGACGGTGTCCTTCTTGTTGCGCCATTCGCCGGCGAGGGTGCCGATGCCCTCCTCCACGCGAGCGGTGGCCGGGGTGGGTGCCGCGGTCAGCAGCACCGCCGATACGACGGCGGCGATCATACCCGACCGCAGCCCGCCAGGGGCGCGATTGATGTTCGTCATCGTTCCAAACTCCTGCGGCGCGCCGTCACCGTCGCCTCTCGCGACTCGCGCGGACGTAAAGCAAAAGCGCGCTTGCCATCGCCTGAACGGTGACGCGATTTGGCGACGGTATGATGGCGCCGAGTTGGGCAGATTGCGGCAGCTGCTGGAGGATTCGAACCACGCGCGCAACCCGGCAGGGCGGAGCGCCAACAAAGGACTCGAGGGTTCGGGCGAGCGCGTTCCGGAGGTGGAATCGCGCACAAAACGCGAAAACTGGAGCGGGCGAAGGGATTCGAACCCTCGACCCCAACCTTGGCAAGGTTGTGCTCTACCCCTGAGCTACGCCCGCTCGGCGCCAGTCCCACGGAAGAGCCCGTGGGCGGGTAAGGCGGCGGCCTCTAACAGCGCTCCGGGACGGGCGCAAGTCCCGAAAAGGCTTGCCCGATCCGCCTCCCGGCCCACATAGGCGCCTTCGAGGTCGAAAGGAGCGCCGATCCGTGGCTACGCTAGGTCTGTCCCCGCAGGAGAAGGATGCCGTCGAGGCGTTCCGCCGCGACGTCGTCGAGCCGTCGATGACCAAGCTGGTCATCATCGATTTTTGGGCGGAATGGTGCGGACCGTGCAAGGCGCTGGGGCCGGTGCTGGAGAAGGTGGCGGCCGATTACGCGTCCAAGGGCGTGGTGCTCGCCAAGATCGACGTCGACGCGAATCAGTTCATCGCCGCCCAGTTCCAGGTGCGCTCGATCCCGACCGTCTATGCGATGTTCCAGGGTCAGCTCGCCGCGGACCTCACCAAC
Source organism: Sphingomonas cannabina (assembly GCF_021391395.1). Classification (NCBI taxonomy): domain Bacteria; kingdom Pseudomonadati; phylum Pseudomonadota; class Alphaproteobacteria; order Sphingomonadales; family Sphingomonadaceae; genus Sphingomonas; species Sphingomonas cannabina. The sequence goes on along the minus strand of NZ_CP090059.1, from coordinate 545,172 downwards.
GCGCGCACCGAATCACAGCTCAAGGCGATCCTCGACCAGCTGTTGCGCCAGCTGCCGATCCAGAGCGACGATTCGCAGCAGGAGGCCGAGCTCGAGCCGCTGATCGCGATGGGCGAGGAGGTGCTGGCGGGCGGCGATTCGGCACGCGCTCTGTCGATCTTCGAGCAGCTTGCCGAGATGGCGCCGGAGCATCCCGCGGTGATCGCCGGCCGCGCCCGGGCGCTGGTCGGCCAGGGCCGGCTCGACGAGGCGGAGGCGGCGCTCGCCGACCTGCCGGAGGAGGTGGCGAAGAGCGCCGAAATCGCGCGCGCCCGCTCGGCGATCGATCTCGCCAAGGTCGCCGAGCCGGTCGACGACCTCGCCGGCCTCGCCGCCGAGGTCGCCGCCAACCCCGACGATTTCGACGCGCGCATGCGCCTTGCCGGCGGGCAGATGGCGGCCGGCGACCGCGACGGCGCCGCCGACACGCTGCTCGCGCTGGTCGCGGCCGACCGGGAGTGGAACGAAGGCGCCGCGCGCAAGCAGCTGCTCCAGCTGTTCGAGGCGGTCGGGCTGGAGGACCCCTGGGTCGCCGCCCAGCGCCGCAAACTTTCCGCGATCCTGTTCGGGTGAGCACGCGGCTGACGATCTTCCCCCTCGCGGGGGCGATCCTGTTTCCGCGGATGCTGCTGCCGCTCCACATCTTCGAGCCGCGCTACCGGGCGATGGTGACCGATGCGCTGGCGCGCGACCGGCGGATCGGGATGATCCAGCCGCGCGCGGCCGGCAACCCGCCGCCGCTGTTCGACATCGGCTGCGTCGGCCGTATCACCGATGTCGAGGCACTGCCCGACGGGCGCTTCGACATCGTGCTGGAGGGATTGGCGCGCTTCCGCCTGCTGCGCGAGCTCGATGTCGCGACGCCGTTCCGCCAGATCGAGGCGGAGCTCGAGGCGCCGGGCGAGGCGGAGGCGCTGGCGCCGGTCGAGCGCGCCGCGATCGAGAGCGAATCGCGCCGTTTCGCCGACGCGCAGGGCTATGCGGTCGACTGGGAAGCGGTCAGCCGGCTCGACGACGAGAGTCTGATCAACGGCATCGCCCAGATCGCGCCGTTCGATCCCGCCTCCAAGCAGGCGCTGCTCGAGGCGGCGACGCTCAGCGAACGGGCGCGGCTGATCGTACAGCTGATGGCCTTCTTCGGCCGCCACGACGAGGATTCGGGGACGCTGCAATGACGATCGACCCGTGGCTGCTCGAACGGCTCGTCTGCCCGGCGACGCGCACGCCGCTGCGCTGGGACGAGGCGGCGGGCGAGCTGGTCTCCGATGCGGCCGGCCTCGCCTATCCGGTGCGCGACGGCACGCCGGTGCTGCTGGTCGAGGAAGCACGGACGGTCAGACGGTAGAGCTCTCCTCTCCCGTTCGCCCTGAGCTTGTCGAAGGGCCACTCTTCTTCTCTTCTTCGAACACCGGAAAAGAAAGGACGGCCCTTCGACAAGCTCAGGGCGAACGGAAAGGGAGACTTGTCCGTTTCAGACCGTCAGCCCCTGCAGCAGCTTGGGCACCTCGCCGCTCTCGCCGCGCGCTTCGGCCATGAAGCGGTCCTTGAGCGGCGGCAGCGCCTGCACTGCGGACAGGCCGAGCCGGCGCACCGCGCTCGCGGTCCTGCCGGGGATGCCGAACAGGCGGGTGAGCCCGTCGGTGGCGGCGGCAACCATGAAGGTGTCGAGGCTGCGCCAGCGCTCGTAGCGCGCGAGGAGCTGCGCGTCGCCGAGGTCGAGGCCCAGCCGCTTGCCGTCGACCAGCACCTCGACCAGCGCCGCGACGTCGCGGAAGCCGACGTTGACGCCCTGGCCGGCGATCGGATGGATGCCGTGCGCCGCATCGCCGACCAGCGCGAGCCGCTCGGCGGTGATCTTTGCCGCATGGTGGAAGCCGAGCGGATGGCTGAACCGCTTCGTCAGCCGCGACAGGCCGCCGAGCACGCCGCCCATCTTCCTCTCGCATTCGGCGAGGAAGCCGCGGTCGGACAGCTTCAGCATCCCCGGCGCCGTGTCGCGCCGCACCGACCACACGATCGCCGAGCGATGGTCGTGCTCGTCGTCGGTGAGCGGCAGGATCGCGAACGGCCCTTCGGGATAGAAGATCTCGAAGGCGATGCCGCCGTGGTTCTTCTCGTGGTGGAGCGAGGTGACCAGCGCGGCGTGGTCGTAGCTCCAGCGCGCGACCTTGAGGCCCGCGGCGTCGCGCGTCGGCGAATTACGTCCCTCCGCGCCGACCAGCAGCGGCGCCGCGACCTCGCTGCCGTCGCTCAGCGTCGCGCGGACGCCATGGGCGTCGCGCGTCACCTGGACGGCCCGCGTCTTCATGCGAAGGTCGAGCCGCGGCGCCGCCTCGGCCGCCCCTATCAGCGCCGCGCGCAGCCGGCGGTTCTCGAACATTACGCCGAGCGCACCTTCGTCCGCGTCGGGCACGAAATCGAGCCCGCCCGGCGCGAGGCCATCGCTCACCCGGATATGCTCGATCGGGCAGCCGAAGCCGGCGAGCCGCTCGCCGACGCCGATCGCCTCCAGCATCCGCATCGGCGCGCTGGCGATCGCCGAGGCGCGGCCGTCGAAGTCGGCGGCGAGCACGGTGGCCGGATCGGCCGGATCGACGATGATCGCGCTCAGCCCATGCGCATCGAGCGCGACGCCGAGCGCGCTCCCGACCAGACCGCCGCCGAGGATGAGGACGTCCGCGCGTTCCATGGACGTTGCCCTAGCCCGGCTCGCCGCCGCTGCCAATGCCGCTGCCTTGACGTCGAGTCCGTGGGGGAGGACAATAGGAGAACGCCGATGGTCGGCGACGTTCCCGGGGGGACAGGACGATGGCAACCCGCGCGGCACCCTTTCTGTGGCGCGACACGATGAAGGCCGGTGCGCGGCGCTCGGGCGCGATGATCGGCGCGCTCGCGCTGCTGGTCGCGCTCGTGCTGCTGGCGCTTGCCCTCGGCAGCTATCATCCGGGCGATCCCTCGCTCAACACCGCCGCGGGCGGGCCGGTGCGCAACCTGATCGGCGCGCCGGGGGCGATGATCGCGGACCTCATGCTCGCGCTCGCCGGGCCGCCGGTGGCGCTGATGCTGCCGCCGGTGCTGTTGATCGCGCTGAGATTGTGGCGCGGCCGCCCCGTCGGGCGCTGGGTGGCGATGCTCCGCAACTGCGCGATCGCGGTCGCGCTGATGGCGACCGCGCTCGCCTTCATCTCCAGCGCCTCGGTGCTGTGGCTGCCGGCGGGCTATGGCGGCATCGTCGGGCTGACCATCGCCGATCTCTGCAAATGGGCGATCCACCTGATCGGCAACGAGACCGCCGAGATTTGGACGATGCGCCTGGTGGGCACGTTGTTCGGCATCGCCGGGGTGGTGATCTGGGCGCGCGCGGTCAACCTGGAGCTTCCCGAGCGCCGTCTCGCGCTGCCGAGTTTCCGCCGCGACGCGCCCGCCGACGAGGCACCGGCGGAGCGCGTGATCGCCGAGCCGACGCCCAAGCCGCAGCCGCGCAAGCCCGCCGCGCCGATCGACAAGCCGGCCCCGGTGATCGCCGACCGCACGCTCGCGCCCTCGCTGGCCAAGCCCAAGGCGGAGCAGGGTTCGCTCGATTTCCGCGACAACTACCGCCTGCCGCCGCTCGACCTGCTGAAGCCGGCCCCGGCGGGCACCAAGGCCGCAGTCGACAAGGCGGCGCTCGAGCGCAACGCGCGCCTGCTCGAGAGCGTGCTCGACGACTTCAACGTCAAGGGATCGATCGTCGAGGTTCGCCCCGGCCCGGTGGTGACGATGTACGAGCTCGAGCCCGCCGCCGGCATCAAGGCGAGCCGCGTGATCCAGCTCGCCGACGACATCGCGCGCAACATGAGCGCGATCTCCGCCCGCGTCGCCACCATCCCCGGCCGCAGCGTGATCGGCATCGAGCTGCCCAACGCCAAGCGCGAGGCGGTCAACCTGCACGAGCTGATCGGCAGCCAGAGCTTCGCCGACCAGTCGGGCGGGCTGCCGCTGGTGCTCGGCAAGAACATCGCCGGCGATCCGGTGGTCGCGGACCTCGCGCCGATGCCGCACCTGCTCGTCGCCGGCACCACCGGCTCGGGCAAGTCGGTGGGGCTCAACTGCATGATCCTGTCGCTGCTCTACCGGCTGACGCCGGACCAGTGCCGGCTGATCATGATCGACCCCAAGATGCTCGAGCTCAGCATCTACAAGGGCATCCCGCACCTGCTCGCCGACGTCGTCACCGATCCGCCCAAGGCGGTGCGCGCGCTCAAATGGGCGGTCGAGCAGATGGAGGAGCGCTACCGGATGATGGCCTCGGTCAACGTCCGCGGCCTCGCCAGCTTCAACGAGAAGGTGAAGGCGGCCAAGGCCAAGGGGCAGAAGCTCGGCCGCCGCGTCCAGGTCGGCTACGATCCCGACACCGGCAAGCCGATGTACGAGGAGGAGGAGCTCGACCTCGTCCCGCTGCCGCAGATCGTGGTGATCGTCGACGAGCTCGCCGACCTGATGATGACCGCGGGCAAGGAGGTCGAGTTCCTGATCCAGCGCCTCGCGCAGAAGGCGCGCGCGGCCGGCATCCACCTGATCATGGCGACGCAGCGCCCCTCGGTCGACGTCATCACCGGCGTGATCAAGGCGAACCTGCCGACCCGAATCAGCTTCCACGTCACCAGCAAGATCGATTCGCGCACCATCCTCGGCGAGCAGGGCGCCGAGCAGCTGCTCGGCAAGGGCGACATGCTCTACATGCCGGGCGGCAAGGGGGTGGCGCGTGTCCATGGTCCCTTCGTCAGCGACGAGGAGGTGCAGGCGGTCGCCGACTTCTGGCGGTCGCAGGGCGAACCCGATTACATCGACGCGGTCACCAACGATCCGGAAGGCGACGACGGCTTCGCGATGGAAGGCGGCCCGTCGGGCGACGACAGCCCCGAGGACCAGCTCTACCGCCGCGCCTGCCAGCTCGTCGCCGAGAGCCAGAAGGCCTCGACCTCGTGGCTCCAGCGGCAGCTGCGCGTCGGCTACAATTCCGCCGCGCGCCTGATCGAGCGGATGGAGAAGGACGGGCTGGTCTCGCGCCCCGACCATGTCGGCCGGCGCGAGGTGCTGATGGACCCGGACGGGCGGCCGCTCGCCTGATGAGTCTTGTCGAGCTCGGCCGCTACGACCGTAACCTTGCGCATCTGCTGGTGGGCAGGCTGGAAGCGGAGGGGATTCCGGCGGTCGCCTTCGACGGCGGCGCCTCGATCGCCGACGGGAGCTGGCTGCTGATCCCGGTGCGGGTGATGGTCGACGAGGACGATCTGGAGGCCGCGCGCGGGATCGTTGGCGACGTTTGACGCCGATTGTAAGACCGTCATCCCGGCGAAAGCCGGGATCTCGTGCCACAAACCGTTTGGCTGCCGCGGGAGATCCCGGCCTTCGCCGATGACGAAAGATCGCTGCCCGATTCTTAGGCATCTCCTTCGCAGCTGCACAAAAATTTACCGCCAATTGACAATTTTCGATCCCCTGTAACCGTTTTCCTGCCCCGAAATTGCTCTGGCACGCCCCTTGCGAGGCATTTCCTTGCGACTGCGCAAGGGGGTGCCAATGAAATTGGTCATCGCGATCATCAAGCCATTCAAGCTCGACGAGGTCCGGGAAGCTCTGACCGAGGCCGGCGTCGCGGGCATGACCGTCACCGAGGTCAAGGGGTTTGGCCGCCAGAAGGGCCAGACCGAGATCTACCGCGGGGCGGAATACAGCACGAACATGGTGCCGAAGCTCAAGATCGAGGTGGTCTGCGCCGCCGACCTCGCGCCCAAGGTGGTGGAGGCGATCCAGGCCTCGGCCAACACCGGCGCGATCGGCGACGGCAAGATCTTCGTGCTCGACGTCGGTCAGGCCGTGCGCATCCGCACCGGCGAGACCGATGAGACGGCGCTCTGAGATGAAGGGGGGAACGATGAAGCAGATGTTGAAGTTTGCCGCGGCCCTGGGCGTCTGCGCCGTGCTGGCGCATCCGGCCTTCGCCGCCGCGCCGGCCGCACCGACGGTGAACAAGGGCGACACCGCCTGGATGATGACCTCGACCGTCCTCGTCCTGATGATGATCCTGCCGGGTCTGGCGCTGTTCTACGGCGGCCTCACCCGCGCCAAGAACATGCTGTCGACGATGACGCAGATCGGCGCGGTCGCCTGCCTCGCCATGCTGATCTGGGTGATGTGGGGCTACACCATGGCCTTCGGCGATGGCGGCAACGACTTCATCTCCGGCTTCGGCAAGGCGTTCCTCGCCGGCATCACGCCCGATTCGACCGCCGCGACCTTCACTACCGGCGTCGCGATCCCCGAATATGTCTTCATCTGCTTCCAGATGACCTTCGCCGCGATCACCATCGCGCTGGTGCTGGGATCGGTGGTCGAGCGCATGAAGTTCTCGGCGGTGATGGTGTTCGCCGCCGTCTGGCTGACGATCGTTTATTTCCCGATCGCGCACATGGTGTGGGCATCGGGCGGCCTGTTCTTCAAGATGGGCGCGCTCGATTTCGCGGGCGGCACGGTGGTGCACATCAACGCCGGCGTCTCGGCGCTGGTCGCCTCGCTGATCCTCGGCAAGCGCATCGGCTATCCGACCGAGCGGATCGTGCCGCACTCGCTGACGCTGACCGGCGTCGGCACCGGCCTGCTTTGGGTGGGCTGGTTCGGCTTCAACGCCGGCTCGGCGCTAGAGGCGAACGGATCGGCAGGACTCGCGATGATCAACACCTTCGTCGCCACCGCCTCGGCCGGCCTGTTCTGGATGCTGGCGGAGCGCGTCAACGGCCACAAGGGCTCGGCGCTCGGCTTCTGCTCGGGCATCATCGCCGGGCTGGTCGCGGTGACGCCGGCGGCGGGCAACTCGGGTCCGTTCGGCGCGATCGTGCTGGGCGCGGTCGCCTCGGTGATCTGCTTCTATGCGGTGTCGGTGCTGAAGCCGAAGCTCGGCTACGACGACGCGCTCGACGCGTTCGGCATCCACGGCATCGGCGGCATGATCGGCGCGGTCGGCACGGCGATCGTCTATGCGCCGTCGCTCGGCGGCCCCGGCAAGCCCGATTTCGCGATCGGCGGCCAGATCGTCACCCAGCTCGCGGCGGTGGCGACCACCATCGTCTGGGCCGCGATCGGCACCGTGATCGCCACCTATGCCGCCAAGGCCCTGACCGGTCTGCGCGTCGCCCCGGAAGTCGAGCGCGAAGGCCTCGATCTCGGGGAGCACGGCGAGCGCGCCTACAACTATTGACGAGGTTCCTCCTGCGGACGACTGGGCCGGCGGGTCATTCCGCCGGCCTTTTTTTACTTGCCGGAGGCCGCCGTCGAGCCGCGCCGCTGCGCGAACAGCCAGGCGGGGAGCTTGGGGTCGTCGAACCCGGGATCCCAGCTGTTGTGGTCGACGCCGGGCAGCTCCTTATAGTGGACCGCGGCACCCGCCGCCTTGAGCGCCGCCGCCATCTGCCGCGAATCCTCGACCGGGACGACCGTGTCGGCACCGCCATGGATGATCCACACCGGCAGCCGCGCGATCCGCCTGGCCATCGCGGCATAGGGATCGGGCTCGGAGGCGGGGACGAGCGGCTGGTAGGGGCGCAGCGTGATCGGCTTGACGAAGCCGCACACCACCACGATCGCGGCGAAACGGTCGGGATCGTCATAGGCGAGCGCCCAGGTGCCGTTGCCGCCCATCGACAGCCCCGCGACATAGACGCGGTCGCGATCGGTGCGGAACTCGCGCTCGGCCGCCGCCAGCGCGGCCAGGGCGATGTCCTTGCTGTTCTGCCACAGCCGGTCCTTCGGCACCTGCGGGAACACCACGATCGCCGGCCAGCGCTCGACATGCTTGCGGATGGCATGGCCCAATCCGACGTCGGTCTGGAGCAGCCCGTCGCCGCCGCGCTCGCCGGCGCCGTGCAGCGCGAGGATGATCGGCAGCTTCTCGCCCGGGCGATAGCTGCGCGGCACATAGACCTGATAAGCGTGGCGTACCCCCGCCACCGTCACCGTGCGATCGAGAAAGCCGGTCTCGCGCGCCTCGGCCGTCGCGGGCGCCAGCCACGCCATCAGCGCCAACAGCGCCAGAACCATTCGCCGCATCGTCTCTCCTCCCTCGCTTTCGCCGCACGCTAGTCGGTCATGCGGATACGAAAAAGGCCGGAGCGATGCCCCGGCCTTTTTACATTTCGTTCCCTAAAGCCGTCGCGGCGAAGCCGCGCCGTCGGTCGGGCTCATGCCCGCCGGCCGGCACTCGGCTTGACCCTCGCCAATGCTCGCGCGTTAGCTCGGGCCTCGTGCTTACCCGTCGTAATCCCCGCCGACGTTCTGGTTGCGCGGCGGCGCGGCCGCGGTGAGGCGCAGTGCCTCGGCCGACGCGGCGAGGCTGCCGATCTCGTCGGGCGCTTCCTCGTCGTCGATCTGCACCTTCTGCATGCTCGAGACGAGCGCTTCCTCAAGCTGGTTCGGGGTGACCGACTGCTCGGCGATCTCGCGCAGCGCGACGACCGGGTTCTTGTCGCGGTCGCGGTCGAGCGTCAGCTCGGCGCCGCCGGAGATCTGGCGCGCCCGCTGCGCAGCCAGCAGTACCAGGTCGAAACGGTTCGGGATCTTGTCGACGCAATCCTCGACGGTGACGCGCGCCATCCAGCACTTCCTTGGGCAAACGGTGTTCGGGAAAGGCGCTGCACCTAGGGAGTAGGGCCGCGGGAGTCAAGGAAAACGGCTTGCCGAGCGCCGCCCGCTGCCCCAAATCGGCGGCGTGGCCGCGCCTTTGATCCAGCCGACGTTCGAGGTCGAAGGCAATCGCCTGACGCTGCTCGACACCGGCCCTGGCCGGCTGGAGGCGCTGATCGCACTGATCGACGGCGCGCGCGAGAGCGTGCGGCTGCTCTTCTACATCTATGTCGACGATGCCGCCGGCGCGGCCGTGCGCAATGCCCTGATCCGCGCCGTCGGGCGCGGGGTGAGGGTGTCGCTCACCGTCGACGGGCTCGGCAGCGAGCACGCCGCGCAGCGCCATTTCTTCGCGCCGCTGATCGCGGCAGGGGTGGACGTGTGCCGCTTCGTGCCGCGGCTCGGCCGGCGCTACCTGCTGCGCAACCACCAGAAGCTCGCCATCGCCGACGAGAGGATCGCGATCATCGGCGGCTTCAACGTCCAGGACAGCTATTTCGGCACGCCGGCCGAGCAAGCATGGCGCGACCTCGGCCTCGTCGTCGAGGGCCCCGCGGCGCAGCGGCTCGTCGGCTATTACGACGCCCTCTCGCGCTGGGCGCGCCGGCCCAGGTCCTCGCTCCGCGCGCTCCGCCGCATGCTCTCGACCTGGAGCGAGCCGGCCGGTCGCGCGCGCTGGCTGCTCGGCGGGCCGACGCGACGGCTCTCGCCCTGGGCGCGCGTCGTCAAGAACGACATCAACGCCGCCCGCCGCGTCGACATCATCGCCGCCTATTTCGCGCCCAGCCCGGCGATGCTGCGCCGGCTCGACAGGGCGAGCCAACGTGGCCGCGTGCGCGTGGTGCTGCCGGCCAAGAACGACCACCCGGCCGCGATCTGGGCCGCGCGCTTCACCTATGCCGGCCTGCTCAGGAAGGGCGTCGAGATCTATGAGTACCAGCCGACCAAGCTCCATACCAAGCTGTTCGTGATCGACGACATCGTCCACATCGGCTCGGCCAATTTCGACATGCGCAGCCTCTTCCTGAACCTGGAGCTGATGCTCCGGATCGACGACCCCGCCTTCGCCGCGCATGTCCGCGCCTATGTCGACGGCGAGGTGGCGGATTCGGAGCGGATCACGCCGGAGCTCCACAGCGCGCGCACCGGCTGGTGGACGCGGACCAGGCAGTTCGCCGCTTGGTTCGTGATGGCGGTGCTCGATCCCGAAGTGACGCGGCGGTTGAGCTTCGGCAGCGACCGGAGCTGACCTTCGGTGAGATCGGTGCCGGCCCGCAACTGTTCCAGCTTGCAAACGAATCGCAACTGAAACCCACCGGGCTTCTCGCCGGTTGGCGCCGGGAGGAGAGGCATGATGGCCGAAGCCAAGATCTTCCGCGACCTGAAGGCGGACCATGACAAGCAGCGCAAGATGCTGAAGGCGCTGGGCGAGCTCCAGGGTGATACCAAGAAACGCAAGACACTGTTCGAGGAATTCCGCCTCGAGCTCCAGAGCCATGCCGCCGCCGAGGAGGAATCGCTCTATGCGGAGATGCTCGCCGATCCGAAGCTGCGCGAGGACGCCCGCCATTCGATCGCCGAGCACAAGGAGATCGACGATGTCCTGGGCGAGATGATGGAGCTCGATTTCGGCTCCGACGAATGGACGGAGAAGTTCTTCCACATGCGCCGCCGCTACGAGCATCATATCGACGAGGAAGAGGAGGAGATGTTTCCGGCGGCGGCCAGGCGGTTCGACGATCCGACCGAATATGAGCTCGCCAGGACCTATGAGGAACGCAAGCCCGAGGAGCTCGAGCTGGCCAAGGACAACCCGCCGGGAAGCGACGAGCGCGAATGAGCGTCGGCGGCAACATCGCCGCGGCCTGGACGGCGCTGCGCGAAGAAGCCTCCGGCTGCACGCGCTGCGACCTCTACAAGGATGCGACTCAGACCGTGTTCGGCGAAGGCCCGCTCGACGCGCGGCTGATGTTCGTCGGCGAGCAGCCCGGCGATCAGGAGGACCTCGCCGGTCGGCCGTTCGTCGGCCCGGCCGGCCAGGTATTCGACCGCGCGCTCGCCAGCGCCGGGGTCGAGCGCGACCGGGTCTACGTCACCAACGCGGTCAAGCATTTCAAGTTCGAGCGCCGCGGCAAGCGCCGCATCCATTCCAAGCCCAACGCTGGCGAGATCACCGCCTGCCGCTGGTGGATCGAGCGCGAATCGGCGCTGGTGAAGCCCGAGATGACGGTCGCGCTCGGCGCCACCGCGGCGCGATCGATGATCGGCAAGGCGGTGACGATCACCAAGGCGCGCGGTGCGCCGGTCCCGCTCGCCGACGGCAGCGAGGGCTGGGTGACGATCCACCCGAGCTTCCTGCTCCGCATCCGCGATCGCGCACAGGCGGAGGACGAGTTCGGCCGCTTCGTCGAGGACATCAGGCTGGCGGCGGCGCGGCTGAAATAGCGGCCGGACGGCGCGTCGGGGGACTAGGCAAGCGGCGCGGCTTCGGCCACCAAGCCGCGCATGGTGGAACAGATCCTCGGCTGGCTCGCCGGCATCGTCATCGCGGTCATCGAAGCGACCGGCTATCTCGGCGTCCTCATCCTGATGGCGATCGAGAGCGCCTGCGTGCCCCTGCCCTCGGAGCTGGTGATGCCCTTCGCGGGCTATCTCGTCTCACTCGGCAAGATGAACCTGTTCGCCGCCGCCACCGCCGGCGCGCTCGGCTGCAACCTCGGCTCGGTGATCGCCTACGAGATCGGCAAGCGCGGCGGCCGGCCGGTGATCGAGCGCTGGGGCAAATATCTGCTGATCGGTCCCGACGAGCTCGACGCCGCCGACCGCTTCTTCCTGCGCTGGGGCCGCTCGGCAGTGTTCGTTGGTCGCCTCCTGCCGGTGATCCGCACCTTCATCGCCTTTCCCGCCGGCGTCGCACGGATGCCGCTCATCCCGTTCCACCTCTACACCTTCGCCGGCAGCTGGCCCTTCTGCTTCGCGCTGACCTGGGTGGGGATGAAGCTCGGCGAGGCGTGGCACACCGATCCGCGGCTCAAGGAAGCGTTCCATTCGGCCGATGCGGTGATCGGCGTGGTGCTGGTGGTGGTGGTCGGCGGCTACATCTGGCACCGCGTCCGCAGCATCCGCCGCTCTAGCAAGGGCTGACGTCGAGCCACAGCCCGCCCTGCGGCCGCAGCGTCACCGTGCCCAGCGGCTCGACCGGCCGGCCCGGGATCGGGGCATAGCGGCGCGCCGCCAGCCAATGGGCGAGGATCACCAGCGCCTCGGTGATCGCGAAGCGCATGCCGACGCAGGTCCGCGGGCCGCCGCCGAACGGGATGTACTGGAAGCGATGGCGCTCCGCCTCGCGGCCCGGCGCGAAGCGGTCGGGATCGAAGGCGTCGGGATCGTCCCACAGCCGCCGGTGCCGGTGGATCAGCCACGGCCAGATCGAGACGATGTCGCCCTTGCGCACGACCAGCTCGCCGAGCCGGTCGTCGTCCGCCGCCTCGCGGTCGAAGCGCGGCGCCGGCGGATAGAGGCGCAGCGCCTCGTCGAGGATGCGGCGCAGATAGGGCAACCGCTCCGGTAGCGTCGCGACGTCGCCGGCCAGCGCCGCCATCGCTTCCATCCGCGCGCGGTCCTGCACCTCCGGCACGTTGGCGATCAGGTACATGCTCCATGCCAGCGCATTGGCGGTGGTCTCGTGCCCGGCGAGGTAGAAGGTCGCGGCATTGCCGATCGCAAGCTGGGTCGCCTGGACCGGCGGGAAGCGCTCGTGCAGCGCCCGGATGATGCCACCCAGGAAATCGTCGCCGCCTTCGGGCCCGCGCTCGCGCACGATCGCGGTAAGCGTGGTGCGCAGGAAGCGACGTCCGGCATGGCCGGCGCGGATCCTGGAGGAGAAGCCGATCGCCGGCAGACCGAGGATCGCCGACATGCGCACCGCTCCCGCCGCCTCCAGCGCAGCGGTGATGTGCCGGCTCGCCGCGGGCGTCACCAGCCGGCGGTCGCCGGAGAACAGCGCCTCGGCGATGATCGTCATCGTCGCCTCGGTCGCGGCGGCGGCAATGTCGATCGTGCCGCGCGCGGGCCATTCCGCCATGCGCCGCTCGGCCGCCTCCGCGATCAGCGGGGTGAGCGCCGCCACTGCGCCGGGCGCGAAGCTCGGCGCCACCATCCGCCGCTGCTGGCGCCACAGCTCGCCGTCGGCGGTGAGCAGCCCCTCGCCGATGATCGGCGCGATCAGCCGCTTGACCACGCGCGGCTTCACATAATTGGCGGCATTGCCGAGCAGCACGCGCTCGACCGCATCGGGATGGCGCGGGAAATGGATCGTCAGACCCATCAGCCGACGGGTGATCGTCCAGTCCTCGAACGCGCGATGCGTCCAGCCCGCGACGGCGTTGCGCGATCGCTCGCCGAAGAAGGCAGTCCAGGCGGGCCGCAGCCGATCGGCGCGCGGCGGATGGGCGGGGATGAAGCTCATGGCGTCATTCGTTCTGCGATCGCCTTCACCTTCTCGGCCCGGCCGGGGGCATAGGCCTCCACCATCGAATGATAACGCGCCAGCGTCTCCGGCGCGGCGCGTTCGGGCGAGCCGCTGTCGAACGGCGGGGCGGGGTCATATTCGAGGCTGAGCTGGACGAAGCGGGCGTGGTCCTCGCCGCGGATCGCGGCGGTCAGGGCGAGGGCGAAGTCGATTCCCGCGGTTACGCCGCCGCCGGTCACGCGATTGCGGTCGAACACCACCCGCTCCGCCACCGGCTCGGCGCCGAACCAGGCGAGCTGGTCGCGCGAAGCCCAATGGCAGGCGGCGCGATAGCCGCGGAGCAGCCCTGCCGCGCCGAGCAGCAGCGATCCGGTGCAGACGCTGGTGACCCAGGTCGCGCCGGCACCGACCTGCCGCAGCCAGGCGAGCGTCGCCTCGTCCTCCATCGCCGCGACCGTGCCGAAGCCGCCGGGGACGCACAGGATATTCGCCGCCGGCACCTCGTTGAAGGTGGCGGTCGGCAGCAGTGCGAAGCCGGCATCGGTCGGCACCGGATCGCGCGTCTTCGCGACCAGCGCGATGCGGGCACCGCCGAGCCGCGAGAGCACCTGCGCCGGGCCGGTCAGATCGAGCTGGGTGACGTGCGGAAACAGCAGGAAGGCGATGGTCATCGGATCTGGGGTGATCGGCTCGGGCATGGCAGTCCTCCTCATGGCAAAGGGGTGCCCAGGCGAGCGGCGTCCGGCGCCGCGCGCTTCCCGATGGTGCTCCATCCGAATCGCCAGTCACGCGCGGCGTGGTCGGGAGCTTAGCGTGATCGGCGGCGGGGCTGAACCCCGCCCGCTGCTTACTGCCCGCCCGCGCTCTTGCTCGCTGCCATCGCCGCGGCCGCCTGAGGCGAGCCTTCGGGCAGCACCACCAGCGTCCAATCCTTGTCGGGGCGCAGATACTTGGCCGCGAGCGCCTGGATCTCCTGCGGCGTCGTCCCGGCGAGATCGCTGGCGAGCGTATCGACCGCCTTCAGCCGGCGCGGGTCGAGCGTGCCGCCCTCGGTCTGCTCGAGCCAGAACATGTTGCCGGTCGAAAAGCGCATCATCTGCTGCGCGATCGGCAGCAGCGCGCGCTTCAGCTCGTCGGCGTCGACCGGCTTCGCCGCCAGGTCCGCGGCAATGCTGCGGGCAAGCTCGAAGAAGAAGCCGGTCTTGTCGGGCGGCACCATGCCCATCGCCATGACGCGCCCGCCGCCCGGCATCCCGACCGGCCATTGCGAATCGACGTTGGGGGTGTAGCTCATCCCCGCCTTCATGCGCAGCTGGTTGAGCAGCCGGTCGCGGAACACCGCCGCCAGCACGTCGAGCCGCCGGCCCTCGCCGACGCCTTCGATCCCGCCGCCGGTCGGCCAGGCGATCACCGCCGCCGCCTGGGTGTCGCGCCCGCCATGGGTGCGTACCACCGGATTGGCGACATGCGCTGGGAACTTGGCCGCAGGCGCCACCGCCGGGGCGGGCTTGCGCGGCTTGAGCGCGCCGAAGCTCCTCGCCATCGCGTCGATCGCGGTATCGGCCTTGACGTCGCCGAACACCTGCACCTCGATCGGCCCTTCGGCGAGCAGCGGCGCCCACAAGGCGCGGAAGCTCTCGGGGGTGAGCTGGTCGATCTCCTCCCGCGACGGCGTGCCCCAGCGCGGGTCGCCGGCATGGAGCAGCCCGTCGAGATCGCGCGCGAGCACGCCGTCGGGCGATGCGCCGAGCGCGGCATAGCTCGCCAGCAGCGCCGCCCGCGCCCGTGCCACCGGCTTGGGGTCCCAGCCCGGCGACTGCAGCTTGGCGGCGAACAGCCGGAGTTGGTCGGGCAGGTCCTCGGCCGAGGTGGTCGCGCCGACCACGAAGGCGTCATCGTCGGTCGCGAAGTCGTAGCCGATCCGGCGGCCGCCGGTGAGCCGGTCGATCTCCTCCTGCCCCATCTTGCCGATCCCGCTCGGCATCAGCGCGAGGTCGGCGGCGAAGGCCGGCGTCGGCCGGTCGGAGGGCAGCGCGGTCAGGCCGCGGCCGAAGCGCACGCGGACGTAGACGCGGCTCACCTCCGAGGGGTTCTCGAACAGCAGCATGGTCACGCCGTTGGCGAACTCGATCCGCTCCATCTTGGGATCGGCGAGCGCGACGGTGCGGCTGACGACCTTCCCCTTCGGCCCGAATTTCGGCAGCTTGTCGAAGCTGACCTTGGACAGGCGGGCCGCGGCCTCGGCGGCGCCCTTGACGTCGGTCTTGAGCGCGGCCGCGAGCTCGGCGGCGGCGTCCTCGCCTGGGGTCGGGCTGTTGATCACCGCCCGCAGCGCGGTGCCGGAGAACACCGCCTTGGCCGACGCCTGCACCGCGGCGGGGGTGAAGAACTTCTTCTTCACCGCGTCTTGGAAGATCGCGTAGCTCGTCGCCATCGTCGTGGTGGTCTCATGGATGTCGACCGCCTCGACCATGTCGTCGGCCTTCTTGGCGCCGGCCTCGACCTTCGCGCTCGCCACCTGAGCGCGCATGTTGGCGTCGATCTCGCCCACCTCGCGATCGATTTCGGCCTGGGTCGGCGGCGCGGCGATCGCGTCGGCGATGGTCTGGCGCACGTCGCCGAGCGCGGCCTTCCAGTCGTTGCCGAGCGGCAGGATGTTGACGAAGGTGATGTTTGCCGAACGCGACACGTCCTGCAGGTCGGTGCTCGCCTGGATGAAGCTGCCGCCGCCGCGCGCGCGCGATTCGAGGCGGCGGTTGACGATGCGGGTCGCGATCATGTCGACCATGCGCTTCTGGTTGAAGATGATGGTGTCGTCGCCGATCGTCCACGGCCGCACATAGGCCATCGACAAGAGCGGCGGCAGCGACGGCTCGACCAGGCTCGCCGTGGCGGGATCGGCCCCTGGAGCGGGCTTGCCGAAATCGGGGCTCGGCGTCGCCGGACCCTCGCCCTGCCAGGACGAGAAGTGGCGCTGGATCAGCCGCTCGGACGTGACCGGATCGATGTCGCCGGAGATCACCACCACCGCGCGTTCCGGCCGATACCAGCGCTCCTGGAAGGCGCGCATCTTCGCCGGAGTCGCCGCCGTCAGCGTCTCGGGCTTGCCGATCGGCGAGCGCTTGGCGAGCAGCTGGCCGGCGAAGAAGGTCTCGCGCGTGAGGTCGGCGAGCCGCATCTGCGGCCCCGGCTGCTCGCGCGCCTCGGCCAGCACCACCGGGCGCTCCGAATCGAGCACCGCCTGTGTCAGGCTGGGCCGGTCCATCATGTCCTCGAGGATCTTGAGGCTCTCGTCGAGATTGGCCTCGGTCGCGGACGGCAGGTCGATCTTGTAGACCGTCTGGGTGAAGCTGGTGCTGGCGTTGGTGTCGGCGCCGAAGGTCGCGCCCATCCGCTGCCAGATCCGCATCGCCTCGCCGTCCGCGACATGCTCCGAGCCGCGGAAGGAGAGGTGCTCGATGAAATGGGCGTAGCCGAGCTCGTCGTCGTGCTCCATCAGCGATCCCACGTCCATGCGGATGCGGATCGCGACCTGCCCCGGCGGCACCCCGTTCCGCCGCACGGCATAGCGCAGGCCGTTGGGCAGCACGCCGAAGCGCCACTCGGGGTCGGGCGGGATGTCGCTGCCCTTGTAGAGCCAGCCGGGCTGCGTCTGCGGCGCCGGCAGCGGGGCATGTTCCTGCGCCGGGGCGGCAATGGCGGCGGCGAGCAGGGGAAGCGCGACGAGCGCCGGGCGGAGCACGCGGGGGAACCAAATCATCGCCGCCGATTTAGCTGGCTTCGTCATCTCCCGCCAGCGTCACTTGCCGCACCGGTGAGGCGACTGGTTGGCGGTGGCCGGGAGGCTGCCGTCGCGCTGCCATGATTTTGACCCAAGTCGCGCCTAGCGCCCCCCTGTGCCGAGATCGCTGCGCCAATGAGGGCCAGGGACCTGCGATCCGGCCAAGTTCAGCCGTTGTGGGCGAGTATTATGAACGTAAAGCTTGAAGAGTCGGAGCCCGCGGCCCGGGCGGGAACCGGAGATCGCGTGCCCTCGCGCATTCCCGACATCACCGCCGTCTCGGGTGCGCCCGCCGACTCGCGCCGACTGGAAAAGGCACGCGGCCGGCCATTGATCGTGCAGCTCGGCAAAAGGTTGCGCGGTCCGTTCGACCGGGTGATCGCCTCCTCGTCGCTGGTGCCGAACGATCCGGTGCTCGACGTACGGGACTTCCCCTGGACGGCGGAGCTGCGCGCCAATTGGCAGGCGATCCGCGACGAGGCGGTCGCGGTCGCGCTCCAGGGCGGCGTGGCGCCGAGCCTGGCGACGATCTCGCCCGATCACCGCGCGATCGCCGAGGTCAACATGTGGAAGTCCTTCTTCCTGTGGGGCTACGGCTATCCGATCGAGGAAAATCTCGCGCAATGCCCGGCGACCGCCGCGCTGGTCGAAAAGATTCCCGGGCTCAACAGTGCCTTCTTCTCGATCCTCGAGCCCGGCACCCACATTCCCGCGCACCGCGGCGTCACCAAGGGGCTGATCACCTGCCACCTCGGCCTGATCGTGCCGCACGACGGCGACGTCAGGATGCGCGTCGACGAGCGGATCGTCCGCTGGGCGGAGGGAGAGACCTTGGTGTTCGACGACACCTACGACCATGAGGTGTGGAACGACACCAGCGGCACCCGCGTCGTTCTGCTCATCCAGTTCGAGCGGCCGCTGCGCCAGCCCGGCAAATGGTTCGCCGACCTGTTCCTCAACGTCGCGCGCCGCTCCGCCTTCGTTCAGGAAGCGCGGGAGAATATCCTGAGCTGGAATGCGGCACTGAAGGCGATGGATGTCTGAAGGCCAATTCGAATCGTCATTCCCGCGAAGGCAGGAATCCATTGTCGCCGAAGGTCATGAGATTCACCGCGGTCAGCCAGAATGGATTCCCGCCTTCGCGGGAATGACGACGCCCCAAACTCAATCGGACAGCTTCCAACGGACGCCGTGCCCCTGACGTTTCGGCCTTGCTCCTTGATCACACGCCCACGCGGGCCCAAATGCACGTCATGCTGATCGAGACCGAAGCCACGCCCAACCCGGCGACGCTCAAGTTCCTGCCCGGCCGCACGGTGATGGAGGCCGGCACCCGCGACTTCGCGACGCCCGAGGAGGCGGCCGCCTCGCCGCTGGCCGAGGCGCTGTTCGACCTCGGCGACGTGACCGGCGTGTTCTTCGGCCGCGACTTCGTGTCGGTGACCGCCGCGCCCGGCGTCGAATGGCTCGACCTCAAGCCCGACGTGCTGGCGGTGCTGCTCGATCATTTCTCCGCCAACATGCCGTTGTTCCGCCCCGGCTCGGCCGCCGGCATCACGGTGCCGCCCGAGGGCGCCGAGTTCGCCGATAATCCGGAGGACGCCGACATCGTCGCGCAGATCCGCGAGCTGATCGACACGCGCGTGCGCCCTGCGGTCGCCAACGACGGCGGCGACATCGTCTACCGCGGCTTCGACCAGGGCAAGGTCTATCTCCAGATGCAGGGCGCCTGCTCGGGCTGCCCCTCGTCGACGGCGACGCTGAAGCAGGGTATCGAGCAGCTTCTCAAATATTATGTCCCCGAAGTGACCGAAGTCCGCGCGGTCTGATCTTTGGGGCGGGGGAGAATTTGATGGGACAGCCGCTCGACGATGCCGGGCTCGACACGATCTTCCGCACCGCGCGCACCTATAACGGCTATACCGACGCGCCGGTCACCGAGGCGGACATCCGCCGCATCTACGACCTGCTCAAGCTGGGCCCGACCTCGGCCAACCAGCATCCCGCGCGCTTCATCTGGCTGCTGAACCAGGAAGGGAAGGACAGGCTCGCCGAGCTCGCGAGCCAGGCCAACGCCCCCAAGATCCGCAAGGCGCCGGCGACCGTGATCATCGGCATGGACATGGAGTTCCAGGAGAATCTGCCCTGGCTCTTCCCGCACGCGCCCGACGCCAAGAGCTGGTTTCCCGAAGGCGAGATGCGCTTCAACAATGCCTTCCGCAACTCGTCCCTGCAGGGCGCCTATCTGCTGATCGCCGCCCGCGCGCTGGGCTTCGATACGGGGCCGATGTCGGGTTTCGACAACGCCAAGGTTGACGCGGCCTTTTTCGCGGACCAGCCGAGCGTCCGGTCCAACTTCATCGCAACATTGGGACATGGCGACGCCTCCACCATCTTCGAACGCCTCCCCCGCCCTGAATTCGAGCGGTTCAATCGCGTCCTCTGACCTGATCCTCGTCATCGAGACCGCGACCGCAGCCTGCTCGGTCGCATTGATCGTCGACGGTGCGGTCGCCGCTGCGCGGCACGAGGTGGTCGGCCGCGGCCATGCCGAGCGGCTGGTGCCGATGATCGCCGAGCTGCCGGGCGAGGGTCGTGCCGCGCGCATCCTCGTCGATTGTGGTCCCGGCAGCTTCACCGGCATCCGCGTCGGCCTGGCCGCGGCGATCGGGCTCGGCATCGGCTGGGGCGCCGAGGTCTGGGGCTTCTCGTCGCTCGCGCTGGTCGCCGCAGCCGGTTTCGCGGCGCGCCCGGGCCTCGGCGAGCTTGCCGTGGTGCTCGAAGGCGGCCACGGTGAAGTGTTCATGCAGAGTTTCACCCATCCGCTCGCCGCAACCGATGCGCTCGCCTCGCTGCGTCCGGAGGTGGCGCTCGCCAGGCTCGGCGGGCGTCCCGCCGTCGGCAACGGCGTGCGCCATCTCGCCGCGCTCGATTCCTCGCTCGACCTTGTCGAGGCGCTGCCCGATGCAGCGCAGGCCATATTGCTGCCGCCGACCTTCGCCGCGCTGCCGCCTCGGCCGATCTATGGCCGCGCACCGGATGCCGTCGCCAAGCCATGAGCGCGAAGCTGATCGATCTGCGCGCGGGGGACGCCACCGACCTGCCCGAGGTGTCGGCGCTAATGGCGGACGCGTTCGATCCGCGTTTCGGCGAGGCGTGGACGCTCAACCAGTGCCTGGGAATGCTGAGCCTGGCGGGCGTGTGGCTGACGCTCGCTTATGATCGGGGCCGGTTGGCGGGCTTCGCGCTCGCCCGCGCGGTCGCGGGCGACGGCGAGCTGCTGCTGCTCGCGGTGCGGCCGGCGAAGCGCGGCCACGGCATCGGCGCGGCATTGCTCCGAAGCGTGATCGCCGATGCCGAAGCGCGATCGGCGACGCGGCTCCATCTCGAAGTCCGCGCGGGCAATGATGCGGTGAATCTCTATCGTGCTAATGGTTTCGCCAAGGTCGGCGAGCGACGCGATTATTATCGCGGCATTACGGGCCAGTCGTTCGATGCGCATACCTATGCGCGGGAACTGTCGGTCAGCCGAGTCGGCTAATCGTAGTAAGCAACGATTGCGCTTGCGTTCGCTCGCAAATCGTCCGAAAGGCGCCCGGCAGGGGCTGTTGGTGCAATACATATACGGGGACCAAGGAAACGACCATGGACAATACGAACGATCTACAGGAAACGCTGGTCACGCTGACCGCTGATATTGTCGCTGCGCACGTCAGCAACAACAGCGTCGCGGTTTCCGATCTTCCGCTGCTGATTCAGAACGTCCATGGCGCGCTTTCGGGCCTCGGCACCCCCGCTCCCGCTCCCGAGGTCAAGCAGGAGCCGGCGGTTTCGATCCGTTCGTCGATCAAGCCGGACTACATCGTGTGCCTCGAGGACGGCAAGAAGCTCAAGATGCTGAAGCGACACCTGATGACGCACTATCAGATGACCCCGGAACAGTATCGCGCCAAGTGGAACTTGCCGGCCGACTATCCGATGGTCGCCCCCAACTATGCCGAGCAGCGCCGTTCGCTCGCCAAGAAGATCGGCCTCGGCACCAAGCGCCGCAAGTCGCGCTGAGCGCCGTCTTCGTACGGATATAGAGAAGGGAGTCGGCCGTGCCGGCTCCCTTTTTTTCATCTGCGCCCTCCGCGCCGGAATCTGCTCCACAGCTTATTGCGAGTCGGTTGCCCTTCCTTCTCGCGCCCGTTCGCATTACATCGCTGTCATGGCGCGCAAGATCGATCTCGAAGCTCTCTGTCACGAAAAGGGACTGCGCATCACCGAGCAACGCAAGGTGATCGCCCGCGTCCTGTCCGAGGCGGAGGACCATCCCGACGTCGAGAAGGTCTATGAGCGCGCCTCGGCGATCGATCCCGGCATCTCGATCGCGACGGTCTACCGCACCGTGCGGCTGTTCGAGGAGGCAGGCATCCTCGACCGCCACGACTTCGGCGACGGCCGCGCCCGCTACGAGCCTTCGCCCGAGGCGCATCACGATCACCTGATCGACGTTGAGACCGGCCGCGTGATCGAGTTCGTCGATCCCGAGCTCGAGCAGCTCCAGAAGCAGATCGCGGAGAAGCTCGGCTTCCGCCTGGTCGATCACCGCATGGAGCTCTACGGCGTCTCGCTCGACCGCAAGAGCTGAGCGCTGTTCGGTCCGGCTGTGATCCGGTGACGCTCAGCCCCGAGGCCCGGCTCGCCGCTCTCGAGGGCCGCCCGCCGCCGATCGACGCGCTGGGGTGGTGCCGTGTCGGCTTGCGCGCCGCGGGACTGGTCGGCGGGCTGATCCTGTGCGTGCCGCTCCACTATCTCTGGCATTTGCTGCGGCTCGGTTCGCCATGGCCGCGCATCTTCCTCGGCTGGGCGGCGCGGATCGCCGGCGCGCGCGTGACGCGGGTCGGCGTGCCGCTGAAGCGCGACGTCTTCTATATCTCCAACCACCTGAGCTGGATCGACATCCTGGCGATCGCCGGCGCCTCGGGCTCGGCGTTCGTCGCCAAGGCGGAGATCCGCGACGCACCGGTGGTCGGCTGGCTGGCCGGACTCAACCGCACCGTCTTCGTCAGCCGCGAGGACCGGATGGGTGTCGCCGAGCAGATCAATCAGCTGAAGGATGCGCTTTCGGAGAATTGGTCGGTCACCGTCTTCCCCGAAGGCACCACCACCGACGGCCGCTCGCTGCTCCCGTTCAAGACGCCGATGCTGCGCGTACTGGAGCCACCGCCGCCCGGAGTGATGGTCCAGCCGGTGATGCTCGAATATGGCGCGGTCGGCGAGGAGATCGCCTGGATCGGCGTCGAGGCGGGAATTGACAACGCCAGGCGGCTGCTGTCGCGCAAGGGCAGCTTCTCGCTCCGGGTCCATTTCCTCGAGCCCTTCCACCCGCGTGACTTCCCCGGCCGCAAGGCGATCGCCGCCGAGAGCCGCCGCCGCATCGAAGAGGCGCTGGTCGCCGCGCTCGGCGAGCCGCTGCGGCCGTTCCGCTACGATGTCGCCTCGGTGCGCTACGAAGCGGCTCTGCCGCACCTTGACGAGATCGAGCGGAGCAGACGGCTTCCGGTCTGGTCCTCGCTGTCCGATCTGTTCCTGGACACAGACGTATCGCTGCTGCGTGATACGAATGCCCGCGTGCTGGCGGACAGCCCGTATACGATCAACCAGATCGAACGCATCTTCCTGGACGAAGTAACGCCGGCCTGTTCGTTCAACTTGTCGGCTGTCGCTGGCGAATGGTCGGGGTTCGACGAGCAATGGCTTGCCGAGCGCATCATCGCCGTGCGCGTCCGGCCGGGTAGCGGCAAACCATATGTTCCTGTCGAGGCGGAGTGGCGTGCTCTGCGTGATGAAGTCCTTCGCCTTCGCGGGTCCGCCTCGCTGGTGTCTTCGGGCAGTTAGCAGTAAGGGCGGCGCAAATGACCGACCCGAAAACCTTTCACGTCAAGTCGTTCGGCTGCCAGATGAACGTCTATGACGGCGAGCGCATGGCCGAGCTGATGGGCGAGGCCGGCCTGACCGTCGCGGCCGATGCCGGCGAGGCGGACCTCGTCGTGCTCAACACCTGCCACATCCGCGAGAAGGCGACCGAGAAGGTCTATTCGGAGATCGGGCGCCTCCGGAAGGATGGCCGCAAGCCGATGATCGCGGTCGCCGGCTGCGTCGCGCAGGCCGAGGGCGAGGAGATCGCGCGCCGCGCCAAGGTCGACGTGGTCGTCGGACCCCAGGCCTATCACAACCTTCCCGAGCTGGTCGCCAAGGCGGCAAAGGGCGGCCTCGCGCTCGACACCGACATGCCGGCGGCGAGCAAGTTCGCCGCGCTCCCCGCGCGCCGCAAGGTCGCGCCTTCGGCCTTCCTGACGGTGCAGGAAGGCTGCGACAAGTTCTGCACCTATTGCGTGGTGCCCTATACCCGCGGCGCCGAGATCAGCCGGCCGTTCCAGGCGATCGTCGACGAGGCCAAGGCGCTGGTCGACGCGGGCGCGCGGGAGATCACGCTGCTCGGCCAGAACGTCAACGCCTGGGGCCAGGACGAGGGCGGGCTGGAGACGCTGATCCGCGCGCTCGACCGGGTCGAGGGGCTGAAGCGCATCCGCTACACCACCAGTCACCCCAACGACATGACGCAGGGCCTGATCGACGCGCATCGCGACGTCGAGACGCTGATGCCGTTCCTCCACCTGCCGGTGCAGGCCGGCAGCAACCGCGTGCTGAGGGCGATGAACCGCAGCCACACGCGCGACTCCTACCTCCGCATCCTCGACCGCGTCCGCGCCGCCCGGCCGGACATCGCGCTGTCGGGCGACTTCATCGTCGGCTTCCCCAGCGAGACCGACGCCGAGTTCGAGGAGACGTTGAGCCTGATCGACGAGGTTCGCTATGCCCAGGCGTTCAGCTTCAAATATTCGCCGCGCCCCGGCACGCCGGCGGCGGAGATGGACGGCTTCGTGCCAGCCGAAGTGATGGACGAACGCCTCCAGCGCCTCCAGGCGGCGCTCAACCGCGATCAGGCCGCATTCAATGCGGCGACGGTGGGCAGGCACTGCAAGGTGCTGATCGAGCGTCCCGGCAAGCTCCCCGGCCAGCGCATCGGCAAGTCGCCCTGGCTGCAATCGGTCCACCTGATGACCGACGCGACGATCGGCGCGATCGTCGAGGTCGAGATCGTCAGCGCCGGCCCCAATTCGCTGGGCGGCATCGAGCGGCTGCGCGCGGCGGCGTGACGCGTCCGCGCGCCGGCCAGCCATATTTCCCCCCTTATTTCCGCTATCCACGCCGCGCCGCTTCTGCCACAGTCGCGCCAGCGATGCAGCGCGGACCCGCAGCTTTCTTGGCGCCGTCACGAAACCCGTCCATGCGCGCCCCGTTGATCCGGGGCACGGCACGCCCGCCTGTCCTCCACCCCTCCGCTTCAGGAGACGCATGAGCCGCAAGCCCGTCCCCGCCCAGTCTGGCGAACGCAGCCGCGCCGAAGTGACCTTCGACCGGCCCGAACTGCTGCCCCAGCTCTTCGGCGAATATGACACCAACCTCGTCGCGATCGAGAACCGCCTCGGCGTCTACATCACCGCGCGCGGCAACCGCGTGCAGCTCGAGGGCACGGCGGAATCGGTCGCGCTCGCCCGTGACGTGCTGAACGGGCTCCATACCCGGCTTCTGCAGGGGCAGGACGTCGATCCCGGCATGGTCGACGCGGTTATCGCGCTCGCCAGCGAGCCGACGCTCGACGGCATCATCCGCGCCGACCGCACCGCGCCGCCGCCGATCATGATCCGCACGCGCCGCAAGACGATCGTGCCGCGCACGATGATGCAGACGCACTACATGCGCGAGCTGGTGTCGAGCGACATGATCTTCGCGCTCGGCCCGGCTGGTACGGGCAAAACCTATCTCGCGGTCGCGCAGGCGGTGGCGCAGCTCATCAGCGGGTCGGTCCAGCGCCTTATCCTGTCGCGCCCGGCGGTCGAGGCGGGCGAGCGCCTGGGCTTCTTGCCCGGCGACATGAAGGAGAAGGTCGATCCCTATCTCCGCCCGATCTACGACGCGCTCTACGACTGCATGCCGCCCGAGCAGGTCGAGCGGCGCATCGCGTCGGGCGAGATCGAGATCGCGCCGATCGCCTTCATGCGCGGCCGCACACTCGCCGACGCCTTCGTCATCCTCGACGAGGCACAGAACACCACGCCCGCACAGATGAAGATGTTCCTGACCCGCTTCGGCCAGAACAGCCGCATGGTGATCTGCGGCGATCCCAAGCAGGTCGACCTGCCCGGCGGCATGGGCGCCTCCGGCCTCAACGACGCGGTTGGACGGCTGGAGGGGATTGAGGGGATCGCCATGGTCCGCTTCAGCGCCGCCGACGTGGTGCGCCATCCGATCGTGGGGCGGATCGTCGAGGCCTATGAGGGGGCGGAGGCTTGAAGGGAGGGATATCCCGTACTATATAGCGGGATATCCCCGGAGGGTCGGATGGCATCGCTCTATATCAAGGACGGCGAAACCGCGGAGCTGGCCTCGCGCATCGCACGCCGGCTCGGCACGACCAAGACCGAGGCCGTCCGGCGCGCCCTGCTCAAGGTTGAGGCGGAGCTGGGACCGCAGGCCGCCAAGCAATCGACAGTCGAATGGCTTCGCGAATATCGCCGCGATCATCCGCTGCCGCCGCCGACCGGCCTGAAGGCCGACAAGGCATTCTTCGATGAGCTCTGGGGCGAGGATCCCGATTGACCCTGTTCATCGACGCTTCGGTGCTGGTCGCGATCCTCGCGGAGGAAAGCGGTTTTGACGCATTGGCCGATCAGCTCGATCAGGCGCCACGACGACTATGGTCGCCGATGTCCTGCTGGGAAGCGATCTCGGGTCTGCGCCGCTCGCACGGGTACGACGTCGAACAGGCGCGCGAAGACGTGACGGCCTATGCTCGGACACGCCGTTTCGACCTGGTGCCGGTCGGCGCGGCGGAATTGGAGATCGCGCTCGACGCCTATCAGACCTACGGCCGCAGCAGCGGCAGCCCCGCCCGGCTCAACATGGGCGACTGTTTCGCCTATGCCTGCGCGAAGGCCAACCAGGCCCGCCTGCTCTACAAGGGCGACGACTTCATCCATACGGACCTCGCCTGATGATCGACGTCGCCGTCCTCCGCGAGGATCCCTGGCCCGAGGGCGAATGGGAGGACCTCGCCACCCGCGCCGCCGTCGCCGCGATCGAGCGGACGCCGCAGGGTGAGTGGATCGGCCTGCCGACCGCGATCGAGATCGCCGTGCGGCTGACCTCCGACGAGGAGGTCCACACGCTCAACCGTCAGTATCGCGGCAAGGACAAGCCGACCAACGTCCTCTCCTTCCCGATGGTGCAGCCCGACCTGCTCGATACGGTGACGCAGGGCTCCGACGACGGCGAGGTGATCCTCGGCGACATCGTGCTCGCGCATGGCGTCTGCGTCGCCGAGGCGGCGGACAAGGGGATCAGCGTCGAGCATCACGCGACGCACCTCATTGTCCATGGCGTGCTCCATCTGCTAGGCCACGACCACGGCGACGACGCCGCGGCGGAGGCGATGGAGGAGATCGAGCGCGCGGCGCTGGCGAGCCTCGGCATCGCCGACCCCTACGCCATCGACCCAGATTTCATCGACGAGGACTGATCCCCACCATGCCCGAGGGCCAAAGTCGCAGCGGGAACGGCGACAACGAACCTTCCAGTATCTGGCGCGGCCTGCGCAACCTCCTGTTCGGCGAGGACAGCGGCGAGACGCTGCGCGACCGCCTCGAGGAAGTGATCGACAGCCATGAGGACGAGGGCGAGGGCCACCGCCCGATCGCCGGCGACCTCGCCCCGGTCGAGCGGCAGATGCTGCGCAACCTCCTCCACTTCGGCGAGCGCGACGCCGGCGACATCGGGGTTCCGCGCGCGGACATCATCGCGGTCGAGGAGCAGACCAGCTTCGCCGATCTGGTGAAGCTGTTCGCGGAAGCCGGCCACAGCCGCCTGCCGGTCTATCGTGAGGAGCTCGATACGGTGATCGGCATGGTCCATATCAAGGACGTGTTCGAGATCGTGGCAAACGGCACGACGCCTCCCGCCTCGATCACCGCGATCATGCGCCAGCCGCTCTACGTCCCCCAGTCGATGGGTGCGATCGACCTGCTCGCGCAGATGCGTCAGAGCCGCACGCATCTCGCCGTGGTGCTCGACGAATATTCGGGCACCGAAGGCCTCATCACCATCGAGGACCTGATCGAGGAGATCACCGGCGAGATCGAGGACGAGCACGACGAGGCGCCGGTGGCGATGCTGGTGCCGCTCGACGGCGGCGCCTGGGACGCCGATGCGCGTGCGGAGCTGGAGGATGTCGCCGAGACGGTCGACCCGCGGCTCGGCGAGGTCGACGAGGACGTCGACACGCTCGGTGGGCTCGCCTTCGTGCTCGCCGGCCATGTGCCCGAGCCCGGCGAGTGCCTGGTCCACGACAGCGGCTGGACGCTCGAGGTGACTGAGGCCGATTCGCGCCGCGTCACTCGGCTGATCCTGCATCCGCCCAGGCCCGCGCGCGAGGAGGACGAGGTGGCCTGAAGCCGCTCGTCCTGTGATCGCCCCAGCCGATCACCAACTTCGTCTTTTCGCGTTTCTCCGATCACTGCGCCTCGGTTAGCTTCGCCGAAACTTCTCGGAAAAAGCCGCTCGGCCGTCGCCGGGCGCGAGCACGTCAGCGCATGGACAAGGAGAAGACGAGATGGATGCCCCAACCACCGGTGATCCCCTGAGCTCCCCCGCCAAGCAACCGGCCGCGCTGCGGCGGCTGCTCGGCCGCACCAACCGCGACTGGTGGCCGAACCAGCTCAGCCTCGAGATTCTCCAGCAGAACGGCCTGTCGAGCGATCCGATGGGCGACGACTTCGACTATGCCGCCGAGTTCAAGACGCTCGACTATCAGGCGGTGAAGCGCGACCTCCACGCGCTGATGACCGACAGCCAGCCGTGGTGGCCGGCCGACTATGGCCACTACGGCCCCTTCTTCATCCGCATGGCGTGGCACAGCGCCGGCACCTACCGCACCGGCGACGGCCGCGGCGGCGCGTCGTCGGGCTCGCAGCGCTTCGCGCCGCTCAACAGCTGGCCGGACAATGCCAATCTTGACAAGGCGCGCCGCCTGCTGTGGCCGATCAAGCAGAAATACGGCCGCAAATTGAGCTGGGCCGACCTGCTGATCATGGCCGGCAACGTCGCGTTCGAATCGATGGGTGCGCCGGTGTTCGGCTTCGGCGGCGGGCGCAAGGACGTGTTCGAGCCCGAGAAAGACATCTACTGGGGCACCGAGGAGCAGTGGGTCGGCCACCCCGAGAACCAGACCCGCATCCAGCCCGAGAAGGAGATGGTGCTCGAGGAGCCGCTCGCGGCGATCCAGATGGGGCTCATCTACGTCAATCCGGAGGGTCCTGGCGGCGTCCCCGAAGCGCTGCAGTCGGCGCGCGACATCCGCGAGACGTTCCTGCGCATGGGCATGAACGACGAGGAGACCGCCGCGCTCACCGCCGGCGGCCACACCTTCGGCAAGGCGCACGGCGCCGGCGACGCGTCCAAGGTCGGCGCTGAGCCCGAGGGCGCGGACATCGCCCAGCAGGGTCTCGGCTGGCAGAGCGGGCACGAGTCTGGAATGGGCGACCACACCATCACCAGCGGCATCGAGGGCGCATGGACGCCCACGCCCACCAAATGGGACATGAGCTTCTTCCACATGCTGCTCGACTATGAATATGAGCTGGTGCGCAGCCCCGCCGGCGCCAAGCAGTGGCAGCCGGTCAATCAGAAGCCCGAGGATTTGGCCCCCGGCGCGCACAGCCCCGACCGCCGCCTGCCGACGATGATGACCACCGCCGACATGGCGTTCAAGGTCGATCCCGAATACCGCAAGATCATCGAGAAGTTCCGGGCCGATCCGGACTATTTCGCCGACACCTTCGCCCGCGCCTGGTTCAAGCTGTGCCATCGCGACATGGGGCCCAAGGCGCGCTACCTGGGGCCCGAGGTGCCGGAAGAGGATCTGATCTGGCAGGATCCGATCCCGAAGGCGGACTATGCGCCGATCGATGCGGGCGACGTGGCGGCGCTCAAGGGCAAGATCGCGGAGTCCGGCCTGTCGGTCGCCGATCTCGTCAAGACCGCCTGGGCCTCGGCCTCGACCTATCGCAGCTCGGACCACCGCGGCGGCGCCAACGGCGGACGCATCCGCCTCGCCCCGCAGAAGGACTGGAAGGTCAACGAGCCCGAGAATCTCGCGCGAGTGCTCAAGGTCTACGAGGGCATCAAGGCCGACTTCGACGGCAGCGCCGGCGGCGGCAAGAAGGTGTCGATCGCCGACCTGATCGTGCTCGGCGGCTCGGTCGGCATCGAGCAGGCGGCGCGCGCCGCCGGCCATGCGATCGAGGTGCCCTTCACCTCCGGCCGCACCGACGCGACCGAGGAGCAGACCGACGCCGCCGGTTTCGCGGTGCTCGAGCCCAAGGCCGACGGTTTCCGCAACTATCTCTCGGTCCGCTTCAGCGTGCCGACCGAGGAGCTGCTGGTCGACCGCGCGCAGCTGCTCGGTCTCAGCGCGCCGGAGATGACGGTGCTGGTCGGCGGCCTGCGCGTGCTCGGCGCCAACCATGACGGGTCGAAGCACGGCGTGTTCACCGACCGGCCCGGGCAGCTCACCAACGACTTCTTCGTCAACCTGCTCGACATGGGCACTGCGTGGAAGGAAGTGGATCCGGCCGGCGACGAGGAGTTCGTCGGCACCGACCGCCGCACCGATCGGCCGAGATGGACGGCGACGCGCACCGACCTGGTGTTCGGCTCCAACTCGCAGCTCCGCGCGCTGTCGGAGGTCTATGCCTCGGCCGATGCCGGCGGGAAGTTCGTG
The DNA here is from genome assembly GCF_021391395.1 of Sphingomonas cannabina. Taxonomy (NCBI): domain Bacteria; kingdom Pseudomonadati; phylum Pseudomonadota; class Alphaproteobacteria; order Sphingomonadales; family Sphingomonadaceae; genus Sphingomonas; species Sphingomonas cannabina. The sequence goes on along the minus strand of NZ_CP090059.1, from coordinate 515,337 downwards.
AAGGATTTCGTTGCGGCGTGGACCAAGGTGATGAACGCGGATCGCTTCGATCTCGCTGCGTGATCGCGCGACGCTGAAGGACAGGGGTCGTGAGGACTGCTCGCGGCCCCTGATCCGTTGAAGGCCGTGCCCGAATCGGTGCTCCTCCGAAAGCAGGAGCTCAGGCCGGCGCTGGGCGCGATGCTTGGCGTCATGACGCTGATGGACATCACCAGCCATATCGCACCTGGTTTCGCGGGAGCAAAGCCACGCGAGCCGCGTTTGCTCCGAAAAGGACAGGGAATCACTGGATGATAGAACGCGTTGCTCCGCTTGCCGCCCTCGCGATCGCGCTGGCGGCCGTCCCCGCCGCTGCCCAGGACAATCCGCCACCGCCCGCCGAGCCCCGTAACGACAGCTTCGCCACCATCGGCGTCGGCATCGCCACCGTGCCCGACTACGAAGGCTCCGACGACAACCGTATCGCGCCTTTCCCAGCGGCGATGGGGCAGGTGAGCGGCTATCGCTTCACGCTGATCGGCAACCGCCTCAGCGTCGATCTCATCCGCAACCGCCCGGGGCCCGGCTGGGACCTCCAGCTCGGCCCGGTGGCCGCGGTCAACTTCAACCGCAGCTCGACCAAGAGCATCGACGATCCGCGCATCAAGGCGCTCGGCAAGGTCGACACCGCGATCGAGCTCGGCGGCTATGCCGGCATCGCGCGCACCGGCGTCATCACCAGCGACTATGACCGCCTCAGCGTCAGCGTCACCTACCGCCACGACGTCGCCGGCTCGCACGACAGCGGCATCTGGACGCCGACCGTCAGCTACATGACGCCCTTGAGCCGCAAGGCGATGGTCGGCCTGTTCGCCAGCGCCGATCATGTCGAGGGCAAGTACGCCCGCACCTATTTCAGCGTCACGCCCGGCCAGTCGATCGCGAGCGGCCTGCCCGTCTACAACGCCCGCGGCGGCTGGAAGAACCTGACGCTCGGCGCGATGGCCGGCGTGTCGCTGACCGGCGATCTCACCCACGGCCTCAGCCTGGTCGGCGGCGGCGCCTGGAGCCGGCTGATGAACGACTTCGCCGACTCGCCGGTCACCAGCGTCGCGGGCGATCGCAACCAGTGGATCGGCACGGTGGGGCTCGCTTACACCTTCTGATGGTCCGCCGGGCAGCACGCCTCGCGAGATTTCGGCTTCCGCCGCGCCGGCGAAGCGCCTAGAACGTCCGCATCCCCGGGGGAGCGCTGGTCCGCGCTTGAGAGGAGGGCAGGAGCCCTCGACCCGCTGAACCTGATCCGGCTGACACCGGCGTAGGGAGGGAGCGGCCCCGCCACCGGACCGTCCTCTCCCGTTTAAGGAGAAGACGAATGGCCGATATCCCCGCTCGCACCGAAATCGGCGTCACGACGGGCCCCATCCGCGGCTCGCGGAAAATCCACGTCGGCCCCCTGAACGTCGCGATGCGTGCGATCGACCTCGAGCCCTCGTCCGGCGAAGCCCCGCTCAACGTCTACGACACCTCCGGCCCCTATACCGACCCGAACGCGCGCATCGACATCATGGCCGGTCTTCCCGCCCGCCGCCGCGACTGGATCCTCGCCCGCGGCGACGTCGAGTCCTACGACGCGCGCGCGGTAAGGCCCGAGGACAACGGCCAGCTCGGCCCCGACCGCTCCGGCGGCGTCGATCCCTTCCCCAACGTCGTCCGGCGGCCCCTGCGCGCCAAGTCCGGCGCCAACGTCAGCCAGATGCACTACGCCCGCCGCGGCATCGTCACCCCCGAGATGGAATATGTCGCCACCCGCGAGAACCTCGGCCGCGAGATGCTGCGCGACTACGTCCGCGACGGCGAGAGCTTCGGCGCCGCCATCCCCGACTATGTCACGCCCGAGTTCGTCCGCGACGAGGTCGCCCGCGGCCGTGCGATCATCCCCAGCAACATCAACCACCCCGAGACCGAGCCGATGGCGATCGGCCGCAACTTCCTGGTCAAGATCAACGCCAACATCGGCAATTCCGCCGTCGCCTCCAACGTTGCGGCCGAGGTCGACAAACTGGTGTGGGCGATCCGCTGGGGCGCGGACACGGTGATGGACCTCTCCACCGGCCGCAACATCCACGACACCCGCGAGTGGATCATCCGCAACTCGCCGGTGCCGATCGGCACCGTCCCCATCTACCAGGCGCTGGAGAAGGTCGGCGGCATCGCCGAGGAGCTGACCTGGGAGATCTTCCGCGACACCCTCATCGAGCAGGCCGAGCAGGGCGTCGACTATTTCACCATCCACGCCGGCGTGCGCCTGCCCTACGTGCCCCTGACGGCGAAGCGCGTCACCGGCATCGTCAGCCGCGGCGGCTCGATCATGGCGAAATGGTGCCTGGCGCACCACAAGGAGAGCTTCCTCTACGAGCGCTTCGACGAGATCACCGAGATCATGAAGGCCTATGACATCGCCTATTCGCTGGGCGATGGCCTCCGCCCCGGCTCGATCGCCGACGCCAACGATGAGGCCCAGTTCGCCGAACTCTACACGCTGGGCGAGTTGACCAAGCGGGCGTGGGCGCAGGACGTCCAGGTGATGATCGAGGGCCCTGGCCACGTGCCGATGCACAAGATCAAGGAGAACATGGACAAGCAGCTCGAGGCCTGCGGTGAGGCGCCCTTCTACACATTGGGACCGCTCACCACCGACATCGCGCCGGGCTACGACCACATCACCTCGGGCATCGGCGCGGCGATGATCGGCTGGTACGGTACGGCGATGCTCTGCTACGTGACGCCGAAGGAGCACCTCGGCCTCCCCGACCGCGACGACGTCAAGGTGGGCGTCGTCACCTACAAGCTCGCCGCCCACGCCGCCGACCTCGCCAAGGGCCACCCCGCCGCCAAGCTGCGCGACGATGCCCTGAGCCGCGCGCGGTTCGAGTTCCGCTGGCGCGACCAGTTCAACCTGTCGCTCGATCCCGAGACGGCCGAGCAGTACCACGACCAGACGCTGCCGGCGGAGGGCGCGAAGACCGCCCACTTCTGTTCGATGTGCGGTCCGAAGTTCTGCTCGATGAAGATCACCCAGGAGGTGCGGGACTTCGCGGCGAAGCAGAATGCGCCGGTGGAAAGCTTCGTCGCCGCCGAGGAGGCGGAGGCTGGGATGCAGGCGATGAGCGACGTGTTCCGGGAAAAGGGAGGCGAGATCTACCTGCCCGAAGCGGAGTAATTCGCGAGCACGGATTTGGATAGGCTCGCGAGAATGATATTCGACCAAACCGCGATGGCCCAGCCTGATCTTCCGATAAGAAATATCTCCGTTCGTCGGCTCGGCCTGGCCGAGCCCGGCGACGACGCATCATTGCGCAGCGTGCCGATCGAGGCGCCCGTTTCGATCGAGGTCTGCGGTCTCGGCTACGCCGTCATGATGGCGACACCGTCGGACCTGGTCGATTACGCGCTCGGCTTTGCGATGAGCGAAGGGCTGGTGGAGCGGCCGGATCAGGTCGAAGCGATCGACGTCGATCAGGTCGGCGGCGGCTGGGTCGTGAGGGCCGCCTTGCCGCCTGAGCGCGCCGAAATCGCTCTCGATCGGGCGCGCCGGCGGGTGACCGAAAGCAGCTGCGGCCTGTGCGGCATGGACAATATCGAGCAGGTGCTGCGGCCGCTGCCGGCGGTGACGGCGCGTATCTCGATCGATCGGAGCGCTATCGCTCGCGCGCTCGCTTCGCTGCCCGACCATCAGCCGCTCGGACGGGCGACGGGCGCGGCGCATGTCGCGGCGTTCTGCTCTCCCGACGGGGAGATCGTGCGGGCGCGCGAGGATGTCGGCCGGCACAATGCGCTCGACAAGCTGATCGGCGCGCTCGCGCGGGCGGAGATCGATCCGGCGTCGGGCTTCATTCTTCTCTCGGCCCGGTGCAGCTACGAGCTGGTCGAGAAGACCGTCCGGGCGGGATGTCCGATGCTGGTCACCATCTCGGCGCCGACCAGCCTTGCCGCCGAGCGGGCGGCCGCGGCCGGCCTGACCCTCGTCACGCTCGCGCGCGCCGATTCCGCCCTGATCGTCAGCGACGTACACCGAGCGATCGGATGAGGACGCTGGGCATCGTGCTGGCCGGCGGCCGCTCCAGCCGCTTCGGATCGGACAAGGCGGAGGCGATGCTCGCCGGGCGCCGGCTGCTCGACCACGCGATCGCGGCGCTATCGCCGCATTGCGACGAGGTCGCCGTGGCCGGCCGGGCGAGCGTCCCCCATCTGTCGCTCGCCGATCGCCCGCGGTCCGGGCTGGGCCCACTCGGCGGGCTCGCCGCAGCGCTCCACCATGCGGCGGCGCACGGTTTCGGGCAGGTGCTCAGCATTCCGGTCGATTGCGCGGTGCTCCCGCCCGGCATCCGGACGATGCTCGAGCCAGCGCCGTCCTATCTGGCCAGCCAGCCGGTCATCGGCCTGTGGCCCGCCGCCGCTGCCTCCCGGCTCGACGACCTGCTCGCCGGCAGCGGGAGCCGCGCGATGCGGGCCTTTGCCGAAGCGATCGGGGCGCGGGAGGTCGCGAGTGACTTCGCATTCCCCAACATCAACACGCGGGACGATCTCGCCGCCTTGTCCGGGGCGCCGGAATGACGGAGACGCCATCCTGCCCCGCCCATGTTCCGCTCGAGGAGGCGCTTGCCCTGATCCGGACCGAGGCGGTTCCCCTCGATCTGGAGACCGTTCCCATCGCCGATGCCGGCCTTCGCGTCCTCGGCGAGACGCTTCGCGCCCGGATCGATGCTCCGCGCGGGAATGTTGCCGCCATGGATGGATTTGCGATTCAGGACTCCGTGGCACGGGCAGGACGCCGGACCTTCGACATCGCCGGAACGACCTATGCCGGGAGCGAGCGGGGCACGGCGCTTGAGCCGGATTCGGCCTATCGTGTCATGACCGGCGGGCTGATACCGCCTGCCGCCGACCGGGTCATCCCGTTCGAGCTGGTCGACGAGCATGACGGCCGGATTCACATCAACGGCGCCCTCCCCCATAGCCTGCACGTGCGGACGCAAGGGAGCGATTTCCGTGCCGGTGACCCGCTTCTCGAACGCGGGACGCTGCTGGACCCGGCGAGGCTGCTGGTGGCGATGGCCTCCGATCAACCCTCCGTTGCGGTCCATCGGCGGCCGCGGCTGCGGATCGTGGCGAGCGGGGACGAGCTGGTCCCGGCGGGCACCGCGCTCGGCGTCGAGGCCGGCGTCCCCGACAGCATCAGCGCGGCGCTGCTGCTCTTTGCCAGGCAATGGGGCGCCGAAAGCCTGGGCGCGGTCACCGTCGGCGACGACGTCGCGGCGATCGAGGACGCGGCCCGGCGCGCCATCGCCGACAGCGACATCCTCGTGCTGGCGGGCGGCGCGTCGAACGGCGATCGCGATCTGGCGCGGCCGGCGTTGCGCGCGGCCGGACTCCGGCTCGGTTTTGCGGGAGTCGCGATCAAGCCCGGGAAGCCGGCCTGGTTCGGCCGGATCGGCCGGACCCACGTTGTCGGGCTTCCCGGCAATCCCGCCGCAGCGCTGGTGGTCGCCCGGCTGTTCCTGGCGCCAATGATCCATGCATTAAGCGGGCGGAGCTTCGATGACGCGCTGCAGTGGCGAGAGATGCCACTGTCGCGCCCGGTTCCCGCGGTGGGGACGCGGGAGACCTTTCTCTTCGCCCGAAGCGACAGCAGCGGCGTGGAGGTCATAGCGCGGCAATCCGCCTCGACCCAGCTGCCACTCGCCGGGGCCGAGATGATCGTCCGCCGCCCGCCGGAAGCGCCGTCGCTTTCGCCCGGCACGCTCGTGCCGACCCTCGACCTGCTGCGATAGGACCTAAGCGGCGACGACGCGGACCGGGATCGACTTGGCCGCCGGCGTGCCGCTGATCCTGTCGTGGTGGTCGAGCGGCAGCAGGGGATTGAGCTCGGGATAATAGCCGGCGACCGCGCCGCGCGGCATCGGGTAATCGATGACGGTCAAGCCATCGACGCACCGCCGCACCTCGTCGTTCGCGATCGTTTCCAGCGCGACGCGCGTCCCGGCCGCGATCCCGCGGGCGATCCGGTCCTCCCGGTTCATGAACAGGACCATCCGGTCGTTGTACACGCCGCGATACCGGTCGTTGTAGCTGTAGATGGTGGTGTTGAACTGGTCGTGCGACCTGACCGTCGCCAGCCGCAGCATGTCGGGATCATCGACCGGCGCATCGACCTCGAGGCCCGGCAGCGGCAGGAAGTTCGCCTTGCCGTTGGGGGTCTTCCACACCCGGCGGCGGGGCGCGATGTCGAGGTGGAAGCCTTTCGGTTCCTTGATCCGCTCCGAGAAGCCGGCGTAGATTTCGGGATAGACCTTCGCGATCCGGTCGCGGATCAGGTCGTAGTCGTGAATGTAGCTTTCCCACGGGATGCCGCTGTCGGGCAGCGTCGCCATCGCCATCCGGCAGACGATCTCGACCTCGGGCTTGAGGTCCGGGCTGGCCGGCGCCAGCACGCCGCGTGAGGCGGTGACGTTCGACATCGAATCCTCGATCGTGACGAACTGCTCGCCCGCCGCGGTCTTGATGCGCTCCGACCGCGCGACGACGGGCAGGATCAGCGCGTCCTTGCCGTGGACCAGATGGCCGCGGTTGAGCTTGGTCGCGATGCCGACGGTGAGCGCGAGCTTGCGCATCGCCGCATAGGCGCGCTCGGTATCCGGCACCGCCCGGACGAAGTTCCCGCCGAGCCCGATGAAGACCCGCGCGGTGCCGTCCAGCATCGCCTCGACCGACTCCACGGTATGGTGCCCATGCTCGCGCGGCGGCTCGAACCCGAACACGTCGCGGACGCGGTCGAGATAGGCCTCGGTCGGCTTCTCGTCGATGCCGACCGTGCGGTCGCCCTGGACGTTCGAATGTCCGCGGATCGGCGAGATGCCCGCGCCGGGCCGGCCGAAATTGCCCTTGAGGAGGAGCAGGTTCGCGACCTGCTGGGTCAGCCGCGATCCCTGCTGGTGCTGGGTGAGGCCCATGCCGTAGCAGATCACCGTCGCGCGCGAGCGGACGTAGATCTCCGCGCAGCGCCGGATCTGCGCCTCCTCCAGCCCGGAAACGCGGACGATGTCCGCCCAGTCGAGCGCCATCACCTCGTCGCGGATCGCCTCGCCCCCCGCAGTGTGCTCGCGGATGAAGTCGTGGTCGAGCGCCGTCTCGCCGCGTGCCTCGCGCTCGAACATGTCCTTCATCATGCCCTTGATCAGCGCGAGGTCCCCGCCGATCCGGATGTGAACGAACTCGCTGGCGATCGGCGTCGAGCCGAAGGTCGCCATCTGCACGACGTCCTGCGGCTCGGTGAAGCGGATCAGCGCGCGCTCGGGCATCGGGTTGACCGCGACGATCGGCACGCCGCGCTTTCGCGCCTCGACGAGGGTGGTCATCATCCGCGGCGCGTTGGTGCCGGGGTTCTGGCCGATCACGAAGATCGCCTGGGCGTGCTCGAAATCCTCGAGCACCACCGTTCCCTTGCCGACGCCGATCGCCGGGGGAAGGCCGCGGCTGGTCGGCTCGTGGCACATGTTCGAGCAGTCGGGGAAATTGTTGGTGCCGAACGCGCGGACGAAGATCGAATAGAGGAACGCCGCCTCGTTTGGGGTGCGGCCGGAGGTGTAGAATTCGGCCTGGTGAGGACTCTCCAGCGCGCGGAGATGGGCGCCGATCATCGCGAACGCCGTGTCCCAGTCGCAGGGCACATAATGGTCGGTCGCGGCGTCGTAACGCATCGGCTCGGTCAGGCGTCCCTGCATCTCCAGCCAATAGTCGGGCTTCTCCATCAGCTCGGCGACGCTATGCTGCGCGAAGAACGCGCGGGTCACGCGGAATTTGGTCGCCTCGTGCGCGAGCGCCTTGGCGCCGTTCTCGCAGAATTCGAGCGTCTTCTTGCAGTCGGGATCGGGGAAGGCGCAGCTCGGGCATTTGAAGCCGCCGGGCTGGTTCATCGACAGCAGCGCGCGCGACCCTTTGGTGACGACGCTCTGTTCGAGCAGGACCTTGGCCGTCGCCGCGGCCGCGCCCCAGCCGCCCGCGGGGCGATCATAGGTCTTATAGCGGGGCTTTTCCTCAGCCATGGCGGCAGACTCCGAAAAACAGCCCGATGATTATACGATGGAATCACGCTATCCTATTGATATCGTGCCCGAGCGACTTGGCGCTGTCGGAGGGGTGGCGGCTGATGAAGCAGGAGGCTGACCCGGTAACCAAACGGAGAACGTCTGACGCCAGGTCAACCTCATGTGGCCAGCTATCGGATTGTTGGACGCGATGTTGGATGCATCGCCGATGATGCGATAAAATCGCAATATATCAGCATCTTATTGAGATCAATGGCGGAGACGGAGGGATTCGAACCCTCGGTACGAGTAATCCCCGTACGGCGGTTTAGCAAACCGCTGGTTTCAGCCACTCACCCACGTCTCCGGATGCGGCAGAGCGCCGGGCTATAGCGACGGTGGGAAGGGTGATCAACCGACCATGCACATCACGAACCGACGCGGAATCGACTCGCCTCGTCGTCCGTGCGACTCGCCCTGCCGCCTGTTCATTGCCGGTCAAGCATGGCAGGATCAGTCGTGAAGGATGAATCCGAAGGCCGGGGGTCGACAATGCGTGCTTTGAGGGCCCTGGGCCTGTTCGTTCTGACCGCCGGTCTTTTGGCCACGCCCGCAGCCACGCAGGTGCGCACGGTCGATCCCAACAGCGCGATCGATGCCGACCTCCGGCAATCGTCGCCTCCCGCCCAGCAGACGACCCCTCCGCCGCCCGAGCCGGGGGAGGAGATGCCGGTCGATCCCGGTTCCGACAGTTCCGCCGCCCAGGCCGCTCCTCAAGCCGATGCCCAGGCTGACACTGGCGCCGCGCCGGCGAGCACCGCCCGATCGGGCGACCTGCCGCCGCCGGTCCCGGGCTCGCAGGCGGCGCCCACCTACGACAACGAGGACGTGCTCTCCGCGGCGGAAGGGGTGTTCGGCAAGGGTGCCAAGGGTCTCGCCTCGATGATCGAGGACCTGCTCAAGAAGCAGGGCCGCCCCAACGCCTATATCGCCGGCCGCGAGGCGGGCGGCGCGCTGGTCGTGGGGCTGCGCTATGGTTCGGGCACGCTCAGCCACAAGGTCGAGGGAACGCGTCCGGTCTATTGGACCGGCCCGTCGGTCGGCTTCGATGTCGGCGGCGACGCCAACAAGGTGTTCGTGCTGGTCTACAACCTTTACGATACCCAGGAGCTCTACCGCCGCTTCCCGGCCGCCGAGGGCCGCGTCTATTTCGTCGGTGGCTTCGCGGCGACCTATCTGCGCCGCGGCAACATCGTGCTGATCCCGATCCGGCTCGGCGTCGGCTGGCGGCTCGGCGCCAACGTCGGCTACATGAAATTCAGCGAGAAATCGCGCTGGCTGCCGTTCTAGCCGCGCGCAGCGCCGGCTGTGTCCGGCGCGATCAGCGCGCGGCCGGCCGGCGAGGCGAAGCTTCGTCCGACGGCGCGGCTTTGCCGCGCCGCGCCAGCGCTATTCCACCATCCGCCACCTGAGCCGCTCGCCCGCCCGGAACGGCACCACCGCGCTCCCGCCGACGGCGATCCGCTCGGGCACCGTCCACTCGGCCCGCTCGAGGGTCACCGTCCCCTCGTTGAGCGGCAGGCCATAGAAGCGCGCACCGTTCCCGCTGGCGAACGCCTCGAACCGGTCGAGCGCGCCATCTTCCTCGAACACCTCGGCATAGAGCTCGAGCGCATGCAGCCCGGTGAAGATCCCCGCGCACCCACATGCGCTCTCCTTGGCCTCCACCATATGCGGAGCGGTATCCGTGCCGAGGAAGATGTTGGGCGCTCCGGAGGTCGTCGCACGCCGCACCGCCAGCCGATGCCGCTCACGCTTAGCGACCGGCAGGCAGTAGGCGTGGGGCCTCAGCCCGCCGGCGAAGATCGCGTTGCGGTTGATGATCATGTGCTGCGGCGTCACCGTCGCTCCGACGCGTCCGGGGTGCGCGAGCACGAAATCGGCGGCCTCGGCGGTGGTGATATGCTCGAGCACGACGCGCAGCTCAGGAAGGTCGCGCAGCAACGGCGCCAGTACGCGCTCGATGAACACCGCCTCGCGATCGAACACGTCGACCTCGGGATCGGTCACCTCGCCGTGGATGAGCAGCGGCATGCCGATCCGCTGCATCGTCTCCAGCACCGGCATGATCGCGGCGATCCGCGTCACGCCATGAGCCGAGTTGGTGGTGGCATTGGCCGGATAGAGCTTGCAGGCCGCAAACACGCCCTGGACGAAGCCGCGCTCCACCTCGCCCGGGTCGGTGGCATCGGTGAGATAGCAGGTCATCAGCGGCGCGAAGCCGCTCTCCTCCGGCACCGCGGCGAGGATGCGCGTGCGATAAGCCTCGGCGGCGGCGATATCGGTCACCGGCGGAGCCAGGTTGGGCATCACGATCGCCCGCGCGAACTGGCGCGCGGTGAGCGGCGCGACCGCCGCCAGCATCGCGCCGTCGCGCAGATGCACATGCCAATCGTCGGGGCGGCGGATGGTGAGGCGATCGGTCATGCGGATGTCCGGCTTGGATTTGCGTCGGCCCCGCTTACCTAGACGTCATGGCCAACACCACCCTTGCCGACCGCGCATTGATCCGCGTCGCCGGCGATAATCCGCGGGACTTCCTCCAGGGCCTCGTGACACAGGACACCAATCTCGTCGCCCCGAATGTACCACGCTGGAGCGGCCTGCTGACGCCGCAGGGCAAGGCGCTGTTCGACTTCATCCTATGGGACGACGGCGACGCGCTGCTGATCGATTGCGAGGCAGGCGAGGCGGAGGCACTCGCGCGCCGCCTCGCCATGTACCGCCTGCGCCGCGCGATCACGATCGAGCCGGCCGCCGGTGCCGTCCATTGGTCGGCGGATGCGGACAAGGGCGTGCCCGATCCCCGCCTCGTTGAGCTCGGCCGCCGCTGGCTGGGCGAGAAAGGCGATCCGGCCGCCGGCTGGGTCGAGCATCGCCTGAAGCTCGGCGTCACGGAAGGCGGCGCCGAGCTCGGCCACGACGCGACGCTCTGGCTCGAATGCAATGCCGCAGAGCTGGGCGGGGTGAGCTTCGCCAAGGGCTGCTACGTCGGCCAGGAGAATACGGCGCGGATGCATCATCGCAGCAAGGTCAACCGCCGGCTGGTGGTGGCGCCGCTCGGCGAGCCGGGCGAGCGCACCCGTGCGATCTATCCGGAGCTCGGCCTGATGGTCGAGCATCGCCGCGTGGAGGCGTTGGGCGACGCGATCATGCCGGATTGGCTCGCGAACGCGGTCTCTGGCGAGGCTGATTGAGTCCATTGGGAGACGCGAAGGCACGAAGAAAGAAGGATCTGTTCGCGCAGAGACGCGGAGGCGCCTCGCCTGCTGCACCGTCAGCCGCGTAAGCGGTTTTCAAAGCTCCGGAGCCGCAGGTGAAAGGTCTCGCTGACGCGAGACGGAGCTGCGAGCGAGACACCTCCGCGTCTCCGCGCGAACCTCTACCTTTCTTCTTCTCTTCGCGCCTTCGCGTGAACAAACTCTTTTTTTCTCTCCACGTCTTACACGAACAAATCTCGATAAGCCCCAGCGCCCCCAAACAAAAAGGGAGGCCGGTTGCCCGACCTCCCTGATTGTGTCGTCCGGAACCGGACGGTGGATTACATCCCCGAGCCAGGCCCGTAGGTGATTTCCACGCGACGGTTCTGGAGCTCGCGGACGCCATCGGCGGTCTCGACGCGCGGGCGGCTTTCGCCGAACGCTTCGGTCGAGATGACCCCGTCGGGGATGCCGTGCGAGGTGAAGTAGGCCTTCACCGAGTCTGCGCGGCGCTGCGACAGGCCGACGTTGTACTTGGCGGAACCCGAACGGTCGGCGTGACCGGCCAGCATGACCTGCGCGTTGCCGCAGTTCTGGTACGCCGAGATGGCGTTGTCCAGGATACCCGAGGCCTCCGGCGTGATGTCCGAGCGATCCCACTCGAAGAACACGATGTACGGTCCCGGCGTGCACACCGGCGGCGGAGGCGGCGGGGGCGGCGGCGGGGGAGGAGGCGGCGGGGGCGGCGGGGGCGGAGGCGGCGGGGGAGCCGCCGGCTCACCGAAGTTGTAGGTGAAGCCGCCGAGGATGCTGTGCGACCGGTAGCGACCCTCGTAGGTGCTGCCGACGACGTCGACGAACTTCGGATCCTGCGCATTGAAGAAGCGATACTTCAGCGTCGCGTCGATGTGATCGGTGATCGGCGCACGGATACCGGCGAGGCCCTGCCATGCGAACACGGTGTCCGAATCGTTCAGGAACCAGCCGTTGGTGTTCAGCCCGTACTTGGCCTTGATGCGCGCTACACCGGCACCACCGCCGATGAAGCCCTGGATGCCGTCATCGTCGCCGAAGTCGAGCAACGCGTTCAGCATGAAGCTGAGAGCGCTGGTGTTGCCGCCGGCATAGTCATAATCGCCGGCCGGTGCCGTGCCGAGTACGCCCGCGCCATTGAACGCCGGCGTCGCCACGGTCGAACGATAGCCGTCGACGTTCGAACGCTTGTAGCCGACCTCTGCCTCGAGGCGGAACGCGCCGAAGTCGTAGCCGATGTTGCCGTCGAAGTCATAGCCGTAACCGCTGTCGACGGTCGAGGCATTGCTGACGGTAGTGCCGGCAGCACTAGTGATGTCGAAGTCGATGTCCTCGACGAGAGTCACGCCGCCCTCGACGCCGACGTACCACGATTTATCGCGGGCGACGGCGGGAGCGCTGAGCGCGGTAGAGGCGAGCGCCAGAGCGACGACAAGCTTCCGCATCATAATCCCCTTTCAGTGACGTCCAACGGACAGCCCAAACTCCCTACCCTCAGCTTGGTTGCGGCGCAAGACGACAAATTCTGCGGACTGTTGCCTTATCGTCACAGTTTACGCGGATAAGACCAAGTGATGACGGCGTAAAACGTTGAGCACCTCGGCAAGGGTCGCGCGGGCTTCGGCGTCGATCGTTGCGCCTCCGATCGGATCGGGGATGGCCGGCGCGGGCGAAGCGAGCATCGGCTGACCCGCCAGGAGCAGGGTCTCCCCCACGATCTCGCCGAATTTCCAGGCCGTCTCGTATCGTGCCGCAACGCCGCGGTCCGCCACCCACACCGCCATGCCTTGCCGAGGTGCGACGAAGCGCCAGCCGCCCGCTGTCCAGCCCGCGATCTCGCCGGCATGTCCGGCCCAGCCTCCGGTCGGCGTGTCGCCCACGATCCAGCACTGGCCCTCCGCCGGGCCCTCCGGCGGCGCATCCACGCCCGCCGCCACGACTGCCGGCTGCACGATCATGTCGAGTGCGGCGAGCGCCTCGTTATGCGTCATCTCCTTCTGCACCTGCCCCGGCGCGAGCAGCGGCAGCGCCCAGCACGCGGTCATATCATCGTTCATATCTGTCCTCCGTCATTCCGACAGCGCCTGCGTGGCGGCGGGCGACCAGCCGAACGAACCGAGCTGCCGCACCTCGACGACCGCCGTTCCGATCGTCGCTCGATCAATTGACGCCTCGCTCGCGTCCGTGTCGATCGCCAGCGTCGACCCGTCGCCGCGGCGCAGCGTCACGCGATAGCGTTCGCTCTCCTCAGCAAGCGGTACATCCGCGCCGTCGATCCACCGCCAGCCGGCTCGGCTGCGCCGGACCCAGGCGAGCCGCATCGCCTCCTCCGATCGGCGCACCGTGACATGTACCGGAGAGGGCGGGCGCACCGACGCGCCAGTCACCGGCACGGTCGCGACAGGCGGCGCATCGCCATCCGCGACGCCTGAGGCCATGACCCTTGCCGTTCCGCCGATACTGCCGGCGGGCAGGTCGATGGTCGTCAGCGTCGGCGGCTCGAGCAGCACGAAGCGATCTCCCGCCACGGCCGCGCCGGTCGCCCATTCGGTTCCGCGCCGCCCGCGCCACAGTTCGGTGAGCCGCCAACGCCGCGGACCGATCCGTTCGGCGCGGCCGAACTGGACGATCTCGTCGCCGACCAGCGCCAGGTTGGCTCCGGCGTCGAGCGCCGCTGCATCGGCGTCGCCAAGCTCCATCGCTTCATTCGCGAGCATCACCTCAATCGCATGACGCCGATCGATCAGTGCCGACCCCGCTGCACCAGGGGCGACCACGACGTCGCCGAGCACCGCCGGCATGGACGTGCGCCCGGCCGGCGTCCAGCTCGCTCCGTCGGCGCTGATCTGCAGCGCGGCGCTCCGCCACCCGGCGCCGGTGCCCGCCACCGCGATCGTCAGCCGCGGCGCGGAGAGCACCGCATCGTCGGTCGGCGGGATCTCGAAGGCATGGACGACCGTGCGCCCCGCCGTCAGGTCCGGCGCGCTGCTCACCCGTCCCGGCGTGGCGGTCGCCGGCGCCATCGCCCGGGCGATCCGCTTCAATTCGAGCCCGAGCACCATCCCCTCGAGCGACCAGCCTGCCACCCGCCAGCGCCCCTGCTCGCCGGCGATCGTCACGCTATCCCCCGGCGCGATCCCGATCGCCCGCCAGTCGAGCGACACCGTCCGCCGCTCCCGCTCGACGTCGAGCCGTCCGAGCGCCGCCGCCGCGATCCGCTTGGCTCCGGCCGCATCGAGCACCGCCGGCAGCTCAATCCGCGCCATCTGCGATCCCGCCCCCGGCCGGTCGGCGCGCTGCAGTCCCGCCTGGTAATCCCGTGCCGGATCATAATAGCCGAGCGTCAGGCTGCGCGGCGCCGTGTCCGCCGGCGCGATCGCTCGGCTCCCGCGCTTGCCCTCGCCAACACCGTCGTCGGCGATCGCCGCTGCAACGCCCTCGCCGGTCCTCAATGCTAGCCGATCGCCCTCGGCCGTAAACCAGGCGCTGCCCGCCTCTGCGAGCCCGTCGACCACGTCGCGCCGGCTCGCGCCATAAGCCGAATAGCCGCCGAGCATCGTCGCCGCTTCGCCGCCCGCGACCGCTCCGCCGGTCACCGTCTCGACGATGGAGCCGACGCTCACCGGCCCCGCATCCGCCTCGACCTCGAAGGTCAGCGATGGAATCCGGTTGCCGTAATCGGCGAGCGCCAGCTCCTCGAACACCGCATAGGCCTGCCCCCGGCACGCGGGCGCGAGCGCCGCCCCTTCCGCCGAAGCGATCAGCGGATCGGCCACCTGCTCCTCTCCGCCGAGATGCAGGCGAAACCCGCCAACCGGGGTCTTGAAATCCCCCGCAGCCCCTCGCAGCAGCTTCCCATCGGCCCAGATCCGCTTGACGCCCCGGACTGCCCGCGCCGACAGCAGCACCGCGAACGACACCGAATAGGAATAGCTCGTGGTCGGCGGCGCGCCCTTGCCCCCGCCGCTGCGCGAGCGATGCTCGATGAGGTCGGTCGACCAGATCACCGTCCCCGCCACGCGCATCGTCCCGAACAGGTGCGGGATCGGCGCGCCATAGGAGGACATCTGCACCGCAAGGTCGGTCAGCCGCGGCCCTTCGCGCCCCTTGGGCCGGAAGATCTGCCGGTCGACCGCCCCGCCCAGCGCCGCCCCCAGCGCCGCCCCGATCGGTCCGCCGATCGCGCCGCCCACCGCCGTCAGCACCAGCGTCGCCATATCCTACTCCTTCCGCCAGCGCCCGAGCACCGGCCATGGCGGTTCCCCCGGCCGCTCGACGACACGCCCGAGCCCCGCATCGGCATGGACGAACCCGCTGTCAGTCGCGACGCCGAGATGAAGCTGCCCCGGCCCCGTCCGCATCAGCAGGAGATCGCCGGCCGCCGCATCCTTGGCGACTGCCAGCCCTGCCGCCGTGATCGCGCGGGCGACCCGCTCCGCATCCCCGGTCCGCAGCCGGTAGCCGCGCGGCACCTCGACCCCGAACGCCAGCCCGGCCAATCCTACGCAATCCAACCCGTCCGCCGCCGACCGCCCATGCAGCCGGAACCGCGCGCCCACCGCGCCCCGCGCCGCGCTCACGCTCCCGGGTAGCGCGTCAACAGATCGATTCCCGGCAGATAGGGTTCCCCCCGGAAGTTCACGGCATTGCCGAACCGCGCCGCGCAGGTCGCCAGGCTCTTGTCGCACCCCTCGATCACCTCGACCCGGTCGCCCGGCGCCGGCACGAACCGTGGTACCGTCCGCAGCGTCACCATCGCCCCGCTCGACGCGACGATCGCATCCTCCAGTCCCGAATTCGCACCGCCGAACCACCGCAGTCTCCCCCCGCCCCAGCCGTTCGCCACCGGCTCCGCCACGTCGAGCGTCACCGTCTCGTCCTCCGCCGCCGTCACGCGCGCGAAGCGCCGCCGCCCGGCCATCGCCACCCGGCATCGCCGGTCGCCGAGCTCGGCGCGGCATTCGGGAGAGGTCTCCTCGCACACCGGCGCATCCAGCACCGCCGCGACGCCCTTCAGCTCCGCGGTGAAGTTGCCGTCCGCGGTCTCGACCGCCCCGATCGTCCCTTCGCCCAGCGCGATGCGCCGGCCGGTGTCGGTCCAGTCGACCGCGAAGATCGCCACCCGCGCCCCGTCCCAGCGCCCCGCCAGCAGGTCGCGTTCCCGGATCGCCGCGCTGGTCAGGGCTCCGCTCACGTCCATGCTGCTGGGGTCCGCGCCGTCGCCGCGCTTGATCGCCGACGGCACCATGCCGGGGCTCGCGCGATAGATATTGCCGTCGATCACCAGGTCGCGGTCATGCGCGGTGAGCCCGATCCCCACTCCATCGCGCCGCTCGAGCCTCCAGCACAGCGCCAGCGTCGTGACCGGTTCATCCAGCCAGCTCATAAATAAAGCCCTCTCCCCTCTGGGGAGAGGGTTGGGAGAGGGGCGGTGTCTCACCGAGCCCGCCGCCTGCCGCACTGCCCCTCTCCCCGGCCCTCTCCCCGACGGGGAGAGGGAATTATCCTTCCCTCACCTCGACCAGCGGCACGCTCGGCACCACGCCGGCCAGGAACGTCGCCCGGCTCGCGCTCAGCCGGTCCTCGGCAAAGCGCACCGGCACGTCGAAGTCGAAGCTCGCCTCCACCCAGGTGCCGGCGGCGGGCGGCGCGTCGAACGCCACCCAGCCGCCCTCCTCCAGCGTGAACGCCGCGGTCTCGACGCCGCCGACGAACGCCGTCACGCTCCCCGCCACCGGCCGCGTGATCCGCCGCGCGACCTCGCCATAATGCTTGACCAGCGCGAACCGCATGCGGCTACCGTCGCCGATCCCGATCCGCTCGCGCTCGCCCCGCCAGTCGAACGGATCGCGCAGCCGAAAGCCCCGCGCCGGTCCCATCCGCGCGCGGAAGAAGGCGAGCAGCTCGGCGACATCGGCCTCGCTGCGCACCCCCGGCCCCACGTCATAGCGCGTCCGCGCCTCCGCCCAGCCGACATTGCGGCTCTCGCGCCCGCCCGCCGAACTCACGATCGCGGTCGACGTCTCGGGGATCACCTCCGCCTCGCGCCCCAGCGCCAGCGGAAAGCTTACGTCGTCGAAGCCTTGCACCGCGTCCTCCTCATCGAAATGCACGAAGCCGTCGCGCATCACCTGCGGCAGCGCCCAGACGAAGCTCGCCGCCACGCCCCGCCGCCGCGCCGCCTCGGCCGCCGCATCGATCGCCGCCCATTGCGCGCGGTCCTCGGGCCTCAGCACGAAGCCCGCGAAATAATGTTGCCGCTCAGTCGGATAGCCGAGCCGCCCCTCGGCGGCGGCGATCCCGCGCGCGGTCGCGCCGGGATTGCCCGTCGCCGCCCAGTCGTAATCCTCGAGCTGGAGCACATCGAACGCCGGGCTCGCCCAGCCGAGCGGCAGGTTGGCGCGCTTGGCCTCGGGCGCCCGCCCATCGAGCACCGTCGGCAGATAGGCTAGCAGCAACGTCTCCGCCCCCGGCGCCGCCGCGCGCACCGCCGCCGTCAGCGCCGCGGTCGACTCCGCCAGCAGCGCGCCTGCCCGGTCGAGCAGTGCCTTCTGCGCCGCATCGAGCGGCGCGAACATCGTCGGGATCTCGACGGTCTCCGCCCCGAATGCCGCCCGCGCCGCCGCGTCATAGAGGCACAGCCGCCCGTCGCCCGGCACCGTCCACCACCAGGGCTCGCCGACCTGGAACTTGACCGGCAGGCCCGCCTCCAGCGCGATACCGACGAACGCCAGCGCCACCTGACGCAGATAGCCCATCGCTCCGGCATGGGCCGGCGACAGCAAGGTAGAGGGCGGCTCCCACCCGGTCAGCGCCATCCCGCCATCCCACGCGCGCTGCGCCCAGTCGCCCCAGCAATGCTGCGCCAGCATCTCGTATGACAAGGACCAGATGACGTCGTAGCCGAGCGCCTTCGCCCGCGCCGCGAAGTCGCGATGCCATGCCAGCGCCGCGACGTTGAGCACCCCACCGGCCAAGCTCACATAATAGCCGCCGGAATTCGCCTCGAGCCGGAAATAATGGCTCATCCCGACATAATGGTTGATCGCCCCGCGATAACCGAGGTGCAGCGCGTTCCTCAGCAGCCGTGCCGGCGTCAGGTGATAGCTGTCGTCATAGCCCCCGGCGATGCCGATCCCATGCTCCGGCACGATCGTGTCGCCGATCGCCAGCACCGCGCCGGGCCCCTCGCAGCCGATGCCGCTGAGCTCGACCCAGCCCTCCGCCCGCGCGTCGAGGGGCGCATCGTCGCCCTCGACATAGCCCGGCGCCACCAGCGACACGAACATCCGATCGATGTCCCCGGCGAACACCGGATCGGCCTCGCCCGGCAGCCCGAACCCGCCGACGAGCGCGTCGAAGTCGATCGCGACCGCCGCGTCCTCGGGCGTTCCCGTCGCATAGTTCCACAGCCGCACGTACCAGGCGCGCGGGTTGCCTGCGGCGTCGCGCCCCTCGATCGTCAGCGTCGGGCCATGCGTCGCATCGAGCGCCCGCACCCCCGACGACCGCCAGCGGAAGCTCAGCCGGCATCCGCGAAAGTCACGCGACGTCTCGTAGCGCAGCAGCGGATGATCGTGGACATCCTCCGCCTCCCAGATCAGCCCGGCAAGATCGCTCCGCCGATAGAAGACCGCATCGACCCTCAGCGAATCCGCGCCCGTCGATACCACGCTCGCGCCCATCGGCCGCGGGAAGTTGACCGTCCAGAACCGCGGATCGAAGCGCTGGATGAAGCCGGCGATGCCGTCCTTCGGCACCCGGCCGGCAAGCCAGTGACCCAATTGCCGTCTCCCTTTGGTTGGACGATGATGACCGGATGGAAAAACAGGTCGCCATCCTCATGGGCAACGAGGTTGATCGACGCGTCGTCGTCACAGAGGACGGCAACGGACATTTCCGCTGGTATGAAGAGGCGTTCGTCACTCTGGACGAAACCCCGGAGGGCGGCGTCATCTACGAATATTGGAGTTCCGTCTGGATTCCGCCGGGGCTCTACAGCAATGCCGCCGATGCAATTGCCGATGCGAAAGCCCATTTCGATTGGCTGAGAGCGTCCGCCGCGGATTAATCCATCTCCATCAGCGCCTGCCGCACCGCGCGTGCCACCTGCCGGCTCGACTGCTGCAGCGCCGCCGGCGCCTCGCCGCCGCGCGCGTTGACCGTGATCGCGACCCGCACCTCGCGCGACCCTGCCGCCGCAGACGGCGCCGCCACCCGCCCGCTCGAGGTCGGCACGAACAGCTCGGGCCCGCGCTCGCCGACCAGATAGGCCGCGCCCGGCGACACCGGCCCGCCCGTCGCGCGCCCCGGCAACCCCAGCAGCGCGGTCAGCAGCCCGCCGGCACCGCCGCCGCTTCCGCCCGATCCGCCGCGCAGGACCGCATCGATCCCGCTGCGCACTGCTGCCGTCGCGATCTCCGACAGCACCTGCAACGCGAGCTTGCCCAGGTCGTCGAACCCGACCTTGCCGGTCGCGATCGCCCGCGCCAGCGAGGTCTCGATGCGTCGCCCGGCGCGATCCACCCCGTCGGCGAACGGCCCTTCCAAGTTGCCGCGCATCTCGGCCACGTCCCTGGCGAAGGCGCCGGTATCGGCACGTACGCTGACGATCAGCCGCTCGATCTCCTCATCCATCGGGAAAAGCCTCCATCAGCCGCGCAAGCTCGCCGCCGCCGAGCGCGTCGGGCGCATCGCCCGCCACCGCCGCCACCAGCGCCCCCAGCTCCGCCGGCGTCGCATTCCAGAAGGTGTCGGGTGCCCAGCCGAACAAAACGCCGGCCAACCCTGCGAGCCGCACGGCGGCACTCCGAAAATCCTCCCCGGCACGGGGAGGGGGACCATTCGTCGCAGACGAATGGTGGAGGGGGCCCTCCTCCTCAAGTCGAGTCCCGTAGGGCGGGGCCCCCTCCACCACGACGCTGCGCGTCGCGGTCCCCCTCCCCGTTCCGGGGAGGATCTTCGCCTCCATCACCGCCCCGCCAGAATCTGCCCGACGAGCGCCTTCAGCACCGGCGTCGCGCTCACCAGCCCCCCGGCCACCACGGCCTCCCCGAACGCTTCCCGCGTCAGCCCCTCGGGCCGCTCCCGCAGGCAATGCCAGAACAGCGCCGTCATCTCCCCGAGCGCCAGCCGCCCCTCCGCCGCCCGCTCGACCAGCGCGAACAGCGGCCCGATCTCGGCTTCGGCCGCCACCAGTGCGGCGAAGCTCGGTCGAACCGCCAGCTCGACGCCGCCGACCCGCAGCACCGCCTCGCCCCGCGCGGGATTGGCCCCGCTCACGCCGACACCACCGGCCCGGAGCTCTCCAGGCTGAGCGTGTAGGCCCGCTCCCCATTGAAATCGCCCGAATAGTCGAGCCGCGTGACCAGGAACCTGCCCGTCATCGTCTCGCCTCCCTCGAAGCTCAGCCGATAGTCGTCGAGCACGCCCGACAGCGCCGACGCCTTGATCCGCGCCTCCGCCACGCTGCCGGTGAACACGCCGGCCCCCGACACGCTCACCGATCGCACGCCGGCCCCCGACAAGAGCTCGCGCCACCCGCCCGAATCCTTGGAGGTGATCGCCACCATCTCGCCGTTGATCGAAAGCTGCGTGGTCCTCAGCCCCGCCACCGTAGTGAATGCGGGCGTCGCCGTCCCATCCCCCACCTTGAGAAGGAACGCGCTTCCCTTTTCCGCCGCCATAAGACTCTCCCAAAAAATCCTCCCCGGCACGGGGAGGCTAGTCCGCCTCCAGCACCCGCACCCGATATTCGAGCACGCACAGCCATTTCCCCGGCCCGTCACCGGTGGTCCGCGAACGCAGGAAGGCGATGCTCGCCACCCGCCACCCCGCGATCTCGCGCGGCATCGCCTCGATCGCCCGCTCCGCCAGCGCCGCGATCGCACCCAGCCGCGCCGGTGTCTCCGCCGCATCGCGCAGCATCACGGCGACGCGCACCTCGCGCCCGCGCGTGTCCTTGGTCCCCCAGTCCGCCGCCAGCGTCTCGCTCACCTCGGCGAAGGGCGGAGACGAGCGCACCGCCGGCCCTGCGAACACGCCGTTGAGCAGCCCGCGCAGCTCCGCATCGCTCCGCAGCGCGTCGGCCACCGCCGCGCGCACCGCTGCCGGGCCGCTCACAGCCAGCCTCCCAGCCAGCGCAGCCGCGCGTCGGTCAGCCAGCGCCGCCTGAGCCCGCGCCCGCTGACGGCAACGCCCTCGTCGACCGCCTCCGCCCGCACGCCTTGCATCTCGCCCAGCGCGGCCAGCACCCGCTCGACGGCGCGCTGCCGTACCCGCTCCGCCGCCGCTCGGCCGCGCGCCTCGACCCCGCTCAGCATCGCCCGCGCTCCGCCGACAGCCGCATCCGCCGGAACGGCCGCCACAGCGCCGCGATCGCCGCCGGCGGCGCCGCACTGCCGGGCCGTGCGTTGAACAGATGCGCGGCGAGCAGCACCACGCCCTGCCGCACCGGCGCCGGGAGTGCCTCCCAGCTTTCGCCCGATCCGGCCAGGTAACGTATCGCGACCCGGTGCTCGCCGGCGCTGCGATGCGCCCGCACCCAGCCGTCGCCGGCCGCATCGATATCGACTGCATAGGCCTCCGCCGGCAGCACGATCGCCGTGCCATCGTCGGCCAGTCCTTCGACACCGGCGATGCCCTGCACCGGCCCCATCGCGAGCCGGGTCCAGCGCCCGTCCGCCGGCGCCGTCTCGTGCCATTCGCGCGCGATCATCGCCGCGCCGGTGAAGCTCTCGCACAGCGCCAGCGCCGCGGCCGCCTGCGTCTCGATCAATGCATCCTCGTCCGCGCTCGCGATCCTGAGGTGCGCCTTGGCGGCATCGCGCGCAGCCGCGATCGCCTCCGCCGGAAAGGGCGGTGGTGTCATGTTCGTCCCCCAATGTTGCCGTTACGCCGTCCTCCCTCTCCCGCATGGGAGAGGGAGGGGCCCCTCCACTCAGCTCGCGGCGAACTTGATGAGCTTGATCGCCTCGGAGTTCGACACCATCCCGCCGATCCGCTTGGCGGCGTAGAAGTGGACGAACGGCTTGTTGGTGTAGGGATCGCGCATGATCTGCGTCTCGGTCCGCTCGGCGATCAGATAGCCCGCCTTGAAGTTGCCGAACGCGATCGACAGGCTGTTGGCGGCGATGTCGGGCATGTCCTCGGCCTCGACCACCGGATAGCCGAGCAGGGTCGCCGGCTGCCCCGCCGCGATCCCCGGCACCCACAGGAAGGCGCCGTCGCTGGTCTTGAACTTGCGGATCCTGGCCAGCGTCGCCGAGTTCATCACCCAGACGGCGCCCTGGCGATAGGGCGCGCGCAGCGCCTGCACCAGGTCGATCAGCACCTCCTCGGGATTGGCCGCGAACGCGCCCGCCGAGCCGCTCACCAGATGCTGCAGCGTCCCGAACGGCCGCGTCGCGTCGCCCGCCGCCGAGGTCGGCACCTTGAGGAAGCCCCGCGGCTTGTCGACGCCGTCGCCGTTGACGAACGCCGCGCCCTCGGCCTTGGCGAACTCGGTCGCGATCTCGTGCGCCAGCCATTCCTCGACGTCGAACGCGGCGTCGTCGAGCATCGCCTGGCTCGCCGCCGGATTGGCGTAGAGCTCGCCCATCGGCGGCGCCACCTCGTTGAAGGTCGGCGTGCCGGTCTCCGCCCGCGCGCCCGTCTCGCTCGCCCAGCCCGACGGCGTGCCGCCGGAGGCGACCAGCTTGCGATAGCCGGCCGATCCCACCTTCACCACATTGGCGACGGCGCGGATCGGCGAGATGCTCGCCAGCGTCTCGTCGATCACCGCGTCGATCTCGCGCGGTACGGCATAGCCGCCCGCGGCGTCGCTCGCCCCGCTCATCGCCTTGGTCTCGAGCATCGCACCCGACCGCACGAAGCCCGCGAACGCGCCGTCCCGCGCGCTCGCCCCCGCCAGCGGCGGCCGCGCCGCCGGCACGCCCGCACCCTCCACCGCGCCGAAGCTCGCCTCCAGCGCGTCCATCACCTCACTCATCCCCGTCTCCTCCAAAAGAAAAAGGGCGCGCCCACCGGGGCACGCCCTTTCCGTCCAAAACCTGCGACCGGCACCGCAACCGTTTCAGCTTCGCTGAAACAGGCACATCACGACAGCAGCACCAGCGCCTCCTGCCCGAGCAGCGAGCCGTTCTCCGCCTCGCCCGCGCGCAGCCGAGTCACGCGCGGCGCCTGCCACGGCTGCTTGCGATCCCTGTTCCTCACTCGATCGGCCATAAGGTCCTCCGCCTCGCTTCCACCGCCAGGACCGGCGGCTCGCGCGTAATGTGACGCGAACCGGCCTTCCAAGTTTCCTCAAACAGTCTCCGTTTCGGAGGCTTGGGACGCAGACGGAGTGGGAAAATCCTCCACAACGGCGTGGACCCGCGCCAGCCGCTGCATCGGCTCGGCCACCAGGCTCACCTCGACGAGCTCCAGTGCGGTCAATTCGCGCCGCGCGCCCTCCCGGCAGCCGCGCACGCGATAGCCGAACGACAGCCCGTCCACCGCTCCCGCGCGCACCGCCGCCGCCAGCCGCGGCTCATCGATCCGCCCGATCACCCGAAGCCCCCGCGCATCCTCGCCCAGCGCCTCGATCACCCCGATCGGCGAACCCTGATGCTGCCACAGTAGCGGCACCGGCCGCGCCGTCGCGTCGAACGCCCCGCGCCGCACCACGTCGCCGCCCCGGTCGGGCGCGTCGAACACCGCGGCATAGCCCGCGAACCTCAGTCCACCCACGCGCCGAACCCCAGCTTCACTGCCAGCCCCACCAGCACCAGCGCGAGCAGCATCCGCACCACCCAACCGACCACCGCCTTCACCGCGGATCTTTTGGCATCCCGCCAGGCGCGCAGCAGCTCGCGCAGCTCCGCCATGTCCGCCGCCGCATCCTCATCCGCCAGCCCCAGCCGCTTGAGCGCCCGACCCGCGCCGAGCTCGCCCGCCTCCTCGGCGATCGCGCGCAGCGTCGACAGGTCCGCCCCGTCGCCCGCCGCCTGCGCCATCAGCTGCGCCAGCACCGCCGCGCTGCTCATAATCCCACCACCTTCCGCTTCTCGTCGTCCGTCAGGAAATCTGCCCCCGCCACCGATCGCCACAGCCGCTCGCGGTCCTCCGCCAGCGCCGGCACCCGATTGAGATCGACGCTCATCGCCGCCTCCGGCCACCACCCCCGCAATCCATGCGCCAGCCCGCCGAGGATCGTCGCGGCGAGCGGCAGGATGGTGAGCCGCCACAATGCCCGATTGGCCTCCCGGTAATTGGCATAGGCGGCGTCGCCCGGCAGCCCGACCAGCATCGGCGGCACGCCGAACGCCAGCGCGATCTCCCGCGCCGCCGCCGCCTTCAGCCCGACGAAGTCCATGTCGGCCGGCGACAGGCTCATCGCCTGCCACCTGAGCCCGCCCTCGAGCAGCATCGGCCGCCCGGCATTGGCGGCGCCGGCGAACCCCTCCTCCATCTCCTGCCTGAGCCGCGCGAACTGCTCCGCCGACAGCGCCGCCCCGTCGCCGGGATCATAGACCAGCGCGCCGGACGGCCGCGCCGCATTGTCGAGCAGCGCCTTATTCCAGCGCGTCGCCGCATTGTGGATCGCGATCGCGCCCGCCGCCGCCCCCAGGCAGCCGAGCCCGTAATGGTCGTCGGCCGGATGAAAGGCCTTCAGATGGATCACCTCCGGCCGCGGCCCCTCGGCCATCAGCCGCATGACGCGCTCGCCGACGCGGTAGCGATAGGCCGCCGGCCACCCGTCCGCCGCCGGCTCGACCGCCACCCGCTCGGGCCTGAGCGCGAACAGCTCGCCGATCCCGCCCTGGCCGTCGCCGAGCAGCTGCACATAGGCATTGCCGTGCAGCAGCAGCTGCGCCGCCACCGTCTCGAGCAGCGGCTGCGCCCCGGAAGGCGCAGCCAGCAGCTGTGCAAGCTCGGGCGCGGAGGCGTCGACCGGCGCCCAGCCGACCCCCTCGCTGACGATCCGAACGGCGCGCTGCGCGATCGGATTGAGGCAATAGCCGTCCCGCACCTGCGCCTCATAGGACCGCGGCCAATCCCCGACCGCCGGCCCTACCGACACGCGCCCCAGCGCCGGACGCGACCCCTCGCGCCCGGACTTGCGTCCGAACAATTTCATGTGACGTGCTCCTTGTTTGTCGCGGAGGCGGGTTAGCGCTTAAACTTAATCAGGACCGGGTCGCGATCGTCCGTGGAAAGCCGTGGACAAGGAGAGCACCGCAGACGCTCCCGAGAAGGGTTAGCTTACCAGGCCCAGCAATGCTTCGACTTGGCTCTTAGTGAATTCCACCCCGGCAATGGTCACATGGGTGTCGGCCGTTTTGCCGATGACAATTTCATTATCGCGAGTGGAGACGGCCCCGACTCCGATCACCACGCTGCCGCTCGCATCGATCTTTTGCCCGGCACCGAAGCCGGCATCGCGCCCGATAAAGATCGTGTCGTTGCCGCCGGTGAGCGACCGTCCAGCATTGGCTCCGAGGCCCGTATGACCTCCGCCAGACGTGTTCTCGAAGGCTAGCCAGCCGACAATCGCGTTGTAGCTGCTGGGCGTGCCCGGGTCTGTCGGCGTGCCGCTATCTTCCGGCAACGGCCCGACCGGCTTTCCGGCATTGTAGAGTGCGCCTTGTCCGATCACGACATTATAGCTGTTGTAATAGCCGTATCGCATCGCGCCGTACCCAACGACGCAGTTCTGCTCGCCCTGGCCCAGCCCGGCGGCGCTGGCATCCGCGCCGCCATAAAGGTTGCGGGCGGCGGAATCGCCGAGCGCCGTATTGTTCCCGCCCTGCACGAGCGACTGAAGCGAATAGCGCCCGATCGCAGTCACGCCGACGCCATCGATCATCTTGTTGAGCGCACCCGCTCCGACGGCCGTACAGTCGCGCGCCGTCGTACCGGAGATCAGCGCCCGCGCCCCAAGCGCGACATTGTTGCCGCCACTGACGATATTGTAGCCCGCCTCATAGCCGATGAGCGTATTGCTGTCCGCATTGGCGAGGCTGAAACCAGCGGTGATGCCGATCGCGATATTGGCGCCTCCCGTTGCGGTGAAATTTCCGGCATTGCCGATGAAGATCGCCTGCCCGCCGAGCCCCGCCTTGCGGAACATCGTGAAGTCGAACAACACCATCTCGCCGGCGTTGAGCCCCAGGACTGTATTATTGTCGGCCGTGGTTCCGACCTCATCGCTCGCCTTGATACCCATCGTCTTACCTCCTCAACCAACCGTTGCGATCGCCGACCCCGCGAGACCGATTGGCCTCCGAGCGCGCCAAAAGCCCCGCGCCCAGTAATAGCGGGTTCCCTCTGAAACTCGGCGCCCATGACCTGCATGACTTGGCCGAGCGCGCGATGACATCTCGGCCAACCTGCGTTGCCGTGTCGAGATCGTCTATGCTGTTTGCGATAGAGCCGCTCATGGGCGAGTAGAGGCATTCTGAAGGTCACCCTAGCGGTCCTAGGCTATCGGCGGGGCATCCCCCTCACCCCAACCCCCGCACCCGAGCCTCCCCCCGCCGCCCGAGCATCAGCTCCGTCATCGCCCACACCAGCGCATCCGCCCGATCCGGCGACCGCCCCGGCCCTTCGTAGCCACCCCCGGCTGTCAGCCCGCACAGCTCGTCCTCGAGCGCCGGAAACGCCCCGACGTGCCTAACCTTCCCATTCTCGTAGAGCGCCGCCACCGGCTCGGCCCGCGCGCTCTTCCCCCGGCTCGCGTGGACCAGCGTCAGCGGCAATGCCGCATCCGCACCCGTCAGCACGCTGCGCACCATCTCCCCGCCGTTGTTCTTCTCGGCGATCACCCGGTCGGCGCCATGCCGCGCCACGCAACCCGCCACCGCCGCCGCCCATTCGCCGGGCGAGGCGCCCGCGACGCTAGCATCCTCTAGCACGTAACCGATCCCGTCCGCGCCCAGCGCCACCGCCACGATCCCGCACGCATCGCCGTCGATCCCCGCCGGCGGATCGACGCCAACCACCACCCGCGTCACCTCCGGCCGCCTGCGCACCCGAGACGCCTCCAGCAGCGCGCGCGTCCACAGCGCGCCGGCGACGTCGTCGATCATCTCGCCGTCCAGCTCCTGCCGCCCCAGCCGCGTGCCGCCATATTCCGCCGTCACCGCCTCGACGAAGCTCTGGGGCAGATGCGGGTTGTCGCGCGTGCTCCCCACCGTCTGCGCGATGTCCGGCAGCGCCATCACCCGCCGCATCAGTCGCGTCGGCCGCGGCGTGGTCGTCACCAGCACGCGCGGCCGCTCGCCCAGCCGCATCCCCATCACCAGATTGTCCCACGCCAGCTCGCCGCGCTGCCGCCATTTGCCGAGCTCGTCGCACCAGGCGAAATGATGCTCGGGCCCGCGCAGCGCCTCGGGCGCCTCGGCCGAATAGACGAAGGCGCGGGCGCCCGAGGAGAACAAGATCTCGCCCGCGGTCGGCCGCCAGTCGATCGTCTCGCCGTCGCGGGCG
The DNA here is from genome assembly GCF_021391395.1 of Sphingomonas cannabina. Taxonomy (NCBI): domain Bacteria; kingdom Pseudomonadati; phylum Pseudomonadota; class Alphaproteobacteria; order Sphingomonadales; family Sphingomonadaceae; genus Sphingomonas; species Sphingomonas cannabina. The sequence continues at coordinate 487,508 of NZ_CP090059.1, read as the reverse complement.
ACCGCGATCAGGCCGCTCTTGCCCTCGATCATCACCCGGCGCACCTCGTCGAAGGTCGCGCCGACCAGCGCGATCCGCGCGGAGCGATCGCGGCGGGCCAGCTCACTCACCCATTCCGCCCCGGTCCGCGTCTTTCCAAAGCCGCGTCCGGCGCGGATCATCCACACGCGCCAGTCGCCGGGCGGCTCGTGCTGCTCGTCGCGGCGCCACATCGTCCAGCGCCGCTCGAGCTCGCGCGCCTGCGGGTCGCTGAGCGCGGCCAGCACCCGCACCTGCTCGTCCTCGGGCAGGTCGGCCAGGGCTTCGCGCAGCCAGGCATCGTCGACCGCATCCGCGCTGTGCCGACGCTCAGCTCTCGCGGTCACGACGCTTCTCCACGCGCCGCTTGGCCGCGGCGAGCGCCTTCAGCAGGTTGGCATTGGTCTCCTCGCGCGTCGCGGCGCGGCGCGGACCGCCGGTGCGGCGATTGGGTTCGCCATTGCGCTCGCCGCGGCGATAGATCAGCACCTTCATCGCCCGCTCGAAATCAAATGGTTCGGGATCGGCGCCGTCCGCCGCGGCGCGTTCGGGATCGGGCTCTATCCGTCCGCAGGCGCCGCTATACTCGAGCACCAGCGCCTCGATCCGATCGTAGCCCATCTCCAGCGCCTTGCGCCATTGTTCGGCGAACACCGGATCGCGATGGCGCGTGCGTGCGATGGTGGCGCTGGAGACCTCCGCATAGGCGGCCGCCTTGGTGATATTGCAGGTGAGCGCCAGTGCATCGAGGAACTTCTGCCGCTTCCTTATCCCGAAGCTGTTCGCTCTCGTTCCCGTGTCGTACCCCGACGCTCTCCGCCGCTTTCGCATGGTATCGTCCATGTCACGATCTCCCGAAACGCGAACGGGCCGGCAGCAGCCCTGCGGCGCGCCAGCCCGTTCGCTGCGAAGCAGGGATGCGGCCGCCCAACCGCTATCCCCGCTTCGAACTTGTTTCCGTTCCCTCTCCGCCGTCATCCCGACGAAAGCCGGGATCCAGGGTCAGGCAGGTTGTCGCCCGCGGCCCTGGATCCCGGCTTTTGCCGGAGAAATGAATCCTCTTTGGCCAGCTGATCCTCGATCGGACGATGGCACGGCCTGCGGCGACGCCATCCCCCGACTCGCAATTCTTCAGCGTTCTCTTTTTGTGCCATAAGAGCGTGACGATGTCAATAGAAAAGTGCCAGATAGGTTAAATTGGTTTGGCGCTTTCCCAGGCGGCCACTTCGTCCTCGCGTCGCCGCGTCACGGTGAGGCCGGACGCGGTGGCGGTGGCGAGGTCGACCTCCACCTCGCCGTCCCATTCGAAGGTGGCGTTGCCCGCGATCGTCACCATGCCGTCCTCGCCCGCTGCGGCGCGCACCATCCCGCCCGGATTGAACACGGTGATCTCGCGCCCGAACGGCACACGGCCGGTCAGGCCCGCGGCATAGGTCGACGCCGCCATCGCGCTGCCGCAGGCGTCGGTCAGGCCGACCCCACGCTCGAAGGTGCGCACGTAGAGGTCGCTTCCCCGCACCTCGACGAAGGACACGTTGGCGCGGTCGGCGAGCAGCTCCGGCCCCGCCTCGCACCACCAGCCGAGCGACACCAGCTCGCGCTCGTCGACCTTGTCGACGAAGGCCACGAGATGCGGGTTGGGCATCGCCACCGCGGTGAAGGCGCGCGCGTTGGGCAGTCCCGGAATCGTCGCCTCGATCACCGGCGCGTCGACCCTCAGCCCGACGTCGCCCGGCGCCAGCGAAGCCGGCCCCACCCGCGTGCGCACCGTCACCACCCCGGGCGCCAGCTCCGCCACCCGCTCGACCTCGGCGGTCGACCGCATCAGCTGAACGGTCGCGGCATCGATTCCCAACGCCTCGAACCCTGCCCGCGCCACGCACCTCAGCCCGTTCAAACAGGTCGCCGCCTCGGACCCATCAGAATTGAACATTCTTTGCCCGAATTTCGCAACTTTATTACCGGGTGTCAGCAGCAAAAGTCCATCGCCGCCCACCGGTCCCCGCCGGTCGGCGAGCGCCCGCGCTACCGCTGCCCACTCGGTGTCGCTCAATTCGATCGCGCGGGCGTCGATCAAGGGAAAATCATTCCCCGATCCGTGGCATTTGACGAACGTGAATCTCATGCGCGCGCTGCGTCCGGCAAAGGGGTCGATCCGACGAGAATCATGATGTGCTCCAATCCATGGCAAGCCTAGCGTTACCGTTTTTCATCGCAACGCAGTTTCGCGGCGGACGGCGTCGCTCGCTTGTGGCATAGCAGGTCCAGCGAAAGGGGCCGCTTATCTTCTCATCGTTCGTCATCCTGCTGATCGGTGTCGTCGGGGCCGCTGCCTTGCATCGGCGGATCGCCCGCCTCGAAGCGGAGGTCGAGCGGCTCCACGACCGGCTGATCGCGCTCGATCCCGGCATGTCCGTCCGCCCGGCCGAACGCGAGGTCGCTTCGTCCGCACGGCCGGCGGCGGAACGCCGCGCTCCGGCCACGGTCGTCGCGGGACAACGCAGCGAAACACCGGCATCACCACCCGAACCTGTTCCGCCGCCGTACGAAAGCCCGCTCACTGCCCTGCCGCGTTTCAATCTGGAGGACGCGATCGGCGGACGCCTCCCGATCTGGATCGGCGGCGCCGCTCTGGTCCTCGCCGGCTTCTTTCTGGTGCGCTATTCCATGGAAACCGGCCTTCTCGGCCCGGCCGTCCGCACGATTCTCGCGGCGCTGTTCTCGCTGCTGCTGGTCGCTGCCAGCGAAGTCGCGCGCCGTCTGCCGCTCACGCGGGACGATCCGCGCGTGGGACAGGTGCTGGCGGGTGCGGGTGTCGCCAGCGCCTATGGCACGCTCTACATCGCCGCCGCGCAATATCATCTGGTCGGCGCGCTCGCCGGGTTCGCGATCATGGTCGCGATCACCGCGCTGGCGCTGTTCCTGGCGCTGCGTCACGGCCCGCCGACCGCGGTGATGGCGCTGGTCGGCGGATTCGCCGCGCCGCTCGTCGCCGGCTTCGAAGCAACGGGCGTCGGGCCTTTGCTGGTCTATCTTGCGCTGCTCGTGACGGCGCTGTTCGGCCTCGCGATCCGGCGCGGGTGGAGCTGGCTCGCGATCGCCGCCGTCGCCGCGGGGTTCGGCTGGGCGAACCTGACTACGCTGCTGCTTGACGGCCGCGACGCCGGTGCGGTCGCGGGCTTCGTCGTCGCGCTGGCGATCGGCGCGACGCTGGCGCTGCCGCGCACGGGTGCACGCAGTCCCTGGCTGCTGCTCGCGCCGCTGGTTGCCGGGCTGGTCCAGCTCGTCGTGCTCGCACCGGTCCTGCGCTTCGATGCGCTGTCGTGGAGCTTCGACCTGATCCTCGCTGCCGCCGCGCTGATCCTGGCATGGCGCGACCCCCGGATGCGTGCGGGAGCGCTCGCCGCCGCGCTGCTCCTCCTGTTTCTGATCGGTGCCGGCCTGCTTGCACCCGAAACGCGCGTAACGCCGATCGCAGCCGTGGCGGCGACGCTGCTGTTCGCCGGTGCCGGCGGCGCGCTGTCCCGCACCGCGCGCGAATGGGCCGGCGTCGCCGTCATCGGCCTCGCCGGACCGGTGCTTGTCGCCCATGGTCTCGCTCCAACCCTGCTCGCACCGTCCGCCTGGAGCGCGATCGAGCTGGCCCTCGCCGCCGCCGCCCTCGTGCTTGCCTGGCGCCACCGCGATCGCGCGGGCAGCAGCGATGCCGGGCTGGTCGGCGGCACCGCCGCTGCCGCGCTGCTCGCCGGCATCGCGCTCGCCACCTGGGTCCCCCCGCTCTGGGCGAGCCTGCCCGTTGCCGCCATCACGGTCGGCCTCGCCTTCTGGGCAAGGCGCTGGCCTGATCCGGCTCTCGCACGGCTCCCGACGCTCGCCCTGGTTGCGCTGGTGCTGCTCGCGATGCAGCCGCTCATCGGCATGGCGGGCCTCATCGGCGAATCGCTGATCGGCAACCACACGCCTTACACGCACCTCCCGCCGCTCGCCGACCTGCTGCTGCGCGTCGGCGTGCCCGGTCTCGCCGTCGCCGGTCTCCTCGTCCTCGACCGCACCGCCTTCGCGAGCGGCCGCCCGGGTGCCGGTGCCGTCGCCGTCCTGTTCATCGCGGCGGCGCTCTACGCGCTCGCCAAGCAACCGCTGGCGATCGCCACGCCTGAGCGCTTCATCACCTGGGGATTCACCGAGCGCGCCATCATCACGCTCGCTTTCCTCGCCGCCGGCTGGCTCGCCTGGCGGTTGCGGCGCGATGTCCTCGGCAACCTGCTCGCCGGTATCGCCCTGCTGCGCATCCTCTGGTTCGACCTGCTGATCCTCGACCCGCTCCACACGCCCCAGCTCGTCGGTCCTGCGCCGGTCGCCAATGCGGCGGTGCTGCTCCCGGCGATCGCGGCGGCGCTGCTCGTCCGGCGCATGGGCGTCTGGCGCATCGCCTGCCTCGCGCTCACCGCGCTCGCCGTCGCCGCCGCCGTCCGCCAGCTCGCCCATGGCAGCCTGCTCACCGGCCCGGCCGGCAGCGGCGAGAACTGGGGCTATTCGGCCGCCTTCCTGCTGCTCGCGATCGCATGGCTCTGGCGCGGCATCGCGACGCGGTCGCATACACTGAGGAGCTTCGGGCTCGGCCTGCTCACGCTGGTGGTGCTCAAGGTATTCCTGCTCGACATCGCCTCGTCGGGCGGGCTGCTGCGCATCGTCTCGCTGCTCGGGCTGGGGATCGCGCTGATCGGGATCGGCTGGGCCTATCGCCGCGTCTTCCCCAGCACCGTGGCGGAGGACCCTCAGCCCAGCCCGTAATGGTCCGCCAGCCGGTCGAGCGCCAAGCCGAGCACCAGCTTGCCCGACCGACTCGGCCAGCCGAGCGCCTTCTCCGCCATCGTCAGCCCTTCGCCCGCGCACACCACGCGCCACAGCACGTCGCCGAGCCCGGCGCCGACCGCCTGCATCGCCGCATCGAACCGCCGCTTCGCCGCGATCCCGGCCAGCGTCGGATCGAGCGCGTCCGGCGCCGATCGCCGCCCGCGGCCGGCCGGCGCCGCGTCCCAGCGCATGGTGACGCGCGGGCCCAGCTCCGCCGTCTCATAGTCCGCACGCAGCCGCTCCCCCGCCTCATACTGCCGTACGTCGACATGCCCGCGGGAGCGCAGCCAGCTCAGCGGCGATTCGGCCAGGTTCACCGTCACGCTCCGCCCTCCGCGGCCGGACGGCCGCTCCGTTACCCGCCCGTCCTCGAAAACCCGCTCGACCAGCTCCCGCATACACCCTCCATCGTTCCGAGTCGCGCGAGGGGGTTGCCATAACGGCAAGTATGTAGGAAACAGGAAAAACCATATAGGTTCACGGAGCCGATCATGATCACCGCCATCCGCGAAGTCCGCCGCGCCAAGGGAATGACGCTCGAGGACGTCGCCAGGGCGTGCGTGCCGCCGACGACCGCGCAGACGATCGGCCGGCTGGAGACGGGGACCCGCACCGTCTCGGTCGCCTGGCTCAATCGCATCGCCGCCGCGCTCGGCGTCGACGCGAGCGATCTGGTGACACTTCCCGACCGCCCTGACGTTGCGGTGGCGGCCGAACTCGGCGCCGACGGTGTCCACGCGCCCCGTCGCCCCGCCACAGTCGTTCCGCCGCGGCCGGCGCCGGAGATGGTTGCAGTCACGGTTGCCAACGGAGTCGGCGATTATCGCGCAGGTGATGAGATCTGGTGCGAACGGCTTGCGCCCGATGCCTTCGGCCAGGCGCTCAACCGCGACGTGCTGGTGCCCCGCCCCGCCGGCCGCTTCCTGTTCGGCCGCCTGATCGGTCGGGAGGAAGGCAAGCTCCATCTGCTCCCGCTCGGCGCCGGTCAGCGGCAGCAGGTCGTCGCCGATCCGCCCTGGCTTGCCCGGGCGGTGCGGCTGGTCCGGAGCCTCTAGTACCTCTAGGGGATCGGCCGATGGTGGGCGGTGACGGGCTCGAACCGCCGACCCTCTCGGTGTAAACGAGATGCTCTACCAACTGAGCTAACCGCCCTCGGGACGGCCTCGATACGCCAGGCTCAGGCGCTCGCCAAGCCCGCGCGGCGGATCGCAGCGAAATAGCGCAGCATCCCCTCGCGCGCCTTCTCCGACAGCGAGACATAGGCGCGCCGCCGGTCGAACGGATCGGCGTGGCGCTCGAACAGCCCGGCGTCGATCATCGTTCCGATCCAGCGCAGCGCCGTCGTTCCCGGCACCGCCGCGGCGATGCACAGGCTCGAGACGGAGACGCGCACATGCTCGAGCTCGGCCGCGAACAGGTCGAGCAGCATGTCCCAGGCCGGATCGGCGAACAGATCGGCGGCGAAGAAATTGGCGCGCAGCCGCCGCGCCCGGATCGCACCGCGCACCTCGGCGGCGCTCACCGTCACGCCCGTCTCGATCACCGGCGGCATGCCGTAGCCGCGCGCAGGCTCGTGCAGGGTCGGCCGGATACGGCTGCCCGGCTCGTCGTCTTCGCCGCGCGTCAGCCGCGCCAGCGTCTCGGCGATCCGTGCCACCTCCGCGTTGAGCATCCGGAGCTGCTCGGCCTCGTCCCGGCGCGGCTCGTTGATCTGCGTAGCGGGGCCCTGCGGCATCGTCGCGAGCGCGGCGACGCGATCGCCGACGCCGGGGGCGCACAGCAGCTTGATGCCCGGTCCCATCAGTCGGGCGGCGACGAGATCGATCTGATCCTCACCGAACGCGACGATCACGCGCAGCTCGCGCTCACGCATCGCCGCCTCGACGTGGCCGAGCACATCGTCGGCAACATCGGCTGTGATCCCGGTCAACTCGACCATCAGGATATCGAGCGCGGGTTGCATCGCCAGCCGCTCTGCCGCGTCGGCAATGCGGACACGGTCGAGCAGCCGGGCGCCGGCAAGGGCGACCGCCCGCTCCGCCGCGCCGCCCGCACGGGTGTCGTCGGCGATCAGCAGGACGGTGGGTGCGTCGGCATAGGTCACATCAGGCGCATCGCTCTCGCTCATCGCGATCCCCTTCGTTCGATCTCTGTTCCGGTTTGCCGCAAGGCATCTATCCGGACGAGTAGCATCACCGCCGGAATGGACCCGTCACCCGCCGAATCCGTGCGAAATGCCTCCGGAGCGGATCAACCGAGCGCCTTGACGATCTCTTCGACCATCTTCTTGGCGTCGGCGAGCAGCATCATCGTGTTGTCGCGGTAGAACACTTCGTTGTCGACGCCGGCATAGCCGACGCCGCCCATGCTGCGCTTCACGAACAGCACGGTCTTGGCCTTTTCGACGTCGAGCACCGGCATGCCGTAGATCGGCGACGACTTGTCGGTCTTGGCCGCGGGATTGGTGACGTCGTTGGCGCCGATCACGAAGGCGACGTCGGTCTGCGCGAACTCGGAATTGATGTCCTCGAGCTCGAACACCTCGTCATAGGGGACGTTGGCCTCGGCCAGCAGCACGTTCATGTGCCCCGGCATGCGCCCGGCGACGGGATGGATCGCATATTTGACGCGCACCCCTTCTTCCTTGAGCTTGTCGGCCATCTCGCGCAGCACGTGCTGCGCCTGCGCCACCGCCATGCCGTAGCCGGGGACGATGATCACCTGCTCGGCCTGGCTCATCAGGAAAGCCGCGTCCTCGGCCGAGCCGCGCTTCCACGGCCGGTCGATCGCCGCGCCGCCGCCGACGGCCGCCGCGTCGCCGCCGCCGAAGCCGCCCGCGATCACCGAGAGGAAGCTGCGGTTCATCGCCCGGCACATGATGTAGGAGAGGATCGCGCCCGAGCTGCCCACCAGCGCGCCGGTGATGATCATCGCGGTGTTGTGCAGCGTGAATCCCATCGCCGCCGCCGCCCAGCCCGAATAGCTGTTGAGCATGGAGACCACGACCGGCATGTCCGCGCCGCCGATCGGGATGATCAGCAGGAAGCCGATCGCAAAGGCGAGTGCGGTCGCCGTCCAGAACACCCAGGGCGCCTGGTCCTGCGTGAAATAGCCGATCAACCCGAGGATACCGGCGAGCACGCCGAGATTGATGACGTGGCGCGCGGGCAGCAGGATCGGCTTGCCCGACATGTTGCCGTTGAGCTTCAGGAACGCGATCACCGAGCCGGAGAAGGTGATCGCGCCGATCGCGACGCCGAGACCCATCTCGATCCGGCTGACCGGCAGGATCGCGCCGTCGGCGCCGACGATCCCGAACGCCTCCGGATTGAGGAAGGCGGCTGCCGCCACCAGCACCGCGGCCATGCCGACGAGGCTGTGGAAGGCGGCGACGAGCTGCGGCATCGCCGTCATCGCGATCCGCCGCGCGACGACGAAGCCGATGCCGCCGCCGATCAGGATGGCGACCGCGATCTCGGGCAAGCTCGCGATCTCGTGGGTGACGAGCGTGGTCACCACCGCCAGGCCCATGCCGATCATGCCGAACCGGTTGCCGCGACGGCTGCTCTCGGGCGAGGAGAGCCCGCGGAGTGCCAGGATGAAGCACACGCCGGCGACGAGATAGGCCAGGGCCACCCAAGGGTTCACCGGTGCTGCGTGTTCCATTCCATCCCCCAAATCGTCATGCCGGCGAAAGCCGGAATCTCGTGCCGGATCGCCCCATCGCCTGAGACCCCGGCTTCCGCCGGGGTGACGTCAATCAATGCTTGGCCGCCGGCCGGTCCTTCTTCTTGTACATCGCCAGCATCCGCTCGGTGACCGCGAAGCCGCCGAAGATGTTGACGCTCGCCAGCACGACGGCCGCGAGGCCCAGCCATTTCGAGGTGGCCGATCCCGCCGCCGCGCTGGCGATCAGCGCGCCGACGACGATCACCGAGGAAATCGCATTGGTCACCGCCATCAGCGGCGTGTGCAGCGCCGGCGTCACTGACCAGACGACGTAATAGCCGACGAAGCAGGCCAGCACGAAGATCGACAGGATCGAGATGAAGTCCATTTGCTTACTCCTGCTCGGCCAACCGCTTTGCCGCAGCGCTATCGAGGGGGCGACACCCCTCCGACGCGCTTGCGCGCGCCACCTCCCCTTGCAGGGGAGGATTGTTCATGACGTCAACCTCGCGCTCACCACCTGACCGCCCTTGGTCAGCCGGATCGCCTCACCGATCTCGTCGCCGTCGGGCAGCACCGGCCGCCCGGCATCCTTGTCCCAGAAGGCCGACAGGAAATTGTAGAGGTTGCGCGCGAACAGCGCCGAGGTGTCGCTCGCCAGCCGCGACGGCACGTTCCTGTGCCCGACGATCTTCACCCCGTGCTTCTCGACCACCTCGCCGGCGACCGCGCCCTCGACGTTGCCGCCCTGCTCGACCGCGAGGTCGACGATCACGCTGCCCGGCCGCATCGCCCTGACCTGCGCGTCGGAGATGAGCCGCGGCGCCGGCCGGCCGGGGATCAGCGCGGTGGTGATCACCACGTCCTGCTTGGCAATATGGCCGGAGACCAGCTCGGCCTGCGCCTTCTGATACTCCTCGCTCATCTCGGTCGCATAGCCGCCCGAGCCCTCGCCCTCGATGCCGGCGACGTTCTCGACGAAGATCGGCTTGGCGCCCAGCGACAGGATCTGTTCCTTGGTCGCCGAACGCACGTCGGTGGCCGAGACCTGCGCCCCCAGCCGCCGCGCGGTCGCGATCGCCTGGAGCCCGGCGACGCCGACGCCCATCACGAAGACCTTGGCGGCGCTGACCGTGCCGGCCGCGGTCATCATCATCGGAAAGGCGCGGCCATATTCCGCCGCCGCGTCGAGCACCGCCTTGTAGCCGGAGAGGTTCGACTGCGAGGACAGGATGTCCATCGACTGCGCGCGGGTGATGCGCGGCATGAACTCCATCGCCAGCGCTTCGAGACCGAGCTTGGCGTAGTCGTCGACCCGTGCCCGCTCACCGAAGGGGTTGAGCCCCGCCACCAGCCATGCGCCGGGCTGCACGCCGGCCAGGCTCGCCGGATCAGGTCCCTGCACGCCGAGCAGGATGTCGGCGCCCTTCACCACCTCGGCGCGCGAGCCCAGCGTCGCTCCCGCCGCGGCATAGTCGGCGTCGGCATAGGAAGCGGCCTCGCCGGCGGCGGCCTCGACCGCCATCTCGGCGCCGAGCGCGACGAACTTCTTCACCGTCTCCGGCACGGCCGCGACGCGGCGTTCGCCGGCAGCCCCCTCCTTGAGGACGGCGATCCGCACTTAGCTGGCGATCAGCAGGATGACGGCGAACGCCACCAGGAAGCAACCGAGCGCGCCCCATTTCAGCAGCGCCATCACCCCGTGATAGGTCGCCTCGTGCGCCTTCATGTCGGTCTGCTCGGCCATTCGCATCCATCCCCTAGCTGCTGTGGCCGCCGTCTTACCCACCCGGCCGCCGCCCCTCAAGTCCCGGTGCGAGACGCGCTTAAGGCGGCCTTTACCGAACCGCACCTAAAAGTCGCTGACCTGATCTGGGACAGTGGGATAGGATTATGACGCGGAACGGCCAGCGCGTGCTGATGCTGATCGACGACGAGCCGGCGCAGCGCCGCCTGGTCGCCGCCATCGCGGCGCGGCGCGGGTGGCGGACGATCTTCGCGGGCGACGCGGAGACGGCGATCGCCACGCTCGGCACCCCCGATGGCATGGCGCTCGACGTGGTCCTGCTCGACCATTGGTCGCCCGACGCCGATGCCGGCTCGCTGATCCGCGAGATCCGCCTGCGCCGCCCGGCGCTGCCGCTCTTGATGCTGACCGCCAATGGCTCGGTCGCCGCCGCGGTCGACGCCATGCGCGCCGGCGCCACCGATTTCCTGGTCAAGCCGATCGGCGCCGAACGCCTGCTCGCCGCGCTCGATACCGCCGTGGGCGGCAGCGCCGCCGGTGAGCTCCGCCCGCTGACGGAGAAGATTCCCGCCGCACTCGCCTTCGACGAGATCGTCGGCGCCGCACCGCAGTTCCGCGCCGCGCTCGCCATTGCCGCCAAGGCCGCGCGCGCCCGCGTGCCGGTGCTGATCGAGGGCGAAAGCGGCGTCGGCAAGGAAGTGGTGGCGGAGGCGATCCACGCCGCCTCGCCGCGCGGCCGCAAGGCCGTAGTCCGCGTCAATTGCGGCGCGATCCCCGCCAACCTCGTCGAATCCGAGCTGTTCGGGCATGAGAAGGGCGCATTCACCGGCGCGTTCGAGCGCAAGATCGGCCGTTTCCAGGAGGCCGACGGCGGCACCCTGTTCCTCGACGAGGTCGGCGAGATGCCGCTGGAGGCGCAGGTCAAGCTGCTGCGCGTGCTCCAGTCGGGCGAGATCCAGCCGATCGGCGCGCGCCACACCAGCGAGGTCGACGTCCGCGTCATCGCCGCGACCAACAAGACTTTGGTCGAAGAGGTCGAGGCGGGCCGGTTCCGCGAGGACCTTTATTATCGTCTCAATGTGGTGCAGGTGACGATCCCGCCGCTGCGCGAGCGGCCGGACGACATCGCCCCGCTCGCCCGCCACCTGCTCGGCCGCATCGCCACCCAGCCGGGGCTGAGGCCGCTCGGCATCACCGACGATGCGCTGTCGCTGCTGGTCCAGTACGACTGGCCCGGCAACGTCCGCCAGCTCCACAACGCGCTGTTCCGCGCCGCGGTGCTGTGCGACGGCGATGCGCTGACGCGTTCGGATTTCCCGCAGATCGCGACGCTCGCCGGGGTGCGCCAGGGCGGCCCGGCCGGCAGCCTCGCCGGCGCGAGCGGCGTCACCTTGTTCCGCCCCGACGGCAACCTGCGCGCGCTCGAGGAGATCGAGGCCGATGTCATCCGCCTCGCGATCGGCCATTATCGCGGCCGCATGACCGAGGTCGCGCGCCGGCTCGGCATCGGGCGTTCGACGCTCTACCGCAAGCTCGGCGAGCTCGGCATCGACCAGAGCAGCGCCGCCTGATGGGCAGCGGCGGAAACATCATGCTCGTCTATCCAACGGGGAGCCCGTCATGATCGACTTCATCGCACTCGTCGCCGCCGTCGCCTTCGCTCTGATCATGCTCTATCGCCTCAGCGCAGCCGCCCCGGCGGCGACCCGCCTGGCCGCATCAGTGGCCGGACTCGCCGGCGGTCTGTTCGGCATCGCTCATTGGCATGCGATCGGCGATTCGCGCTGGCTGGTCGGCGCGGGGCTGGTCCTGGCGGCGACCGTTCTCGGCTGGATCGGCGCGTCCCGCCTGCTGCGGATCGCCGCGGCCGTGCTGGCCGTGCTAGGCGGACTGCTCATCGTGATCGCCTTCGCGACCGGATTTCAGCCGATCCAGCCCGTTTGATCTAACGCACCGCGCTCAGCGCCGCGTCCCTGAGGCCGCGCCACACCCGCAGCGCCTGCGCGGTCTCGGCGACATCGTGGACGCGCAGGATCTGCGCGCCTTGCTGGGCGCCGTGCAGCGCCAGCGCCAGGCTGCCGCCCAGCCGCTCGTCGACCGGCGCCTCGTGACTCAGCGCGCCGATCATGCGCTTGCGGCTCGCGCCGAGCACGATCGGGACGCCGAGGCCGTGGAGCAGGCCGAGCCCGTTCAGCAGCGCGAGGTTGTCGGCCAGGCTCTTGCCGAAGCCGATGCCGGGATCGATCAAAATCTTCGCGCGATCGATTCCCGCCGCCACGACGGCCTCGATCCGCGCCTCCAGCCAGTCGAACACCTCGATCAGCACGTCGCGATAGCCCTCGTCCCCGTGCGGGCCCTTGGCCGGATCGGGCGAGTGCATCAGCACCACGGGACAGCCGGCGCGCGCGACCACGCCGGCCGCGCGATCGTCCCACAGCAGCGCGGCGACGTCGTTGACCATGTGCGCTCCGGCCGCGAGTGCCGCCTCCATCACTGCGGCCTTGCGGGTGTCGATCGAGATCGGCGTGCCGCCCGGCGTCATCGCCGCGATCACCGGGACGACGCGGGCGATCTCGTCGCCTTCCCACACCGTGGCCGCGCCGGGCCGCGTCGATTCGCCACCAATGTCGACCACCGCGGCGCCGGCTACCCCCAGATCGAAGCCCGCCCGCGCGATCGCACCCGGATCGCCCTGATGCTTGCCGCCGTCGGAGAAACTGTCGGGCGTCACGTTGAGAATGCCCATCACCTGCGGCTGCTCGAACCGCAGCACGCGCTCGCCGAGCGTCATCGGCGCACGCGGGGCCGAGATGCGATGCGCGAGCTCGCGCAGCCGCTCGGCCTGCGCTGGCGGCAGGTTGGCGATCATCCCCGGCAGGCGGCTCACCGGTAGGCTCGCCTGCACGACGCGCCGGCCGTCCTCGACCGCGATCAGCTCATAGGCCGCGCACCAGACGAGGCCGCCCGCGATCCGCGCCACCTCGCCATCGCGGCCGACCGGCGAATCGACGAGCTGCTCGGGGCGGAGATAGAGGCGGGCACCGGCAGGAATCTCGGCAGGGTCGATCATGCCGGCGCCCTAGCCGGTCTAGGGCTGCGTCGCGAGCAGGTAGCGCTGGCGCAGCGTGTCGATCGGGGCGAGCGCGCCGTTCTCCTCATGGTGCCAGAAGGTCCAGCCATTGCACGCCGGCGCGCCCTGCAGGGTCGCGCCGAGCTTGTGGATCGATCCGTTGGCGCCGCAGTCGCTCGCCAGGCTGCCGTCGGCGCGCACGGTCGCGAACCAGCGCCGCTTGGTGTCGGTGAGCCGGCTTCCCGCCGGCAGCAGCCCGGTCTCGACCAGGGTGCCGAACGCCACCTTGGGCTGCGCCTTGGGGCTCTGCATGGTGGTGAGCGCGCTCTCGTCGAGCGGCAGCGCGGCGGCGATGCGCTCCTCGGCGGCATCGATGTAGACGCCCTCGCGCTCGATCCCGATCCAGCGCCGCCCGAGCCGCTTCGCCACCGCGCCGGTGGTGCCGGTGCCGAAGAAGGGGTCGAGAATCACGTCGCCCGGCTTCGAGCAGGCGAGCAGGATGCGGTAGATCAGCGCCTCGGGCTTCTGGGTCGGGTGGACCTTGACCCCGTTCTTCTTGAGCCGCTCCTGCCCGCCGCAGATCGGAAACTCCCAGTCCGATCGCATCTGCAGCTCGTCGTTGAGCGTTTTCATCGAGCGGTAGTTGAAGGTGTATTTCGCCTTCTCGCCCTTGGATGCCCAGATCAGCGTCTCGTGCGCGTTGGTGAAGCGCGTGCCTTTGAAGTTCGGCATTGGATTGGCCTTGCGCCACACGATGTCGTTGAGGATCCAGAAGCCGAGGTCCTGGATCGCCGCGCCGACCTTGAAGATGTTGTGGTAGCTGCCGATCACCCAGATCGCGCCGTCGTCCTTGAGCACGCGGCGCGCCTCGGCCAGCCAGGCGCGGGTGAAGGCGTCATAGGCGGCGAGGCTGTCGAACTTGTCCCAGTCATCGGTGACCGCGTCGACATGGCTGCCGTCGGGCCGGCTGAGGTCGCCGCCAAGCTGGAGGTTGTAGGGCGGATCGGCGAAGATCAGGTCGACCGACTTGGCGGGAAGCGCCCGCATCGCCTCGATGCAGTCGCCGCGGATGATGCGGTCGAGCGCGAGCTCGATCGGCGCCTCCGCGCTCGCGTGTCCCCGCGCAACCTTCTCGATCACCCCCATCGGCGGTCCTTCACCCTGTTTTCCGGACGGGTCACGTCAGCGGGCGAACTCCTACCCGTCAAGCGAACATTGGTTAACGGAAAATCTTGCCAAGTCGTTAACCGAGCGGAACATTCGTGGACCGCGACTCGATATTGAGTCCGTCCGAATCCTCGATCCACAACCCCTTGGGGTGTGGCACGAAAGACTCAGCCGGCATGGATAACGGCAGCTCGGCTTGGGCGACCGGCGCAAAGCTGCGGCGGTGGAGCGGCGACGGTCCGTGTTCTCGCAGCGCCCGGAGATGCTCGGGCGCGGCATAGCCCTTGTTGGAATGCCAGCCATAGTGCGGATGCGATTCGGCATGGGCGATCATGATCGTGTCGCGGGTGTGCTTGGCGACGATCGAGGCGGCGGCGATCGACAGGCTGATCGCGTCGCCCCCCACGATCGCGGTCGAGGCATAACCCCAGCGCGGCAGGCGGTTGCCGTCGACCAGGACATGGCCGGGCGCGCAGCCCAATGCCTCCACCGCCAGCGTCATCGCCTTCATCGTCGCCCAATAGATGTTGAGCCGGTCGATCTCGTCCGCCTCGACGATGCCGATGCCGACGGTCGCGCAGCCGCGCAGCCGCTCGCACAGCCGCGCGCGCTCGGGCGCGGTGAGCTTCTTCGAATCGTCGATGCCGCGCGGCACGCCTCTGGCCGGCAGGATCACCGCCGCCGCCACCACCGGTCCGGCGAGCGGTCCACGGCCCGCTTCGTCGACGCCGACGACCGGCGCCAGGCACAGCTTCTCGTGCTTGAGGCCCGGCATCAGCCTTCGAGCTCCTCGAACGGAT
The DNA here is from genome assembly GCF_021391395.1 of Sphingomonas cannabina. Classification (NCBI taxonomy): domain Bacteria; kingdom Pseudomonadati; phylum Pseudomonadota; class Alphaproteobacteria; order Sphingomonadales; family Sphingomonadaceae; genus Sphingomonas; species Sphingomonas cannabina. The sequence continues at coordinate 472,183 of NZ_CP090059.1, read as the reverse complement.
TGTAGCCGAGCGCATGTCCCATCGGCCCCTGCCCCTGGCCCAGGCCGGGCGCATTGATCAAGGCGATGCGCACGAACCGGACCGCCGTCGCGAACGCCTCGTCGATCGGCCTCCCTTGCGCGAGCCCGGTGGCGAGCGCGCTGGCGAAGGTGCAGCCGGTACCGTGGGTATCGTCGGTGTCGATGCGCTTGCCGTCGAGCTCGCGCAGCAGCTGGCCGGTCGGCGACAGCAGCCGGTCGATCACGCGCGGGCCGTCGACATGGCCGCCCTTGATGACGAGATGGCAACCATGGGCGAGCACCGCCTCGACCCCGCCGAGCGCCTCGAGCTCGGGGGCGTTGGGAGTCGCCACCGTGGCGACCGCGAGCAGCCGCTCGAACGCCGCGATGGTCGCATCGTCGGCGAGCACCGATCCGCTCGTCGCCACCATCACCGGGTCGAACACCACCGGCACGCCGATCCCCTTCAGCCGATCGGCGACGGCATGGGCGGTCTCCGCCGATCCGATCATGCCGATCTTCACGGCATCGACCCCGATGTCGGCGACGACCGTATCGATCTGCTCGAGCACGAAGGCCGCCGGCACCGGCATCACCCCCTCGACGCCCAGCGTGTTCTGCGCGGTCAGGGCGGTGATCGCGGTCATCGCATGGCCGCCGAGCATGGTGATCGTCTTGATATCGGCCTGGATGCCGGCGCCGCCGCCCGAATCGGAGCCGGCGATGACGAGGACCCGGGCGATCACGCCTTCGTGCTCCTGCGAAGGCAGGAGCGTTGGATCATGGTGTCGCCGGAGGCCCAGGGCTTCTGCTTGCGCAAGAGCACATGATGGCAAGCTGTGCTCATGATCCTTGGAACTTCCGCTCGGTCGATGCCGGATGCTGCCTCAGCGTCTCACCCACCCGCGCCGGCCGGTCGAGCAGCTCGCCGCCGCAATTGGGGCAGGTCTCGTCCATCGCCTCCGCGCATTCCGCGCAGAAGGTGCATTCGAACGAGCAGATGAACGCTCCCGCCTGGTCGGCCGGCAGGTCGGCGCCGCAGCGTTCGCAGTCGGGGCGCATCTCTAGCATGTGCGTTCTTCCTAGACCGGATCGACGTTCAAATCCTCCCCCGCCAGGGGGAGGTGGCACGCGAAGCGTGACGGAGGGGGCGGAAGCACGCCGATAGTGGGTCGGCATCCTCCCCCTCCGTCAGCCTACGGCCGACACCTCCCCCTGGCGGGGGAGGATTGAAAGGGGCGTATTTCGACAAGCTCAGGGCGAACGGGGAAGGAGTTACCGTCACGCCGCCGCCTTCTGCACCGCGTCGCAGATGCGGTCGACCAGGCGCTCGATCTGCGCGCGATCCTCCCCTTCCGCCATCACGCGGATCAGCGGCTCGGTGCCCGATTTGCGGATCAGCAGCCGGCCGCTGCCGTCGAGCTCGGCCTCGCTCTCGGCGATCGCCGCCTTGACCGCTTCGGCCTCCAGCGGCTGGCCGCCCTTGAAGCGGACGTTCTTGAGCAGCTGCGGCAGCGGATCGAAGCGGTGCAGCACCTCGCTGGCCGGCGCCCCGGCGCGCTGCAGCTCGGCGAGCACCTGCAGCGCCGCCACCAGCCCGTCGCCGGTGGTCGCATAGTCGGATAGGATGATATGGCCCGACTGCTCGCCGCCGAGATTGTAGCCCGACGCGCGCATCTTCTCGAGCACGTAGCGGTCGCCGACGGCGGTGCGCACCAGCCCCAGCCCCTGCGCCGCGAGATGCCGCTCGAGGCCGAGGTTCGACATGACGGTCGCCACCACGCCACCGCCCGCGAGCCGGCCCTGGCGCGCCCAGCCACCGGCGATCGTCGCCATCAGCTGGTCGCCGTCGACGATCGCGCCGGTCTCGTCGACCACGATCAGCCGGTCGGCGTCGCCGTCGAGCGCGATGCCGATCGCCGCGCCGGAGGCGACCACCGTTTCCTGCAGGGTGGTCGGCGCGGTCGATCCGACCTGGTCGTTGATGTTCTTGCCGTTGGGCTCGACGCCGATCGCCACCACCTCGGCGCCCAGCTCCCACAAGGCCGAGGGCGCGACCTGATAGGCGGCGCCGTTGGCGCAATCGACCACCACCTTGAGCCCGTCGAGGCGCAGGTCGTCGGGGAAGGTCGACTTGGCGAAGTGGATGTAGCGCCCGCGTGCGTCCTCGACCCGGCGGGCGCGGCCGATCTCGGCGGCGGGGGCCAGCGCCACCTCGCTCGCCAGCAACGCCTCGATCGCCGCCTCGTCCTCGTCGGAGAGCTTGTAGCCGTCGGGTCCGAACAGCTTGATGCCGTTGTCCGAATAGGGATTGTGGCTCGCCGAGATCATCACGCCGATGTCGGCGCGCATCGAGGTGGTCAGCATCGCCACCGCCGGGGTCGGCATCGGCCCGAGCAGCACCACGTCCATGCCGACCGAGGTGAAGCCCGCCACCATCGCGCTTTCGAGCATATAGCCCGACAGCCGCGTGTCCTTGCCGATCACCACCCGGTGGCGGTGGTCGCCGCGCTGGAAGTGCTTGCCCGCGGCCATTCCCACCTTCATCGCCATCTCGGCGGTCATCGGGGCGACGTTAGTCAGCCCGCGAATTCCGTCGGTGCCGAAATATTTCCTTGCCATTGCACGTCTCGTCGGTTTGCGTTGTCGACCCAATAGCGTGACCGGAGGCGAACCGCGAGCATGTCGCAAGCCACTCGAATATTGCTCGCCCTGGTCGTGGGGCTCCTCGCGGGCATCGCCGGCGCCTCGCTCGCGCCCGACGTCGCCGCGGCGGCGCTGCATGTGACCGATCCGATCGGCGCGGCCTGGCTGCACGCGCTGCAGATGGTGATAGTCCCGCTGATCGTCGCGCTGCTGGTGGTGGGCGTCGCCGCCGGCGCCGAGGCCGCGCGGGCAGGGCGCATCGCCGGGCGCGCGCTGGTCATGTTCGTGGCGATCCTGTGGACGACCACCTTGATCTCGGCGGTGATGATGCCGCTGCTGCTGCGCCTATGGCCGCTGCCGAGCAATTGGGCGGCGGCGCTCAGGGGATCGCTGTCGGGCGCCAAGCCGGTCGGCGAGGTGCCGGGGCTCGCCGCCTTCTTCGATTCGATCGTGCCGACCAACGTGGTGACGGCGGCGGCGGGCGATGCCTTCCTGCCGCTGACCGTGTTCGCGCTGGTGTTCGCCTTCGCGATCATCCGGCTGCCGCCCGAGCCGCGCACCACGCTCACCAAGCTGTTCCAGGCGATCGCCGACGCGATGATCGTCATCATCGGCTGGGTGCTGAAGCTGGCGCCGATCGGGGTGCTGATGCTCGCCTATGGCGTCGGCGCGCGTACCGGGGCGGCGGCGTTCGGCGCGCTGGCGCATTACATCGTGATCGTCTCGACGATCGGGCTGATCGTGCTGATCCTCGCCTATCCGGTGGCGATGATCGGCGCGCGCGTCGGCCTGGTCCGCTTCGCGCGCGCGGTGGCGCCGGCGCAGGCGGTCGCGATCAGCACGCAATCCTCGCTCGCCACGCTGCCGACGATGCTGCGCGCGAGCGAGGCGCTCGGCGCCACCGCGGGCGTGTCCGGAATCGTGCTGCCGATCGCGGTGGCGATCTTCCGCGCGACCAGCCCGGCGATGAACCTGGCGGTCGCGCTCTACGTAGCGCACTGGCTGGGGGTGCCGATCGGCCCGGCCCAGCTCGCCGCGGGCATCGCCACCGCCGCGATCACGACGATGGGATCGGTGAGCCTGCCGGGCACGATCAGCTTCATCGCCTCGACCGCGCCGGTCGCGATCGCGATGGGCGTGCCGATCGAGGCGCTCGGCCTGCTCGTCGCGGTGGAGACGGTGCCCGACCTGTTCCGCACGATCGGCAACGTCACGATGGACGTCGCCGTCACCGCGACGATCGCGCGGCGCTCCGATGCGGGGCCGGCGGGGGAGGTGGACGCGTTGATCGCGGAGGGCGATTAGGACTGACATTCCCACGCCTCCTCGCCGTCACCCCGGACTTGTTCCGGGGTCCACCGGGAGGCAAGGACTGGGCAGGAGGATTGAGCGCGGCCTGCGAGGCTTGGTGGACCCCGGAACAAGTCCGGGGTGACACGAACCTACCGCATCAGCACCAGCTCCTCCGCCATGGTCGGATGGAGCGCCACCGTCGCGTCGAAATCGGCCTTGGTCAGCCCCGCCTTCACTGCGATCGCCGCGGCCTGGAGGATCTCCGGCGCGTCGGGGCCGATCATGTGGAGGCCGACCACGCGGTCGGTCACGCCGTCGCACACCATCTTGTAGAGTGCGCGCTCGTTGCGGCCGGCGAGGACGTTCTTCATCGCGCGGAAGTCCGACTGATAGACCTTGACCGACCCCAGCTTCTGCCGCGCCTGGCTCTCGGTCAGACCGACGCCGGCCATCGGCGGATGGCTGAACACCGCATGGGGCACGTTCTCGTGGTCGACCCGCCACGGATTGCCGCCGAACACCGTGTCGGCAAAGGCATGGCCCTCGCGGATCGCCACCGGCGTCAGCTGGATGCGGTTGGTGACGTCGCCGACCGCGTAGATGCTGGGGCAGGTCGAGCGGCTGTCCTCGTCGACCTTGACCGCGCCCTTGGCGTCGAGCTCGACGCCCGCATTCTCCAGCCCGAGGTCGGTGGTGTTCGGCACGCGGCCGGTGGCGAACAGTACGCAGTCGACGGTGATCGGCTCATGGTTGGTCATCTCGACCGTCAGGCAGCCGTCCTTGTCCTTGGTGATGCCCCGGAACTCGGCGTGGAAGCGGAAGTCGATGCCCTTCATCATCGCGATCTGCAGCAGCCGGTCGCGGATCGATTCGTCATAGCCGCGCAGGATCACGTCGGTGCGGTTGATCAGCGTCACCTTGCTGCCGAACTGATGGAAGATGCCGGCGAACTCGTTGGCGATATAGCCCGCCCCCGCGATCAGCACGCGTTTCGGCAGCGCCTCGAGGTGGAACACCTCGTTGGAGGTGATGCCGTGCTCGTGGCCGGGGCAGCTCGGGACGTCGGGCCGCGCGCCGGTGGCGACTAGGATAACCTTCGCGCTGACCTCGCGTCCGTCGGCGAGGCGCACGCCGTGCGGACCGGTGACGGTGGCGCGCTGGTGGATGATCTCGACGTTGTTGTTGGTCAGCGTCTGGGTATAGGCCTGGTTGAGCCGGTCGACCTCGCTCAGGACATTGTCCCTGAGCGTCGTCCACTCGAAGTCGCAGTCGGGCACGTTCCAGCCGAAACGGCGCGCGTCCTTCAAATCCTCGGCGAAATGGGCGCCGAACACGAGCAGCTTCTTGGGCACGCAGCCGCGGATCACGCAGGTGCCGCCGACGCGGAATTCCTCGGCGATCGCCACCTTCGCCCCGTGCGCCGCCGAGACGCGCGCCGCGCGCACGCCGCCCGATCCTGCGCCGATGACGAAAAGGTCGTAGTCGTACCCGGCCATATGCTGCCCTCCTGCTGGCGCTGCCCAGTTAGGATGGCGGCGGCTTGCGCGCCAGCATCCGATGCGCGACGCTGCGGCGAAAGGAGGAGAGGGCCATGAGCGACTTCGACATCATCGTCTACGGCGCGACCGGGTTCACTGGCCGGCTGGTGGCCGAATATCTGGCGGAGCGCTACGGCGCCGGCAGCGGCGTGACCTGGGCGATGGGCGGCCGTTCGCTGACCAAGCTCCAGGAGGTGCGCGACGCGATCGGCGCGCCGGCCGACACGCCGCTGGTCACCGCCAATGCCGACGATCCCGCCGCGCTGCGGGCGATGGCGAGCCGCGCCAAGGTAGTGATCACCACGGTCGGCCCCTATCAGCTCCACGGCAGCGAGCTGGTCGCCGCCTGCGCCGCGACCGGCACCGCCTATGTCGACCTGTGCGGCGAGCCCGCCTGGATGCGCCACATGATCGACGCGCACGAGGCCGCGGCGAAGGCGAGCGGGGCGCGCATCGTCTTTTCCTGCGGCTTCGATTCGATCCCGTTCGATCTCGGCGTCTGGACCTTGCAGGAAGCGGCGAAGGCGCGGTTCGGGCGCCCGGCGCCGCGGGTCAAGGGCCGCGTCCGCCAGATGAAAGGCACCTTCTCCGGCGGCACCTTCGCCAGCGCCAAGGCGACGATGGTGGCGGCGGCCAAGGACCCGTCGATCCTCAAGCTGCTGGTCGACCCGTTCGCGCTGACCCCCGGCTTCCGCGGCCCCGAGCAGCCCAAGGGGCTGATCCCCGAATATGACGGCGCGCTCAACGCGTGGCTGGCGCCGTTCATCATGGCGCCGATCAACACCAAGAACGTCCACCGCACCAACGCATTGCTCGGCCACGCCTATGGCACCGACTTCGTCTACGACGAGATGATGATCGCGCCCGGCCTCGGCGACCTCGGCAAGGCTGCGGCGGAGGCGATCGCCAAGTTCAACCCGATGGCCGGCGACGACGGTCCCAAGCCGGGCGAGGGCCCGTCGAAGGAGGAGCGCGACACCGGCTTCTACGACCTCCTGTTCATCGGCGAGATGCCGGGCGGCGAGCGGATCGACGCGGTCGTCACCGGCGACAGGGACCCGGGCTATGGCTCGACCAGCAAGATGATCGCGGAGAGCGCGCTGTGCCTGATCCGCGACGTCGAGGGGGAGGGCGGCATCTACACGCCAGGCGGGCTGATGGCGGCGCCGCTCCGCAAGCGGCTGCAGGAGAATGCGGGGCTGACGTTCACGGCCTGACCCTTACCGTCACCCCGGCGAAGGCCGGGGTCCACGGTGCCGCAAGTCCGGTCCTTTGAGCCTCTTGCACTGAAGCCTGCCTCCCGGTGGACCCCGGCCTTCGCCGGGGTGACGGTGGAGGGTCAGCGCTTCCTTCCCTGATGCCGGATATTCGCCGGCCGCCCGCGCCGCTTGAGCACGCGCTTCGGCCGCTCGCCCCCGCCGGCCGCGCCCTTGCCCTCCGGCAGCTCGAAGCGCAGCGCCCCCGACACGGGATTCGCCTCGACCAGCCGCAGCTGCAGCCGCTGGCCGAGTGCGAACTCAGTCCCGCTGTGCTCGCCGACCAGCCGCTGTCCCGCCTCGTCCCAGCGGTAATATTCGCTGCCGAGATCGCGTGCCGGCACCAGCCCGTCGCCGCCGACGCCGTCCACCGTCGCGAAGAAGCCGAAGCTCTGCACGCCGGTGATGCGCGCCTCCATCACCTCGCCGACATGCTCCGCCAGATAGGCCGCGACGTAGCGGTCGATCGTCTCGCGCTCCGCCTCCATCGCGCGGCGCTCGAGCTGGCTGATGCCTTCGCCGATCCGCTCGAAATTGGCGACTTCCTCCGTCGTCAATCCGCCCGGCCCCAGCCGATAGCCCTCGACCAGCGCACGATGCACCAGCAGGTCGGCATAGCGTCGGATCGGCGAGGTGAAATGGGCGTAGCTGCCGAGCGCGAGCCCGAAATGCCCGGCGTTCTGTGGCCCGTAATAGGCCTGGGTCTGCGTCCGCAGCACCTGCTCCATCACCTGCGGGCGGAAGTCGGCGTCGCCGATGCGGTCGAGGATGCGGTTGAATGTCGCCGGCCGGATCACCTGCCCCAGCGCGAACTCGACATCGAAGGTGGCGAGATAGTCCTTGAGCGCGACCAGCTTCTCGCGCGCGGGCGGCTCGTGGATGCGGTACATGACGGGGAGCTTCTTCGCCTCCAGCGCCTTGGCCGCGGCGACGTTGGCGGCGATCATGTAATCCTCGATCAGCTTGTGCGCGTCGAGCCGTTCGCGCGGCGCCACCGACAGGATGCGCCCCTTCTCGTCGAGCACCACCCGCCGCTCGGGCAGGTCGAGGTCGAGCGGCTCGCGCTTCTCCCGCGCGGCGTAGAGTGCGCGCCAGCAGTCCCAGAGGGGCTTCAGCGCCGTCTCTGTCAGCGCGTGCGGCTTGATGCCGTCGATCGCCGCCTGCGCATCCTCGTAGGGAATATTGGCGGCGATCCGCACCACCGCGCGGGTGAAGCGGAAGTCGCTGATCGCACCGGCCTTGCTCACCTTGAAATGGCAGGCCAGCGCCGCGCGATCCACGCCCTCCTTGAGCGAGCAGACGTCGGCCGACAGCACCTCCGGCAGCATCGGCACCACCCTGTCGGGGAAATAGACGCTGTTCCCCCGCCGCCGCGCCTCGCGGTCGAGCAGTGAGCCGGGCCGCACGTAGAAGCTGACGTCGGCGATCGCGACGATCGCGTCCCAGCCGCCCTCATCGTTCGGCTGCGCCCAGACCGCATCGTCATGGTCGCGCGCGTCGACCGGATCGATCGCGACGATGGGGAGCTGGCGCAGGTCCTCCCTCAGATCCTCCCCGGCACGGGGAGGGGGACCAGCCGAAGGCTGGTGGAGGGGGCTCTCGGCACCGGCTTCCGATGCGGCCAGCCCCCCTCCACCACCGCCTTCGGCGGCGGTCCCCCTCCCCGTGCCGGGGAGGATCTTGAGTTCCGCCACCCGCCGCGCCTCGTCGAGCAGCTCTTCGGAGAAGACATGCGGGATCTCGTGCCGGTGGATCGCGATCAGCGAGAAGCTGCGCGGCGCGAACGGATCGCCGAGCCGCTCGACCACCCGCGCAGTCATGCGTGGCGGCCGGCCCGCCTTCTCCGCCATCACCAGGTCGCCCGCCTCCGCGCCGCCGGCGTCGGAGACGAGGAAATCCCGCCGCTCCTTCTTCTCGACACCCTGGAGGAACAGCCGTCCACCCTCCTCGCGCAGCACGCCGATCATCGTCTCGGACGCCTTGGGGAGTGTCTTCATCGGATGGGCGATCCAGCCCTTCCCCGCTTCCTCGGTCCGCGCGAGGATGCGGTCGCCGACGCCGAGCCGCCCGTGCTTGCGCTCGCGTACCCTGAGGCGCGGCTCGGGCACGCCCTCCGCCTCCCAGCGCTCGGGCTGCGCCCAGACGTTACCGCCGTCGTCGACATCGACCACGCGCAGCACCGTCACCTTGGGCAGCCCGCCCACCGCATGGAAGGCGCGGCCGGGGCCGGCGTCGATCAGCCCCTCGTCGCCCATGTCCTTGAGCAGCGCCTTGAGCGCGATCTTGTCCTGCCCGTGCAGGCCGAACGCCCGCGCGATCTCCCGCTTGCCAGCCGGCTGGTCCGACGAGGCGATGAAGTCGAGGATCTGCTGCCGCGTCGGCAGCCCTGCGCGCTTGGCCATGCCCCGAGATAGGGGGTTAAGCCGGCTCAGTCACCCCGATCCGCCGCACGCTGATCAGCATCGCCGCCCCCGCGAGCACCCCGAACGCCCCCGCCACCACCAGCGCCGGCAGGTAGGTGCCCAGCATCTCGCGCGTCACGCCCGCGCCGAACGCCGCCACCGACGCGCCGAGCTGGTGCCCGACCAGCACCCAGCCGAACAGGATCGGCCCGTCGCGCTCGCCGAACGCCTGGTTGGCGAGCTTCACCGTCGGCGGCACCGTCGCGATCCAGTCGAGCCCGTAGAAGATCGCGAAGATGGTGAGGCTAACCGCGTCGAAGTTTATGAACGGCAGCGCGATCAGGGAAAGGCCACGGAAGCCGTAATAGACGACCAGCAGCTTCCTCGGGTCATAGCGGTCGGTCAGCCAGCCCGAGGCGGTGGTGCCAATCAGGTCGAAGAAGCCCATCATCGAGAGCAGCCCCGCCGCCGCCACCGGCGCGATGCCGCGATCGCCGCAGAAGGCGATGAAATGCGTGCCGATGAGCCCGTTGGTGGTGAGCCCGCACACGAAGAAGGTGCCGAACAGCAGCCAGAACATCGGATGCCGGCTGCCGCGCACCAGCGCATGGATCGCCAGCATCGGCGTCCCGGCGCCCTTGAGCGGCGGCGTCGCGGCGAGCGGCTCGACCTCGCCGAAGCGGCGCGCGCCGATGTGCGCCGGGCTCTCCGGCACCAGCAGCGCCACCAGCGGGATCAGCGCGAGCGCGACGATCGACACCGCCAGCACCACCGGCCGCCACGCGCCGCCTTCCGACAGCCACGCCATCGCCGGCAGGAACACCAGCGCGCCGGTCGCGGTCGAGGCGCTGAGCAGCCCCATCACCAATCCCTGCCGCGCCGCGAACCAGCGGTTGACCACCGCCGCGCCCAGCACCGGCGCGATCGCGCCGCTGCCGATGCCGGACAGCACGCCCCAGGTCAGCACATAATGCCAGGGCTGCGTCATCCACAGGCTGGCGAAGGTCGACGCCGCCATCAGCGCGAGGCCGCCGAGCATGGTGCGCCTGAGCCCGATCGTCTGCATCAGCGCCGCCGCGAACGGCCCGACCAGGCCGTAGAGCAGGATGCCCACCGCCGCCGCGGTCGAGACGGTGGCGCGGCTCCAGCCGAAATGGAGCTCGACCGGCTGCATCAGCACGCCCGGCGCCGCGCGGAGGCCCGCCGCGGCCAGCAGCGCGAGGAAGGTGGTCATCACCACCACCCAGGCATAATTCTCGCCCCGGCGGATCCTGGCCGCGCCGCTCATCGCGCCGGCTCCTGCGCCAGCGCGGCGAGGCCGGTGAGCGAATCGTACAGCGCATCCCAATCGGCCGCGCCGAACCGTTCGACCAGCCGCCGCTGCGCCGCTTCCCACGCCGGGGTCGTCTCCGCCATCGCTTTCCTCCCCGCCTCGGTCAGCGCCGCGCGCTTGGCGCGGCCGTGCCCCGCCGCCGTCACCGCCACCCAGCCTGCCCGCTCGAGCGGCGCCAGCGCGCGGTAGAGCGAGGTGCGGTCGAGCACCATCGCGTCGGCCAGCCGGCTCAGCTCGACCGGCTCGGCGCGCGCGACGTTCCGGAGCAGCGCGAATTGGGCGATCGTCATCGCAGACCCCTCCAGCGCCTCGTCATAGAGCCGCGTCACCGCGCGCGATGCCTTGCGCAAAACGGTGCAGGCGCAATGAAGATCATGATGCATATACATCATGTATCTGCATCATATAGACCGGTCAAGCTTGCCAGCCGGCCGCCGATATCGCATCGCTGGCGGGGGGAGCCGTCTACCTATGACTTTCGTGACCTTCGACGGTTTTCTGCGGGTTTCAGCGCGGTGACCTACGACCTCCTGATCGTCGGCGGCGGGATCAACGGCTGCGCGATCGCGCGCGAGGCGGCGCTCCATGGCGCGAGCGTGCTGCTGGTCGAGCGCGACGATCTCGCCAGCCACACGTCCTCCGCGTCGACCAAGCTGATCCACGGCGGGCTGCGCTACCTGGAGCATTACGAGTTCAGGCTGGTCGCCGAGGGACTGCGCGAGCGCGAGCGGCTGCTCCACGCCGCGCCGCATCTCATCCGGCCGCTGACCTTCGTGCTGCCGCACGACCATGGGCTGCGACCGTGGTGGATGGTCCGCCTCGGCCTGTGGCTCTACGACCGGCTCGGGGGCAAGAGCAGCCTGCCCGCCTCGCGTGGCCTCAGCGCAAGCGACGCCGCCTATGCGGCGCCGCTCAAGGGCGGGGCGAAGGGCTTCGTCTATGCCGACGCCTTCGTCGACGACGCACGGCTGACGCTGCTCAACGCGATGGACGCTGCCGTCAACGGCGCGGAGATCGCCACCCGCACCGCGCTGGAGGCCGCCCACCGCGCCGGCGATCATTGGCTGGTGGGGCTGTCGGACGGCCGCCGGGTCGAGACGCGGATGTTGGTCAACGCCGCCGGCCCGTGGGTCCACCTTCTGCTCGACCGGCTCGGCATCGCGACGCGCAGCACCGTGCGCCTCGTCAAGGGCAGCCACATCGTCGTGCCCCGGCTCTACGAGGGCGACCACGCCTATATCCTCCAGCAACCGGACCGGCGGATCGTCTTCGCCATTCCCTATGAGGGGATGACGGAGGTCGGCACCACCGACGTGCCGGTGGAGCGCCCCGAGGATGCCGGGATCGACGCCGGCGAGGTCGCCTATCTCTGCGATGCGATCAACCGCCACTTCACTCGCCGGATCGCGCCGGCCGACGTGGTCGCGACCTGGTCGGGCGTGCGGCCGCTCTACGACGACGGGACCAGCGCCGCGCAGGCGGTGACGCGCGACTATGTGCTCGAACTCGACGCGGACGGCCCGCCGCTGCTCAGCGTGTTCGGCGGCAAGATCACCACCGCGCGCCAGCTCGCGGAGGATGCGATGGCGAAGCTCGGCATCGGTGCGGGGCCGGTCACGCGCAACCGCCCCTTCCCGGGCGGCAATCCGTGCCCCGGCGAAGGCCGGGGCCCAGCAGGGGGCCGGTTCGAGACTGGGCCCCGGCCTTCGCCGGGGAAGCGGTTTGAAGAATATCTGGCCATCGTCCGCGCACGCTGGCCGTTCCTTGGCGACGAGCGCTCTATCCGCATGGCCCGCGCCTACGGCACGATGCTGGAGGAGATGCTCGCCGGGATCACCGAGGAAGCCGGCCTGGGCGCCGACCTCGGCGGCGGGATCACAGAAACCGAAGCACGCTGGATGCGCGCGCGCGAATGGGCGGTCACCGCCGACGACGCCCTCGACCGCCGCTCGAAAGTCGGCCTGCACCTGACGCCGGAGCAGCGCGCCGCCTTCACGCGATGGTGGGAGGCGGACAAGCGGCGGGAGCCTTGAGCGCGCGCGCCGGTTCGGGCATTCGGCGCCGATGCCGATCCTCCCGAGCGCCGCCCTCGCCCTCCTTCTCGCAGGCCCGGCCGCAAGCGCCGACGACCCGGCCGCGCCGGATTTCTTTGCCGCAGCGCTCTGCCAGCCGCCTTATTCGATCGACGGCGCGACCACGCTCTACGAGGCGGCTGAGAAGCTCGCCAAGCCGGACACGTCGATGCTGGGCGCCGCGGTCTACCACCTGCCGGCTGCGATCGAGAGGGACGGCTTCGCCGCCCGCGACGTGGTGTTCGCGGGCATGGCGGTCGGCGTGCTGGTCGAAGGAGAGGTCGCGGCCCGGCTCGCCCAGCGCTACGAGCTGACGCCGGAAACCGGCCATCTGCTCGGCGCGTCGTCGCTGGGCTTCTCGCGCCAGCTGCCGGAGGCGCAGCAGGGCATGAAGGCGCTGGGCCTCATCTCCATCGTCGCCCGCCAGGGGCCGGCGATGCAGGGCAAGACGCTGCTGGCGTGCGAGTTCGTCTCGAACGAGGATCGCGAGGCCATGGAGGAACTGGAGAAGTCTTCCAGCCAACCGTGATTCATGTCGAAGGCGCCCTTTCAATCCTCCCCCGCCAGGGGGAGGTGGCACGCGAAGCGTGACGGAGGGGGCGGAAGCACACCGATAGCGGATCGCCGACCTCCCCCTCCACCGCCTTTGGCGGTCCCCCTCCCCCTGGCGGGGGAGGATTGGATGTCGTTCAATAAGCCCGCCCGATCAGGATGCGCTCGACCGCCGGCTTGCCGGTGAACAGGCACGTCCCCGTCACCGGCGCCTGGCCGATCGGCACGTTGCGCATGGTGAGCTTGAGCGGCTTGATCCGCTCGACCACCGCTTCCAGCTCGGCGCCGGTCGGCCGCGCCCAGGCGACCTCGGCCCAGCCGGGGTTGTCCTGCCCCTCGAAATAGGCCGCCAGCGCCTCGAAGCTGTCGAGCCCGCGCACGATCCCCGCCTCCAGCCGCGCCTTGGCCTCGGCGAACAGCGATGCCTGGATGTCCTCCAACGTCGCCGCCACCTCGCCGACGAACTCGCCGCGCGCGATCACGCGGCTGTCGAGCTTGCCGTCCTCGCGGTAGAGCCGGTCGCGGCGGATCACCGACACGTTGCCGCCGGCGACGTCGCGGCCGCCGACCTCGATCACGATCGGCGCGCCCTTCTTGACCCACCCCCAGCGCTTGGTCGCGGCCTTGATCGGCTTCAGGTCCAGCAGCGCGCGCACCGGCTCGCCGAACGCGCTGAGCTTCGCCAGCTCGGCATGGAGCTCGCGGCAATAGGCGACGACCGCCTCGTCCTCCGGCAAGTCGCGCAGCATCGGCACGATCACCACCTGCCACGGTGCCACCCGCGGCGGCACGCGCAGGCCGTCGTCGTCGCCGTGCGTCATGATCAGCCCACCGATCATGCGGGTCGACATGCCCCAGCTCGTCGTGTTGGCGTATTCCAGCTCGCCCGTGTCGTTCTGGAAGCGGATGTTCTGGGCATGGGCGAAATTGGTGCCGAGGAAATGGCTGGTGCCGGCCTGCAGCGCCTTGCCATCCTGCATCATCGCCTCGATCGACCAGGTCTCGACCGCGCCGGGGAAGCGCTCGTTCTCGGGCTTCTCGCCCGCGATCACCGGCAGCGCCACGCACTCCTCGGCGAAGCTGCGATAGACCTCGAGCATCCTGAGCGTCTCCTCGCGCGCCTCCTCGGCGGAGGCGTGGGCGGTATGCCCCTCCTGCCACAGGAACTCGGCGGTGCGCAGGAACATGCGCGTGCGCATCTCCCAGCGCACCACGTTGGCCCATTGGTTGATGAGCACCGGCAGGTCGCGCCACGACTGCACCCAGCGGGCAAAGGCGGTGCCGATCACCGTCTCGCTGGTCGGCCGCACCACCAGCGGCTCCTCCAGCTTCGCCTCGGGATCGGGCATCAGCCCGCCCTTGCCGTCGGCGATCAGCCGGTGATGGGTGACGACCGCCATCTCCTTGGCGAAGCCCTCGACATGCTCCGCCTCCTTCTCGAAATAGGAGAGCGGGATGAACAGCGGGAAATAGCAGTTCTCGTGGCCCGTCGCGCGGATGCGGTCGTCGAGCTGGCGCTGCATCCGCTCCCAGATGCCATAGCCCCACGGCCGGATCACCATGCAGCCGCGCACGCCGGAATCCTCGGCCATGTCGGCCTCGGTGATGACGGCCTGGTACCATTGCGCGAAATCGTCGGCGCGGGTGACGGGAAGAGCGTGCTTGATCATGGCGGCGGCGGATAGCGCGAACCCGCCCGGTCGCGCCAGCATCGAATCGCTGGCCGCACTGCGGCCATTCGCCTAAGACGCCGACGCAGACGTGGGGGGAAGGTCTCATGCAAGGTCACGCCGCGCAGCCGAATCTGTGGATCAGCTATGCCGTCACCGCCGCGGTGATCGGCATCGTGTTCCTGATCCGCTGGCGGCGGATGCGCCGGGTACGGCCGCTCAGGATCGAGCAGCTCTGGATCTTCCCCGCGCTCTATGCGGCGCTCGCGGCCTATATGATGTGGCGCTACCCGCCGACCGGCTGGGGCTGGGCGTTCTGCGCGCTGGCGCTGGTGCTCGGCGCCGCCTTCGGCTGGCAGCGCGGCAAGCTGATGCGCATCCATGTCGATCCCGGGACACATGAGATCAACCAGCACGCTTCGCCCTGGGCGGTGCTGTTCATCCTGCTGCTGATCGTGGTGCGCACCGGCGCGCGGACGATGATGGCCACCGACAATCCCTTCCACCTCAACGCCATGGCGGTCACCGACATGCTGATCGCCTTCGCGCTCGGCATGTTCACGATGCAGCGGATCGAGATGTACCTGCGCGCGCGGCGACTGCTGGAGGAGGCGCGCGCCGTCTGAGAGCCGTTCAGGTGCTTGCATCATCAGCCGACCGGCGTAAGGAACCTCTCGCCTGCCGAAAGGAACCGTCTTGGCCACCGCCCGCAACGTCAACCGCCCGCTCTCGCCGCATCTCCAGATCTGGAAATGGGGCCCGCACATGCTGGTCTCGATCCTGCATCGCGTTACCGGCTCGGGAATGGCGACGGTGGGAACGGTGCTGCTGGTGTGGTGGCTCGCCGCCGCCGCTTCGGGCAAGGAGGCCTATCAGACCTTCACCGACGTGATGGGCTTCCACGGTCTCGGCTATGTCCTCGGCATCGGGCTCAGCCTCTGCTTCTTCATCCACATGGCCAACGGCATCCGCCACTGGTTCATGGACGTCGGCGCCAATTTCGAGCTCAAGGGCAACAAGACGTCGTCGATTGCGGTGCTGACGTTCGGCATCCTCGCGACAATCGCCTATTGGGCCTATCTGATCTGGGGGAAATGACCATGGCGAACCGCACCGCGCTCGGCCGCGTCCGCGGCCTCGGCAGCGCCAAGGAAGGCGCGCACCACTGGATCAACCAGCGGATCACCTCTGCCTCCAACCTGGTGCTGATGCTGTGGCTGGTGATCAGCCTCGCCCGGCTGCCGGGCTATGACTTCGACAGCATCACCCGCTGGCTGCATTCGCCCTGGGCGGCGATCCCGATGGTGCTGCTGGTCGTCAGCGTCTTCTATCACTTCCGCCTGGGCCTCCAGGTGGTGATCGAGGACTATCAGCACGACGAAAGCCGCTTCGTGCTGCTCCTCCTGCTCAACTTCTTCACCGTGGGGGCGGCGGCGATCGCCATCTTCTCGGTGCTCAAGATCGCCTTCACCGGGACCCCCGCCTGATGCCTGACGCCTACAAGATCATCGACCACACCTATGACGCCGTCGTCGTGGGTGCCGGCGGCTCGGGCCTGCGCGCGACGATGGGCATCGCCGAGAGCGGGCTCAAGACCGCCTGCATCACCAAGGTGTTCCCGACCCGCAGCCACACCGTCGCGGCGCAGGGCGGCATCGCCGCCAGCCTCGGCAACATGGGCCCGGATCACTGGACCTGGCACATGTTCGACACCGTCAAGGGTTCCGACTGGCTCGGCGACCAGGACGCGATCGAGTATATGGTCCGCGAGGCGCCGGCCGCGGTCTACGAGCTCGAGCACGCCGGCGTGCCGTTCAGCCGCACCGAGGCGGGCAAGATCTACCAGCGCCCGTTCGGCGGCATGATGCAGAACATGGGCGAGGGCCCGCCCGCGCAGCGCACCTGCGCCGCCGCCGACCGCACCGGCCATGCGATGCTCCACGCGCTCTACCAGCAGAGCCTCAAGTACGACGCCGACTTCTTCGTCGAATATTTCGCCATCGACCTGATCATGGAGAATGGCGAGTGCCGCGGGGTGATCGCCCTCTGTTTGGAGGACGGCAGCATCCACCGCTTCCGCAGCCACGCGGTGGTGCTGGCGACGGGCGGCTACGGGCGCTGCTATTTCTCGGCGACATCGGCGCACACATGCACCGGCGACGGCGGCGGGATGGTGCTGCGCGCGGGTCTCGCGCTGCAGGACATGGAGTTCGTCCAGTTCCACCCGACCGGCATCTACGGCGCCGGCGTCCTCATCACCGAAGGTGCGCGCGGCGAGGGCGGCTATCTCACCAACTCCGAGGGCGAGCGCTTCATGGAGCGCTATGCCCCCAGCGCCAAGGACCTCGCCAGCCGCGACGTCGTCGCGCGCTCGATGGCTATGGAGATCCGCGAGGGGCGCGGCGTCGGCGCGGAGAAGGACCATATCTTCCTCCACCTCGACCATATCGACCCCAAGGTGCTGCATGAGCGCCTGCCCGGCATCACCGAGACCGGCAAGATCTTCGCCGGCGTCGATCTGACCCGCCAGCCGCTGCCGGTGGTGCCGACCGTCCACTACAATATGGGCGGCATCCCGACCAACTACCATGGCGAGGTCGTGCAGCTTCGCGACGGCAACCCCGACGCGGTCGTCCCCGGCCTGTTCGCGGTCGGCGAGGCGGCGTGCGTCTCCGTCCACGGCGCCAACCGGCTCGGCTCCAACTCGCTGATCGATCTGGTCGTGTTCGGCCGCGCGACCGGCAAGCGCATCGCCGAGATCGTCAAGCCCGACACGCCCCACAATCCGCTGCCCAAAGGCTCGGAGGAGCTGGCGCTCGGCCGCCTCGACCATTTCCGCAACGCCAAGGGCGGCACCCCGACCGCGCGCATCCGCCTCGACATGCAGCGCACCATGCAGAAGCATTGCGCGGTGTTCCGCACCGAGGAGCTGATGGCCGAGGGCATCGGCAAGATGGAGCAGGTCTATGCGTCGATGCAGGACATCGCCGTCACCGACCGTTCGCTGATCTGGAACACCGATCTCGTCGAGACGCTCGAGCTCGACAACCTGATCGGCCAGGCGATGGTGACGATCCGCGGCGCGATCAACCGCACCGAGAGCCGCGGCGCGCACATGCACGAGGACTATCCCGAGCGCGACGACAAGACCTGGATGAAGCACACCATCGCCACCTTCGACGGCTGGGGCGGCAAGGGCGGCGCGACCGCGCTCGATTACCGCCCGGTGCACGACTACACGCTCACCGACGACGTCGAGTACATCAAGCCGAAGAAGCGGGTGTACTGAGGGCCAAGTGGCTGCCTCTCGTCAGGCAGCCCGCCCGGGTGAATCAGCTCCGCTCCCGCTCCAACAGCTCGGCACGGACGTGGACGGCGCGCAGCGACATGCGCACCTCGATCAGGAACAGCAGCAGCCCGATCATCAGCATCGCCATCGCGAAGATGAACATCACCGCGACCGTGCTACCGATGTGGAGGTTGACCAGCCGTGCGACGAACATCAGCGCCACGACTCCGCAGATCGCGACCGCGCTCGCGACGCAGAAGGACAGCGCCCAGTTGATGACGACGATACGGCGGTCGAGGATACGCAGCTCCCAGACGTGGCGGTCGTGCTCCGGTCCGGACGAGCGGGGATGCAGCGCCTCCAGCGCGCGGACGCGGTCGACCACGCGCGACATGCGCCCGGCGAGCACGTTCAGGATCGAGCCCAGGCCCGCCAGCAGGAACACCGGGGCGATCGCGGCCTGGATCGTTTCGGCGACAGTCGAGAGCCCGGGAGAGAAACCCATGGCCCGACGTTATGGCGAAAGGGGCGCAGGAGGCAATCATGCTGACGATGACCACCGACGATGTCACGGGACTGGTGGAGCTGACCGTCGACGGGCGGATCGACCGCGCAGACTTCGAGCGCGTGGTGGCCGAGCTCGAACGGCTGCTGGAGACGCACAAGCAACTGAACGTGGTCGAGGTGATCCGGAACTTCGAAGGGATCGATCCGGCCCTGTGGTGGCAGGACGTGAAGTGGAGCTTCGGCCACATCCACCGCTTCGCCCGCGCGGCGGTGGTGACCGATTCGGGCTGGATCGGACCGGTGGCGCGGGCACTGGGCGCGCTGATGCCGTCGGAGATCCGCACCTTTCCGCTCGACCGGCTCGAGGAAGCGCGGCGCTGGGCGGCGGAGCGGCGGTGAAGGCACAAACCCAACCCCGTTGTGGAATCGTGGGGCCCCTCACGCCTTGGTAACCCCTGCCTGCTAGGCCCCTCCCATGAACAAGCCGATGCCGCTCGCCGATTTCGCGCGGCTGCCGCCGGTCCATGGCGCGCAGCTCGGCGTCGGGCTGGCCGGCGCGATCGATGCGGTCGCCGAGCGGGCGCGGCCGAGCCATCGCTTCCTGCGCTACGGCTGGTATGCGGCCGCGCTCCAGGCCTATGGCGGCGAGGCGCGCACTCTGGTCGTCGAGCGCGAGGGAACGCCGGTGCTGGCGCTGCCGCTGGTCGGCCTCGGCCCGCGATGGCTCGGCATGGCCGCGGTGCCGGGCTGCTACTGGCCGTTCCGCAGCTTTCCGACCCGCGTCGGCGTCACGGCGGGCGCGTTCGACGTTGCGCTGGCGAAGTTGGCCAAGGCGGTGACGGCGCTGCGGATCGGCCCGGTCTATGACGGCGACGCCAGTGCGGCGCCGCTGATCGAGGCCGCCCGCGCGCGCGGCTGGGCGGTGCTCGACCGATTCGTCGCCGACAGCTACCTGCTCGACATCGCCGCCAGCCAGGCCGAGGGGCCCTGGCCGCGCAATTCGACGCTCAAGAAGAACCGCTTCCACGAGAAGCATCTCGCCGGCCACGGTGCGCTCGAATGGCGATTCGTGGCCGGCGCGGACTGGACGTCCCAGGCATTCGATGACCTCGCGAGCATCGAGCAGGCGAGCTGGATCGCGGCACGGACCGACGGCGGCGATGCCAAGTTCACCGACGCGGGACACGGCCGGTTCTGGCGCGCCGCCGCCGCCGATCCGGTGATCGCGAAGATGATGTGGGCCGCGGTGCTCGACGTCGCCGGCAAGCCTGCGGCCTTCTCGTTCGACATGAACGCTGGCGCACTCAAATATGCGATAGCGAACAGCTACGACCCCGCCTATGCCAAGCATTCGCCGGGCAAGCTGCTCTACTACCGCAACCTCGTCCGCGGGATCGAGGACGGCATCCACACCGTCGACTGGGGTGCGGGCGACAGCGGCTACAAACGCACGATCGGTGCCGAGCAGGGCCCGGCGATCCGCGACTGGCTACTGGTGCGGCCGGGCCTGAGCGCGCTCGCCGCCAAGGCGCTGGCGTTCGCCTGGCGGCGGAGCGGCAATCGGGCCTAGACGGCGGCGAGCTTAGTCCTCGCGCGGCGACTGGGCGCGGCGCTCCGCGACCCGGCGTTCAGGACCGGGATAGGTAGGATCGTCGGTAACGCGGCGGTCGCCGGTGCGGCGCTCGGTCTTGGCTTCCTTGTCGAGCATCGAGGCTCTCCTGATCGTCCGGTCTCATGGACCGGTACGGGAGGATAGCCGATGATGGTTAACGGATTGCTCCGCCCCGTCAGATGCGCAAATAGCGGAAGTACCACACCTCATGCCCCTGACGGCGTGCCTTGCGCTCGTAGCGCGTCTCGGGCCAGTCGTCGGGCCGCGTCAGGAAGTCGCGCGGATGACGCGCCTGCCAAGCGAAGTCGCGGCGCTGGTCCATCACCATCATCGACCAGCGGCAATAAGTGGGATCGTCGGTGCCGAGGCGGAACTCGCCGCCGGGCTTGAGCTTCGCCGCGATCAGATCGAGCGGACCGTGGTTGACCATGCGCCGCTTGGCGTGGCGCGCCTTGGGCCAGGGATCGGGATGGAGCAGATAGACGCGCTCCAGGCTGGCATCGGACAGGCGATCGATCACCTCAATCGCGTCGCCCATGTGGAGGCGGACGTTGTCGAGGCCGCCGTCGCGGATGTGGCCGAGCGCGCCGACCACGCCATTGAGGAAAGGCTCGCAGCCGATGAAGCCGGTGCCGGGCCGTGCCGCCGCCTGACCGGCGAGATGCTCGCCGGCGCCGAAGCCGATCTCAAGTTCGAGCGGGCGATCATCGCCGAACAAGGTGCGGGCGTCGAGCGGGCCGGTCTCGGGCACCGACACCCGGGGCAGCAGCTCCTCGACCAGCGCCGCCTGTCCGGCGCGGAGCTTATGGCCCGAGCGGCGGCCGTAGAGCTGACGATGGGTGGCGGGATCGACCATGGTGGGCGCGCTTAGGGGCAGCGATGCCCGCTGTCACCCCACCCGCTCGAAAGCGAGGCTGCGATGCTCGGGATCGGCCGCCTCCAGCCGCACCCGCACCGCATCGCCGGGATGCACGCGATGCGCCGAGACCCGCGCCACGATCGGCAGGTCGGCGAGCTGGATGCGGGCGCCGCGCTCGTCGATGTCGGTGACGACGGCGTCGAATATCTCACCCATCCGATCGCGGAGCATGATCGCCTCCGCAAGGTCGATCACCGCATTGTCGATCCGGCCGCTCAGCGAATCGGCGCGGGCCATCACCTTGGGCAGCCGCTCGAACGCTGCGATGACGCCCTCCGGCACCGGCCGGCCGTTCGCCACCGCGAGCGCCGCCTGCACGACATAGCGGTCGGCGAGCCGGCGCAGCGGCGCGGTGGCCTGGGCATAGGTCGCTGCCATCGCGGCGTGCCACGGCACCACGCCATCGCGATAGGGGGCGTAGGAGGCACCGTTCCCCGCCCGCCTGATCGCGAGCATGAAGGCGGCATGGCGCGGATCGGCGGCATCGAGCGTGCGCTCGAACTGCTTGAGCTCGGTTTCGGCGGGCCAGTCGAGGCCGAATGCCCGGGCGGTGTGGCGCAGCCGGGCGATCGCCTGCTCGCTCGGCCCGGCCATCACCCGGAACAGCCCGGTGCGATGCTCCTGCAGCGCCGCGGCGATGGCGAGGTTGGCCGCGAGCGACAGCGCGGCGTTGCGATCCTCCGAAGCGAGCCGCGGGCGGAAGGCGAGCCGATAGCGCCCGTCGCCGAGCGCGATCACCTCCTGTTCGGGCGGGTCGACGCGGGCGGCGCCGCGGCGGTCCTCCGCCGCCTGGATGCGCCTGGCGAGCTCGGCGAAGCCCTCCGGCAGATCCTCGTCGCGGACGGTGTCATAGGCGAGCTTGGCGGTGGAGCGGATCACCGCGCGCTCGGCGCCGTCGAGGCGGGCGATGCCATCGGCCGGCACGCGGACGGTGAACACCACCGCCGGGCGTGGACCGTCGGGAAGCAGGCTGGCGGCGCCCTGGCTCAGCACCTGCGGATAGAGCGGGGCCTTGCCGTCGGGGAGGTAGAGCGTCTCGCCGCGCTGCCAGGCCTCGGCATCGAGCGCGCCGCCCTCGTCGACGAACCAGGCGACGTCGGCGATGGCATAGTAGAGCAGCAGGTCGGCACCGCTGCGCTCGATCGCGAAGGCCTGGTCGAGATCGGTCGAAGTGACCGGATCGAGCGTGACGAAGCGGGTGCCGGTGCGGTCGACGTGCTCGGAGGGCGCGCGAGCGGCAGCATCGTTGGCGGCAGCGACGACCTCCGGCGGGAACTCGGCGGGAACCTGGAACTCACGGCGGAGCCTGGCGAGGCCCTCGGCCAGCGCCCTGTTCGGATCGGCGAGCGTCTTCATCGGGGATGGTGGTAGCGGCTCGGGGTGCCGGCGTCACTTGCCCAGCGTCTTGGGATCGAGCGCGATCTCGCGCTTGCCGCCCCAGGTGCCGGTGCTCGACTGCGGCTCGCCCGCGATGATCTCCAGCAGCTGATCCGGCGGCGGCAGCCGATCCTGGTCGGCATAGACCAGCGTCCGGCCGGGTAGGACCAGGCTCACCGTCCAGCTCGGCTTGCGCCTCTTCTCGATCAGGCCGGCCAGGCTGGGTGCGACGCTGACGCCGCGGCCAGCGTCCGACAGCGCGAGCAGATAGGCGTCGGTGCCCGCGTCGGCGCGATAGATGGCGGCGTCGGCCACCGGTGCCGGATCGCGGCACCAGACGGCAGGCGTCTTCACCGCACCCTCCGTCTCTGCGTCAGCCGCCGCTGCCGCCATCAGCGCGCCCATCAGGGTCCCGGTGGCGTCCCGCCGCGCCGGCTTGGCCCGGCCGTTGAAGGCGATCGGCGCGGAGCATGGCTCGACCGCCGCCGCCGGTGGCGCGGATGCGAGCCCCGCCGGCCAGCCGAGTGCCGCCACCGCCTGGCGCAACCGCTCGTCCAGCGCCGGCGCGTCGAGGGTCTTCGAGGAATAGCGTAGCTTGACCAGCCATTCGCCGAGCGGGACGATCGCCAGCGCGGTGCTGCGGAAGCTGCTGCCTTCGAGCGACCAGACCGCGATCAGACCCGACGCCGCCGCGCCGGCGGCTGGCGCGAAGGCGACGGGACGGTCGAGCCGATGGGGCGTGCCGAACATCGGCCGCTTCTCGACCGCGGCGACCGCCCGGTCGAACCATACCGGCGCCGCGCCGGCTGTGGTGCGATAGACATAGACCGAGGCGAAGTCGCTCTCGTCGGCATTGGCATATTCGAAGATGATGTCGAGCTGGGGCGCCTCGAGCTCCGAGGCGCGAGTGCGCGGCAGCCCTGTCAGCGACGACGGCAGCGTCATGCCGCTGTTGGCATGGACGAACGGCTGCCCCTCGGGCACGGCGATCGCGACATTGTGCGCGCCTTGCGCGAACGCGGGCGGCGCGGCGCAGATCAGCAGCGCCGCGCACAGCCTGGCAGTGATGGACATCCGGTGGCCCTCCCCCTTGGACGGCCGCCAGAGTGTCAGCTCCGGCTCATGCCGGCAAGCCTCAGCCGAGCTCGGCCTTGAGCGCGTCGACCAGGTCGGTGCGCTCCCAGGTGAACAGGTCGCCCTCCGCCTTGCGGCCGAAATGGCCATAGGCGGCGGTCGGCTGATAGATGGGTTTGTTCATGCCGAGGTGTGTGCGGATGCCCTTGGGCGTCAGGCGCACCAGCTTGGGCAGCACCGCCTCGATCTTCGACTCCTCGACGGTGCCGGTGCCGTGGGTGTCGACGTAGAGCGACAGCGGCTCGGCGATACCGATCGCGTAGGACAGCTGGATCGTGCAGCGCTTGGCGAGGCCGGCGGCGACGATGTTCTTGGCGAGGTAGCGGCTGATGTACGCCGCCGAGCGGTCGACCTTGGTCGGGTCCTTGCCCGAGAAGGCGCCACCGCCGTGCGGGGCCGCGCCGCCATAAGTGTCGACGATGATCTTGCGGCCGGTGAGGCCGGCGTCGCCGTCGGGACCGCCGATCTCGAACAGACCGGTCGGGTTGACGTAGATCTGCGATTGGTCGGCCGGCATCCAGCCCTTGGGCAGGACCTCCTCGAACACCGTCATCACATAGTCGCGCAACTGCTTCTGTCCGGCGTCGCTCGACAGCGCCTTCGAGTGCTGAGTCGAGACGACCAACGCGGTGGCGCCGGTCGGCACGCCGTCCTCGAACTTCAGCGTGACCTGGCTCTTGGCGTCGGGCTCGAGGAAGTCGACGACCTTGCCGTGACGGTCCTGCGCCAGCTTCTCGAGGATGCGGTGCGAGTAATAGAGCGTCGCCGGCATCAGGTCCGGCGTCTCGTCGCAGGCGAAGCCGAACATGATGCCCTGGTCGCCGGCGCCCTCGTCCTTGTTGCCGCTCTCGTCGACGCCCTGCGCGATGTGCGCGCTCTGGCCGTGGAGATGGCAGGCGAACTCGGCGGTCTGCCAGTGGAAGCCGTGCTGCTCGTAACCGATCCGCTTCACCGTCTCGCGCGCGGCCTTCTCGATCTCGTCGAGCGTCGGGAAGCTTTCCTGGTCGCAGCGGACCTCGCCCGCCAGAACGATGCGCTGCGTCGTCACCATCGTCTCGCAGGCGACGCGCGCGACGGGATCGCGCGACAGGAACAGGTCGACGACGGCATCGGAGATCTGGTCGGCGACCTTGTCGGGATGGCCTTCGGAGACCGATTCGGAGGTGAAGAGATAGTTCTTGCGCATGGGAAGCAGCCTTAATCCAGAGCGCGGGAGCGCGATATAAAGAAATGCTTATGTGTCTATATGCTGCCTCGCGACCTAGCGGCGGCGGAGCGCGGCTGCAAGCGCGAGCAGCACGACGAGCGCGAGTCCGATGCTCCAGTTACCGATGCGCGAGAACAATGTCGGGGGCAGCGGGCGCGGCATCGGCAGTTCGATCGCGGCAGCGGTGAACCGGGGAATCGTGCCGAGCAGGCGGCCATCGGCGGCGATCACCGCCGAGATGCCGTTCGGCGTCGAGCGGATGATCGGCAACCCCTCCTCGATCGCGCGCATCCGCGCCTGGGCGAGGTGCTGCGGCGGGCCCCAATTGCCGAACCAGCCGTCGTTGGAGGGATTGAAGATCAGCGCCGGACGGTGCGCGCGGTCGACCACTTGCCCTGAGAAGATGATCTCGTAGCAGATCTGCATCCCCACCGGGCCGAAGCCCGGCACGTCGAGCGTGCGCGGGCCTGGGCCGGACAGGAAGTCGATCTCGCCCGCGACCAGGCGCGACAGGCCGATCGGCCCCAGCAGCGTCCGCATTGGGAGATATTCGCCATAGGGGACGAGATGCGCCTTGTCGTAGCGCCCGCCGAGCCGCGCGTCGGGGCCGACGAGGAAGATCGAATTGCCGGCGCCGATCAGCTGGCCCTTTTCGCCCGGCCGGTCGAACATGAGCGCGGTGCTGCCGACCAGCGCGCGGTCGCGGGGGCCTAGCGTCCGGGCGATGGCGCCGCGCGTCGCCGCGGGATGTCCGCGATAGTACCACCAATGCGGATAGCCGTCCTCGAGATAGGGATCGACCGATCCTTCCGGCCACACCACCAGCCGCGGCGTCGCGCCGGGCAGGCCGGACAGCGCGACCATGGTGCGCAGGATGCGTTGCGCATAGTCGGGCGCGGTCACCTCGTCCTGGCCGATGTTGGGCTGAACGACGCGGACGCGGCGAGCGGGATCGGCGGGCGGGGCATAGGGCGCGCCGAGCAGGATCGCGGCGAGCGCGAGCGGGGCGAGCACCGCCGCGGCGAAGCGCCAGCGCCTCTCCGCCAACAGCAGGAGCAATGCACCGGCGGCCAGGATGGCGATGCCGGACAGGACATAGGTACCGGTCCAGGCGGCCAGCCGCGCGATGCCGGGAAGTGGCAGCCAGGCGACGCCGAGCGGATCCCAGGCATAACCGGTGAACATCGTCGCGCGGAGCCACTCCGTCGCGATCCAGGCGGCGGTGAACACCAGGACGAAGGCGGCGCCGGGCACGGTGGCCGCGTCGCCCGCCGCGCGGGGGCTCGCCAATCGCCAGGCGAGGCCGGCGGCGAGCATCGGATAAACCGCGAGATAGAGCGCGAGCAGGACCACGGCGACATAGCCGAGCGCTGGCGGCATCTTGTCCTGGAAGTCGAAGGCGTGCTGGATCCAGTTGTTGTTCACGGTGAAGTGGCCGACGCCGAACAGCCAGCCGATCAGCAGCACGCGCCTGAGGCTCGGCGCGTCATGGACGAGCTTCATCCATCCGGCGAAGGCGACGAGCGTCACCGCCCACCAGTCGAGCGGCGCGAATCCGGTCGCGGCGAGCGCGCCCAGCAGCAGGGAGAGGAGCAGGGTCAAGGCCGGCGGTCGGGCAGCGCGTGGGTCGACGGGCAATGCGCCATGCTCAGCCTCCGATGCGCAGCCACAGGGCGGTGGCGTCGTCGGAGACCTTGAAGCGCGGGAAGCGCGCGCAGGCAATATCCGCCTGCTCGATTTCGCGCAGCTCGGCAGCGACGGCGGCGAGGCCGTGCTCGGCCACCGCCGCCATCAGCCCGGCGGTGTCATAGGCGGCATAGCTGTCGACGAGCGCGGCGAAGCCGTCGGTCATCAGCAGGAGCTCATCGCCCGGCGCGCAGGGGGTGCGGAGCGTTTCGACCTCCGCCATCCACTCGGGCAGCACGCCGAGCACGCGGATGCCGGGCCGCCCGCGGCCGGCGCGCAGGTCGGCAAGGATCGGCGCGTTCTTCTTGATGTTGCCGAGGCCGTGCTGCGCCAGGCTGGCAGCGTGGGCGATCTCCTTCCCGCGATCGTCCGCGACGGGGCCGAGCCGGACCACCTGACCGCCGCGCCGCAGCAATCCGGAGCAGTCGCCGAGCCAGCCGCATTCGAGCGCATCGCCGCCGATCCGCACCGCCAGGCCCGACGCCAGCGGCAGTTCCCAGCGTCCCTCGGGCTCGCGGGTGCGGTCGCGCGCATAGGCGGCGACCAGCCGGTCGGCGACGCCGGCGAAGATCGTCTCGATCGCCCCGTCGGCCGCGACGGTGAAGGCGGCCTGCGCCTCGCTCGCCAGCCACGCCGCGCCGCCCTGCGACCCGACCAGCCCCGGCGGGCCGAGATCGGTGGCGCCGTCGATCACCCAGGCATGACGGAGCGCCATGCCGGCGCGGTCGTCGTTGGGCGTGGCGGGATCGCCGGCGAGGCTGATCGACTGGAGGAGATCGAAGTGCATGGCGCAGCTCTACACCGGCTTTGTGACGCGCCGCACCATGTAACATGCTCCCGGGCCATAGCTGGCGAGCTTGGCCCGCAGTGCCGGGCTGTCCTGCGGCACGAAGCCCTGCGCTCGCCAGAAGGCGGCGGAGTCGTTGACCGAGACGAGCGCGATCGGGGCATCGATACGGCCGAACAGCAGATCGAGCCCGGCGCGGGCATGGCCGCCGCCGCGCGCCTCCGGCAGCAGCGCGAGATCGTGGAGATACCAGGCCTCGCGCGCTTCGGGCAGGCTGCCGAGCAGCGTGTCGAGCGGCGGAATCGCCTCGAGCGGCCACGGATAGGCGATCAGGTAGCCGGCGATGCCGTTCTCGCCCTCCAGCACGAAGCAGCTCCCGGGCGCGAGGGCGAGCCGCTCGGCGAAGCAGGCGCGGCCTTCGGGATGCTCGGGAAAGGCGACGCGGGCGACCGCGACGACACCGTCGAGGTCGCCCGCCGCCATCGCGCGCCAGCGCATCACTCGGCGAACAGTAGGACGGGGGTCTCGAGCAGCTTCTTCACTGCCTGGACGTAGCTCGCCGCGTCCCAGCCGTCGACGACACGGTGGTCGCAGCTGATCGACAGGTTCATCAGCTTGGCGCGGACGATGTCGTCGCCCCGGAAGACGGGTCGCTCGACGATCTTGTTGGGGCCGATGATCGCCACCTCCGGCCGGTTGATCACCGGCGTGGTGGCGATGCCGCCGAGCGGGCCGAGCGAGGTGACGGTGAGGGTGGAGCCGCTGAGCTCCTCGCTCTTGGCCTTGCCGGTGCGCGCGGCCTCGGCGAGGCGGGTGATCTCGGCCGCGAGCTGCCACACGTTCCGGTCCTGCGCGTCGCGGATCACCGGCACCATCAGGCCCGCGTCGGTCTGCGTCGCCATGCCGAGATGGACGCGGCCGTGGCGGGTGACGACGCCCGTCTCGTCGTCGTAGCGGGCGTTGATCATCGGAAAGACCGGGATGGTCCGGCAGATCGCGACGATCAGGAACGGCAGCATCGTCAGCTTGGGCCGATTGCCGCGGTTGGCGTTGAGGTCCGCGCGCATATCCTCCAGCGCGGTGACGTCGATCTCCTCGACATAGGTGAAGTGCGGGATGTGGCGCTTCGACGCGGCCATGTTCTCGGCGATGCGGCGGCGCATGCCGATGACCTTGACCGGCTCGTCCTCGCGGGCGTGGCTGGCGTGGGGAGCATGGTAGCCCTCGCCGCTACCGTACCGGAGGTATGCGTCGAGGTCGGCGTGCCGGATACGGTCGCCGTCGGCTTTCACCTGAGCGAGGTCGATACCGAGGTCCCTGGCACGAGCGCGGACGGCGGGAGAGGCGAGGACGTGGCGGTGCTCAAGCTCCTCCCCGGCACGGGGAGGGGGACCAGCCGCAGGCTGGTGGAGGGGGCTCTCCTCAACGGGCGTCGCTTGTGGCGCTCCCCCTCCACCATCGGCTTCGCCGATAGTCCCCCTCCCCGTGCCAGGGAGGATCTCTTCGACCCCCGGCGTCTCCGCCTCGATCTGCTCCTCGACCTCCTCGGCCTTGGGGTCAGGCGGGGGCGCCGCCTCCTCCGCCGCATCGGTCTCGATCACCAGCAGCGCCGAGCCGATCGGCACTTGGTCGCCGACCTCGCCCGCGAGCTCGACCACGGTGCCGGACACCGGCGATTCCATCTCGACCGTCGCCTTGTCGGTCATCATGTCGGCGACCTGCTGGTCCTCCTCGACCCGGTCGCCGACCTTGACGTGCCACGCCACGATCTCGGCCTCGGCGATGCCCTCGCCGATGTCGGGCAGGCGGAAGGTGAAGCGCGCCATTCTGGTCAATCCTTCATGATCTTGCGGAGCGCCTCGCCGATGCGGACGGGCCCCGGGAAATAGGCCCATTCGAGGCTGTGGGGATAAGGCGTGTCGAAGCCGGTGACGCGCTCGATCGGCGCTTCCAGGTGGTAGAAGCAGCGCTCCTGCACCAGCGCCGACAGTTCGGCGCCGAAGCCGGAGGTGCGCGTCGCCTCATGCACGATCATGCAGCGGCCGGTCTTGCGGACCGACGCCTCGATCGCCTCGATGTCGAGGGGCACGAGCGTGCGCAGATCGATGATCTCGGCGTCGACGCCGGCCTCCTCGACCACGCCGCGCACGACATGGACCATCGTGCCGTAGGCGAGGATCGTCAGCGCTTCGCCGGGGCGGACGATCTCGGCCTTGCCCAGCGGGATGTGGTAATAGCCGGTCGGCACCTCGCCGCCTGGGTGCTTCGACCAATTCTCCGCCGGGCGGTCCCAATGGCCGTTGAACGGGCCGTTGTAGATGCGCTTGGGCTCGAAGAAGAGGACGGGATCATTGTCCTCGATCGCGGCGATCAGCAGCCCCTTGGCGTCGTAGGGCGTCGACGGGATCACCGTCTTGATCCCCGAGACATGGGTGAAGATGCCCTCGGGCGACTGCGAGTGGGTCTGTCCGCCGAAGATGCCGCCGCCGAAGGGCGAGCGCACCGTGATCGGCGCGGTGAACTCGCCGGCCGAGCGGTAGCGCAGGCGCGCCGCCTCGCTGACCAGCTGGTCGAGCGCGGGGTAGATGTAATCGGCGAACTGGATCTCGGGCACGGGCCGCAGGCCATAGGCGCCCATGCCGATCGCGACGCCGACGATGCCGATCTCGGTGATCGGCGTGTCGAACACGCGGGTCTTGCCGTATTTGGCCTGCAGCCCCGCGGTCGCGCGGAACACGCCGCCGAAATAGCCGACGTCCTCGCCCATCACGATCACGTCTGGATCGCGCGCCATCATCACGTCCATGGCGGAGTTGATCGCCTGGATCATGTTCATGCGGGTGGTCTCGCCCGCGCCGTTCTGCGCCTCGTCGGCCATCGTCGTCACTTCCGCGCCCATGGCCGTCCGCTCGCTTCCTCTTCCGCCAGCATCTGCGCTTGCTGCTCCCTCAAATGCCAGGGCATCTCCTCGAACACGCCGTCGAACAGCGTGTCGAGCGGCTGGTGCAGGCCGTGGCCGAGGATGCCGTTGGCTTCGGCCTCCTTCTGCGCGGCCTTGACCTGCTCGGCGACCTCCTTGTCCTGCGCAGCGTGGCGTTCCTCGTCCCATTCGCCGAGCGCGATGAGGTGCTGCTTCAGCCGGACGACAGGGTCGCCGAGCGGCCACTTCCCGGATTCTTGGGCGGAGCGGTAAGCGCTCGGGTCGTCCGAGGTGGAGTGGCCTTCGGCGCGATAGGTGAAATGCTCGATCAGCGTCGCGCCCTGGTTGGTGCGCGCCCGCTCGGCCGCCCAGCGGGTGGCGGCATAGACCGCGAGCGCGTCGTTGCCATCGACCCTCAGGCCCGCGATGCCATAGCCGAGCGCGCGCGCGGCAAAGGTGGTCGCCTCCGCCCCGGCAAATCCCGAGAAGCTAGAGATCGCCCATTGGTTGTTGACGACGTTGAGGATCACCGGCGCGCGGTAGACGCTGGCGAAGGTGCAGGCGGAATGGAAGTCGCCTTCCGCCGTCGATCCCTCGCCGCACCAGGTCGCGGCGATGCGGCTGTCGCCTTTGGCCGCACTCGCCATCGCCCAGCCCACCGCCTGCGGATATTGGGTGGCGAGGTTGCCCGAGATCGAGAAGAAGCCGCGCTCCTTCACCGAATACATGATCGGCAGCTGCTTGCCGCCGAGGCGGTCGGCGCTGTTCGAATAGATCTGGTTCATCATGTCGACCAGCGACCATTCGCGCGCGATCAGGATGCCCTGCTGACGGTAGCTCGGGAAGCACATATCGTCGGGATCGAGCGCCATCGTCGCCGCGACCGCCACCGCCTCTTCGCCGGTCGACTTCATGTAGAAGCTGGTCTTGCCCTGGCGCTGGGCGCGGAACATGCGCTCGTCGAAGGCGCGGACCAGCGCCATGTAGCGCAGCATCCGGCGTAGCGTGTCGGGATCGAGCTTCGGGTCCCAGGGCCCGACCGCCTGCGCCGATTCGTCGAGCACGCGGATGAGGCCATAGGCGAGCTCGTGGAAGCCGTCGGCCTTCTCGGCAGTGTCGGGACGACGAGCCGAGCCGGCGGGCGGCACCGTCACATCGGCGAAGTCGGCTTCGTCCCCCGGCCGGAACCGCGGCTCCGGCACATGCAGGCTAAGTCGGGGCAGATTGGCGCGCGCGCCGGGGTCGGTCATGCTCTCTCCAGCGTTCGATCCACATCTCAAGCGCCGGTCGAGCGCGTGGATTCGCGTTGCGCAGCCTTGTTATAAAATTTCAAGAGCCGAGTCACGCCTTCCGGTCGCCGGACGTCACGCCGGACCGCCGCTCAGCGCCGGTTCAGGCGGCATCGGCTAGAGAGCACGGCATGACCCGCACCCTTATCGCCCTGGCGGCGCTTGCCGTCGCCGCCGTGCCGGCCGCCGCACAGAAGCCGGCGCCGACCCAGCCGAAGGAGGAGTCGATCCCCTTCGTCCAGTTCGGCAACATCTATGACTTCGAGGCGGACGGCGATCGCGGCATCTACCTCCAGAATCGCGCGCGGCAGTGGTATTACGCCAGCTTGAACGGACCCTGCACCAACCTGCCCTTCGCGACCCGCATCGCAGTCGACACGCGCTTCGCCGGCGATCGGCTCGACAACAGCGGCCGCATCTATGTCGACGGCCAGGCCTGCTGGATCGCGAGCCTGACCAAGAGCGACGCGCCGCCCAAGCGCCAATCCGCCAAGAAGCAGTGATGGTCGGTCAGGCTTCCGCCCGCTAGAAGCGCGCCATGGCTGAACAGAATATGGCCTACACCGTCGCGGTGTGGCTGATCCCGCTGGTGTTTGCGATCGTGTGCCACGAGGTCGCGCACGGCTGGGTGGCGCGCGCGCTGGGGGATCAGACCGCGGCGAATCTCGGGCGGCTGACCCTCAATCCGATCAAGCATGTCGATCCGATCGGCACGGTGGTGCTGCCGCTGCTGCTGGCGATCGCCCACGCGCCGATCTTCGGCTGGGCCAAGCCGGTGCCGGTCCGCGCCAAGCGCCTGCGCAACCCGCGCCGCGACATGGTGCTGGTCGCGCTCGCCGGACCCGGGAGCAACCTGGTGCTGGCGCTGCTGACGACGCTAGCGCTCGGCGCGACCTATGCCGTCGCGGGCGAGCTGCCGGAGACGGGCGCGGCGGGATTCCTCACCGACAATCTGGTCAACTTCCTGCTGATCAATGTCTTTCTCGCCATCTTCAACCTGATCCCGCTGCCGCCCTTCGACGGCGGTCACGTCGTCGAGGGCGCGCTGCCGCGCGCGCTGGTGCCGGGGTGGCGCAAGATCGCGCGCTTCGGGTTCCCGCTACTCGTCTTCCTGCTGCTGGTGCTGCCGATGATCGCGCCCAAGGCGAACATCGTCGCGCGGGTGATCGGTCCGATCGCGGAGACCGTCATCCGCGCTTTCCTCGCGCTCGGTGGGATTCCGGCCTGAGCGTGATGCACGGCTGGGTGATCCTCGACAAGCCGGTCGGACCGGGCTCGACCGAAGCCGTATCGGCGGTCAAGCGGGCGCTGCGCGCGGGCGGCTACGGCAAGATCAAGGTTGGCCACGGCGGCACGCTCGATCCGCTCGCCTCAGGCGTGCTCCCGGTCGCGCTGGGCGAGGCGACCAAGCTTGCCGGGCGGATGCTCGACAGTGACAAGGCTTATGATTTCACGATCCGCTTCGGCGAGGAGACCGACACGCTCGATGCGGAAGGTGAGGTGGTCGCGACCTCGAAGGTGCGTCCGACGCATGCGGAGGTCGAGGCGGTGCTGCCCCGCTTCACCGGCCCGATCAGCCAGGTACCGCCCGCCTATTCGGCGCTCAAGGTCGACGGCAAGCGTGCCTATGACCTTGCCCGCGCAGGGGAGATGGTGGCGCTGGCCAGCCGGGACGTGGTGGTGCACGCCCTAAGCTCCTCCCCGGCACGGGGAGGGGGACCATCGCGCAGCGATGGTGGAGGGGGCCCAGCCACGAACGATTCGCTTGTGACGGGCCCCCTCCACCACTCGCCTTCGGCGAGCGGTCCCCCTCCCCGTGCCGGGGAGGAGCTTGAAGACATCACCCTCTCCGCCCATGTCTCGAAGGGCACTTACATCCGCAGCCTCGCCCGCGACATTGCGCGGGCTCTCGGCACCGTAGGACATGTGACGATGCTTCGTCGCACAAAGGCCGGCCCGTTCGGCCTCGATTCCGCGATATCGCTGGACAAATTGGCGGAACTCGGTAATGGGCGCCGCCTTGAACAGATTCTCCTGCCGCTGAGGGCGGGGCTGGACGACATCCCGGCTCTCCCCCTCGACCCCGACCAGGCAGGAGCGCTCCGTCAGGGGCGTGTGCTGGCCGGGATCGCCAGAGACGACGGCCTCCACTTCGCGATGCTGGGCGAGACCCCGGTGGCGTTGGTGGAGGTGGAAAGCGGGCAGGCCCGCGTCGTCCGAGGCTTCAATCTTTGATCCGATGTCGAAGGAAACACAATGTCGATCACTGCCGAGCGCAAGGACGCGCTCATCAAGGAACATGGCCGCGCCGCCGGCGACACCGGTTCGACCGAGGTGCAGGTCGCGATTCTCACCGAGCGCATCAAGAACCTGACCGAGCATTTCAAGACCCACGCGAAGGACAACCATTCGCGCCGCGGCCTGCTGATGCTGGTCAACAAGCGTCGCTCGCTGCTCGACTATCTCCGCAAATCGGATGGCGACCGCTATCTGGCACTGATCGCGAAGCTCGGGCTTCGCAAATAAGGGAAGGGCGCCTTCGGGCGCTCTTTTCGCATTCGGGCGGCACGCAATCCGGCGAACCGCCCGCCAAGTCCTCTACCGTTCGCCCCGAGCTTGTCGAAGGGCTGCACTTCTTCTTCCGAAAGAAGGACGGGGCTTCGACAGGCTCAGCCCGAACGGGTTGGGAGGATACCGAAAGAGCCGCACCGGCTCGCTCATAGGCCCCTCGCGCATAGGGCGCGGGGAGTGAAGGAAACCAAATGTTCGACAAGAAGACCGTAAGCATCGAGTGGGGCGGCAAGACCCTCACGCTCGAAACGGGCAAGGTTGCCCGCCAGGCCGACGGCGCGGTGATCGCGACCCTCGGCGAGACCGTCGTCCTCTGCGCCGTCACGGCCGCGAAGACCGTCAAGGAAGGGCAGGATTTCTTCCCGCTCACCGTCCATTATCAGGAGAAGTTCTCCGCCGCGGGTCGCATCCCGGGTGGCTTCTTCAAGCGCGAGCGCGGCGCGACCGAGAAGGAGACGCTGGTCTCCCGCCTCATCGACCGCCCGATCCGCCCGCTGTTCCCCGAAGGCTTCTACAACGAGATCAACTGCATCGCGCAGGTGCTCTCCTACGACGGCGAGAACGAGCCCGACATCCTGGCGATGATCGCCGCCTCGGCCGCGATGACGCTGTCGGGCGTGCCGTTCATGGGCCCGATCGGCGCCGCGCGCGTCGGCTATGACGGCAGCGACTATATCCTCAACCCGACCGACGAGCAGGTCGAGGCCGGCCTGCTCGACCTCGTCGTCGCCGCCACCCACGACGCGGTGATGATGGTCGAGTCCGAGGCCAAGGAGCTGTCGGAAGAGGTGATGCTGGGCGCGGTGATGTTCGCGCACAAGGCGTCGCAGGACGTGATCAAGGCGATCATCAAGCTCGCCGAGCAGGCCGCCAAGGAGCCGTGGGAGCTCAAGCAGGGCGACGACCAGGCCGCGGTCAAGGCCGAGCTCAAGAAGCTGGTCGGCAAGGACATCGAGGCCGCCTACAAGCTGACCAACAAGTCGGAGCGCTCCAACGCGCTCAACGAGGCCCGCGCCAAGGCCAAGGCGGCGATGGCGGAGAAGACCCCGCAGGAGCAGCTGGTCGCGGCGAAGCTGGTCAAGAAGCTCGAGGCGGACATCGTCCGCACCGCGATCCTCAAGGAAGGCCGCCGCATCGACGGCCGCGACACCAAGACGGTCCGCCCGATCGAGGCCGAGGTCCACTTCCTCCCGCGCGCGCACGGCTCCGCCCTGTTCACCCGCGGCGAGACCCAGACCATCGCCACCACCACGCTCGGCACCAAGGACGCCGAGCAGATGATCGATGGGCTGGACGGCCTCAGCTACCAGCATTTCATGCTGCACTATAACTTCCCGCCCTATTCGGTGGGCGAGGTCGGCCGCTTCGGCGCGCCGGGCCGCCGCGAGGTCGGTCACGGCAAGCTCGCCTGGCGCGCGCTGCACCCGGTGCTGCCGACCAAGGAGGAGTTCCCCTACACGATCCGCGTCACCAGCGACATCACCGAGTCGAACGGCTCGTCGTCGATGGCGACGGTGTGCGGCGGCTCGCTGAGCCTGATGGATGCCGGCGTGCCGATCAAGCGCCCGGTTTCGGGTATCGCGATGGGCCTGATCCTGGAGGGCAAGGACTTCGCGGTGCTCAGCGACATCCTGGGCGACGAGGATCACCTCGGCGACATGGACTTCAAGGTGGCGGGCACGTCCGAGGGCATCACCAGCCTGCAGATGGACATCAAGATCGCCGGCATCACCGAGGAGATCATGAAGGTCGCCCTCGCCCAGGCGAAGGACGGCCGCGCGCACATCCTCGGCGAGATGGCCAAGGCGCTGGGCGAGACCCGCACCGAGCTGTCGGCCCACGCGCCGCGCATCGAGACGATGCAGATCGACAAGTCGAAGATCCGCGACGTCATCGGCACCGGCGGCAAGGTGATCCGCGAGATCGTCGCCACCACCGGCGCCAAGGTCGACATCGACGACGAGGGCGTGATCAAGATCAGCTCGTCCGACGTCGCGCAGATCGAGGCGGCGATGAACTGGATCAAGGGCATCGTCGAGGAGCCCGAGGTCGGCAAGATCTACAACGGCAAGGTCGTCAACCTCGTCGACTTCGGCGCGTTCGTGAACTTCATGGGCGGCAAGGACGGTCTCGTCCACGTCTCGGAGATCAAGAACGAGCGCGTCGAGAAGGTCTCCGACGCCCTCAAGGAGGGCCAGGAGGTCAAGGTCAAGGTCCTCGAGATCGATCCGCGCGGCAAGGTCCGCCTGTCGATGCGCGTCGTCGACCAGGAGACCGGCGCCGAGCTCGAGGACACGCGCCCCGCGCGCGAGCCGCGGGAGCGGGGCGAGCGCGGCGATCGAGGCCCACGTGGCGACCGTGGCGGTGACCGCGGCCCGCGTCGCGACGGCGGCGATCGCGGTCCGCGCCGTGACCGCGGCGACCGTGGTGATCGCGGCCCGCGCCGCGAGCGCTCGGAGTCGAAGGACGAAGGCGGCGAGGACATCGGCCTGCCGGCCTTCCTCACCGGCGAGGACTAAGACCGGCGATAGCGCAGGAACGGAAGGGGGCTCGCGGCGACGCGGGCCCCTTTTCACATTCACCGTCATGCCGGACTTGTTCCGGCATCCACGTCTCCGCAAGGACAGGCGTCGAGGTTGCACATGGAACCGAGAAGCCCGCGCTGGGCTGCCCGGTGGACCCCGGAACAAGTCCGGGGTGACGAAGGGTGGCCCTACCCCTCCCGCCCCGGCCGGTAGCGCAGCGCCTCGACGATCGCCGCGAAGGCGGGCGTCGGCTGCCGGCGGCTCGGATAGTAGAGATGATAGCCCGAGAACGGCGGCGACCAGTCCTCGAGCACCGCCTCCAGCGCCCCGCTGTCGAGATCGTCCCCGATCATGGTCTCCATCAGATAGGCGATCCCGAATCCGTCGAGCGCCGCGTCGCGGACCTGGAAGATGCTGTTGAAGATGAGCTGCCCGTCCACCCGCACCCGCAGCGCCCGCCCGTTCCGCTCGAACTCCCAGGCGTAGAGGCCGCCATAGGTCGGCAGCCGGAGGTTGATGCAGCGATGCGTGGTCAGCTCCTGCGGCGTGCGCGGCCTGTCGTGGTTGGCGAAATAGCCCGGCGTCGCCACCGCCAGCATCCGCATCGGCGGGCTGACCGGCACCGCGATCATGTCCTTGTCGAGGAGGTCGCCCAGCCGCACGCCGGCGTCGAACCGCTCGGCGACGATGTCGGTCAGGCGATAATCGGCCTCGATCTCGACCTTGATGTCGGGATGGTCGGCGAGCAGCCCGCGTAGCCGCGGCCACAGCACCGTCTGGAGCGAAAGCTCGTCGGCGGTGATCCGCACCGTGCCGGCGGGCCGCTCGCGCAGGTCGCTCAGCGCCGCGACATGGGTCTCGATCTCGTCAAGATGGAAGGCGACCGAGCGCAGCACGCGCTCGCCCGCCTCGGTCGGGGTGACGCTGCGCGTGGTGCGGTTGAGCAGCCGGACGCCCAGCCGCTCCTCGAGACCCCTGATGCCATGGCTGAGCGCCGACGGCGTGACGCCTAGCTGCGCCGCGGCGCGCGTGAAGCTGCGCTCGCGGGCGACCATGACGAAGGCGGACAGATCGGGCAGGTCCTGGCGGTTCATTGCTGAGAAATACTCACAACCGCTTTCAGATTACAGCGCCTAATCGCGGGACGGAGCCGCCCTATCTCCATTGCGTTCCGGAAGCGACGATGAGGTGGGCACGTGAAGCTGCTGATCCTGGTCGCCGCGCTGGTCCTCCCCACCCCCGCGGCCGCCGCCGAGGACGCGCCGCAACCACAGGAGCATCGCATGCGAATCCAACGCAGCGGCACGCAGCCGTCGCAGCGGGGCCCCGCGGAATGGTTCACCGGATCGGTGCGCATCGATCCGCTGACCGTCGCGCCGGAGCCGCGCTTCGGCGTGGCCAGCGTCACCTTCGAGCCGGGCGCGCGCACCGCTTGGCACACCCATCCGCTCGGCCAGACGCTGATCGTGACCTCCGGCGTCGGCTGGACGCAATGTGAAGGCGAGGCCGTGGTCGAGATCCGCGCGGGCGACGTGGTCTGGTGCCCGCCCGGCCATCGCCATTGGCACGGCGCGAGCCCGACAACCGCGATGACCCATATCGCCATCCAGGAGGTGCTGGACGGCAGCATGGTCGAGTGGATGGAGCATGTCAGCGACGAGGATTATCTCGCCGGCCCCGGAAAGGACCGCTGATGCCGCACGTCACTCTCAAGCTACAATCGGGGCGCTCCGAGGCGGACAAGAAACGGCTGGCTGAGGCGCTCGCCCAGGCGGTGACCGCCAGCATCGGATCGTCGGCGGACAGCATCTCGGTATCGATCGAGGACGTCGACCCGGCCGACTGGCCGGAGGTCTATCGGCGCGAGATCGTCGGGCGCCGGGAGCTTCTCTTCAAGGCGCCTGGCTACACCATGTAGCCGCGGCTCCCTCCCAACCACCTTTCCCCCCAAACCACCGAGGACGTTATGCCCAGCCAAGCCAAGGCCTATGCCGCCCAGTCGGCCACCACTCCGCTCGCGCCATTCAGCTTCGAGCGCCGCGACGTCCGTCCGGACGACGTCGCGATCGACATCCTCTTCTGCGGCGTCTGCCATTCCGACCTCCACACCGCGCGCGGCGAGTGGGACGGCACGCTCTACCCCTGCGTCCCCGGCCATGAGATCGTCGGCCGCGTGACCGCGGTCGGCGGCGACGTCACCAAATTCCAGGTCGGCGACCTCGTCGGCGTCGGCTGCATGGTCGACAGCTGCGGCCATTGCCCGTCGTGCCAGGCGAGCGAGGAGCAGTTCTGCGAGACCACCGGCTTCGTCGGCACCTACAACGCCCCGGACACGGTCCTGGGCGGCCACACCTTCGGCGGCTATTCGGACCATATCGTCGTCAAGGACCGCTTCGTGGTGAAGGTCGGCCATGACGAGCAGGACCTCGCCGGCGTCGCTCCGCTGCTCTGCGCCGGCATCACCACCTACTCGCCGCTCCGCCACTGGCAGGCCGGCCCGGGCAAGAAGGTCGGCGTGGTCGGCATCGGTGGCCTGGGGCACATGGGCATCAAGCTCGCCGCGGCGATGGGCGCGCATGTCGTCGCCTTCACCACCTCTGCCGACAAGGTCGAGGACGCGAAGCGGCTCGGCGCGCATGAGGTGGTGATCTCCAG
Source organism: Sphingomonas cannabina (assembly GCF_021391395.1). NCBI lineage: Bacteria > Pseudomonadati > Pseudomonadota > Alphaproteobacteria > Sphingomonadales > Sphingomonadaceae > Sphingomonas > Sphingomonas cannabina. Next base: position 432,944 of record NZ_CP090059.1, on the reverse strand, counting down.
GGATCCCGAGGCGATGGCGGCGCATGCGGGCAGCTTCGATTTCATCCTCAACACCGTCGCGGCCAGCCACGACCTCGACCAGTTCATGGTGCTGCTGCGCCGCGACGGCACGATGACCCTGGTCGGCGCGCCCGAGCATCCGCATCCCTCGCCCAGCATCTGGAACCTGCTGATGGGTCGCCGCTCGATCGCCGGGTCGCCGATCGGCGGCATCGCCGAGACGCAGGAGATGCTCGATTTCTGCCGCGACCACGGCATCACCGCGGACATCGAGATCATCCCGATCCAGGAAATCGAGACCGCCTATGCCCGGATGCTGAAGAGCGACATCAAGTACCGCTTCGTGATCGACATGGCGTCGCTCAAGCAGGCGGCGTGATCGGAGAGCCTTTTTGAAACAGCTTGTGTGCTCCTGCGAAAGCAGGAGCCCAGGCAGCAAGCGAACGACCTGAAATCCAACGCTCCTGCCTTCGCAGGAGCACGCTCCTTTCCGTTCGGACGGACTTTGACGAGGGCTGGTCCAGGCAACCGGCCCTCGCCATAACAGGGCGATGCGTCTCGCCCTGCCGCTCCTTGTCCTCCTCGCCGGCTGCGCGACCACACCGCGCCCCGCCGAGGTCCGCGTCGCCTTCGACGCCACCCGCATCACCGCCGAGCAGGCGCGCGGCATCGCCGATCGCCGTACCGGCCGCAGGGTCGCCCCCGCCGATCCCGTCCGCGTCGCCAGCATCTCCAAGCTGGTGGTGGCGCTCGGCGTGATGCGGCTGGTCGAGCGCGGCACGCTCGATCTCGACCGCGACGTTTCCGACTATCTCGGCTGGCGCCTGCGCAATCCCGCCTATCCGGACACGGCCGTAACGCTGCGCCTGTTGCTCTCGCACCGATCGAGCCTGACCGACGGTATCGACTACATCATCCCGTTCGGCGTCCGCATCCGGGATGCGCTGGCCGATCCCAAGGCCTGGGACGCGGAGCACGCTCCCGGCGCCTATTTCCGCTATACCAACCTCAACTTCCCCGTCGTCGCGACGGTGATGGAGAAAGCGTCGGGCGAGCGCTTCGATCGCCTGATGCAACGCGAGGTGTTTCGCCCGCTCGGCCTGGACGGCTGCTACAACTGGTCAGGGTGCAGCGACGCCGCGATCGGCCGGGCGGTGGTGCTCTACCGCGCGGGTGGCGACGTCGCGCGCGACGACCTGCGCGGCCAGCACCCCGCCTGCCCGACCGTATCGAAGGGGCCGTGCGATCTCGCCGCCTACCGAATCGGCGACAACGGCGGCATCTTCTCGCCGCAAGGCGGCATGGATATCTCGATGCGCGACCTCGCCCGTATCGGCCAGATGCTGCTGAGACGCGGCGACGGCTTCCTCAAGCCGGAGTCGATCGCGACGCTCGCCACGCCGACCTGGGTGTTCGACGGCGCCAATGGCGACACCTCCAGCGGCTTCTACTGCCAATATGGTCTCGCGGTGACGATGCTTCCCGCCAAACGCCCCGGTTGCGACGACGACCTGTTCGGCGACGGCCGCACCCGCATCGGCCATGCGGGCGAGGCCTATGCGCTCCGCTCCGGCCTGTGGATCGATCCCGCCGCCGGTACCGGCGTCGCCTTCTTCGCCACCGCCGTCCGCGACGACAGCAAAGGCAGGTCGCGCTTCAGCCGGGAGGAAGAGCGTCTGGCGCGGGGGCGCTGAACAGCCGCCGCAGCACGCGCCGCACCATCAGCAGCGCGGCCACCGCGACGGCAAGCAGCACCAGCGCCACGACGATGGCCACCGCCGGAAACGCCGTCACCAGCGCCAGCAGCCCCACGGTCGCGACATCCTCCCCGGTCGACACCACGGCGTTGCTCACCGGCTCGGGGCTGGCGTTCACCACCGCGCGCGTCCCCGCCTTGGCGCCGTGGGTCAGCAGCGTCGCCCCACCGCCGAGCAGCAGCACCGCCACCTGCCACGCCGGGTTGGACGGATCGACGATCGCCACCGCGAGCAGCGCGCCGCCCACCGGCCGCACCAGCGTGTGCACCGCGTCCCAGGCGCTGTCGATCCACATCACCTTGTCCGCCAGGAACTCGGCGAGCGCCCCAATGCCGGCAATGCCGATCACCCAGGGATTGGCGAGCACGTCGAGGCTGCGCAGCTGGTCGGGTAGCCCCAGCCAGCCGAAGTGCATCGCCATCCCCACCGCGAACACGCACAGGTACAGCCGCCACCCGGCAAGCAGGCTGATGCTGGCGGCGAGCCCGATGATCTCGACCGCGCTCACCGCTGGATGAACCGGATGGAGTTGCCGTCGGGATCGTCCACGTAGAACTCGCGCGTGCCCCAGCTCTGGTCGACGGGCGCGCAATGCACCGGCGAATCGCTCAGATGCCGCTGGTCTAGCCCGCGCACCGCCAGCCGCCCGGCCAAGGCGTCGACGTCGCCGACCAGCACGCCCACCGCCTGCCCGGCCACACCGTCGCCGGCATGGCTGGAGAGATGCAGCTCATGTCCCCCGCGCCTCAGCACGGTGTAGGATGGGTCGGTCATCGCCGGCCACGTCCCCTCATGCTCGAAGTCGAGCACGCGCGTGTAGAATTCGACCGCCCGGGCCATGTCGGTCACGCGGACGATCGGGATCAGCGCCATCGCCGGTCAGTCGCGATAGCTCGGGTCGATGCGGTCGAGCTTCCTGAGCAGCGCCGGCCAGGCCAGTCCCTTCGCCAGCATCCCCACGCCGCCGGCCGGGGACTGGCTCGCCACCTTCTCCTCCGTCCCCTGCGGCGGGTTGTTGAGGTTCTCCAGGCCCGCGGAGAGCATCATCACCTGCGCCTGGCATGCGCGCTCGAGGAAATAGAGGCGCAGGAAGCACGACGCCACGCTGTCGCCCACCGTCAGCGTGCCGTGGTTCCTGAGGATCATCGCATGCTTGTCGCCGAGGTCCTTCACCAGCCGCTCGCGCTCGTCGAGGTCGGTCGCGATCCCCTCATAGTCGTGATAGGCGACATTGTGCTTGGCGATCATCGCGGTCTGGGTATGCGGCAGCAGGCCGAACTCCATCGCGCTCACCGCCTGCCCGTGCGGCGTGTGGAGGTGCATCACCGCCGTCGCATCCTCGCGCGCCATGTGGATCGCCGAATGGATGGTGAAGCCGGCCGGGTTCACCGGAGACTTGGCCTCGCCCACCGGCATCCCGTCGACGTCGATCTTGACCAGCGAGGAGGCGGTGATCTCCTCGAACATCATGTTGTAGGGGTTGATCAGGAAATGATGCTCCGGCCCCGGCACGCGGCACGACAGATGGGTGAAGATGAGGTCGTCCCAGCCATAGAGCGCGACCAGCCGGTAGGCGGCGGCGAGGTCGACCCGCGCCTCCCATTCGCCGGGCGCCATCCGGGTATCGGGCCGGGTTTCGGGTTCGCGTGCGAGCGTGGCCATCGGGTGTACCTCTCCGTCTTGCTTTGACGGCAGGATACGCCGCTTCGGCCGAGTCTTCAAATCTTCGGTACGGTTTCAGTCGGCGCGCACGTACCAGTCGTCCATCTGCGACAGGTCGGTGAACTTGCGGACATAGCCGTGCCCGGCGAGCAAGGCGAACAGCCGGTCGCGCATCGGCGAGAAATTATGCTCCACCGTGATGACGCGCGGCCGCCAGGCGTCGAAATCGAGCGCGCTCAGGATCGCGAGCTCGGAGCCTTCGGTGTCCACCGACAGATAGTCGATGTCGCCGGGCGCCCCGTGCTGGTGCAGCAGATCGTTCAGGGAGACGGTCTCCACCGCATAGCGCCGTCCGCCGCGGCGGACGAGGGCGTGGTCGTCGTTCGCGGAATATTGCTCGATCGACGACAGCTCGAGCTCGCCGACCTCGGTGAAAGTCACGGCCTCGCCGCTGCGGTCGGTGACGCAGCGATGGTCGACCGCGCAGCGGCGGCTGCGGTCGAGCGCCTCGTGCCACGCGCGCGCCGGCTCGGCGACGATGCCGGTCCAGCCGAACTCGGTCTCCAGCATGAAGCTGTTGCTGCGCACGATCCCGTCGGTCGCGCCGAACTCGACGAAATAGCCGCTGCGTTTCTCGCCCGTCTCGTAGAGGGCGAACAGGTCCTGCAGGATCTGCGATTTCGACAAGGAAAGCCTGGTCAGGCAGAAGGACAGGAACGCCCGCGTCTCCGGCGCGGTGGTCTCCATCAGATCGCGGGCGTGCGCCAGCATGTTGACGCTCGCGGCGCCGGGATCGAGCACCCGCTTCAGCTCATAGCCGAACCCGCGCGCGACGCGCCTGCTTGCCCGTTCGATGATCGACACGGGCGCCTCCCCCGCAACCTCTTTATGCGAGCGGATAGAGCCCGCGATCCCCGATCCGGGCAATGGGAAACAAGGATGTCCCCGAAAGGCGTAGGGGGCCGTGCGACGTGCAGCCCCTTTCAATCCTCCCCCGCAAGGGGGAGGTGTCAGCCGCAGGCTGACGGAGGGGGAGGACGGCGACTCATTATCGGTTCGCTTCCTCCCCCTCCGTCACGCTTCGCGTGCCACCTCCCCCTGGCGGGGGAGGATTGAATGTCATTCGTCTTGGGAAGAATTCGAAAAGGTCCGGAGGGTTCTGTTGCCCGGCCCCTCCGGCGGCCGCTGGAATCCGCTTCTGTTGCCCGGTGCGGCCCGACCGCGCTTTTGTCCAGATAACCTAGGCCGTTAGGCCGTCAGTTACGCGGCAATCGCGAGCGCCTCGTTATCGTTGGCACTTGTGTAATGGGCCGTTGCGGTGGTCCCATTCCGGGCGAAAGCTGCGCTTTTCAACACACGTCGATCCTGGTTCGGCCCCGTCATCGAGGCTGAGGTCCGCCGCCACGCTTGAACCGCGTGGCGCCGAGCGCCTCAGCTCCGGTGGTGGAGCCGCCGGGTACTGCCCCCGGGTCCGCTGCGCCTATTGAACGCAACATTTTATCGCCATAGCCGGCAAGCCGGCATTCATGAATATAGGCGCATATTCCCCGAAGAAAAGAAGGATATGGCCTTCACACCGCCACAATGGTGCGGCATGGGGATTTCTCATATGTTGACCCAGCGTTCCCGTTACGCGCTCCGTGCGATGCTGTTTCTGGCCGAACAAACGGCGGGAGGACCGCCGGTGCCGATGAACCGGATCGCCGCCGCCGCCAATGTGCCGAGGAAATTCCTTGAGCTGATCCTCGCCGACCTGCGTGAGGCGGGCTTTCTTCATTCGCATCGCGGCAAGGCGGGCGGCTATTGCCTGTCGCGGCCGCCGCATCTCATCTCGCTGGGCGAGATCATCCGCGTGATCGAGGGGCCGCTGGCGCTGGTGCCCTGCGTCAGCCGTACCGCCTATCGCCCGTGCAACGACTGCCGCGACGAGGCGGCCTGCGCGATCCGCATCGCGATGGCGCGCGTGCGCGACGAGACCGCGCGCATCCTGGACGGCACCAGCCTGGCCGACGCGATCGCCGAGGACTTGGCCGCGGCATAATCCGCGGCCGTCGTCCCGATACCGGCTTACTTCTTCCGAAGCTCGTCCCTGATCTCCCTGAGCAGCGTCACATCCGCGGCTTCGGCGGCATCTTCCGCTTTGGTGATGGGAACGACGCGGTTCACTGCGCGCACCAGCAGGAAGATGATGAAGGCGACGATCACGAAATTGACCGTCTGGGTGATGAACTCGCCATAGCCGAACAGCGGCACGCCGGCCTTCTTCAGCGCCTGATAGTCGGTCGACCCGGCGAGGTTGGCCGGCACCGGCCCCAGCGCGACGAAATAGCTCGAGAAATCGAGCCCGCCGAAGATGCGGCCGATCACCGGCATCAGCACATCCTCGGTCAGCGAGGTCACGATCTTGCCGAAAGCGGCGCCGATGATCACCGCCACCGCCAGGTCGAGCACATTGCCGCGTGCGATGAACGCCTTGAATTCCTTGAACATTCGCTGGTCTCCCTCTTTTGCCCATCCGATTTGCCATTGTGCGGACGCGCGAGACCCCTAAATGTTGCCGCCGCGAGGGTTGGAGGACAAGTCACATGAAGCTTCGTCTCGTCTTTGCCGGGCTGGCCGCGCTGGCGCTGTCGGCGTGCGGCCTCAACAGCGTCCCGACCGCCGAGGAGAACGCCAAGGCGCGCTGGGCCGACGTCCAGAACCAATATCAGCGCCGTGCCGACCTGATCCCGAATCTGGTCGCCACCGTGCGCGCGGCCGGCGCGCAGGAGAAGGACATCCTGACCGAGGTGACCCAGGCCCGCGCCTCGGCGACCCAGGTGCAGGTGTCGGAGGGCGATCTCACCGATCCCGCCAAGATGGCGGCCTATCAGCGCGCCCAGGCAGGCGTGACGCTGTCGTTGCAGCGGCTGCAGGAAGCCTATCCCGAGCTCAAGAGCCAGGCCAACTACACCACGCTGATGAGCCAGCTCGAGGGCACCGAGAACCGCATCACCATCGCCCGCAACGACTATAATTCGGCGGTGCAGGCGTATAACACGCGTATCCGCACCTTCCCCGACGCGATCGGCGCGAAGATCTTCTATGGCGCCAAGCCGATGGTACCGTTCGCGGCGACCACGCCGGGGGCCGAGACCGCGCCGAAGGTCAATTTCGGCAACGCGAGCTGAGGAACTGAAGCGACTCACTAACCCGTTCGGCCCCGGACTTGATCCGGGGTTGTCGGCCCCCATCCTTCTGAGGTGAGAGAAGAAGTGCAGCCCTTCGACAGGCTCAGGGCGAATGGATGGGGATGGGTGGCGGTCCTCTGCGCGCTGCTGTTTGCGCTCGCGGCGCCGGCGTCCGCCCAGACCTTCCCGAAGTTCACCGGCCTGGTGGTCGACGACGCCAATGTCCTCCCGCCCGAGACGCGGGCCGACCTCACCGCCAAGCTCGAGGCGCTCCAGCGCGACACCAACCGTCAGCTGGTGGTGGCGACGATCGCCGACACGCAGGGTTATCCACTGGAGGACTATGGCTATCGGCTCGGGCGGGCTTGGGGCGTCGGGCTGAAGGACGTCAACAACGGTGCCATCCTGTTCATCGCGCCCAATAACCCGGCCGGGCAGCGCGGCCCCCGGATCGAGGTCGGGCGCGGGCTCGAGCCGATCCTGACCGACGCTCTGTCGAGCGTGATCATCAATACCGAGATGATGCCGCGATTGCGCGAGAACGGCGACATCCCGGGCGCGATGACGGCCGGCGCCGATGCGATCATCGCCCAGCTGCGCGCCTCGCCCGACGAGGCCAAGGCGCGCACCGATGCCGCGGTCGCGGAATTCGACCGTACTCATCGCCAGCGGACGTCCTCCAGGGGTGGCGGCTTCCCCTGGCCGATCCTGCTGCCGATCGGGATCGTGCTGTTCTTCATGGTGCTGGGCGCGGCCGGCAGCCGGCGCGGGCGGCGCTACAGCGATGGCGGCGGCAGCGTGTGGCCGATCGTGCTGTGGTCGATCGCCGACGAGCTTTCGCGCGGCTCGGGCCGTTCGGGCGGCTCGGGCTGGGGAGGCTCCGACTGGGGCGGCGGTGGCGGCGGCAGCGACGGCGGTTGGGGCGGCGGCGGCTTCACGGGAGGCGGCGGCGGCTCGTTCGGCGGCGGCGGCGCGTCGGGGAGCTGGTGATGCATCTGAGCGCTGCCGAGCACGACAGGGTCACCGCCGCGGTCACCGCTGCCGAAGCCCATACCAACGGCGAGATCGTCACCGTCGTCGCGCGCCAGTCCGACGCCTATCACGACGTCGCGCTGCAATGGAGCGTGCTCGGCATGGTGCTGACGCTGGCGCTGCTCGCGACCTTCCCCGGCGTAGTCGAGGCGATCAACGCCCGGCTGTTCGATGCCTGGAGTGGGCCGCATGTCGGCCACCTCATCGCGATCGCGACGGTGCTCGCGACGCTGGTCTATCTGCTCTGCCGCTTGGCGCTCGCCTGGCGTCCGCTGCGCCTGCTGCTCACGCCCGCCGCGACCAAGACCCGCCGGGTGCGCCGCCGCGCGCTCCAGCTGTTTCGCACGGGCGCCGAGAAGCGCACTATCGCCGCGACCGGCGTGCTGCTCTACCTCTCGCTCGACGAGCATCGCGCCGAGCTGATCGCCGACGAATCGATCCATTCGAAGGTGCCGCAGGAGACCTGGGGCGCGGCGATGGCGGCGCTGATCGCGGCGGTGAAGGACGGCCGACCCGGCGACGGCATGGCCGATGCCGTCGCCCAGATCGGCCTCGTGCTCGCCGAGCATTTCCCGCGCAGCGATGACGACGTCAACGAACTCCCCGACCGCCTGATCGAGTTGTGATTCCATGGTAATCGACGCCGACGCGCCAGAAGAGACCGTCTGGCAGGGCCGCTTTCTCGCCGCCAAGACGCGCGGGCGCTGGGAATATGTCGGCCGCGCCCGCGGCATCCGCGCTGCGGTGATCCTCGCGATCGACGAGGAGGGGCGGGTGATCCTGGTCGACCAGTATCGCGTGCCGCTCGGCCGCCGCTGCCTCGAGCTCCCCGCCGGCCTGATCGGCGACGAGGAGGACGGCGAGAGCGTCGAGGCCGCCGCCGCGCGCGAGCTGGAGGAAGAGACCGGCTACCGCGCCGAACGGATCGAGCCGCTCGGTGAGTTCTGGTCCTCGCCGGGCATGGTCTCCGAAAGCTTCACGCTGGTCCGCGCCCACGGCCTGACGCGCATCGGCGATGGCGGCGGAACGGCGGACGAAGGCATCATCGTCCACCGCGTACCGCTGGCCGATGTCCCCGCCTATGTCGCCGCCCGGCGGGCAGAGGGCATGGCGGTCGACGTCAAGATCCTGCTGCTGCTGGCCAGCGCGATACTGAGGTGACGAAAAGCTCCTCCCCGAGACGGGGAGGGGGACCAAGACGCGAAGCGGCTTGGTGGAGGGGGCCCTCCGCATCGGAATCCGTCTCGGCAAGCCCCCTCCACCACCGCGCTACGCGCGGCGGTCCCCCTCCCCGTGCCGGGGAGGAGCTTCGTGCTACCGGAAATTGTCGGCGTAGGCCTGCAGCTTCAGCCTGCGCTCCGGCGCCGGCACCACATGATAGGCGATGCCCTCCCGCTTGGCGTAATCGACCGCCGCCTCCAGCGTCGGGAAGTTGAGGCGGAGCTGGTTGCGGGTATCGCTCGATCCGGCCCAGCCGGTGAGCGGATCGGGGCGCTGCGCCTCGGCGGGCTCGAACTCGAGCACCCAGCGGTCGGTGCGGAAACGGCCCGACTGCATGGCGTTCTTCGGGCGCTGGTAGATGCGGGCTGGCTGCGACATGGCCGCCTCCTTATCGCGACTCGGCGCGGCGCGCATCAGCCTTTTTGGTCCTGAGCGTCGCCGCCGCGCCGGCCGGATCGTCGGGCCAGGGATGCTTGGGATAGCGTCCGCGCATCTCCTTGGCGACCGCCGCCCAGCTCCCGCGCCAGAATCCCGGCAGATCGCGCGTGGTCTGGATCGGCCGTCCCGCCGGGGAGGTGAGGCTCAGCACCAGCGGCACCCGGTTCGCGCCGACGGTCGGGTGCTCGGCGAGGCCGAACAGCGCCTGCACCCTGAGCTCCACCTTGGGTCCGCCCTCGACCTCATAGTCGATCGCATGGCTGGAGCCGGCCGGGCTCTCGAACCGCGCCGGGGCGAGGCGGTCGATCGTCCGCATCGCGTCCCAGCCGAGCAGGCCCTCGAGTGCCGACGTCAATCCCTCCACCGCGTCGAGCCGCCGCTTTCCGGCGAGCAGCGGCGGCAGCCATTCGTCGAGCCGGCCGAGCAGCGCCGTCTCGCCCAGCCCTTCGATCCCGGCAAAGGCGGCGCGGGCCCTGAGCGCCCCGGCGCTCTCCGGCCACGGCAGCAGGTCGAGCCCGTGCTCGCGCACCCCCTCGAGCAGCGCCGCCTCGATCTCGGCGGCGCTCGCGGCCGAATCGGGCCCGGACGCCAGCCGCAGCGCCCCCAGCCGCGTTTCCCTGAGCGCCGTGACGGCGCCCGTCGCCGGGTCGAAGCGCACCGTCCGCCGTGTCTCGATCCGGTCGCCGAACAGCGCATCGATCGTCGTCCGCTCGATCGGCGCGGCGGAGAGGATGCGCGCGCCGGCAGCCATGCCCGCCGTCTCCGCCACCGCCAGCCACTCCTGCCGCGCGAGGTTCGACGCCGGATCAAGCCGGAACCCGCGCCCGCCGACCGATGCCCAGCTCTCGCCCGAGGCATCCCGCCGCCGCGCGACCCGATCGGGAAAGGCGAGAGCGACGCAGGTCGCGACCGGATTTAGCCCTCTCCCCTCTGGGGAGAGGGTTGGGAGAGGGGAAGAGGTCTCACCGAGACCGTCGCCCGCGGCACGGCCCCTCTCCCCAGAGGGGAGAGGGAGAAGCTTGGCCCACCGCTCCGCCAGACGCCGGGCGCTCTCGGCCCGCTGCCCGCGCTCGCTCCGCCAGCGCCGGAGACGCGCCTCCAGATCGGCGTCATTGCCCCCGAGGCCGCGCTCGCCGAGCAGCACCGCGATCTCGGCGGCGGTCCTCGCCAGCCCCATCTCGCCCGCCCGCACCAGCATGTGTCCGAGCCGCGGCGGCAGCGGCAGGCTCGCGATCATCCGGCCATGCGCGGTCGGCCGCAGGTCGGTGTCGAGCGCCTCCAGAGCCTTCAGTCGCGATCGGGCCTCCTCGACCGCGGCCGCCGGCGGCGGATCGAGCCAGCGCAGCGCGCGCGGATCGGCGATGCCCCAGATCGCGGCGGCGAGCGTCAGCGCCGACAGATCGGCCTCCAGGATCTCGGGCGGATCGAAGCGCGGCAGCCCGGCGGTCGCCGCCTCCTCCCACAGCCGATAGGCGACGCCCGGCCCCTGCCGTGCCGCGCGGCCGGCGCGCTGGGTGGCCGCCGCCTGGCTCGCGCGCTCGGTCACCAGCCGCGTCATCCCGGCCGCCCGGTCGTAACGCGGCCGCCGTGCGAGTCCGGAATCGACCACCACCCGGATGCCGTCGAGCGTCAGCGACGTCTCGGCGATCGAGGTGGCGAGCACCAGCTTGCGCGTGCCGGACGGCGCGATCGCGGCACGCTGGGCAGCGGGGTCGAGGCTGCCGTGCAGCCGGTGCAGGGCGATGCCGGGCAGCTCGCCGAGCCGCTCGGCGGTCCGTTCGATCTCGGCGACGCCGGGCAGGAAGGCGAGCACGCCGCCGTCCTCCTCGCGCAGCGCCGTGCGGATCGCCGCCGCCATCGCCTCCTCGATCCGGCTCTCGGGCGCGCGGCCGAGGTAGCGAATCGTCAGCGGATGGCTGCGTCCTTCGCTCTCGATCACCGGCGCATCGTCCATCAGCGCGGAGAAGCGCGCTCCGTCGAGGGTCGCCGACATCGCCACCAGCCTCAGGTCCGGCCGAAGCCCCGCCTGCGCGTCGAGCGCCAGCGCCAGCGCGAAGTCGCTGTCGAGGCTCCGTTCATGGACCTCATCGAACAGCACCGCCGACACGCCGGCGAGCTCGGGGTCGGCCTGGATGCGGTTGACGAAGATGCCCTCGGTCACGACCGTCACCCGCGTCGCCGCCGAGCGCTTGCTGTCCATCCGCGTCGCGTAGCCGAAGGTCCTGCCGGCCGGCTCGCCTGCCAGCGCGGCCATCCGCTCCGCCGCCGCGCGCGCCGCCAGCCGGCGCGGGCTCAGCAGCAGCACCTCGCCCGTGCACCAGCCTTCGCCGAGGAGCGCGGGAGCCACCGCCGTGGTCTTGCCCGCGCCCGGCGGGGCGACCAGCACCGCGTTGCTGCGTTCCCGCAGCGCCGCCAGCAGGTCGGGAAGGACGGCTTCGATCGGAAGCGTCGTCAGGGGCGCCTCAATAGGCGCGGGCGACGGCGAACTCGACCGCCTCGACCATCGCGTCCTTGGCGGTCGACGGCGCGAAGCGGCCGAGCGCGTCGATCGCGCGCTGGCCGTAATGGCGCGCGCGCGCCAGCGTGTCGTCGACCGCGCGGGTCTGCCGGATGTGATCGACCGCCTCGGCGAAATCGGCGTCGGTAGCGCGGCGCCCGGCGATCGCGTCGCGCCAGAAGTCGCGCACACCCTCGTCGCCGCGGGCGTAGGCGAGGATCACCGGCAGCGTCACCTTGCCCTCGCGGAAGTCGTCGCCGGCTTCCTTGCCCATCGTGCCGGCGTCGCTGACATAATCCAGCGCGTCGTCGACCAGCTGGAAGGCGATGCCGAGGTTGCGGCCATAGGCGTCGAGCGCGACCTCGTCCGCCTCCGGCCGTTCGGCCACGACGGCGGCGATGCGGCAGGCGGCGGCGAACAGCGCGGCGGTCTTGGCGCCGATGATGTCGAGATAGCGCTCCTCGCCCAGCTCGATCTGGCGGACGGCGGTGAGCTGGTTGACCTCGCCCTCGGCGATCACCGCGCTGGCGTTCGACAGAATCTTGAGCGCCTTCAGCGATCCGTCCTCGACCATCAGTTCGAAGCTGCGGCTGAACAGGAAATCGCCGACCAGCACGCTCGCCGGGTTGCCCCAGATGATGTTGGCGGTGCGCCGCCCGCGCCTCAGGTCCGAATTGTCGACGACGTCGTCGTGGAGCAGGGTCGCGGTGTGGATGAACTCGACCGCGGCGGCGAGCCTGTGGTGGCGGTTGCCGGTATAGCCGAGCAGCGCCGCGCCGGCGAGCGTCAGCATCGGCCGCATCCGCTTGCCGCCGCCGGCGATGAGGTGGCCGGCGAGCTCGGGGATCAGCGGGATGTCCGACTGCATCCGGTCGAGGATGACCGCGTTCACCAGGTTCATGTCGTGCGCGACCAGCGCCATCATCGGATCGAGCGAAGGCGCGCGCTTGGCGTCGAGGCGATGAACGGTTGCGCTCATGGGCGGCAGATGGCGGGGCGCGGACGGAAACGCAAGCCTTGCGCCGGGATGCGCGGCGTTTCAAAGCGGCGCGGGCATTCGCGTACGAGGACAGGCATGAGCGACGAGACGCTGCAACGCTATCGCCAGAGCATCGACAATATCGACATGGCGCTGGTGTGCCTGCTCGCCGAACGCTTCAAGGTTACCCAGGCGGTCGGCCGCTACAAGGCCGAGGCGGGGCTGCCGCCGGCCGATCCGGGTCGCGAGGAGCAGCAGATCGCCCGCCTGCGCGCGCTGGCGGTGCAGGCGGACCTCGATCCCGAATTCTCCGAGAAGTTCCTGCGCTTCATCATCGACGAGGTGATCCGCCACCATGAGCGGGCGCGGGAAGCGCGGGAGGTTTGAGGTTCACGCGAAGGCGCGAAGAAGAGAAAGATAAGAGGTTCACGCGGAGGCGCGGAGACGCGGAGGTGGTTCGCCTGTGGTGCTCATCTCGCGTCAGCGAGACCTTTCAACCTGTAGCGAGTGGTAAGCAAGAAGGCCGCTGGCGCGGCTGAGAGTGAGGCAGGCGACGTATCTCCGCGCCTCCGCGTCTCCGCGCGAACAAACTCTTCGCGCCTCGCGTGAACAAGATCACTCCGCTGCCAGCAGCCGTTCCGCGCCGCCGAGGTCGACCGAGACCAGCCGGCTCACTCCCTTCTCGACCATCGTCACGCCGAACAGCCGGTGCATCCGGCTCATCGTCGCGGCATTGTGGGTGACGATGAGGTAGCGGGTATCGGTCTCCTCGATCATGCGGTCGAGCAGGTCGCAGAAGCGGTCGACATTGGCGTCGTCGAGCGGCGCGTCGACCTCGTCGAGCACGCAGATCGGCGCCGGATTGGTGAGGAACAGCGCGAAGATCAGCGCGACCGCGGTCAGCGCCTGCTCGCCGCCCGACAGCAGAGTCAGCGACTGCAGCCGCTTGCCCGGCGGCTGCGCCATGATCTCCAGCCCCGCCTCGAGCGGATCGTCCGAATCGACGAGCTCGAGATGCGCCTGGCCGCCGTTGAACAGCGTCGTGAACAGCCGCCGGAAGTGCCCGTCCACCGCCTCGAACGCCGCGAGCAGCCGCTGCCGCCCCTCGCGGTTCAGGGTGCCGATCGAGCCGCGCAGGCGATGGACCGCCTGGATCAGCTCGTCGCGCTCGGCGGCGTTGGTGGTGCTGGCGGCCTCCAGCTCGGCGAGCTCGCTCTCGGCGACGAGATTGACCGGCCCGATCCGCTCGCGCTCGGCGAGCAGCCGCTCGTGGCGGGCGGATTCGTCGACGGGCGCGCCGACATCGGCCTCGGCGAACTCGATACGCTGCGGCAGCAGCGGTGGCGGGCATTCGAAACGCTCGCCCGAGAGGCGTCCCATCTCGACCCGCCGCGCTTCCTGGTTCTCCGCGCGCGCCACCGCGCCGGCACGGGCCTCGCGCGCTTCCGCCAGGGCCTCGGCGATGACGCGGGCGGCGGCCTCCTGCGCGCGGACCTCGGCCTCGGCCGCGCGCTCGCCTTCGAGCGCCCGGTCCGCGGCGGCGCGCAGCTCGGCATGGCCGGCCTCGACCCGCGCGATCTCCCTGGCGAGCGCGGCGGGGCGGGTGGACAGCGCCGCGATCTCCTCCGCCAGGCTCGCCTCGCGCGTGCCCATCTCGGCGATGCGGCGCGCGGCCTCGCCGGCGCGTGATTTCCAGCCCTTCGCCTCGGCCGCCGCGGCGGCGAGGCGCGCGCGCGCGTCGGAGACGGCGCGGTCGTGCGCCGCCCGCTCGGCGCGAGCGGTGGCGACCGCCGCGCGCGCAGCCTCGGCATCGCCGGTCAGCGCGGCGACGCGTGCGCGGGTGGCGGCGCCATCGGGGAGCGCGGCGATCGCAGCTTCGGCGCGGGCGAATTCGGCTTCGGCCTCGGCACCCTCGGCCTCGACCCGCTGGCGCCGTGCATCGAGATCGGCGCGCTGCGCCTCGGCGCGTTCGAGCGCGGCGGTGGCGCGGTCCTCGCCGCGAGCGGCCTCGCGCGCGCCGGCTTCGGCCGAATCGAGCAGCCGCCGGGCGTCGGCGGCGGCGCGGCGCGCCTCGGCGATGGTGGCGTCGATCCGGGCGAGCTCGGCGTCAGCAGTCTCGACCGCGCGCACCGCCGCCGGCCGCGCCGCCTCGATCGCGCGCAGGCGGTTGAGCCGCTGCAGCCGCTCGGCCGCCGCCGCGCCGCCCTGGCGCGCGACATAGCCGTCCCAGCGCCGCAGCACCCCGGCCAGCGTCACCAGCCGCTGGCCGACGGCGAGCGGCCGGCCGTCGTCGCTCTCCACCACCAGGATCTGCCGCAGCCGCCGCGCCAGCGCCGCGGGAGCCTTGACGTGATCGGCGAGCGGACTCGCCGCCACCGGATCGTCGGGCAGCGGCTCGGCGCCCGCCCAGTAGCGATCGGCCTTGGCATCGAGCCCGGCCTCGAGATCGTCGCCCAGCGCCGCCGCCAGCGCGCGCTCATAGCCCGGATCGGGGCGGAGCTGGTCGAGCAGCTTGTCCCCGCCTGTCGTCCGCGTCGCCTTGGCCAGCGCCGCCGCCTCGCTGTCGAGCGCGGCGAGCTCGGCATGCGCCTCGGCGCGGGCATTCTGCGCATGATCGCGCCCGGCAATCGCACCGCGCTCCTCGGCGTCGGCGCGGGCGAGCGCGGTGCGCGCCTGCTCGGCATGGCGCTGGCACTTCGCGCGCTCCTCGGCGGCGCGCTTGCGCTCGGCCTTGAGCGGCTCGGGATCGGCGAGCCGCGCCGTCTCCGCCGCCAGCGCGGCCTTGTCGCGCTGCGAACGGTCGCGCCGCTGGCGTGCGGCGGCGAGCGCGGCGTCGGCGACCCTGGCGTCCGCCGCCTCGGCCGCCTGCTCGGCCAATGCCTGCGCCAGCGCCACCTCGGCATCGCGCGCGCCGCGCTCGGCTTCGGCGAGCGCGGCCTCCAGCGCCGGCAGGCGGTCCGTGCCTTCGGCGATGCGCGCCTCGAGCGCCTTGCTTTCCTCCCCCAGCCGCTCGAGCGCCTCGGCGGCGTCATGCGCCAGCGCCCCCTCGCGCGCGCGGTCGTCGACCAGGCGTCTCGCCGTGTCCTGCAGCTCGACCAGCCGCCGCTCGGCGCTGTCGCGTTCGGCGCGCAGCCCGGCGAGCTTGTGCCCCGCCTCGCTCGCCTGGTCGCGCGCGGCCAGCGCCGCGGAGCGCGCCACCACCAGCAGCTCGGTCGCCTTGGCCTGCGCTGCCTCGGCCATGCGCGACGCCTCGCCGCGCTCGGCGACCAGCGCCTCGGCGGCGGCGGCCTCGGCCTTGGCGGCATCGGCGGCGGCGGCGGCATCGCGCCAGCGCGCGAAGATCATCCGCGCCTCGGCGACGCGGATGGTGGCGGAGAGGGTGCGGTAGCGCTCCGCCTGCCGCGCCTGGCGCTTCAGCGCGGCGGCGCGCGCCTCCTGGTCGGAGATCACCTCGTCGAGCCGGGCGAGGTTGGTCTCGGTCGCGCGCAGCTTCTGCTCGGCGTCCTTGCGGCGGACGTGCAGGCCGGCGATGCCCGCCGCCTCCTCCAGCATCGCGCGGCGCTCGGCGGGCTTGGCCTGGATGATCGCGCCGATCCGGCCCTGGCTCACCAGCGCCGGCGAATGCGCGCCGGTCGCGGCGTCGGCGAAGGCGAGCGCGACGTCCTTGGCGCGCACGTCGCGGCCGTTGATGCGATAGGCGGAGCCGGCGCCGCGCTCGATCCGCCGCACCACCTCCAACTCGCCGTCGCCTTCGCCCCCCTCACCTGCCACCTCATCGGCAAGGATCGACACTTCGGCGAAGTCGCGCGGCGGCCGGCTGGCGGTGCCGGCGAAGATCACGTCCTCCATGCCGGCGCCGCGCATCGACTTGGCGCTGGTCTCGCCCATCACCCAGCGCAGCGCCTCGAGCAGGTTGGACTTGCCGCAGCCGTTGGGACCGACCACGCCGGTCAGCCCGGGCTCGATCCGGAGGTCCGCCGGGTCGACGAAGCTCTTGAAGCCGGTCAGCCTGAGCCGCTTGATCCGCATGGCGCTAGGACCGGCCGAGGTTCGGACGGGCCGCGCGACCGGCGCCAAGGGGAAGGGAGTCGCGCTTCATTCGTTCACTTTGCTCCACTTGTCCCCCGGGGCTGTGCGGCGGCAGCCCCGATGCAAGTCAAGCAAAGCAAATCCTATTAGGGAAGCGATTTGTTTGAGCTGCATTTCCCCTCTCCTTTTGGGAGAGGGAGGGGCCCGCCCGGCGTAGCCGGGTGGGAGGGTGAGGGCGACCACGCCCGCCGCAGTCACCCTCACCCTCCCGCAGCTTCGCTGCTCCTTCCCTCTCCCAAAGGGAGAGGGACAGTAGGACACCCGCTCTACCGCGCCCCGGCGTTGCGCAGCGCCGGCTCGAGCTGCGACCAGGACACCACGCCCTCGACCGGCTTGTCGTTGAGGATGAAGGTCGGCGTGCCGGTCACCAGCCCGCTGGCGCCGGCGTCGTTGGTGACCTTGGCCAGCGCATCGATCGCCTTCTGGTCGGTGAGGCAGGCGCGCGCCTTCGCCTCGGGCACGCCGCGCTGCTTGAAGAAGTCGATGAGGCCCAGCTTCTCCGCCCAGGCGGTCGAGACCTGGCCCGGCGACTTGCCCTGGAGGCTGGCGGTGAACGCCTGATCCTTGCTCGCCGCCTCGAGCGGCTCGAGGTAGCTCAGCTGGTTCTGGTACATCTGCTCGAGGATGACGAAGAACGGCTCGGTGCCGACGCAGGTGCCGAGCAGGCTGGCGGCGAGGTCGGGGGCGCCATGGACCAGGAACTCGCGGAACTCGTAGCTGACCTTGCCGGTCGAGACATATTTCTGCTCGAGCGGCTGCATCCCCTCGCGCCCGAAGATGCCGCAGGTCGGGCAGGTGCGGGAGCCGTACTCGACCAGCTTGAGCGGCGCATTGGGATTGCCCAGGCGATAGCCCTGCTCGGTCTTCTCGACGACGTCGGTCCATTGCTTGCCGGCGGGCGGCGCCGCGCCGGCGACCGGCGGCGCCTCGGTGGTGCCGTTGGCGCCGGTCGATCCGCCGCCGCCGCATCCGGCGAGGGCGATCAGCGCGGTGAGGGCGAGGAGGTTACGCATTCCTTGACTCTCTCCTGGGGGTCTATCGGGCGCCGGCGGCGCGGAGCTTGGGCTCCAGCGTCGCCCAGTCGAAGGTATTGGCGGCGAGCGTGCCGTTGATCTCGAAGCCGGGCGTGCCGTTGATCTTGGCGAAGGCGGCCTCGGTCATCTTGAGGATCGGGCTCAACGTGGCGTCGCCCTTGAGGCAGGCCGTGAGCGCGGCCGGCGTCACCCCGTGCCGCGCGCCGATCGCGCTGAGGCCGCTGTTGTCGGCGACCGCCCGGAGCTGCGCCGCCTGCGGCATCGCCTTCACCGCGGCGAGATTGGCTTGGACATAGGCCTCGCCCTTCTTCATCCAGTCGTCCTGCGCCGCGAAGATCGCGCTGCTGAGGCCGGCGAAGCGGCGCGGCCCGCCGCAGCGCGCCACCACCCAGGCGGCGAGGTCGAACGGATCGCGCGCGGCGCTGCGCGTCTCGACCCGGACGGTGCCGTCGCGCACCATGCGGTCGTGCAGCACCGCCTTCGATTCGGCGGCGAAATGCGCGCAATGGGGGCAGGTGAAGCTCAGATACTCGACCAGCACCACCTTGGCCGCGGGATTGCCGACGGTGAAGCCGCCCGTCGCCGGCGCGACGCCGACGTTGGTGCGCCAATCGCGCGCCTGGGGGGACGCCGCGGCAGTGAGGAGCGCGCCGAACAGGAGCGCGAGGAGGATGCGCATCAGTTGATCTTGCCGATCTTGGGAATGGGGCCGGCGCCGACGCCGGCGGCGAGCCCTTCGAGGACGGCCTTGAGCTCGGGGTCGGCGATGGTGCGCAGGCTGTCGCCGAGCTCGACCGGAACCGGTCGGACGGCGGGCGGGGCGACACGCTGCGGCCGCTTGATCTCGCCCTGGCGGATGACGATGCGGCCGACCGCGGCATAGCCGAAGAAGCGGTTGACCCGCTCGATGATCTCCGGGCCGATGTGCTGCATCATCGTCGCGTGCGGTCCCGCGACGGTGAGCGTCAGCGTGCCGTTGGCGCGCTCGCCCATCGGGAAGCGGATTGAATCGGGCGCGGAGACGCGGGCGTATTTCTCGCCGACGATCTCGGCCCAGCGGCTGATCACCGAGGATTGCACGAAGCCGAAGCGGCGGAAGGCGGCGCGGCCCACGTCGGGGAGCAGCTCGCTCACCTTGCGGACGCGATTCGCGCGCTGCGGTTCGGGGGCGTCGGGCTTCGGCATCGCGCTCACCCATGCCATAGGGCGCGGGTGTCCGCAAAGCCTTCCATCTCCGACCTGCTGCTCGCCTGGTACGATGCCAACGCCCGCGTGCTCCCCTGGCGCGCGCCGCCGGGGAGCAACGCCGCCAATCCCTATCGCGTGTGGCTGTCGGAGGTGATGCTGCAGCAGACCACCGTCGCCGCGGTGACGCCGCGATTCGCGGCGTGGATCGCCCGCTGGCCGGACTTCGCCAGCCTCGCCGCGGCGTCGGAGGAGGAGGTGATGGGGGCCTGGGCCGGGCTCGGCTATTATGCCCGCGCGCGCAACCTCGTCGCCTGCGCCCGCGCGGTGGCGGCGCGGGGCGGCTTCCCGACGACCGAGGCCGAGCTCAGGCAGCTTCCCGGCATCGGCGACTATACCGCCGCCGCGGTCGCGGCGATCGCCTTCGGCCGGCGGGCGGTGGCGATCGACGCCAATGTCGCGCGCGTGGTCGCGCGGCTGTTCGCGCTGGCGGACAAGGCGGACGTGCCGGCGCATGCCGAGCGCATCACGCCGGACCTGCGCGCCGGCGATTTCGCCCAGGCGATGATGGACCTCGGCGCGACCGTCTGCACGCCGCGCGGCCCGCGCTGCCTGCTGTGCCCGCTTCGCACCGAATGCCGGGGATTCGCGAGCGGCACCCCCGAGGCGTTTCCGGCCCGGGCGGCGAAGAAGGCGCGGCCGACCCGTCACGGCACGATCTTCTGGCTCGAGCGCGATGGCCGCGTCCTGCTCGTGCGCCGTCCGCCGAAGGGGTTGCTCGGCGGGATGCGCGCGCTGCCGACCGGCGACTGGGCGGAAGCGCCGCCGGGCCTCGCCGGCGCCCCTGCCACGGCGGGCTGGCAGCTGCTCGAGGACGAGGTCACGCACGTCTTCACCCATTTTCGGCTCGAATGCCGGCTTGCGGCCGCCTCGATCGCGGCGCAGGAAGTGCACGCGGAGGGTGAATGGTGGCCGATCACCGATCTTGGCGCGGCGGGTTTGCCGACGCTGTTCGCCCGCGCGGCGCAACTGTTCGGGAGAGAGCGATGGGGATGAGATTGGCGGCGGCGATCCTGCTGGCGGGCAGCGTGACGGCATCCGCATGGGCCCGGCAGGCGCAGCCCGCGCCGGCGCCGGCTCCGGCGGTTCAGGCGTCGATCGGCCGCTACCCTGCCCTCAAGACTCTGGTCGACCGCTATGTCGCCGAGGGCAAGACCAACGGCATCGTCGTCGCGATCGGCGAGGGCAGCGCGCCGCCGACCTTCCTCGTCGCCGGCACCATCGCTGCCGAGCCGGGGTCGGAACCGGCCGGTCCCGACAGCCTGTGGCGGGTCTATTCGATGACCAAGCCGATCACCGCGATGGCGGCGATGATGCTGATCGAGGACGGCCGGATGTCGCTCGACCAGCCGATCAGCGACTTCATCCCCGCCTTCAAGGACATGAAGGTGCTGACCGACCCCGCCAACAGCCTCGCCGCGCGGCCGGCGGCGCGGCCGATCACGATCCGCCACCTGCTGACCCATACCGCCGGGCTCGGCTACACCATCGTCACCAAGGGGCCGCTGCTGGAGGAATACAACCGGCTCGGCATCGTTCCGGGACAGGTCGACATTAGGACCGAGACCGAGGCGCGCAAGGCGCGTCCGGCGAGCCTCCAGGAATTCGCCAACCGCGTCGCCAGCCTGCCGCTGATTGCCGATCCCGGCACCGAATGGAGCTATTCGATCGCCCTCGACGTGATGGGGGCGGTGATCGAGAAGGCGAGCGGCATGACGTTCGACGCCTTCGTGCAGAAGCGGATCCTCGGTCCGCTGAAGATGACCTCGACCTTCTGGCAGGTGCCCGCCGCGGACGTCGGCCGGCTCGCCAGCAACTATGCCTGGGTCGGCGACAACCGCGTGCCGATCGATCCGGCGGCGACCTCGGTCTATCTCCAGAAGCCGAGCTTTCCCTATGGCGGCGCGGGCCTGGTCATGTCGGCGCGGGACTATGACCGTTTCCTGCAAATGCTGCTGAACGAGGGCGAGGTCGACGGCGTGCGCGTGATGAAGCCGGAGACGGTGCGGCTCGCCATGTCCAACCTGCTGCCGCCGGGCGTCACCTTCGGCGGCGTCGGTGGCAACACCGGCGGCGACGCCAGTCCCGAGCAGGGCTATGGTGCCGGCGGCTCGGTCTACCTGCGCGACGTGCCCGGCGGGGCGAGCAAGGGCACCTACGGCTGGGGCGGCGCCGCCGGGACGGTCGCCTGGGTCGATCCGGTGCGCAAGGTCCGCGGCACGGTGATGGTCAATTATTTCCCCTCCGACAAATGGCCGCTCCGCGCCGATGTCGTGAAGGCGCTCTACGCCGATCGTCCGTGAGCGTGCGTCCCGGCTTCACCGGCGGCTGGCTCGACCGCGCCGACCATGTCCGCATGAATGCCGATGCCCTCGACGCGGCGGCGGGCGACTGGCGCGCGCGGCTGCTCAAGCTCGACGGCAGCTTCGATCCGATGATCGGCGATGACGGCAAGCTCATCTGGTCGAACCTCGCCGAGCGCGCGGATGATGGGGAGCTGCTGTTCCTGGGCCTCGACGCGGGCGGCCGCCCCCATTTCGCCGAGACGCGGCTCAGCGATCCGCCGGCGGTGGACCGTTCGCCGGCGCTGTTCGGGATGCTGGCGCTCATGCCCGACGAGGAAGCGGCGGTGTTCGCCGCCGCGCGGCATCTCGTCTCCTGGCACGCGCGGCACCGGCGCTGCTCGGTCTGCGGCGCAGGGACCGGCCTGATCCGCGGCGGCTGGGCGCGGGTCTGCCCTGACTGCGGCGCGGAACATTATCCGCGCGTCGATCCGGTGGTCATCATGATCGCCGAGCACGACGGCCGTGCGCTGGTCGGCCGCGGGCCGAGCTGGCCCGCGCGGCGCTATTCGGCCCTGGCCGGCTTCGTGGAGCCTGGCGAGACGATAGAGGAGGCGGTGGCCCGCGAGATACACGAGGAGGCCGGCGTGCGCGTGCGCGACGTCCGCTATGTCGCGAGCCAGCCTTGGCCGTTCCCGGGCTCGCTGATGATCGCCTGCATCGCGCTCGCCGACGATCCGTCGATCACGATCGACCCGAACGAACTGGAGGACGCGATGTGGGTCTCGCGCAAAGACGTCCGCGCAGCGTTGGCAGGCGAGGAAAGCGCCCCCTTCCTCTGCCCGCCCCGCTACGCGATCGCGCATACGCTGCTGACGGCCTGGCTCGGCGATTAGGGCCGCGGCCGCGCTTGGGCGTAGGTGCCGAGCAGGCGCAGCCACTTGGAGTGGAAGCCCAACTCCTCCAGCGCCCGATCGACGGCCGGCTCGCCGGGACGGCCGACGATGTCGGCGTAGAATTCGGTCGCGGCGAAGCTGGCGCCGCGTTGGTAGCTCTCGAGCTTGGTCATGTTGACGCCGTTGGTGGCGAAGCCGCCGAGCGCCTTGTAGAGCGCGGCGGGGACATTCTTCACCTCGAAGATGAAGGTGGTCATGAACGGTCCGTCGCCTTCCAGCGGCCGCGAGCCGCGCGCCAGCGTCACGAAGCGCGTGACGTTGTGCTCGGCGTCCGACACATCCTCCTCGAGCACGTCGAGCCCGTAGAGCCCGCCCGAGGCCGGCGGCGCGAGCGCGGCGATCGTCGGATCGCCCTTCTCCGCCACCATCGCCGCGGCGCCGGCGGTGTCCGGATAGGCGACCGGCGCGATGCCGTGCGCGCGCAGCCAGTGACGGCACTGGCCGAGCGCCTGGGGGTGGCTCATCGCCTCCCGGATCCCCTCGCGCGGGCCCTTGGCGAGCAGCGCGTGGCGGATCGACAGGAAATGCTCGCCGACGATCACCAGCCCCGATTCGGGCAGCAGGAAGTGGATGTCGGCGACGCGGCCGTGAAGCGAGTTCTCGATCGGGATGATCGCACAGCCGGCCGTGCCCTTCTGCACCGCCTCGATCGCGTCGGAGAAGTCGAAGCAGGGGAGCGGCAGCCCGTCCGGCACGGCTTCCATCGCAGCGACATGGCTGTTGGCGCCCGGCGCGCCCTGGAAAGCGACCGCACGCTCAGGGTCCGCGGCGGCGGCTTTGGCCATGCGGGCGACGATCGGACGGGCGGGGGCGGCGAAATTCTCCATGATGCCGGGCGCGTAGCCGTCGCATTTCATCATCGCAAGCGCGGCTTGCCGCGACGAAATGTGCGCCTTAAAGGAGCACGACCTTTCTAGTTCTTCCATCGGCGGGCAAATGGACAATCGGACCAACACGATCGCGGGCTGGGTGCTGGCTGCATGCGTTTCCGCGCTGGGGCTCTCGATCGTGAGCGGCATGGCATTCCACGGCGAGAAGCCCGAGAAGATGGGCTATCCCATCGAGGGCGTCGAGGAGAGCGGCGGGGCGGCCGCGGCCGACAAGCCGATCGCGGCACGGCTCGCAACCGCCGATCCGGCGAAGGGCGCCGAGGTGTTCAAGAAGTGCGCGGCCTGCCACACGATCAACCAGGGCGGCGCGAACGGCGTCGGGCCGAATCTCTACGCCACGCTCGGCGAAGGGATCGCACAGGGCAAGGGCGGCTTCGCCTTCTCCGACGCGCTGAAGAAGGTCGGCGGCACCTGGGACTTCGACAAGATGGACGCGTGGCTCAAGAGCCCGCGCAAGTTCGCCGACGGCACCAAGATGACCTTCGCCGGCCTCGGCAATGCCGACGATCGCGCCAACGTGATCGCCTATCTGAACCAGCAGGGCTCGAACCTGCCGCTCCCCGCCGCTCCGGCCGAGGGGGCTGCGCCGGCGGCGGCCGATGCCGCGACCAAGACGGGCGAGGCGGGTGAGACCGCCAATGTGGCCAACGCCGCGGCGCCTGCTCCGGGCGCGCCGACCGTCGACAAGGCGGCAGCGGTCGAAGCCGAGAAGCACTAAGGTCTTTGGACCACTTCGTCACCCCGGCCTTGTGCCGGGGTCCACTAAGCAGCCAGGCACTGGTTTCGAGGTTCCAGCCGGAACCTCACCGCCTGTCCTCGTGGAGAAGTGGATGCCGGAACAAGTCCGGCATGACGATATAGGTTACGGCACCATCATCCCGCCGCGATCGCGGTAGAAGGCGCGGACCACGTCCCACCCCTCCTCCGCCGTCTCGACATAGGTGAACAGGCTGAGGTCGCGCGGGGAGATCACGCCCTCCTCGCAGAGCCCCGGGAAGTTCACCACCCGCTCCCAGAACTCGCGCCCATAGAGCAGCACCGGGATCGGCGCGATCTTGCCGGTCTGGATGAGCGTCAGCAGCTCGAACAGCTCGTCGAACGTGCCGAACCCGCCCGGAAAGGCGGCAAGCGCGCGGGCGTGGAGCAGGAAGTGCATCTTCCGCAGTGCGAAATAGTGGAACTGCAGGCTGAGGCGGGGGGTGACATACTGGTTCGGCGCCTGCTCGTGCGGCAGCACGATGTTGAGCCCGATCGTCTCCGCGCCGACATCGGCCGCGCCGCGATTCGCCGCCTCCATGATCGAGGGCCCACCGCCCGAACACACCACGAAATGGCGCTTGCCGGCCTCGTCGACCGGGAAGCCGCTGGCGAGCCGGGCGAGTTCGCGCGCGACCTCGTAGTAACGCGATTTGGCGGCGAGGCTCTCGGCGATACGCTTGGCCTCGCCCTCGGGCGCGGCGGCGACCAGCGCCTCGGCCTTGTCCGGCGCCGGGATGCGCGCCGATCCGTAGAAGACGAAGGTGGAGGCGATGTTCGCTTCGTCGAGCAGCAGCTGCGGCTTCAAGAGCTCGAGCTGGAAACGGACGGGACGCAGGTCCTCGCGCAGCAGGAAATCCATGTCCTGGAAGGCGAGGCGGTAGGCCGGATGCTCGGTCTGGGGAGTGCTGATGCCCTTCCTGGCGGTCTCGGCATCCTGCTCGGCGCGCGGGAAGACGCGCGCGGGGACTTTCGTGTCGGTCATTTTTGCGGGCCTTAGAGGAATGCGCGGGTCTTGGCTATCGGCAGAACGGCCGTCCGCCCATGTCGAAATGCAGGTGGTTGTAATGCGCGGCGTTGTAGTCGGGGCTCAGCACCGTCCTGAACCGCTTGCAGGCGGAGGCACGGACGATCTGGAGGAAGTCGCGTACCGCCGGGTCGGGATTGCGCCAGTCCTGCTCGATCGCGATCCGGCGCCCGTCGGCGAGCACGAAGGCGGAGACGTCGACGGCATTGGCGTGCGCATGTTCGGAGAGCTTGCCGGCGGTGGCCCCGCCGCCCCCGATGATGCCGCGGCACGAATAGGTGCCGAAGGTCTCGATCCTCACCACCGGGCTGCCGAGGATCTCCCGCCCGGCCGGCACCACGCCGTAGCGCGCCCAGGCGACGAAGGTGCGCGAGAGCGGGCAGGTCATCGCCTTGAGGTTGGTGGTGGGCACGCCGAAGTCGATGAGCTGGACGGTGCCGGTCAGGATACAGCCGCCGCCGAAGTCGCGGTCGGGCAGCGGCGAATAGCGGACGTTCGCGCCGGAGAGGTCGGCGAAGCATTGCCGCGTCTCGCGCGACGGTTCCGAGCTGAGCGTGATCGGCGCGCTGTTGCGCGGTCGCGGCGCGGGCCGCTCGCCGCCGCAGGAGGTGAGCATAAGCGTCAGCGCCAGCCCCGCCACGCCGGCGACGCGCCGCCGTCCACCCCGCCCGTACACTCGCATGGACGAGACTTTGCGGCATGGCGGACTCGGGCACAAGGCCGCGGTGACGAAGGGGATCGCCAAATGCGGCAGAATGCACGCCCGCGCTTGACAGCAGCCGCCGCATCGTTAGGGCCGCCGGCGGGCCACGCGGTCCCAACGCCGCGCGTGCTCTCTGCAAGGAGAGTCTACATGACTGATACGCTCGTACCCGGCGCCACAGCTGCGCCCGCCAAGCCCGCCACCAAGCCGGCGCGCCCCCACTTCTCCTCCGGTCCCTGCGCCAAGCCTCCCGGCTGGTCGCCCGAGAAGCTCGCCGTCGACGTGCTCGGCCGCTCGCACCGCTCGAAGCTCGGCAAGGCCCGGCTCCAGTACGCCATCGACCTGATGCGCGAGCTGCTCCAGCTGCCCGACACGCATCGCATCGGCATCGTGCCCGGCTCCGACACCGGCGCATTCGAGATGGCGATGTGGACGATGCTCGGCGCGCGCGGCGTCACCGCGCTGGCCTGGGAGAGCTTCGGCGAGGGCTGGGTGACCGATGCGGTCAAGCAGCTCAAGCTCGAGCCGACGGTGATCCGCGCCGACTATGGCCAGCTCCCCGATCTCGACAAGGTCGACTGGGCCGACGACGTGCTGTTCACCTGGAACGGCACCACCAGCGGCGTGCGCGTACCCGACGGCGAGTGGATCCCGGCCGACCGCGAGGGGCTGAGCTTCGCCGACGCGACCAGCGCGGTGTTCGCCTATGACCTGCCGTGGGACAAGATCGACGTCGCCACCTTCTCTTGGCAGAAGGTGCTGGGCGGCGAGGGCGGTCACGGCGTGCTGATCCTCGGCCCCCGCGCGGTCGAGCGGCTCACCGAATATACGCCGGCTTGGCCGCTGCCCAAGGTGTTCCGGCTCGTCTCCAAGGGTGCGCTCGCCGAGGGCGTCTTCAAGGGCGAGACGATCAACACCCCGTCGATGCTTGCGGTCGAGGATGCGATCTTCGCGCTCGAGTGGGCGAAATCGGTCGGCGGGCTGAAGGGATTGATCGCGCGCTCCGACGCCAATGCCGCCGCGCTCGACAAGATCGTCGCGGAGCGTGATTGGCTCGGCCATCTCGCGGTCGACCGCGGCATCCGGTCGAAGACCAGCGTATGCCTGACCGTCGAGGGCGCCGACGAGGCGTTCATCAAGAAGATGGCCTCGCTACTGGAAGCGGACGGCGCGGCGTTCGACATCGCCGGCTATCGTGATGCCCCGGCGGGGCTGCGCATCTGGTGCGGCGCCACGGTCGACACCGCCGATATCGAAGCGCTCGGCCCGTGGCTCGACTGGGCCTACGCGACGGCCAAGGCGGGCTGACCTGCCCCTGGGCACCCGCGCAGGCGGGTGCACAGGGCCGCAAGCGGTTCCCCTCGCAACTCTAGGCTCCCGCTTTCGCGGGAGCACATGCTCTTGAAAGGCACGCACATGCCCAAAGTCCTCATCAGCGACAAAATGGACCCCACCGCCGCCGAGATCTTCCGCGCGCGCGGGATCGAGGTCGACGAGATCACCGGCAAGACGCCCGACGAATTGAAGGCGATCATCGGCCGATACGACGGCCTCGCCATCCGCAGCGCGACCAAGGTGACCAAGGAGATCCTCGACGCCGCGACCAACCTCAAGGTGGTCGGCCGCGCCGGCATCGGCGTCGACAACGTCGACATCCCGCACGCTTCGGCCAAGGGCGTGGTGGTGATGAACACCCCGTTCGGCAACTCGATCACCACCGCCGAGCACGCGATCGCGCTCATGTTCGCGCTCGCCCGCCAGCTGCCGGAAGCCGACGCCTCGACCCAGGCCGGCAAGTGGGAGAAGAACCGCTTCATGGGCGTCGAGCTGACGTCCAAGGTGCTCGGCCTGATCGGCGCCGGCAACATCGGCTCGATCGTCGCCGACCGCGCGATCGGCCTCAAGATGAAGGTGATCGCCTATGATCCCTTCCTCAGCCCCGAGCGCGCGATCGAGCTCGGCGTCGAGAAGGTCGAGCTCGACGAGCTGCTCGCCCGCGCCGACTTCATCACGCTGCACACGCCGCTCACCGACCAGACCCGCAACATCCTGAGCCGCGAGAACCTCGCCAAGACCAAGAAGGGCGTGCGCATCATCAACTGCGCGCGCGGCGGGCTGGTCGACGAGGCGGCGCTCAAGGAGGCGCTCGATGCGGGCCATGTCGCCGGCGCCGCGCTCGACGTGTTCGTGACCGAGCCGGCCAAGGAGTCGCCGCTGTTCGGCACGCCGAACTTCATCTCGACCCCGCACCTCGGCGCGTCGACCAGCGAGGCGCAGGTCAACGTCGCGATCCAGGTCGCCGAGCAGATGGCCGAGTATCTCACCACCGGCGGCGTCACCAATGCGCTCAACATGCCGAGCCTGTCGGCCGAGGAAGCGCCGCGCCTGAAGCCCTACATGGCGCTGGCCGAGGAGCTCGGCAGCCTGGTCGGCCAGCTCAGCCACGGCGCGATCCCGCGCATCTCGATTCATACCGAGGGCGCGGCGGCCGAGCTCAACCCGAAGCCGATCGTGAGCGCGGTGCTCGCCGGATACCTGCGCACGCAGACCGCGACGGTCAACATGGTCAACGCCCCCTATCTGGCGAAGGAGCGCGGGCTCGAGGTGCGCGAGGTACGGACCGAGAAGGAAGGCGATTACCACACGCTGCTGCGCGTCTCGGTGAAGACCGACGCCGGCGAGCGTTCGGTCGCCGGCACCTTGTTCGGCAACCAGGCGCCGCGCCTGGTCGAGCTGTTCGGCATCAAGGTCGAGGCCGATCTCGCCGGCCACATGCTCTATGTGGTGAACGAGGATGCGCCGGGCTTCATCGGCCGCCTGGGCTCGCTGCTCGGGCAGGAAGGCGTCAACATCGGCACCTTCCACCTCGGCCGCCGCGAGGCGGGCGGCGAGGCGGTGCTGCTGCTGTCGGTCGACGAGGCAGTGACGCCGGACCTCATCGCCAAGGTCCGCGCGCTGCCGGGCGTGAAGACCGCGATGGCGCTGGCGTTCTGATCCTGAGCGGGGGGGGGGGGTGGGAGGTGTTTCCACCTCCTCGTTCGCCCTGAGCTTGTCGAAGGGCCGTCCTTCTTCTAGCCGGGGCAAGTGAGGACCGGGCTTCGGCACGCTCGGCCCGATGAGGGGCTTCATCCATTGATGACCGGCTTGCTTCCCGAGGGCTTCGACGATCGCCTGCCGCCGTTCGCGGACGCGGCGGCGCGGCTGGAGCGAGGCGTGCTCGATGCCGCACGGCTCAACGGCTATGAGCAGGTCGAGCCGCCGCTGGTCGAATATGCCGACGAGCTCACCCGCCGGCTGAAGGCGGGCGCGGTGCGCGACGCGGTGCGCTTCGTCGATCCGCTGTCGCAGCGCACGCTGGCGATCCGGCCCGACATCACCGCGCAGATCGGCCGGATCGCGGCGACGCGGATGGCGCATCATCCGCGCCCGATCCGCCTCAGCTACGCCGGCCCGGTGCTCAAGCTCCGCGCCTCGGAACTGCGCCCGGCGCGGGCGATGCGGCAGATCGGCGTCGAGCTGATCGGCCTCGACAGCGTCGCCGCCGCGACGGAGGTGGTACGCGTCGCGGTCGACGCGCTCGCCGCGGTCGGGGTGAAGGGACTGTCGATCGACTTCACCCTGCCCGACATCCTCGCGACGCTCGCCGGCGATCTTGCGCCGGAGACGCGGACTGCGCTGAGCGAGGCGCTCGACGCCAAGGACGCGGGCCGTGTCGCCGCGATCGACCGCGCCTATCTGCCGCTGATAGAAGCCGCGGGACCCTTCGCCGCCGCGGTCGAGAAGCTGCGCGCTCATGACAAGCTCGCCAGCCGGCTCGACGGCTTGGTCGCGATTGCCGAGGCGCTGCCGGAGGGTATCGGCCTCACGCTCGATCCCACCGAACGCCACGGGTTCGAGTACCAGAGCTGGGTCGGCTTCTCGATCTTCGGCGGCGGCGCGCGCGGCGAGATCGGGCGCGGCGGCAGCTACACCATCGTCCACGACGGCGGCCGCGAGGAGCCGGCGGTGGGCTTCACGATCTTCGCCGATTCGATCCTTGAATCTCAGGGCCGCTCGGTCGAGCGGCGGCGATTGTTCCTGCCGTTCGGGACCGATGCTGCGGCGGCGGCGAAGCTGCGCACCGACGGCTGGGTGACGGTCGCCGCGCTCACCGGTGACGATACGCCCGAGGCGCAGCTGTGCACCCATGTCCTGACGCGGCATGGGCCGGAGCCCCTGTAACACTCCGCTGTAAGGATCGGCCGGCCCGGGTGTTGCTGCGATGCGACAATTCGGACTTGATACGTTGTAACATTGCTCGTAACAGGCGCGCCCATGCTGAAGCTCGCCTCCGCCGCCAGCCTGATCGCGCTGGCCGTCACCGCCGCTCCCGCCTTCGCGGAAGACACGCCCGCCGCTCCGGCACCTGCTCCGCAGCAGCACGATCATGCCAACGATCCGGGCGACATCGTCATCACCGGCATCATCGAACGGAGCGAATCGGACGTGCTACAGGGCACCTCGGTCGTCACCGGCGAGCAGCTGACCCGCAGCCTGCGCCCGACCATCGGCGAGACGCTCGCCCGCCAGCCCGGCGTGTCGGCGACGTCGTTCGGGCCGAGCGCGTCGCGGCCGATCCTGCGCGGCTTCCAGGGCGATCGCGTCCGCGTGCTGACCGACGGCATCGGCTCGATCGACGTCTCCAACACCTCGGTCGACCACGCCGTCATCATCGATCCGCTGCTCGCCGAGCGCATCGAGGTGGTGCGCGGGCCGTCCGCGCTGCTCTACGGCTCGTCGGCGGTGGGCGGCGTCGTCAACGTGATCGACACGCGCATCCCGCGCAGCATCCCCGAGGACGGCTATCGCCTGCAGGGCATCGCCACCTACGGCTCGGCCGCCAACGAGCGCACGGTGGGCGCGGCGGGCGACGTCGCCGTCGGCGGCCCGTTCGTGGTCCATGCCGACGGCAGCTATTCCAAGTCCGGCAACCTCAGGACCGGCGGCTATCTGCTCGCACCCTGGGCGCGTGCCGCGTCGCTCGCCAGCGCCGGCCTGCCGCAGGATCCGGACGAGGAGCCGATCGACTTCGCCGGCCAGGCCAGGCTCAAGGGCAAGCTCCCCAATTCCTCGGCCGAGACCTGGACCGCCGGCTTCGGCGCCTCGGTGATCACCGACACCGGCAACCTCGGCGTCTCCTACAGCCACTATGACAGCCTCTACGGCGTGCCGATCCGCTATGCGACCGAGCCTGGCCAGGAGCAGGAGGCGCCGCGGCTCGACGTCGTGCAGAACCGCGTCGACCTGCGCGGCGAGATCGATACCGGCGGCGGCTTCCTCGACCAGATTCGCCTCCGCATCGGCCACGCCAACTATCGCCATTACGAGTTGGAGGAAGACGGATCGATCGGCACCGCCTTCTACAACAACGGCACCGAGGGGCGGCTCGAGCTGGTCCAGGCCAATCGCGGCGGCTGGACGGGCGCGTCGGGCGTCCAATATTTCAACCGCGCCTTCAACGTCGTCGGCGACGAGGCCTTCCTGCCGCGCAGCGAGACCAACCAGTTCGGCGTCTTCACGCTCCAGCAGCTCGATCTCGGCGCGTTCAAGGTCGAAGGCGGTCTGCGCTACGAAGTGACCGACCAGGACGCCAAGACGCTGGCCGACGATCTCTCCTTCTTCGGCGGCAGGCGGCATTTCGAGACGCTGTCGGGCTCGCTCGGCGCCTCCTACGCGATCGCGTCCGACTGGCGGATCGGCGTCAACGTCTCGCGCACCGAGCGCGCGCCCTCGGCCGAGGAGCTGTTCGCCAACGGCCCGCACGCCGGCACCCAGGCGTGGGAGCTCGGCAATCCCTTCTTCAAGACCGAGAAAGGCTGGGGCGTCGAGGCGACGCTGCACGGCCACGGCGACGGCTACAGCTTCGACGCCTCCGCCTATTACAACTGGTTCTCCAACTTCATCTACGAGAACCAGGTGGCGCAGTCGGTG
The DNA here is from genome assembly GCF_021391395.1 of Sphingomonas cannabina. NCBI lineage: Bacteria > Pseudomonadati > Pseudomonadota > Alphaproteobacteria > Sphingomonadales > Sphingomonadaceae > Sphingomonas > Sphingomonas cannabina. Next base: position 401,236 of record NZ_CP090059.1, on the reverse strand, counting down.
TGCGATGCGGCCGCGGCGCCGTCCGGCCGCGACGTCGACCTGCCGTGCTTCCAGTCGCTCCAGGCCGACGCGCGCTACTGGGGCCTGGAGGCCAACGCCTCGGTGCGGCTGGCGCGGCTCGGCGGCTGGACGATCAATGCCGACGCGCTCGGCGACTATGTCCATGCCAACATCGTCGACCAGGGCCCGGCGCCGCGCATCCCGCCGCTCCGCCTTCTCGGCGGGCTCGAGGCGCAGAGCGATGCGCTCACCGGCCGGTTCGAGGTCGAGCATGTGTTCAAGCAGGACCGCGTCACCGATTTCGAGACGACCACGCCGGGTTACACCATGGTCAACGCCTCGGCGTCGTGGAAGCCGTTCGGCGATAAGAAGCTCGACCTGGTCCTCAGCGCCAACAACATCTTCGACGTCGTCGCGCGGCGCGCCTCGAGCTTCCTCAAGGACTTCGCTCCGCTCGCGGGCCGCGACATCCGCGTGACGGCGCGGTTCGCGCTCTGACGGCCAAAGGGGGCGCGGCGCCGGCGACCCTCTGACGCCGGCGCCGCGGTCACTCGACCCAGTCGAGCCCGATGTCGCGATAGAGCCCGCGGTCCTCCTCCCATCGCGGGTTCACCTTGACGTGCAGGTAGAGGTGGACCGGCACGCCGAGCAGTTCCTTCAATTCGGCGCGGGCGCGGGCGCCGATCTCCTTGATGCGGCTGCCGCCCTTGCCGAGCACGATCGCGCGCTGGGTGTCGCGCGCGACCAGGATCTGCTGGTGGATCTCGACCGATCCGTCCTCGCGTTCCTTGTAGAGCTCGGTCTCGACCGCGCTGTCGTAGGGGAGCTCGGCATGGAGCTGGTGGTAGAGCTGCTCGCGCGTCACCTCGGCGGCGAGCATCCGGTCGGTGACGTCGGCGACCTGATCCTCGGGGAAATGCCACGGGCCTTCGGGCATCCGTTTCGCGAGTTCGGCCTTGAGCTCGGGCACGCCGTCACCGGTCGTCGCGCTGACGAAGAAGGTCTCGTCGAACGGCAGCAGTTCGTTGAGCTTGGCCGCGTGGCCGAGGAGGCGCGGCTTGTCGGCGACGTCGACCTTGTTGAGGATGAGCAGCTTTGGCTCGGGCCGCGCCTTGAGCGCTTCGATGATCATGGTCACCTTTGGCCCGATCCCCGCCTTGCCGTCGACGACCAGTGCGATCAGGTCGGCGCCCTCCGCGCCGCTCCAGGCGGCGGCGACCATCGCCCGGTCGAGCCGGCGGCGGGGCTCGAAGATGCCCGGCGTGTCTACCAGCAGGAGCTGGGCGTCGCCCTCGATCGCGATCCCCATCAGCCGCGCGCGCGTGGTCTGCGCCTTGGGGCTGACGATCGCGACCTTCTGTCCGACCAGCGCGTTGACGAGCGTCGACTTGCCCGCATTGGGCGCGCCGACGACGGCGACGAGGCCGCAATGCTGGGTCATGGGGTGTTCCCTTCACCCGTTCGTCCTGAGCTTGTCGAAGGACCGTTCTTGCTCGCCGCAAGCACTGAAATCGCGGCCCAATCCCCTCGAACCAATGCCAGCTTCTTCGCCCGGCTCCAACCCTTGATCCGGCGTTCCGTTTCCAGGGCTTCGAGACGGGTCGGGAAGTCCTGCGACCAGACGAGCTCCAATGGGAGGTACTGCCGAGTGTAGGCGGACTTGCCGGCATGATGCTCGGCAATACGCGCTTCGAGATTGTCGGTGTGGCCGACATAGAACACGCCGCCACGGCAATGGAGCATATAGGCCCAGAAGCTCATCGCCCGCTGTCCCCATCAAAGAACGGTGCTTCGACAAGCTCAGCACGAACGGGGAGAGGGACGAGGCTCATTTCGTTAGTTTCCCGAGCAACGCCGCCGCCGCCGCCGTCTCCGCTTCCTGCTTGGATGTGCCCTCTCCCTCAGCCTCGGCGAGCTTGCCGATCGCGACCTTCACCCGAAAGCGCGGCGCGTGATGCGGGCCGGTGCGGTCGACCACCGCATATTCTGGCGGGCGTCGGTTGTGCGCGGCCGCCCATTCCTGGAGCGCGGACTTGGGGTGCTGCGGCGCGCGGAGCTGGTCGATGCGGTCGGCCCAATGCTGACGGACGAAGGCTCTCGCCGCCTTCAGCCCGCGGTCGAGATAGAGCGCGCCGATCAGCGCCTCCATCACGTCGCCGAGCACGTTGTCGCTCGCCGCGGCGCCGTCGTCGCGCGCCTGCTTGCCGAGGCGGACATGCGCCGGCACCCCCAGCTCGCGCGCCACTTCCGCGCAGACCGGGCCGGTCACCAGCGCGTTGAACCGCTTGGAGAGCTGGCCCTCCGGCTCATCCGGAAAGCGCTCGTAAAGCCATTCCGACATGGCCAGCCCCAACACACGGTCGCCCAGGAACTCGAGCCGTTCGTAATTTGCCGCGGCCTGGCTGCCGTGCGTCAGCGCACGCTCGAACACGGCGCGGTTGGCCGGAGCCGCGCCGAACGTCGCTGCGAGCCAGGCGTCGAGATCGCTGCTCAGAACCCCATCCCGAGACGCTTCCACCGCGCGGCGGTGAACCAGGTCCACGGCAGGAACCAGTTGGCCGTGCCGTCGGTCGACCAGAAGTTGACCAGCGCCTTGCCTTCGACATTCTCGATCGGCACCAGCCCGATCGCCTCGCCCTCGACCGCGGGGAAGCGGCTGTCGGCGCTGGCGTCGCGGTTGTCGCCCATCATGAACAGGTGGCCGGCCGGCACGGTGTAGACGCCGGTGTCGTCGGCCTGCGGGTAATAGCCGCGGTCGAGCACGTTGTAGCTCTTGCCGTTGGGCAGCGTCTCGCGGAACTGCTGGTAGCGGCACACCGGCTTGCCGCCGACATCGTCCTGGAACTGCGCCTCGCAGCCGTAGTTGGGGGTGATCGGCACGATGAAATCGGCGACGCGCTGCTTGGGCACCGGCTTTCCGTTCAGCACGAGCTGGCCGTGGACCATCTGGATGGTGTCGCCGGGGACGCCGATCACGCGCTTGATATAGTCGGCCTTGTTGCCCGGCGGCGCCTTGAACACCACCACGTCGCCGCGCGCGGGCGTCGACGGGAAGATGCGGCCGGGGATCAGCGGCAGGCTGAACGGCAGCGAGTGCCGGGAATAACCGTAGTTCCACTTGGAGATGAAGAGATAGTCGCCGATCAAGAGCCGCGGCAGCATCGACTCGCTCGGGATCGAGAAGGGCGAGAGGATGAAGCTGCGGAAGACGAACACGATCAGCGCGAGCTTGATGAGGAAGCTCAGCGTCTCGCGCCATTCGGAGCGCTTGGGCTTTGTCGCCGGAGCGGTAGCGGTGTCGGACATGATGTGCACGGCATGTGGCGGCGCGCCTTGCGCGTCAAGCATTAGGCTTTAGGTGGCGCTGTCCCCCAAGGAGATGCACATGACGGACTGGTCGAAGGTCGAGGCGCTGAATCCCCCCAGCCTGGTCGAGCTGTTCCAGGACGATCCCGATCGCGTGAAGCGATTCTCGGTCGATGTCGCGGGCATCCATTTCGACTTCTCCAAGACGCATCTCGACGCGGCGGCGATCGCGGCGTTCGAGGGGCTGGCGAAGTCGGCGGGGCTCGCCGCGCGGCGCGATGCGCTGTTCGCCGGCGAGGCTGTCAACACCAGCGAGGGCCGCGCCGCCGAGCACACCGCCGAGCGCGGCGAGGGCGCGGAAGAGAGCGTCGCCCGCGCCCAGGCGCTGCACGCGCGGATGCGCGCTCTCATCGACGCGATCGAGGCCGATGCGCTGGGCCCGATCCGCCACGTCCTCCACATCGGCATCGGCGGCTCGGCGCTGGGACCGGACCTGCTGGTCGACGCGCTCGGCCGCGAAAGCGCGCGCTACGAGGTGGCGGTGGTCTCCAACGTCGACGGCGCCGCGCTGGAGGAGGCGTTCGCACGCTTCGATCCGGCGGCGACGTTGCTGGTGGTCGCGTCCAAGACCTTCACCACCACCGAGACTTTGCTCAACGCGCAGAGCGCGATCGCCTGGATGGCCGAGGACGGGGTCGAGGATCCCTATGGCCGCGTGATCGCGCTGACCGCCGCGCCCGAGAAGGCGATCGAATGGGGCGTCGACGAGACGCGCGTGCTGCCGTTCGCCGAGAGCGTCGGCGGACGCTATTCGCTGTGGTCCTCGATCGGCTTCCCGGCGGCGCTCGCGCTCGGCTGGGACTCGTTCCAGGAGTTGCTGGAAGGCGCGGCGGAGATGGACCGCCATTTCCGCCTGGCCGCCTCGCATGAGAACGCCCCGGTGCTCGCCGCCTTCGCCGACCTGTTCTACGCGCAGGTCCGGCATTGCGAAACCCGCGCGACCTTCGCTTATGACGAGCGCCTCCGGCTGCTGCCTTCCTATCTCCAGCAGCTCGAGATGGAATCGAACGGCAAGGGCGTCACCGTCGACGGCAAGCCGCTCGACCGGCCGACCGCGCCGATTACCTGGGGCGGGGTCGGCACCGATGCGCAGCATGCGGTGTTCCAGCTCCTCCACCAGGGCACACATCTGGTGCCGGTCGAGTTCGTCGCCTCGATCGAGCCGGGCGATGCGCTGGCCGACGTCCATCACCGCCAGCTCCTCCTCAACGCCTTCGCGCAGGGCGCTGCGCTGATGAAGGGGCGGCCCAACGACGACGCCGCGCGCGCCTATCCGGGCAACCGGCCGTCGAGCACGATCCTGCTCGACACGCTCGACGCGCGGACGCTCGGCGCGCTGATCGCCTTCTACGAGCAGCGCGTCTTCACCAGCGCGGCGCTGCTCGGCATCAACCCGTTCGACCAGTTCGGCGTCGAGCTGGGCAAGGAGATGGCGAAGGCGGCCGATCAGGGCGGTGGCGACTTCGATCCGTCCACAAAGGATTTGATCGCGCGCGCGTTCGGCGATTGACTCGGACAAAAGGCGCGGCCAGAGCTTGGCCGGTCGAGGCCGGGTGACCGGCCGAGGCGCGCGCGGGAGAGAGTGAGGGGCACGCCCCTCGCCGCCGAAGGAGCAACCGCCCCGGAATCTCTCAGGCACAAGGGACCGCGCGAGGCCCGACACTCTGGAAAGCGTCCCGCGCGAGCGGGGCCACCGAAGGGGTAAGCCCCGGCCGCGGCCGGGGTCAAAGCTCTCAGGTTTCCGTGACAGAGGGGGCGGCGGACAATGGCGCGATACGCGCGTTGCCGTCGCAGACCCATCGAAACGGAAGGCCGGCCATGAGCGACGACACTATCGACCAGCCGATCGCCGAGGAGCCGATGACGCTCCCGCTCGACGCCTGGCACCGCGCGCGGGGCGGCCGGATGGTGCCGTTTGCGGGCTATCACATGCCGGTCCAGTACGAAGGGATCATGGCCGAGCATCTGTGGGTGCGCGAATCGGCCGGGCTGTTCGACGTCAGCCACATGGGCCAGCTGCTGCTGTCGGGCGAAGGTCTGGACGCGGCGCTGGAGGCGCTGATCCCGGCCGACGTGAAGGGGCTCAAGGTCCATCAGCAACGCTACTCCCTGCTGCTCGCCGACAATGGCGGCATTCTCGACGACATCATGATCACGCGCTGGCCGGGCGGCATCTACATGGTCGTCAACGGCGCGGTGAAGTTCGACGATATCGGCCACCTGCGCGATTCGCTGCCCGACGACATCACGCTCAACCATATGGACGAGCACGCGCTGCTCGCGCTGCAGGGCCCGAAGGCGGTCGACGCGCTCAAACGGCTGGCGCCCGGCGTCGAGACATTGGTGTTCATGACCGGCGGCCGCTTCGACTGGGCGGGCACGCCGCTGTGGGTCAGCCGCTCGGGCTATACCGGCGAGGACGGGTTCGAGATCTCGATCGCCGCCGACCGCGCCGAGGCGTTCGCCGACGCGATCACGGCCGAGCCCGAGGTCAGGCCGATCGGCCTCGGCGCGCGCGATTCGCTGCGGCTGGAGGCGGGGCTGCCGCTCTACGGCCACGACCTCGATCCCGAGACGACGCCGGTGATGGCCGACCTCGGCTTCGCGCTGTCGAAGCGCCGGCGCGAGGAAGGCGGCTTCCCCGGCCATGCCCGCATCATGCTCGAGCGCGAGCAGGGTCCGGCGGTGAAGCGCGTCGGCCTCGCCGTCGAGGGCCGTCAGCCGGTGCGCGAAGGCGCGCTGGTGGTCGACGGCGAAGGCAGCGAGATCGGCCGCGTCACCTCGGGCGGCTTCGCTCCCAGCGTCGGCGCGCCGATCGCAATGGCCTATGTCGCCGCCGCCTTCGCCGCGCCCGGCAGCAAGGTCACGCTCACCCAGCGCGGCAAGCTGCACCAAGCCACCGTCACCGCCATGCCCTTTGTCCCCCATCGCTATGTCCGCCAGGGAGCCTGACCAGATGAGCCGCTATTTCACCGAAGACCATGAATGGATCGACGTCGACGGCGACACCGCGACCGTCGGCATCACCGACTATGCCCAGGGCCAGCTCGGCGACATCGTGTTCGTCGAGGTGCCCGAGGGCGGCCGCCGGCTCGCCAAGGGCGACGACGCCGCGGTGGTCGAGTCGGTCAAGGCCGCATCCGACGTCTACTCGCCGGTCTCCGGCACGGTGATCGAGGGCAACGCCGCGCTCGGCGACGACCCGAGCCTCGTCAATTCGGACCCCGAGGGCGAGGGCTGGTTCTTCAAGCTCACCATCGCCGATGCCGGCGAGCTGGAGAGCCTGATGGACGAGGCCAAGTACCAGGATTTCGTAAGCAAGCTGTAACCCTGAAAGCCCCTCCCCTTCAGGGGAGGGGTTGGGGTGGGGACTGTCTGCAGGCCACAGGCTCGGTGAGACGGCACTCCCCCACCCCTTACCCCTCCCCTGAAGGGGAGGGGCTTGGAGAATGACATTGCGCTACCTCCCCCTCACCCAGCCCGATCGCGAGGCGATGCTCGGCGTCATCGGCGCCAGATCGATCGACGACCTGTTCGTCGACGTGCCGGAGGCCGCACGGCTCGACGGTCCGATCCCAGGCCTGCCGCTCCACGCCTCGGAACTCGCTGTCGAGCGCCACATGGCCGCGCTCGCGCGCAAGAACCTGGCGGCGGGCGATGCGCCCTTCTTCCTCGGCTGCGGCGCCTATCGCCACCATGTGCCGGCGAGCGTCGACCATCTCATCCAGCGCGGCGAGTATCTGACCGCCTACACGCCCTACCAGCCGGAGATCGCGCAGGGCACGCTGCAGATGCTGTTCGAGTTCCAGACGCAGGTCGCGCGCCTGCTCGGGACCGACGTCGCCAACGCCTCGATGTACGACGGCTCGACCGCCTGCTGGGAAGCGATCGTGATGGCGCGCCGCGTGACGCGGCGGGCGAAGGCGGTGCTCTCGGGCGGGCTACACCCGCATTACGTCTCGGTCGCGAAGACCATGGCGAAGTTCACCGGCGACGTGCTCGAGACCTCGCTGCCGGATCTGGTTGCGGAGCCCGATACCACCGCGCTGATCGACAAGATCGACGATGATACGTCGTGCGTGGTCGTCCAGTACCCCGACATTCTCGGCCGCATCGCCGACCTCTCCGAGCTCGCTGCGGCGTGCCATGCGAAGAAGGCGCTGCTCGTCGCGGTGGTCACCGAGCCGGTCGCGCTCGGCCTGCTCAAGTCGCCGGGCGAGATGGGCGCCGACATCGTCGTCGGCGAGGGTCAGTCGATCGGCGTCGGGCTCCAGTTCGGCGGGCCCTATGTCGGCCTGTTCGGCTGTTCGGAGAAGCTGGTGCGCCAGATGCCCGGCCGCCTCACCGGCGAGACGGTCGACGCCGACGGCAAGCGCGGCTTCGTCCTCACGCTCTCCACCCGCGAACAGCACATACGCCGCGAGAAGGCGACGTCGAACATCTGCACCAACTCGGGGCTGTGCGCGCTCGCCTTCTCGATCCACATGACCCTGCTCGGCGAAGCCGGCCTGCGCCAGCTCGCCCGGGTCAACCACGCCGCCGCCTCCGCCGCCGCCGACCGGCTGGCCGAGGTGCCGGGGGTCGAACTGGTGACGCCGAGCTTCTTCAACGAGTTCACCCTGCGCCTGAGCAAGGAAGCACGCCCGGTCGTGCGCCAGCTCGCCGACAGCGATATCCTGGCGGGCGTCTCGCTGGGCCGGCTCTACCCGGGCGCGGAGAGCCTCGAGAACGGGCTCGTCGTCGCCGTCACCGAAACCACCACGGCGGAGGACGTCGCCGTGCTTGCCGAGGCGCTGAGGGAGGTGCTGGCATGACGATCAATCCGAGCGGCTGGCGCCCCGAGGCGCCGCAGGCCGGCACCGGCGAGGCCGCGACCTTCACCGGCAACCGCGCGCTGATGCTGGAGGAACCGCTGATCTTCGAGATCGGCTCGACCGAGACCACCGGCGTCGACTTCGGCCCCGCGCCCGCGGCGAACGGATCGCGCCTGGCCGGCCTGGAGCGCTCTGCACCGATCGGCCTGCCCGGCCTCAGCGAGCCCGAGGCGGTGCGCCACTACACCCGCCTCAGCCGCCAGAATTACGCGATCGACCTCGGGCTATTCCCGCTCGGCTCGTGCACGATGAAGCACAATCCGCGCCTCAACGAGAAGGTCGCGCGGATGCCGGGCTTTGCCGATCTCCACCCGCTGCAGCCGGTCGACACGGTGCAGGGTGCGCTGCAGGTGATCAACGAGCTGGCCTTCTGGTTGATCGAGCTGACCGGCATGCACGGCGTGGCGATGAGCCCGAAGGCCGGCGCGCACGGCGAGCTGTGCGGCATCCTGGCGATCAAGGCGGCGCTGGAGGCACGCGGCGAGGGACACCGCAAGGTGATCCTGGTGCCGGAGAGCGCCCACGGCACCAACCCCGCCACCGCTGCCTTCGCCGGCTATACGGTCGAGGACATTCCGGCGAACACCGACGGCCGCGTCGACCTCGAAGCGCTCAAGGCGCGGCTGGGCCCGGACGTCGCCGCGGTGATGATCACCAACCCCAACACCTGCGGCCTGTTCGAGCGCGACATGAAGGCGATCTCGGACGCGGTCCACGCCGTCGGCGGCTACGTCTATTGCGACGGCGCCAACTTCAACGCGATCGTCGGCCGGGTGCGGCCGGGTGACCTCGGCATCGATGCGATGCACATCAACCTCCACAAGACCTTCTCGACGCCGCACGGCGGCGGCGGCCCAGGCGCGGGCCCGGTGGTGCTGTCGGAGGCGCTGTCGCCCTACGGTCCGCTGCCCTTCGTCGCGAAGATGCCGGACGGCCACTACAAGCTGGTCGAGGAGGAGACCGCCGACGAGGATCATCCCGCGACCTTCGGGCGCATGACCGCGTTCCACGGGCAGATGGGCATGTTCACGCGGGCGCTGACCTATATCCTCAGCCACGGCGCCGACGGCCTCAGGCAGGTCGCCGAGGATTCGGTGCTCAACGCCAACTATGTCCTGCGCAGCCTGGAGGGCACGCTCGACGCGCCGTTCGCGGCGTCGGGGCCGTGCATGCACGAGGCGATCTTCTCCGACGAGGGGCTGGCCGAGGGCTTCTCGACGATCGACGTCGCCAAGGCGCTGATCGACGAGGGCTATCACCCGATGACGATGTACTTCCCGCTCGTCGTCCACGGTGCGATGCTGGTCGAGCCGACCGAGACCGAGAGCAAGGCGGCGCTCGACCAGTTCATCGGTGCCTTGCGGTCGGTAGCGGAGCGCGCCAGGGCCGGCGACTCGGCGCTCAAGTCCGCCCCGCACTTCGCCCCGCGGCGCCGCCTCGACGAGACGCTGGCGGCGCGTAAGCCGGTGCTGGTTTGGAAGGAGCCGGAGTTGGCGGAAGCGGCCGAGTAACAGCGTTCGATAGCGGCGCGGCTCAGAAGTCCACCGCGATCCCGTTCCGCTCCCAATCGCCGTAGCGGACCGGGTCTTTGCCGAGCGGATCGGCGTCGGGACGGACCAGCGGTTCGGGCGTGGGCACGGGAGGGCTGGGCGGCGGCCAGTCGGCGGGCGGTTTCACATGCGGCGGGCGTTGGGCCATAGAGGCCCAATGCGCCCACCCAAGTCCCCGATCAAGGCCGATCCGGCCGGTGTCCCCGCCCGTCGTGCCGCACTCCGGCTGCTCGATGCTGTGCTGAGACGCGGTCAGGCGATCGAGCAAGCCTTTCCGGCCGCCACCCAGGGCATCGAACGCGCCGACGACCGCGCCTTTGCCCACGCCATCGCCGCGGAGGCGTTGCGGCGCCTGCCCGACCTCGACGCGCTGATCGACTCGGCGACGCGCCAGCCGCTCCCCGGCGACGCCAAGGCGCGCACGGTGCTCCGCATCGCCCTGGTGCAGGCGTTCGCGCTCGGCACGCCGCCCCATGCAGCGATCGCCACCACGCTGCCGCTGGTCGACGGCGGCCCGCGCCGGCTGGTGCACGGCGTGTTCGGCACGCTGACCCGCCGCGGTGCGACGCTGCCGGCGCTGCCGACGCTGCCCGAGGAGGCGGCCGTCCGCTGGCGCGAGGCCTGGGGCGAGGCGGTGGTGACGGGCGCCCGCCACGCCATCGCCGCGCCGCCGCCGCTCGATCTCACGCTCAAGGCCGATGACGTCATGGCGCCGGACGGGCTGTCGCTGCTCCCCCGCCATCGCCGGCTCGCCGACGGCGCTGCGGTGCCGGGACTGCCCGGCTATGCCGAGGGCGGCTGGTGGGTCCAGGACCTCGCCGCCTCGCTCCCGGCGCGGCTGATCGGCGGCGGGGATGGGCGGGCGCTGGATCTCTGCGCCGCGCCGGGCGGCAAGACGCTCCAGCTGGCGGCGGCAGGCTGGCGCGTGACCTCGCTCGACATCTCCGAAAGTCGTCTCGCGCGACTTCGCGACAACCTCGCCCGTACCGGCCTCGCCGCCGAAGTGATCGCCGCCGATGCGCTGCGATGGGCGCCGAGCGAGTCCTATGACGCGGTGCTGCTCGACGCGCCGTGCAGCGCGACCGGCATCTTCCGCCGTCATCCCGACGTGCTCCATCGCGTGACGCCGCGCCTGATTGCCGAGATGGCCGAGCTGCAGGGGGCACTGCTCGCGCGCGCCGCGGACTGGGTGCGCCCCGGCGGGCTGCTGGTCTACGCCACCTGCTCGCTGGAGCCGAGCGAGGGCGAGGCGCAGCTCGAGCGCTTCCTGGGCGAGCGGCGCGACTTCGCGATCGATCCGGTGCTCGCCGACGAGCTGCCCGACGATCTCGTCGCCCATCCGCGCGGCTGGGTGCGCACGCTGCCGGGAATGATGGCTGACGCGGGCGGGCTCGACGGCTTCTTCATCGCGCGGATGATGCGGACCGGCTAGGGCGGATCGATATTCAGGCAGTTGGAGGTGCTGTCCCCCTTCAATCCTCCCCCGCAAGGGGGAGGTGTCAGCCATAGGCTGACGGAGGGGGAGGAAGCACGCCGGTAACGGATCGCCATCCTCCCCCTCCGTCACGCTTCGCGTGCCACCTCCCCCTGGCGGGGGAGGATAGAAAAGACCGCACTTCTCACCGATCCGAATATAGACCCACCCTCGACCAAGCCTTGCCCCTCGGCGCATGCGTGCTAGAGGCTCCTCGGATGCCCGTCCGCATCGCCCCTTCGATCCTCTCCGCCGATTTCGCCCGTCTTGGCGAGGAAATCCGCGCGATCGATGCGGCGGGGGCCGACTGGATCCATGTCGACGTGATGGACGGCCATTTCGTGCCCAACATCACCATCGGCCCCGGCGTGGTGAAGGCGCTGCGTCCCCACACGGCCAAGCCGTTCGATGTCCATCTGATGATCTCGCCGGTCGATCCGTTCCTCGACGCCTTCGCCGAGGCGGGCGCGGACATCATCACCGTGCATCCGGAGGCCGGCCCGCACATCCACCGATCGGTGCAGCGGATCAAGGCGCTCGGCAAGCGGGCGGGCGTGGTGCTCAATCCGGCGACGCCGGTTGCCGCCCTCGACTATCTGATCGACGACGTCGACCTAATCCTGGTGATGAGCGTCAACCCCGGCTTCGGCGGACAGAGCTTCATCGCCAGCCAGCTGCGCAAGATCGCGGCGATCCGCAAGCTGATCGACGCCTCGGGCCGCGCGATCGACCTGGAGGTCGATGGCGGCGTCGACCGCACCACCGCGCGGCAATGCATCGATGCCGGCGCCGACGTGCTGGTCGCCGGCACCGCCACCTTCGCCGGCGGCACGGACCGCTACGCCGACAACATCCGGGCCCTGCGCGGACAGTGAGCGCCGACGACCCGACCCGGCCCGGCCCCGACACGATCGACCAGGGCAGGAGGCTGATCCGCGTCGGCGGCGACAAGGGGCTGTCGCTCGCCGACCGCATCGCCGACCGGTTCCAGCGCCTCGCCTGGCGCACGCCGTTCCACCGGCTCGCCCTCAGCGGGCGCCATCCGCTGCGGCTGCTCGCGGTGGCCGACGATCCCTTCCTCGGCGATCCGGCGCGCGGCCACGCACTGCTCAAGGCGATGGTGATGTTCCGCGGCGAGCGCCGGTCCGTCGACACGCTCGACCTCGCGCGGCCGGACGTCTCGACCGATTTCGCCGCCTATCTCCACGGCTTCGGCTGGCTGCGCGACCTGTCCACCGTCGCCACGCGCGACCAGGCGGTCCCGATCGCCGAGGCGCTCACGCGCCGCTGGCTCGCCGCCCATGCCGAGAAGGTCTCCGATCCGGCATGGCGCGCCGACCTGGTCGGGCGCCGCGTGCTCGCCTGGATCGCGCATGCGCCGCTGATCCTGTCGTCGAACGACCTCGTCTATCGCTCCAGCGTGCTCCACACGCTCGCCCGCGGCGTGCGCCATGCCGAGCGCACCGCCGACCGGGTGCCGCCGGGGCCGGCGCGGATCGCCGCCTGGTGCGGCGTGGTCGCGGCGGGGCTGATGATCGCCGGCGGCGAGACGCGGCGCGCGGTCGGCGAGGCGGGGCTCGCCCGCGCGCTCGCCGCCTCGATCACCGGCGACGGCGGCACGCTCGGCCGCTCGCCGGCGGGGCAGCTCGATGCGCTGATGCTGCTGGTCGCGCTGCGCGAGGTCTATGCCGCGCGGCGCGTGGAGCCGCTCGCCGAGATGACCGGCGCGATCGCGGCGCTGGTGCCGCCGCTGCTTGGGCTGTGCCACGGCGACCGCGGGCTCGCCAGCTGGCAGGGCAGCGGCCCGATCGCCGGCGATACGATCGAGGCGATCGTCACCGCCTCCGGCGTGCGCACGCGGCCGCTCAAGCAGGCGCGCGAATGGGGATACCAGCGGCTCTCGGCGCAATCGACCCTGCTGATCGTCGATGCCGCCCCGCCGCCGGTCGCGCGCGTGGCGGAGGGGGGCTGCGCCTCGACGCTGGCCTTCGAGCTTTCGGACGGGCCGCACCGCATCATCGTCAATTGCGGCGGCGGGCGCATTGCCAACGCGACGCTGCCGGCCGCGCTGATCGAGGGGCTGCGCACTACCGCCGCCCATTCGACCCTGGTGCTTGCCGACTCCAACTCGACCGCGGTGCTGCCCGACGGCGCGCTCGGCAAGGGCGTGGCCGAGGTCGAGCTGGCGCGCGCCGAAAGCGACACCGTCAGCCGGATCGAGGCAAGCCACGACGGCTATGTCCGCCGCTTCGGCTTCGTCCACCGCCGCACGCTGGCGCTCAGCGGGGACGGGCGCGACCTGCGCGGCGAGGACATGCTGGTGCCCGCCGGGCGCAAGCGCGCCACCGCAGCCACGCCGTTCGCGATCCGCTTCCATCTCGCCCCGCATGTCGAGGCCGCGATGACCGCCGACGGCCAAGCCGCGCTGCTGCGGCTCCCCGGCAACCTCCTCTGGCAGTTCCGCTGCCGCGGCGCCGGCCTCGCGCTCGAGGAGAGCGTGTGGATCGACGGCGACGGCCGCCCCCATCCGACCCAGCAGCTCGTCGTCAACGGGGAAACGCCCGCCGGCGGGACGAGCGTGAGCTGGTGGTTCCACCGATCGAAGTAAGGACGTCCATGGACCAGGTTCCGATCAAGCGCGCGCTGCTCTCCGTCTCCGACAAGAGCGGCATCGTCGAGCTCGCCGAGGCGCTCGCGCGCCGCGGCGTCGAGCTGGTGTCGACCGGCGGCACGGCGAAGGCGCTGCGCGAGGCGGGGCTGACGGTGCGCGACATCTCCGACCTCACCGGCTTTCCCGAGATGATGGACGGCCGCGTCAAGACGCTGCATCCGGTGGTGCACGGCGGCCTGCTCGCGGTGCGCGACAATCCCGAGCACGTCGCCTCGATGGCCGAGCACGGCATCGGCGCGATCGACCTGGTGGTGGTCAACCTCTATCCCTTCGTCCAGACGGTGGCGAAGGGCTCGGACCGCGACGAGATCATCGAGAACATCGACATCGGCGGTCCGTCAATGGTGCGTTCGGCGGCGAAGAACCATGCCGCGGTGGCGATCGTGACCGATCCCGCGGACTATGCCGTGGTGATCGGCGAGCTGGAGGCCGGCGGCACCAGCCTCGCCACGCGCAAGCGGCTCGCGGCCAAGGCCTATGCCGCGACCGCCGCCTATGACGCGGCGATCGCGAGCTGGTTCGCCTTCGCCGACCAGGGCGAGGCTTTCCCCGAGGCACTGCCGATCGCGCTCAAGCGCGGACAGGCGCTGCGCTACGGCGAGAACCCGCACCAGCAAGCGGCGTTCTACACCCAGGGCGGCTCTGGCGCGCGGGGCATCGGCCAGGCGCGGCAGGTGCAGGGCAAGGAGCTCAGCTACAACAACTACAACGACGCCGACGCCGCGCTCGAGCTGGTGAGCGAGTTCCGCGACGCCGAGCCGACCGTCGTCATCGTCAAGCACGCCAATCCCTGCGGCGTCGCCACCGCGGACATGCTGGCCAAGGCCTATGCCGAGGCCTTCGCCTGCGACACGGTGTCCGCGTTCGGCGGCATCATCGCGCTCAACCGGCCGCTCGATGCCGAGACCGCGCGCGCGATCACCGGCATCTTCACCGAAGTGGTGGTGGCGCCCGACGCCGACGAGGAGGCGCTGGCGCTGTTCGCGGCCAAGAAGAACCTCCGGCTGCTCTTGACTGGCGAGCTGCCCGATCCCGCGCGGCTCGGCCTCACCGCCCGGTCGATCGCCGGCGGCTGGCTGGTGCAGACCCGCGACAACGGGACCGTCTCCGAGCTCGACCTCAAGGTGGTGACCCGGCGCGCGCCGACGGCGCAGGAGCTCGCCGACTGCCGCTTCGCCTGGACGGTCGCCAAGCACGTCAAGTCGAACGCGATCGTCTACGCCAAGGACGGCGCCACCGCCGGCATCGGCGCAGGGCAGATGAACCGCCTCGAATCGGCGCGCATCGCCGCCTGGAAAGCGAAGGACGCCGCCGACAAGGCCGGCTGGGCCCAGCCGCGCACGATCGGATCGGCGGTCGCCTCCGATGCTTTCTTCCCCTTCGCCGACGGATTGCTCGCGGCGGTCGAGGCGGGCGCGACGGCGGTGATCCAGCCGGGCGGATCGATCCGCGACGAGGAAGTGATCGCCGCCGCCGACGAAGCGGGGCTCGCAATGGTGTTCACCGGGATGCGGCATTTCCGCCACTAGCGGACCCGGTGCTCCTGCGAAGGCAGGAGCGCAGGCCGCAAGCGAGACGGCCTGTGATCCAGGGCTCCTGCCTTCGCAGGAGCACTTAACCGCTAATGCCCCGTCGCCGCTGTCTCCTTGAGGTCGATCGCCTCGGCGCGGGGCACCTTGCGGAATAACGCGCGGTCCTCCGGGCCGAACGCCCATTTCCACAATATGAAGAGATAGGTGAGCGCGATCATCGGCTCGCCGATCACCAGCTCGGCCCATTCGAAGCGCTTGGGCAGGGTGGTGAACATCCAGCCGACCACGATCGCCGCCAGCGCCGCCCACACCAGCGGCCACCGCCAGCCGGCGACGGGCGCCTTCAGCAGATGCGAGAGGAAATTCGCCTTCACCACCGACCCGGCGAGCACCGCCACCATCAGCGCCACCGCGACGCCCGCCGCCTGATAATTGATCGGCCAGCCGAGACCGCGCATCGCCAGGATCAGCACGAAGCTCAGCACGATCTGGAACAGCAGCACCCCGATCGAGATCATCAGGTTGCGGTGGCGCGCGACATAGACCAGCGCCGATTCGCACACCGCGCCAGTCGAGGCGAGCACCTCCGCGATCAGCAGGAAGGCAAGCGCGGCGGTGCCCGCGACGAACTGCGGCCCGACGATGCCCATCACCGCCTCGCCCGGGATCGACCCCATCAGTGCGAGGCAGCCCTGCGCCGCCATGATCCAGAAGCCGACCTGCCGCACCTGCTTGGCGACGGCGGCGCGATCGCCCTCCTTGAGGCTCTGGGTGATCACCGGCCCCAGCACCGGATCGAAGCTGGTCTTGAGCTTCTGCGGCAGCGAGGCGACCTGCTGCGCCATGTAATAGATGCCGACGATCGACGGTGCGAACATGATGCCCAGGATGAAGCGGTCGACGTTGCGCGTCCCCCATTCGATCGCATCGGCGCCGGCGAGCGGGGCGTTGCGCCGCGCGAGCGCGAACATCGAGGCGATATGCGGCGACCAGCCATAGGGCAGGCCGTAGCTCTTGACGAACGGCACCAGCGACGCGGTGAGCGCCGCCAGCATCGACAGCACATAGGCCAGGATCAGCCCGTCGCGCGACGAGACATAATAGAGCGCCCAGGCCGCGATGCTGATCGTCCAGGGCTCGACTACCGCGCGCGCGGTGACGCTCGCCTTCACGTTCATGCGATAGGCGAGCGCGGCAAGGCTCACGTCGGACCAAGCGATGGCGAAGACGATGCAGGGTAGCAGCCGCTCGAAGCCGATCACCTGGCTGTTGGGATACATCGCCTGCGGAAAGGCGAACAGCACCGCCGACCCCAGCACCGAAGCGCCGAACGCCACCGCCATCGCGTCCCACACGACATGGACGTGCGGCCGGTCGGTCGAGGTCAGCGCCTGCGCGAGGCCGCGCTTCAGGCCCAATGTCGCGATCATCGCCACGAATTCGACCACCAGCACCGCGAGCGCGAAGCGGCCGACGATCTCCGGCCCGTAGAGACGGCCGGCAATGAACAGGAACGGCAGGCGTGCAGCCAGCCGCAGCACGAAGCCGAGGATGTTGGTACGCCCGCCCTTGGCGAGCGCGGCGATGTCTTGTTGGGATTCAGCCATGTGCGGCTACTTCACCAACCCCGTTCGCCCTGAGCTTGTCGAAGGGCCGTCCTTCACTTCCGAGAGAAGAAGGGCGGTGCTTCGACAAGCTCAGCACGAACGGTGGAGGGGGCTGGATTCGCACCAGTATCAATGCGCCGCGCCCCAGCTCGGGCCCACGCCGATGTCGATGCCGAGCGGCACTGTGAGCTCGACCGCGGGCTCGGCAGCGCGGGCCATCACATCGCGGATGATCGGCGTCGCCGCTTCGACATCGCTTTCGGGCAGCTCGAACACCAGCTCGTCGTGCACCTGCATCAGCATCCGGACACGCGGCAGCCCTGCGGCGGCGAGCGCCGGGCCCATCCGCGCCATCGCGCGCTTGATGATGTCGGCGCTGGTGCCCTGGATCGGCGCGTTGATCGCGGCGCGTTCCGATCCGCCGCGCTCGTTGGGGTTGGGCGACTTGAGGCGCGGGAAATGCGTCTTCCGCCCGAACAGCGTGGTGGTGTAGCCGCGCTCCTTGGCTTCCCTCAGCGTGTCGGCGATGTAGCGGTTGATGCCGGGGAAGCGCTCGAAATAGCGGTCGATCATCGCCTGCGCCTCGTCGGGCGTGACGTCGAGCCGACCGGCGAGCCCCCAGCGCGAGATGCCGTAGAGGATCGCGAAGTTGATCGTCTTGGCCCGCGCGCGGGTGTCGCGGTTGAGTTCGCCGAACAGCTCCATCGCCGTCATGTTGTGGATGTCGTCGCCGTTCAGGAACGCCTGGCGCAGCGGATCGACGTCAGCGATGTGCGCGGCGAGCCTGAGCTCGATCTGCGAATAGTCGGCGGCGAGAATGACATTGCCTGGCTCGGCGACGAAGGCGTCGCGAATCTGCCGGCCGACCTCGGTCCGGATCGGGATGTTCTGCAGATTGGGATCGGTCGAGGAAAGGCGCCCGGTCTGCGCGCCGGTCAGCGAATAGCTGGTGTGGACACGGCCCGTCGCCGGGTTGATCTGCGCCTGGAGCGCGTCGGTGTAGGTCGACTTCAATTTGGTGAGCTGGCGCCAGTCGAGCACCTTCTGCACCATCTCGCGTCCGGGCGAATCCTTGTCGGCGGCGATCCGTTCGAGCTCGTTGACGTCGGTCGAATAGACCCCCGACTTGCCCTTGCGCCCGCCCTTGATCCCCATCTTGTCGAACAGCACGTCGCCCAGCTGCTTGGGGCTGCCGATCGTGAACTTGAAGCCGGCGATGGCGTGGATCTCGTCCTCGAGGGCCGCGATCTGGTGCGAGAATTCGGTCGAGAGCCGCGAAAGGATGTCGGCATCGACCTTGACGCCCGCGCGCTCCATGCCGGCGATCACCGCCGGCAGCGGCCGGTCGACCATCTCATACACCCGCGTGACGCTCTCGAACGGCAGCCGCGGCTTGAAGCGGCGCCACAGCCTGAGCGTCACGTCGGCATCCTCGGCAGCGTAGCGGGTGGCGGCCTTGAGATCGACCTCGTGGAAGCCGAGCTGCTTCTTGCCCGTCCCGACCACGTCCTTGTAGGCGATGCAGCTGTGCGAAAGGTGGGTCGCGGCGAGCTCGTCCATGCCGTGGCCGTGCAGCCCCGAATCGAGGTTGAAGCTCATCACGATCGTGTCGTCATAGGGCGCGACCTCGATTCCCAACCGGCCGAGCACGATCAGGTCGTATTTGAGGTTGTGCCCGATCTTGAGCACCGCCGGGTCCTCGAGCAGCGGCTTCAGCCGCGCCAGCACCAGCTCGCGATCGAGCTGCACCGGCTTCTCGGCGAACATGTCGCTGCCGCCGTGGCCGACGGGGACGTAGCAGGCCTGGTTCGGCGCGAGCGCTAGGCTGACGCCGACCAGCTCGGCGCGGGTGGCGTCGACGCCGGTGGTCTCGGTATCGATCGCGACATGGCCCTGGTAGCGCGCCTGCTCGATCCAGCGATCGAGCGCGGCCTCGTCCACCACCGTCTCATAGGCGTCGTGGTCGCAGGGCGGGTCCTCCTCCTGCGCGATCGGCAGCGTCGGCGTCTCGACCGGCGCGTCCGCCACCGCCGACAGCTTGGCGATCAGCGAGCGGAAACCGTGATGCTCGAGGAAGGCGCGCAGCGGCGCATCGGGTATCCCCTTGAGCTCGAGCGCATCGAGCGGATCGGGCAGCGGCACGTCGCAGGCGAGCGTCACCAGCTTGCGGCTGAGCCGCGCCATCTCGGCATGTTCGATGAGGTTGTCGCGCAGCTTGCCCGGCTTCATCGACGGCGCGGCGGCGAGCACCGCTTCGACGTCGCCATGTTCCAGAATCAGCTTGGCCGCGGTCTTGGGGCCGACGCCGGGCACGCCGGGGACGTTGTCGACGCTGTCGCCCATCAGCGCCAGCACCTCGCCGAGCTTGTCCGGACCGACGCCGAACTTCTCGACCACCGCTTCCGGCCCCAGCCGGCGGTTGTTCATCGTGTCGTAGAGGTCGAGCCCCGGCTCGATCAGCTGCATCAGATCCTTGTCGGAGCTGACGATCGTCACCTGCCAGCCCTGCGCAAGCGCCGCCTTGGCATAGGAGGCGATGAGGTCGTCCGCCTCCCAGCCCTGCTCCTCGATGCACGGCAGCGAGAAGGCGCGCGTCGCGTCGCGGATCATCGGGAACTGCGGCACCAGGTCCTCGGGCGCGGGCGGGCGGTGTGCCTTGTACTGGTCGTAGAGCTCGTTGCGGAAGGTGTGCTCGGACTTGTCGAGGATCACCGCCATGTGCGTCGGCCCCTCGGCCTTGTGCAGCTCGTCGGCGAGCTTCCACAGCATGGTGGTGTAGCCGTAGACGGCGCCGACCGGCTCGCCGTGCTTGTTTGTGAGCGGCGGCAGCCGGTGATAGGCGCGGAAGATGTAGCCGGAGCCATCGACCAGGTAGAGGTGGGGCATGGGCGGGGGATAGCAGGGGCGCGGCGCCCCTCAAACCCTTAGCTGTCCTTAGGCCGATCGACGTCCAGCAATTTAGCCCCTCCCCTTCAGGGGAGGGGTTGGGGTGGGGACTATCCACGAGCCGGACGGCCTGCCGCACTTCCCCACCCCCAACCCCTCCCCTGAAGGGGAGGGGCTTAAGACATAACCAAACGACATGCTTGGTGGCGATCCGTCCGAGCTCAACTGGCGTCGTGGAAGATGACGCCAAGCGTGTGGCGCTGTCCGCTTCGCACGGCGGCGACGCCGTGGCGCATGGTCACGCGATAGTCGCCGCGCGTGCCGGTCACCGGTCGCTGGTTGACCGCGAACACCAATGCATCGCCCTGGCCCAGCGGCGCCACATGCGCGCGGGACTGCATCCGCGGGCGCTGCTCGGTCAGCACGAACTCGCCGCCAGTGAAATCCTCGCCCGGCGCCGACAGCGGGATCGCGACCTGCAGCGGAAAGACCTGATCGCCGTACAGGTCCTGGTGCAGCGCGTTGTAGTCGCCCGTGCCGTAGCGCAGCAGCAGCGGCGTCGGCCGCAGCTGTCCGGCCTCGTGGCAGCGAAGCACGAACGCGCTGTGCGTCTCGGGAAACCGCGTCGGCAGACCCATCCGCTCGTGCCAGCGGTTCGCCAGCGGCGCCAGGCGCGGATAGAGCGTGGTCCTCAGCGCGAACACCAGCTCCGGCAGGGGGTAGGCGAAGTAGCGATATTCACCGCGGCCGAAGCCGTGACGCGCCATCACGACGTGGCTGCGGAAATGGTCCGGCTCATCATAGAGTGCGGCGACCGTGCGGCAGGTCGCGGGGTCGAGCAGACCGGGCAGCACCGCCCAGCCCTGCGTATCGAGATCGCCGGTCAGCGCCGGCCAGTCATAGCGTTGCAAATCCATGGCGGCCGCCTATCCGCCCGTCCGGCCGCACGCTTCCCGCCGCTTGCGCGCGAACTCAGGCGCGTTCCCAGCACGTCAGCATTTCAATCCTCCCCCGCCAGGGGGAGGTGGCGCGCGTAGCGCGACGGAGGGGGAGGACTCCCCAACGATCGTTCTGGCATCCGCCCCCTCCGACAGCCTTCGGCTGCCACCTCCCCCTGGCGGGGGAGGTTTCATTCAAATGTCGAACCGTCCTAGCGCGCGATCGTCGTGGTCGCGGCGTCGTGGTTCGCCACCACCGCCTGCACCACCGCCTGCATCAGCGCCTGACGCTCGGGAATGGTGCGCGCGGTGTCGCCGATCATGATCGCGATCGCGTAGCTGCGCCCGTCTGGCGCGGTGAGCAGGCCGACGTCATTGTAGCCGGCGGTGCGGCTCAGGAAATTCTGCCCGGTGCCGGTCTTGTGACCGAAGCTCCAGCCCGGCGGCACCGCACCGCGCATGCGCTGCTTGCCGGTCTTCGACGCTTCCATCGTGCTGATCAGGTAGCTGGTCGATTCGGGCGACAGCAGCGCGCCGCGCTTCAGCTTCGCCAGCGCACCGGCGATCCCGCTCGGCGCCGCGCCGTCGATCGGATCGGCGACATAGCTCTGATACGCCGCCTGGCGAACGCCGATCGGCAGCCTCGCGCGCGCCGCCTCGAACGCTCGGCCCATCGCATAGTCCTGCCGCCAGGTGAGCCCGGCGGTCTTCGACTGGAGCAGCCGCTCGCCGGGACCGAACCGGACGTTCTCGATGCCATGGCTGGCGATGAAGCTGCGCACCGCCGCCGGTCCGCCGACGTAGCGCAGCAGCTTGTCGTTGCAGGTGTTGTCGCTCATCGTCAGCGCACGATGGAGCAGGTCGCGCACCGTCGTCGTGTAGCTGCCGTCCTTGAGCATCGCCGCGATCGGCTGATGGAACAGCGTCAGGTCCGACTGGGTAATGGTCAGCCGGTCGTCGAGCGTGATGCGGCCGCGGTCGACCGCGTCGAGCACGGTCATCGCCACCCACAGCTTGCTCACGCTCTGCTGCGGCATCGGCCGGTCGGCATCGGCGCTGTCGACGGTCCAGCCGTCGTCGACGCTCTGTACCGAGATGCCGGCGAGCCCGTCGAAACGGTTGCGGAGAGCGAGGATGCTCGTCTTGAGCGCCAGCGGCGCCTGGACCCGCGGAGCCGGCGGCGGAACCGGGATGAGCGTGCGATAGCTCGGCGGCAGCAGATCGCGCGTCTGCGCCGTCTGATGCACGCCCGCGCCCAGCAACACCACCGGCGCCAAACCCGCCAGCGTCAATGCCCTCTCGAGCGCCGTAAATGTCGGTACGAACCCCACGCTCACTCTAAGCCCTTGCCCGTTTTCCCATAAAAGCCTCATCGCCGTCGCACTGCAAGAGTCTTGCCGATTTCCTGCGGCGAACCGAGTCGATATGGCGGCAGAAAGGTGAACGGTTACGGAACGAGCACCGTATCGACGGGCTCGGGCAGCATCTCCGGATAGTCGAGCGTGTAATGGAGGCCGCGGCTTTCCTTGCGGTGGAGCGCGGAACGGACGATCAGCTCGGCCGACTGCAGCAGGTTGCGCAGCTCGATCAGGTCGGGCGTGACGCGGAAATGACCGTAATAGTCGGCCACCTCCTCCTGCAGCATCTTGATGCGATGCGCCGCGCGCTCGAGCCGCTTGGTGGTGCGCACGATGCCGACATAGTTCCACATGAACCGGCGGATCTCGGTCCAGTTCTGCTTGATGACGACTTCCTCGTCCGAATCGGCGACGCGGCTCTCGTCCCACGGGCGGATCGGCGGCGGCGGCGCGAAATCGTCCCAGTGCGCGGCGATATGGCTCGCAGCCGCCTCGCCGAACACGAAGCATTCGAGCAGCGAGTTGGAGGCGAGGCGATTGGCGCCGTGCAGGCCCGACTGGGTGCACTCGCCTGCGGCATAGAGACCGGGGAGGTCGGTTCGGCCGTCGCGGTCGATGACGATGCCGCCGCAGGTATAGTGCTGCGCGGGCACCACCGGGATCGGCTCCTTCGTCATGTCGATGCCGAGGCCCAGCAGCTTCTCGTGGATGGTGGGGAAGTGCCCCTTCACGAAACCGGGATCGAGATGGCTGATGTCGAGGTGGACATAGTCGAGGCCGAGCCGCTTGATCTCGTGGTCAATCGCCCGGGCGACGATGTCGCGCGGCGCGAGCTCGGCCCTCGGGTCGAAGTCCGGCATGAAGCGGTAGCCGTTGTCCGGCAGCAGCAGCTGCCCGCCTTCGCCGCGCACCGCCTCGGTGATGAGGAAGTTCTTGACCTCCAGATTGTAGAGGCAGGTCGGGTGGAACTGCATCATCTCCATGTTGGAGACGCGCGCACCCGCCCGCCACGCCATGGCGATGCCGTCGCCGGTGGCTCCGCGCGGCGCGGTCGAGAAAAGATAGGTCCGCCCCGCGCCGCCCGTCGCCAGGATCGTCGCGCGCGCGGTGAACAGCTCGACGCGGCCGGTCGCCCGGCTCACCGCATAGACGCCCCAGACGTTGCCGGCGCCTGAATAGCGCGTCTCGTGCCGGCTGGTGGCGAGGTCGATCGCGACCATGTCCGGTACCAACGTGATGTTGGGATTGGCATGCGCGGCCTTGAGCAAGGCCTCCTGCACCGCCCAGCCGGTCGCATCGTTGACATGGACGATCCGGCGATGGCTGTGCCCGCCCTCGCGCGTCAGGTGCAGTGCGTTGCCGTCGGTATTGAACGGCACGCCGAGCTCGACCAGCTTCGCGAT
Source organism: Sphingomonas cannabina (assembly GCF_021391395.1). Lineage (NCBI taxonomy): Bacteria > Pseudomonadati > Pseudomonadota > Alphaproteobacteria > Sphingomonadales > Sphingomonadaceae > Sphingomonas > Sphingomonas cannabina. The sequence continues at coordinate 377,577 of NZ_CP090059.1, read as the reverse complement.
CGCCGCCGGGGCCCCCTCGACCACCATCTCGACCACGCCGCGGTCGTTGAGCCCGGCGCCCGCGATCATCGTGTCCTCGATATGGCTCTCGAAGGTGTCGCCGGGCTCCAGCACCGCGGCGATGCCGCCCTGCGCCCAGGCGGTCGAGCCCTCGTCGAGCCCGCCCTTGGCGAGCACCGTCACCTTGAAATGCTCGGCAAGGTTGAGCGCCGCGGTCAGCCCCGCCGCGCCGGAGCCGACAATCAGGATATCGGTGGAATGAGGATCAGGCACTCAACCTCCGTTCGGGCTGAGCTTGTCGAAGCCCCGCCCTTCTTTCCCGGGCGGATTAGAAGAAAGGACGGCGCTTCGACAAGCTCAGCGCGAACGGGGAAATGGGGCCGCTAGCCATTCGCGGCGCGGGTAAGGCTCAGGAACACGTCCTCCAGGTCGGGCTCGCGGGTCGAGACGTCGACGATGCCGTAGCCGTCCTCGGTCACCGCGGCGAGCACCTGGCCGGCGTTGGCCTGGTCCTTGCGATAGGTGATCGACAGCACACGCGCGCCCTTGGCCTCGATCTTCTGGAAGCAGGCGGCGGAGGGCGGCGTCGTGACGTCGCGATCGACGGTCACCTCGACCATCTTCTCCTGCGCCTTGCCGACCAGTTCGCGGGTCGGCTCGTTGGCGATGAGCTTGCCGTGGTTGATGATCGCGATGCGATCGCACAGCTCCTCGGCCTCCTCGAGATAATGGGTGGTGAGCACCACCGTCACGCCGCCGGCGTTCAGCTCGCGCACATAGGCCCAGAGCTGCTGGCGAAGCTCGATGTCGACGCCCGCCGTCGGCTCGTCGAGCACCAGCACCGGCGGACGGTGCACCAGCGCCTTCGCGACCATCAGCCGCCGCTTCATGCCGCCCGACAGGGTGCGGGCATAGGCGTTCGCCTTGTCCTCCAGATGCACCGCGCGCAGCAGCTCCATCGAGCGGCGCAGCTCCTTCCTGACGCCGTAGAGGCCGGCCTGGATCTCCAGCGTCTCGAAGGGGGTGAAGAAGGGATCGAACAGGATCTCCTGGTTGACGATGCCGATCGAGGCCTTGGCGTTGCGCGGATGATCGTCGATGTCGAAGCCCCAGATCGACGCCGTGCCCGAGGTCTTGTTGACCAGGCCCGCCAGGATGTTGATCAGCGTCGACTTGCCGGCGCCGTTGGGGCCGAGCAGGCCGAAGATCTGCCCGCGCGGCACCTCGAAGCTCACCTCGTCGAGCGCGCGCTTGCCGCCTTGATAGGTCTTCGAGAGGCCGGAGATGGCGATGGCGGCGTCGGTCATGAACGCCATCTAGGTTGCTACGCCAGCGCAATCAAACCAAAGTCGTCATGCCGGACTTGGTCCGGCATCCACCCTGCCACATCGACTATAGTGGCGGTGGCGCAGTGGACCCCGGAACAAGTCCGGGGTGACGAAGGCATTCAGGCTTGCTATCCGCACTTCCATGATCGCCCCGCCCGAAGTCCTCCGAGTCTCCAGCCCCCGCGTCGCCTGCGACGGCACCGGCGAGGGCCTGCCCGCCGCGCTCGGCCATCCGCGCGTGTATCTCCAGATCGACGAGCACGGCTATGTCGACTGCGGCTATTGCGACCGCCGCTTCGTCCTGATCGGCGGACCCGCCGACGGGGTCGACCCGGGCACGCTTCCCGACATCGCGTCTGGCGCGAGCCTCTGACGCGCCTATATCGGGGCGCATGACCGTCGCTCCCGATCCCCGCTCGTTCCTCTATCGCGAGGGACTCGATCCCGACGCCGCCCGCCGCCTCACCGCCGAGGCGCTCGCCAGGGCCGAGGACGGCGAGCTCTACCTCCAGTACCGCAAGGCCGAGGCGTTCGGCTTCGACGACGGGCGGCTCAAGACGGCGAGCTACGACACCCACGCCGGCTTCGGCCTGCGCGCGGTCTCCGGCGAGACCACGGCTTTCGCCCATGCCAACGAGCTGACCGAGGAAGCGATCAAGCGCGCCGCCGCGACGATGGCGCTGATCGATCCCGCCGCCGGCCCCCGCGCCGCGCCGCCGCGCGCAACCAACCGCCATCTCTACACCGACGCCGATCCGCTCGACCTCGTCCCCTTCGCCGACAAGGTGAACCTTTGCCAGACGATCGACGCCGCCGCGCGTGCCCGCGATCCGCGCGTCGCCCAGGTCTCGGTCTCGCTGCTCGGATCGTGGAGCGTGGTCGAGATCGTCCGGCCCGACGGCTTCGTCGCCACCGACGTGCGGCCGCTGGTGCGGCTCAACGTCACCATCGTCGTCGAGGCGAACGGCCGGCGCGAGACCGGCACCTTCGGCACCGGCGGCCGCACCACCTATGAACGGCTGCTCGAGCCCGCCACCTGGAACCGCGCGATCGACGAGGCGCTGGCGCAGGCGCTGGTCAACCTCGACGCGGTGCCCGCGCCCGCGGGCGAGTTCACCGTGCTGCTGGGGCCGGGCTGGCCGGGCGTGCTGCTGCACGAGGCGGTTGGGCATGGCCTGGAGGGCGACTTCAACCGCAAGGGCAGCTCGGTCTTCTCCGGCCGCATCGGCGAGCGCGTCGCCGCACCAGGCGTGACGGTGGTCGACGACGGATCGATCCACGACCGCCGCGGATCGCTCAGCATCGACGACGAGGGCACGCCGACGCAGGAGAACGTCCTGATCGAGGACGGCATCCTCAAGGGCTATATCCAGGACCGGCTCAACGCCCGGCTGATGGGCGTCGCGCCGACCGGCAACGGGCGCCGCGAATCCTTCGCCCATGCGCCGATGCCGCGGATGACCAACACCTTCATGCGCGGCGGCAAGGACGATCCGGCCGAGCTGCTGAGCCGCGTCAAGAACGGCATCTTCGCCAAGAGCTTCGGCGGCGGATCGGTCGACATCGTCTCGGGCAAGTTCGTCTTCTCCTGCACCGAGGCGTACCGGATCGAGGACGGCAAGCTGGGCGCACCCATCAAGGGCGCGACGCTGGTCGGCGACGGGCCGACCGTGCTGACCAAGGTGACCGGCATCGGCAACGACATGGCGCTCGACGAAGGCGTCGGCATGTGCGGCAAGGGCGGCCAGAGCGTGCCGGCCGGTGTCGGCCAGCCGACGCTGCTGGTCGAGGGACTGACGGTCGGCGGGACGGCGGTGTGACGCTGTCGCCGGCCGATCTCGCCGCCTATCGCGACCGGATCGGCTGGCACGGCGATGCGCGCGCCGATCACGCTACGCTGGAGACGCTGGTCGCGCTCCACACGCGCACCTTCGCCTTCGAGAATCTCGATCCGCTGACCGGCCAGGTACCCGATCTCACGCTGCCCGGGCTGATCGCCAAGCTCGTCCACGCCGGGCGCGGCGGCTATTGCTATGAGCAGAACGGACTGTTCAAGGCGGTGCTCGAAACGATCGGCTTCCAGGTCACCGGCCATGCGGCGCGGGTGATGTGGAACCTGCCCGAGGAGGTGCCGACCGGCCGCACCCACATGGTGCTGCGCGTCGACCTGCCCGAAGGCCCGGTGATCGCCGACGTCGGCTTCGGCAGCCAGACGCTGACCGGCGTGCTCGACCTGGTCGACGGCGTGGAGCAGGCGACCCCGCACGGCCCGTTCCGCCTGATACGCCAAGGGGACGTCTGGCGGCAGGAGGTGTCGGTGCTCGGCGAATGGCGGCCGGTCTATGCCTATGACCTGCAGCCGCAGCTCCCGATCGACTATGAGCTCGCCAACTGGTGGTCGGCGACGAGCCCGCGCTCGCACTTCCTGACCGGACTGATCATCGCGCGCGCGACGCCGGGACGCCGCAGCGTGCTCAGGAACTTCGACCTGACGATTCACCATGTCGATGGCCCGAGCGAGCGACGGCACCTCGAGTCGCCGGCCGAGACGTGCGACGTCATCGAGACGCTGTTCGATGTCCGCATCCCCGATCGCGCCGCGCTGGAGCACAGGCTGGAGGAGATCGCCGGATGAATGACGCATGGCCTGAACTCGACTGGCCGTCCTGGCGCGAGACCGCGCAGCACCTCCACCTGATGACGCAGGTCGTGGGCAAGGTCCGGCTGGCGCACAGCCCGTGGCTCAACCACGGGTGGCAGGTCGCGCTCTATCCGACTGCGCGCGGGCTCGGCACTGGGCCGATTCCCGCGCCGGGGGTCACGATCCAGATCGACTTCGACCTGATCGGCGACATGCTCTCCCTCGCGAGCGACCGCGGCGAGACGCGAACGCTGCCGCTGCGCGCCGGCACGATGGCGGGGTTCCACGGCGCGGTGATGGAGGCGCTCGCCGAACTGGGCGCGCCGACCCGCATCAACGTCATGCCGAACGAGCTGCCCGGCGCCTATCCCTTCACCGAGGATTTCGCCGAACGCCCCTATGACGGCGACGCGGTGCGCCGCTTCCATCGGGCGCTCCTGTCGGTCGGCCGCGTGTTCGCGCGCTACCGCACCGGCTTCCTCGGCAAGTCCAGCCCGGTGCACTTCTTCTGGGGCAGCTTCGACCTCGCCGAGACGCGCTTCTCGGGCCGCGCGGCGCCGCGCCATCCGGGCGGCTTTCCCGGCCTGCCCGACGCCGTGACGTGCGAGGCCTACAGCCATGAGGAGGCGAGTGCCGGCTTCTGGCCGGGCAGCGACGCCTATCCGAAGCCCGCCTTCTACGCCTATGCCTATCCGGCGCCCGAGCGCTATGGCGCCGCGCACGTGTCGCCGGAGGCAGCGGCGTTCAGCGTCGAGATGGGCGAATGGCTGCTCGATTATGACGCTGTCCGCACCGCGGCCGATCCGGACGCCGCACTGCTTGCCTTCCTGCAATCGACCTACGATGCCGCCGCCGACCTCGGTGGATGGGACCGCCCCGCCCTCGAATGCCCGATCGGCCGTCCCCGCATGCCGCGCGTGGTGTAGCGGGTCTGTGGAGATTGGCGCGCGTGCCTTTTCCCCTTCGTCACCCCGGACTTGGTCCGGGGTCCACTGTGCCGCAAGCGCAGCGCAAGAGGCTCTCTCGACTTCAGAAGACGATAGGTGGACCCCGGACCAAGTCCGGGGTGACGAAGGAAAGGGGAGCGATGGTAGCCATCCCCACAAATTTCGATCCGTACCGCCGCCGCTTGCAAAGTAGGATTTCGCCTGCTTGGCTCGCCTAGTTCGAGCCGTGCGAGCCTCGGCCAGCTCTTTGACTCCGTCGATCTCATCCGTAGCGCGTCGGCGTAGCGTCGCTGTCGCCTCGGCGTAGCGCCGCTGTAGCGCTCCTGGCGCGCTGGTGGCGCCTTCTCGGCGCATCGGTGTCGCGTTCCTGGCGCGTCCGCGTCGCGTTCCTCTGCCGCGCTCTCGGTGCCGGCCGAACACACATGTCCGGAGTCAACTTAGTCAACTTTTCCGTGATCGCCCGCGTGACAAACTCTTCCCGAAGTTCACCTTTCGACGCGAGGCCCGTTTACCTATGACTTTCGTGACCTTCGACGGATTTCCGCGGGTTTCTGCACCGCTCGCCGCCGCTCCCCTGGGTCGCGGGCCTCGGGCCGCGTTCAGTTCACGACAAATTCAAGCGACGGACCTATCCTGACCTCATGAAGACGATCCTCCTCCCCTCCGCGCTGGCCGCATTCCTCGCCGCGCCGGCGATTGCGGCTCCCGCTTCCGCCGAACTGCAGCAGGTGCAGCGCCACCTCGCCGCGGTCGACACCATGACCGCGACCTTCTCGCAGACCGACCGCGCCGGAAAGGTGTTGACCGGCACGCTCTCGCTCAAGAAGCCGGGCAAGGTGCGCTTCCAATATGAGAAGGGCGTGCCCTATCTCGCGGTCGCGGACGGCAAGTCGCTGTTCTTCATCGACTATTCGGTGCGTCAGGTCTCGCGTTGGCCGATCGGCAACTCGCCGCTCGCCGTGCTGCTCGATCCCAAGCGCGACATCTCCGGCATCGCCAAGGTCCAGCCCAGCCCCAATCCCGGCATACTGAGCGTCGAGGCGCACGATCCCAAACACCCCGAATATGGCCGCATCACGCTGATCTTCGCGCGCAACGCCGCGGGGCCGGCGGGGCTGATGCTGCAGGGCTGGGTCGCGCTCGATTCCCAGAACAACCGCACCACCATCCGCCTCAGCAACCAGAAGCTCAACGTGCCCGTCAGCGACGGGACGTTCCGCTGGAACGATCCGCGGAGACAGGGCGGGCGCGGGTAACCGCCGCCCGTTCATTCTGGTGACAGGAAAGGGGGACTAACACGGACATCGCGGAGGCGGGGTTTCCGTTCGGGATTTTCCCCCTGTTGCCCGGGCCAGTGGCCTCGCCTCCTGCCTGCGTGACGAACGCTGGTTGGCCCTCGCTCCAAGCCCCCGGAGCGGGGGCCTTTCCTTGTCGGCCCGGCGGCGCCTCGCTACATCGCCTCGCGCATGCTCTCGATCGCTTCCTGGAACATCAATTCCGTCCGCTTCCGCATCGACATCGTCGAGCGGTTCCTGCGCGAGGAATCGCCCGACATCCTGTGCCTGCAGGAAACCAAGGTGATCGACGGGGATTTCCCCGCCGCGGCGTTCCGCGCGCTCGGCTACGACCATATCGTCATCCACGGCCAGCGGATGCACCACGGCGTGGCGATCGTCAGCCGGATACCGCTCGCCGAGGACGACCGGCTCGACTGGCAGGCGAACGGCGAGGCGCGGCACGTCGGCGTGCGGCTGGCCAACGGCCTCCGGCTCGAGAACGTCTATGTCCCGGCCGGTGGCGACATCCCCGATCGCGAGCTCAATCCCAAGTTCGGGCAGAAGCTCGATTTCCTCGCCCGGATGACCGAATGGTCGGCGGCGCTCGACGTCCCGACGCTGCTGGTCGGCGACTTCAATGTCGCGCCGCTCGAATGCGACGTGTGGAACCACAAGGCGCTGCTCGACGTGGTCAGCCATACGCCGATCGAGGTCGAGGCGCTTGGCCGGCTGCAGGCGGCGCACGGCTGGGTCGACCTCGGCCGGCATTTCCATCCGGCGCCGGCGCGGCTCCACACCTGGTGGAGCTATCGCGCCAAGGACTGGGCGGCATCGGACCGCGGGCGGCGGCTCGACCATATGTGGGCGAGCCCTCAGGTCGCGGCCAAGGCAGTGGCCCACCGCGTGTGCGAGCCGTGCCGCAGCTGGCTCAAGCCCAGCGACCACGTGCCGATCGTCACCGAGTTCGACCTGTGAGCGACCCGCGCGCCGCGGCCCGGGCGATCGACGCGCTGCGGCGCGGCTGGCCGGTCGCGATCGACGGGCTGGCGCTGCTGGCGATCGAGACCGCCGACGCCGAACGGCTGACGGAGTTCGATCCCGAGGGGCAAGCGCCGGTGCTGCTGTCGGCCGGCCGTGCGCAGACGCTGAAGCTCGCCAACCAGCGCGAGGCGGCCGTCCCCGACGCGCCGGTGTGGGTGGAGCGCGCGCCATGGCTCGACTTCGCCGCCGCAACCGCGCTCGCCGATCCGCAGTTCGACCTGGCGACCCCGCTCAAGGGTCCATTCCGGGCGGTGCCTGTCACCGCGCCCGAGCCATCGGCGGCGGCGCTGCGGCTGGCGCGGATCGCGGGCATCCTGCCGGCCTTCTTCGTCCGCCCGCGCAGCGCGGTCGAGGTGGCGATCGCCGCCGCCGACATCGACGCGCACGAGAACCCGGCGCGCCTCGCCATCGCCACGCGCGCACGGCTGCCGGTCGAAGGCGCCGAGACCAGCGAGATCGTCGTCTTCCGCAGCCCCGAATCGACCAACGAGCATGTCGCGCTGATCGTCGGCCAGCCGGACGGCACGCCGCCGCTGGTGCGGCTGCACAGCGAATGCCTGACCGGCGACGTGCTCGGCAGCCTCAAATGCGATTGCGGGCCGCAGCTCCACGAGGCGCTGCGCCGGATCGAGGGCGCCGGCTGGGGCATCCTCCTGTACCTCAGGCAGGAAGGGCGCGGCATCGGCCTGGTCAACAAGCTGCGCGCCTATGCGCTGCAGGACCAGGGCTTCGACACGGTCGACGCCAACACCCGGCTCGGCTTCGCGGTCGACGCGCGCGACTTCGGGATCGCGGCGCGGATGCTGAGCCTGATCGGGCCGCGCGCGGTGCGGCTGCTGACCAACAACCCCGCCAAGGTCGCCGGACTGGAAGCGCAGGGCATCACCGTCACCGAACGCGTGCCGCTGGTGCTTCCGCCCAATCCCTTCAACGAACGCTATCTCGCTACCAAGCGCGACCGGACCGGGCACCAGCTCTGACCCGCGACTCGGGGGCGTCGCCCATAATTTCGCTTAGGAAATGAAACCCTGCTGCGTTAAAACGTTATGTTGCCAAGCCATAATGTTGGAGAATGGCAATGTATGCAGGTCTCGACAGAGCGGAGGAGGGGGCGCCCGCGTGGTTCCATCCCGGCTATAACCTGCTCTATCACGACGATGGCGTGAACCACTGCCCGAGCTGCGGCAAGCAGCATTGGCTGATCGGACGCGTGATGGCCGAATGCGCCTTCTGCGAGACCGCGCTGCCGCTCGAGCGTGCCTTTCGCTACCGTCTCGCTCCCGAAGCGGGAGTGCAATAGCGCTACGCCAGCAGGCGGGCGACCTCGGCGAAGTCATGCGCGATCGCGTCGACGCCGATCGCGCGGAGACGGGCGTCGTGGCCGGGACCACAGTGGCTGCCGGCACACAGGCCGATGACATAGGCGCCCGAAGCGACCGCGCCGGTCGCACCGACCGGCGAATCCTCCAGCACCGCGATCCGCTCGATCGGCACGCCGAGCTGCGCCGCGCCATAGAGATAGAGGTCAGGCGCCGGCTTGCCGTGTTCGACATGCTCCCGGCCGCTGTAGAGATGATCACCGAACGCATCGGCAAGGCCGAGATGCGCGAGATGGCTGCGGATCCAGCGCGTCGAGCTCGACGAGACGATCGCCTTGGGCAGCTCCGGCGGCAGCGAACGGACGAAAGCGACCGCGCCGAGCACCTCGGCCAGCCCCTCGCGCATCGCCCGCTCGTCCTCGATGGCGCGGGCGGTGTTGAAGTCCTCCGGCAGCGGCCGCCCGATCCAGCGCTCGACCGCGCCGTAGAATTCGGCGCCGGACAGACCCATGAAATTGGCCATCGATTCCTCGGGCGTGGTCGGATGGCCGATGCCGGTCAGATAGGCGGCGACCTGGGCGTTGCCGGCGTATTCGCTCTCGACCAGCACGCCGTCGAAATCGAACAGCAGCGCGTCGAAGCGGACCGCGATCGGTTGCGAGAAGGACTGGACGCCGAGATCGGCCATTAGATGCGACTCCCGAATAAGGCTGTACCGACGCGGATATGGGTAGCGCCGAGCATCACCGCGACCTCGAAATCCTCGCTCATCCCCATGCTGAGTTTGGACAGTCCCGAATCGCGCGCCATCTTCGCCAGCAGCGCAAAATAGGGTGCCGCCTCGACTCCGGCCGGGGGCACGCACATCAGGCCCGCGACCGGCAGGTCGGCGGCGCGCGCCTCGGCAAGCAGCGCCGGCAGGTCGTCGATCGCGCAGCCGCCCTTCTGCGGCTCGCCGCCGATGTTGACCTGGATGAAGCAGTCGGGGCGGCGGCCTGCCCCCTCCATCGCCCGGGCGAGCGCAGCGACGAGCGAAGGCCGGTCGACCGAATGGATCGCATCGAACAGCGTCACCGCATCCGCCGCCTTGTTCGACTGGAGCTGGCCGACGAGATGGAGCGCGATGCCTGAGGTCGCCTCGCGCAGCGCCGGCCATTTCGCTGCCGCTTCCTGCACGCGGTTCTCGCCGAACACGCGGTGGCCGGCGTCGATCAAAGGTTGGATGGCAGGGGCGTCATGGGTCTTCGAGACCGCGACCAGCATCACGTCGGCCGCCGACCGGCCGGCAAGGCCGGCGGCGCGGGCGATACGGTCATGGATCGCGGCGAGGCGGATGGAAGCGTCGTCGGTCGGCATCGCGCGCGCTATAGGATGAGGAATGCGCCGCCGCCACCCGATCCCTCGCGTCTGGATGATGACCGACGAACGGATGGGCGATCGACTGTGGGATGCGCTCGAACGGCTGCCGCGAGGGAGCGGCGTGGTGTTCCGTCACTACGGCCTGCCCGAAGCGGAGCGGCGCGGGATTCTGCGAAAGGTTGCGAAGATTGCGGCCCGGCGGGGACTGGTGCTGCTGGCGGCGGGAGGGATCGAAGGCCGCGACGGCGTGCACAATGGCCGGCGACGCCGCGGGCTGCTCAGCCGGTCGGCGCACAGCCGGCGCGAGGCGGTCGCCGCGGTGCGTGCCGGTGCGGACCTGCTGTTCGTCTCGCCGGTGTGGCCGACACGGTCGCATCCGGGTGCGAGGACGCTCGGACGCGCGCGGCTGGGGCTGATGATCCGCGGTCTGCCGGTGCCGGCGATCGCGCTTGGCGGCATGACGTCAGCGCGGTTCAAGCCATTGAAGCAGCTTGGCGTTTACGGCTGGGCGGGGATCGATTCCTGGCTGGACTTCCAGAGTCCGCGACAAGCCTGAGCCGTCATGCCGGACTTGTTCCGGCATCCACTCCACAACGAAGACTGGTGGCGAGGTTCAAGCTGGAGCCTTGAAGCCTTCCCTTGGCTGCCCGGTGGACCCCGGAACAAGTCCGGGGTGACGAAGGGGTGAGACTTTCCGCAATTCACTCCGATGATCCCAACCCGGTCAGGATCGCGCTTCCGTTCTTCACGTCGAGCTGGAGAGGGACGGAATCCTCAGAACCTGAACGCCGTCCCGACATAGACCGACTGGCTGTCGCGCCGGTCGTCGGTGAGCTGCGGCAGGCGCTCACGCTCGGTCTTGTAGCGGACGCCCGCGGTCAGATCGAGGTTGCGGGTCAGGCTGTAGGAACCGCCGACGTCGATCGAATAGCTCGGCTGGTCGGCGATCAGGCGCGGCTCGCTCCCGATCGGGCGGTCCGCCGTCGCCTTTACCCGGCCGCTGAACTTGCGGGCGGTATAGGACAGACCGAGATCGACCGATTCGCGGCTGCCCGGCTGTCCGGCGAGATCGACCTTGGCGAGATCGCCCGACAGCGCGAATCGCTTCCAGCCCACCGCGACGCCGAGGTTGTAGGCGATCGGGGCCAGCGCCACCGGCGAAGCGGCGCTCGGCAGGCGATCGCTCGCCGCCGCCGTCTGGGTCGAGCGGGCGCGCACCGCGACGGTCACCGAACGGTTGTTCGCCCGATTCGTGCCGGAGGGGGTGAAGCGGAACCCGCTGCTGGTGACGCCCGCGCGCGCCAGCACGGCGGCCAGGCGCGGATCGGCCGAAGCCGGGGTGAAGGAGCCGATTCCGGAGCTCATCTGGGCATGCGGCTTGCGCGCGACATAACGCACGTCGTTCGCCCCCATTGCCGGCGCGATCGCACACACGCCGGCAAGCGCCGACGCGGCCAGGATCCCGGCAATGACACGGCGCTGGACCATGCGACTCCCTCTTGGTGATTCGGGCCTACCACAATCCCGCCGTAATGTGCCACGGCAGCGAATGTTTTTCCGTATAGTGTTGCAGCTTATCCACAGCCCCGGCTGCGCTTGCCCCGGCGCGCGCAGCTTCTATAGAAGCATGTCGCTCTTTTTCGGACCCGAGGACCCGCCGATGACCGCCCGTTCGCGTACCCTGTTGCTGCTGAGCGTCGCGCTCATCCCGCTCGCCGCCTGCAGCCGTGGCGGCGACCGCCCCCAGGCCGATCTCGCCGCGAGCAAGATCACGACGATCGGCGTCAACAGCTACCTGTGGCGCGCCAGTCTCGACACGCTGAGCTTCATGCCGCTGCTCCAGACCGATTCGAACGGCGGCGTGATCGTCACCGACTGGTACACGAACCCCAACTCGCCGACCGAGCGGATGAAGGTGACCGTCAGCATCCTCGACCAGGACCTGCGCGCCGATGCGGTGCGGGTGGCGGCGCTGCGCCAGGTCAACCAGAACGGTCAGTGGGTCGACGCGCCGGTGCAGGCGGCGACGGTGCAGAAGCTCGAGGACATCATCCTTACCCGCGCCCGCGACTTGCGCCGCGGTGCGATCACGAATTGATAGGGTCGCGGCGCCGCCGGTGCCGCCAGCCAACGGAGTCACGATGTCGCGCTTCAACGCGCTGAAAGCCGATGCCGCGTGGCAGAAGGTGTGGGACGAGCGCCGCACCTTTGCCGCTGATGATGCGTCCAACAAGCCCAAGAGCTACGTCCTCGAGATGTTCCCCTATCCGTCGGGGAAGATCCATATGGGGCACGTCCGCAACTACACGATGGGCGACGTGCTCGCGCGCTTCCGGCGGATGAAGGGCATGGAGGTGCTCCATCCGATGGGGTGGGACGCCTTCGGCATGCCGGCCGAGAACGCGGCGATGGAGAAGGGCGTGCATCCTGCCGCCTGGACCTACCAGAACATCGAGACGATGAAGGCGCAGCTGAAGCGCCTGGGCTTCGCGCTCGACTGGACGCGCGAGTTCGCGACCTGCGACCCGACCTATTACGGGCACGAGCAAGCGCTGTTCCTCGACCTGCTCGACGCGGGCCTCGTCTATCGCAAGGAATCGGCGGTCAATTGGGATCCGGTCGACATGACCGTGCTCGCCAACGAGCAGGTGATCGACGGCAAGGGCTGGCGCTCGGGCGCGACGGTCGAGCGGCGCAAGCTCAGCCAGTGGTTCCTCAAGATCACCGATTTCGCTGACGAGCTGCTCGACGGCCTCGGCACGCTCGAGCACTGGCCCGACAAGGTCAGGCTGATGCAGGAGAACTGGATCGGCAAGAGCGAGGGGCTGCGGTTCCGGTTCAAGCTCTCCGACGGCGGCGAGATCGAGGTGTTCACCACCCGGCCCGACACGATCTTCGGGTCGAGCTTCGTCGCGATCGCCGCCGACCATCCGATCGCGCAGGCGCTGGCGGCGGAGAGCGCGGAGATCGCCGCCTTCGTCGAGCGCTGCAAGGAAGGCGGCACCAGCGCGGCGGAGATCGAGACGCAGGAGAAGCTGGGCTTCGACACCGGCATCCGCGCAACGCATCCCTTTGATGAGACATGGAAACTTCCGGTCTACATCGCCAATTTCGTGCTGATGGATTATGGCACCGGCGCCGTGTTCGGCGTGCCGGCGCACGACCAGCGCGACTTCGAGTTCGCCAGCAAGTACGGCTTGGCCGTGCGCCGCGTGGTCTCGGACGGCGACAAGACCGCGCCGGAGTTCCACGAGAGCGAGGCCTATAGCGGCCCCGGCACGCTGGTGAACTCGCACTTCCTCGACGGCATGGACGTTGCCGACGCCAAGCGCGCGGTGATCGACCGGGCCGAAGCGGGTGGCTGGGGCCAGGGCACCACCGTGTGGCGGCTGCGCGACTGGGGCGTGTCGCGCCAGCGCTATTGGGGCACGCCGATCCCGATCATCCATTGCGAGACATGCGGCCCGGTGCCGGTGCCACGCGACCAGCTGCCGGTGAAGCTGCCCGAGGACGTGAGCTTCGACGTGCCGGGCAATCCGCTCGACCGTCATCCGACGTGGAAGCATGTCGATTGCCCGCAGTGCGGCGGGGCGGCGCGGCGCGAGACCGATACGCTCGATACCTTCGTCAACTCGAGCTGGTACTTCATCCGCTTCGCCAGCCAGCCGGCGGACAAGCCGTTCGATCGGACGGTCGCCGAACAATGGCTGCCGGTCGGCCAGTATATCGGCGGCGTGGAGCACGCGATCCTCCACCTGCTCTACGCCCGCTTCTGGACCCGCGCGCTGCGCCGCGTCGGCCGGCTCGACATCGCCGAGCCGTTCGCCGGGCTGTTCACCCAGGGCATGGTGACGCACGAGACCTACCAGGACCCGGCCGGCAACTGGCTGGCGCCGGAGGAGGTCAGGGACGGCAAGGTGATCGCGAGCGGCGCGCCGGCGACGGTCGGCCGCGTCGAGAAGATGTCCAAGTCGAAGAAGAACACCGTCGACCCCTCCCCGATCGTCGACCAGTACGGCGCGGACGCGGTGCGGTGGTTCATGCTCTCCGACAGCCCGCCCGAGCGCGACCTGCCGTGGAGCGAGGCCGGCATCGAAGGTGCGTGGCGCTTCGTGCAACGGCTATGGCGGTTGGTCGACGGTGCCGCGCCGGCCGACGGCGCCGATGCCGAGCTCGACCGCAAGCTCCACCGCACCATCGCCGGGGTCGCCGAGGATATCGAGGCGCTCGCGTTCAACAAGGCGGTCGCCAAGCTCTACGAGCTGGTCAACGCGATCGAGCGCGCCGCCCCTTCCGCCTCGCGCACCGTCGCCGTGGCGACGCTGGTGCGGCTGGTCGCGCCGATGGTGCCGCATCTCGCCGAGGAAGCCTGGGCGCGGCTGGGCCACGACGGACTGGTCGCCGACGCGGAATGGCCGGCGGTCGATCCCGCGCTGCTGGTCGACACGCAGGTGACGATCGCGGTGCAGGTCAACGGCAAGCTGCGAGACACGCTCACCCTGCCCAAGGGGGCGCCCAAGGACGAGGTGGAAGCAGCAGCACTGGCCTCGGCCAATGTCGTGCGCATCCTCGAGGGCAAGGCGCCGCGCAAGATCATCGTCGTGCCCGACCGTCTGGTGAACCTGGTCGCATGAGGGTCGCTGCCGCCCTGCTGGCGCTCGCCGCCCTGTCCGGATGTGGCCTCAGGCCGCTCTACGGCGGTGCGGAGAGTGCGTCGCGCACGATGCTGGGCAGCGTGCAGGTCGCGCCGATCGAAGGGCAGCAGGGCTGGCTCGTCTCCAAGGAATTGAGGGACCGTTTCTCGGCGGTCGACGGCGGCACGCCACGCTATCGGCTCGAAGTGAAGCTGGACGACGATATCACCGGGCTCGGCGTGCGCCGGGACGATGCGATCACGCGCGAGCGCCGGACGCTGCGCGCACGGTATCAGCTCGTCGATCTTGCCAACGGCCAGGTCGTGCTCGACGCCACCGCCGGATCGGACGCCGGCATCGACGTGGTCGGCTCCGAATATGCCACCATCGCCGCCGAGCAGTCGGCGCTCGAGCGGCTGGCAGGAATCGTCGCCGACCAGATCGTCGCGCGGCTCGCGCTCTACGCCGAGCGCAACGCCAAGCAATGAAGGCCAACGCCGCCCAGATCGGCAGCGCGATCGATCGGGCAGGCAACGGCGGCGACATCCGCCTGTTCCTGCTCCACGGTCCCGACGAGGCGGGAGCGATGGACTATGCCGAACGGCTCGGCCGCGCGATGGGACAGGCCGAAAGGGTCGATCTCGATGGCCCGACGCTGAAGAGTCAGCCGGGACGGCTCGCCGATGAGGCAGCATCGATGTCGCTGTTCGGCGACAAGCGCTGGGTGCGCGTGACCGGCATGGGCGAGGAATCGGCCGAGGCGATACAGCTGCTGCTCGACGCCCCGACCGCGGGCAATCCGGTGGTGGCGATCGCGCCCGGCGCCAAGGCGACCGGCAAGCTGGTCAAGGCCGCGATCGCCGCGTCCAATGCGATGGCGCTCGCCTGCTACCCACCCGAGGGCCAGAACGCGGCACGGCTGGCGGCGGGAATCGCGCGCGAGCACGGCCTGCGCCTGATCGGCGACACCGCGATGGCGATGTTCGACGCCGCGGGCGGCGACCGCGCAGTGCTGACGCGCGAGATCGAGAAGCTTGCGCTCTATCTCGACGCCGCACCCGACCGGCCGAGGGACGCCGACGCCGATGCCCTGGCGGCGATAGGCGCGAACTTCGACGAGGCGGAAATGGCGACGGCGATCGAGGCTACGATCGATGGCCGACCAGCCGATCTCGGCCGTGAACTGGCGGCGCTCGCCGGCGCCAATATGGAAATCCCGATGCTGCGCGCGCTGGCGCGACGGCTGGTCACGCTCGCCGAGATGCGCGGCGAGGTCGATGCCGGCGCCTCGCCCGATACGGTGGTGGAGCGGCATCGCGTGTTCTGGAAGGAAAAATCCGGTACGCTCAAGGCGTTACGGAAATGGGATACCAGCCAGCTCGCCGCAGCGCTGGAGCGGGTACGGCGCGCGGAACGCGGCGTGATGGCCGGCGGAGGCACGGTTGGCTCGGTGGGTGCCGCCCATGACCTGCTCACCATCGCGCGCGCCGCAGCGCGGCTTTGAGCCCGATCCGTCGGGCAAGAGCAATTCGAGTCCGAGATCGTCATCCCGGCGAAAGCCGGGATCTCGTGCCGTATTGCGCTATCGCTTGAGATCCCGGCTTTCGCCGGGATGACGCCTTAGTTCAACGCGTCCCGTCGCCTAAATCCGTTCCCCGCTCAATCGCTGGCAAAGCATGTCGAGCTGATCGAGCGTCGAATAGGCGAGCGTCAGCGTGCCGCCCTTGTCGCCATGGGCGATCGCCACCTTGAGCCCCAGCACATCGCCGAGTTGCCGCTCCAGCGCCTCGATGTCGGCGTTGCGGGCGGACGTGCCACCCCCACCCTTTCCTTTTGCACCCGGCTTGGCTTCGCGCGCCAGCCTCTCGACCTCGCGCACCGACAATTGACCTTCCACGGCCCTGCGCGCCAGCGCGAGCGGATCGGGCGCGCCGATCAGCGCGCGCGCGTGGCCCATCTCCAGGCTGCCTTCGACCACCATTTCCCGGACGGGCGCAGGAAGATCAAGCAGTCTCAACAAGTTAGAGATATGACTTCGCGACTTGTGGACCAGCTTGGCCAGCGCCTCCTGGGTATGACCGAATTGATCGATTAGCTTGCGATAGGCCTCCGCCTCTTCGATCGCATTCAGGTCCTCGCGCTGGATGTTCTCGACCAGCGCGAGTTCCATGGTTTCGGCATCAGTGATCTCGCGGACGATCACCGGCACCTCATGCAGCTTCGCCCTCTGCGCCGCGCGCCAGCGGCGCTCGCCGGCGACGATCTGATAGTCCTTGCCATGCGGGCGGACGAGCAGCGGTAGCAGCACCCCACGCTCGGCGACCGAGCGCGCCAGCTCCTCCAGCGCCTCCTCGTCGAAGCGGCGGCGCGGCTGATCCGGATGCGGTGAGAGCGCACTGACCGCCATCATGCGAACGCCAATGACCTCCCCGGACACCGTGCCGGCTGGCGTTTCCCCGGTGGCATCGCCGAGCAGGGCACTGAGGCCCCTGCCGAGGCCAGGGCGAGACTTGCGAATCGGAGTGACGGAATCGGTCATGCGGCCTGGGCAACCTTGGGCAAGCGGGCGATCACCTCCCGAGCGAGCGCCATATAGGCCTCGGACCCCGAGCAGCGATGGTCGTAGATCAGCGCCGGCACGCCATGGCTCGGCGCTTCGGACAGACGGACGTTGCGCGGGATGACGGTGTCGAACACCACCTTGCCGAGCACTGCGCGCACGTCGTCCGATACCTGGTCGGTCAGGCGGTTGCGACGGTCGAACATCGTGAGCACCACGCCGAGGATCGAGAGCCCCGGATTGAAGCGCGACCGGATGCGCTCGACCGTGGACAGGAGCTGGCTCAGTCCCTCCAGCGCAAAGAACTCGCATTGCAGCGGCACCAGCAGCGCATGGGAGGCGACCATGGCGTTGATCGTGAGCAGGCCGAGCGATGGCGGGCAATCGATCAGGACCACATCCCAGCGCTGCTCGCTACGGCGGATCGCGGCATCGAGGCGATGCGTGCGGGCATCGAACTCGACCAGCTCGATCTCGGCGCCCGAGAGGTCGACCGTCGCCGGCACGATGTCGAGCCGCGGTACGCGGGTGGGCGTCGCAACCGACTGCAGGTCGGTGTCGCCGATCAGCAGATCGTAGCTCGAGCGGGTACGCTCGGCGCGCGCGATACCAAAGCCGGTCGAGGCATTGCCCTGCGGATCGAGATCGATGATCAACACCCGCAGCCCGGTCGCGGCCAGCGCAGTGCTGACGTTGATAGCAGTCGTGGTCTTGCCGACCCCGCCCTTCTGATTCGCGATGGTGATGCAGATCATCGGCGGCGCGCAACCCGGCTGGCGACGACGATTCCCGAGTCAGGGTCGACGACGCTCTGTTTCACGTGAAACACACCCTGCCACGAACGCCGCGCTTCCGCCACCTCCGATTGCGCGCGGCTGCCCTTCGGCAACAGCCAAACCGTCTCTCGATCGGCGAGATGCACTGCCGAGGCGATCAATTGCGGAAGCGCCGCAACCGCACGAGCGGAGATCACGCGTGCCGGCGCCGCGCGGCGGACGCTCTCGATCTTGCTTGCTTCAACCGTAACGCGGCCCACAAGGCCGAGCTCTTCGATGCAATGGTTGAGGAAGGCGACACGCAACCGTCGCGGCTCGACCAAGGCGACATGCCAGTCGCTGGCCAGCGCGATCACCAGGCCGGGCAGACCGGCGCCGGAACCGATATCGATCCACTCGCCTGTGCTGGACGGCGCCAGTTCCAGGAGCTGAGCGGAATCGACCAGGTGGCGTGCCCATAGCGTCGCCAGGGTGGAAGCAGCGATGAGATTCTGGCGTCCCATCTCATCGACCAGCAAGTCGACGTAGTGCTCCAGTCGCTCGATCGCATGAGCGCCACAGCGATTCGCTATCCAGCTTCGCGCCTCGTCCTCAGTCACGCGGCACGTTTCACGTGGAGCAGAATCGCTGATAGCGCTGCGGGTGAGATACCGCGCACCCGGCCGGCGGCGCCGATCGTTTCGGGCCGCGCCGCAGAGAGTCTCTCCACCATCTCGTTGGAAAGGCCGCGAATCCTCGCATAGTCGAGCGCCGGCGGGAGCGGCATGGCTTCCTCGCGCGCCGCGGCTTCGATGTCCGCCGCCTGACGTTCGAGATAGGGAGCGTAACGGGCATCCTCGACCGCCTCTGCGAGTAGCGCAGGATCGGTCTCGGCGCGGACGTCCGGCAGCAGCATCTCGACATCGACGCCGTCGAAACGCAGCCATTCGCGGACGCTCCGGCGCGCGCCATCCTGCGCAACCGGCGCGCCGCGCAAGGCCAGCTCGGATGCGGTGAAGCGCTCCCCAAAACGACGGTCGAGCCGATCACGTTCGGTCATCCGTTCTTCGAGATGGCGGCGCCGCTCCTCGCCGACACATCCTGCGGCGAGCGCGATCGGCCCGAGCCGGGTCTCGGCATTGTCTGCGCGCAGGCGGAGACGGTGCTCCGCCCGCGCCGTCAGCATGCGATAAGGTTCCGTCACACCCTGCAGGATCAGGTCGTCGATCATCACGCCGAGATAGCTGTCGGAGCGGCTCAGCGCGACCGGCGCGAGATCGCGCGCATAGGCAGCTGCATTGAGGCCGGCGACGAGCCCCTGCCCCGCCGCTTCCTCGTAGCCGGTAGTGCCGTTGATCTGCCCGGCACAGAATAGTCCGGGCAACGCTGCCAGCATCAGCGTGCGATCGAGCGACCGCGGGTCGATATAGTCATATTCGACGGCGTACCCCGGGGTGACGATCCGCGTGCGCGCGAGTCCGGGGATCGACGCGATCATCGCTGCCTGCACATCGGCCGGGAGCGAGGTCGAGATACCATTGGGATAGACGAGATGGTCGTCGAGCCCCTCCGGCTCGAGAAAAATCTGATGACCATCGCGATCGCCGAAGCGATGAACCTTGTCCTCGATCGACGGACAGTAGCGCGGCCCCGCACCCTGGATATCGCCACCAAACAGCGGAGAGCGATCGAGACCGCTGCGGATGATCGCATGGGTTTCCGCCGTCGTGCGGGTTACAGCGCAGGCAAGCTGCGGCAGCGTACGCGCGAGTGTCAGCGGGGACATCGTCCACGGCTCGACATCGGACGGCTGCTCCAGCAGCGCCGCCCAATCGATGGTGCGCCCATCGAGCCGAGGCGGCGTACCCGTCTTGAGTCGCGCCATCGGCAGACCAAGCGCGCGGAGCTGAATTCCAAGCCGGGTCGCGGCGCGTTCGTCGACACGGCCACCTTCCTGGCGCTCCTCCCCGCGGAAGATGCGGCCGCCGAGAAAGGTCCCGGTCGCCAGGATCACCGCAGGCGCGGCAAGGCTGGTGCCGTCACCCAGCACGAGCCCTGCAATCCTGTCCCCGGCGACAATCAGCTCCGCCGCCTCGCCTTCGACGATCGTCAGATTCCCCTGGCTGGCAAGCATCGCCCGAATGGCAGCGGCGTAGCGGCGGCGATCGGCCTGGATACGGGGTCCCCTCACCGCCAGCCCCTTGCTGCGGTTGAGCATCCGGTAATGAATCGCCGCGGCATCGGCCGCCCGCGCAATCAGTCCGTCGAAGGCGTCGACCTCGCGAACCAGATGCCCCTTGCCGATCCCGCCGATCGCCGGATTGCACGACATCGCGCCAATCATGCGCGCATCGAACGTCACCAGCGCCACGCGCGCGGCGCGCCGGGCGGCAACGGCGGCCGCCTCGGTTCCGGCGTGACCGCCGCCGACGACGATGACATCAAAGCTGTTCATGGCGAGCGCCATCTAATCGTTCGGAGCGCCGTGTTCCACGTGAAACATCACTTGCCGATGCAGAAGCGGCTGAACAGATCGTCGAGGACATTCTCCACGCCTGCCCGTCCGGTAAGCCGGTCGAACTGAACAAGCGCGTGACGCAGTTCCTCGGCGATCAGCAGCGGGTCGGACGCCACAGCGGCGAAGTCCAGCGCCGCGGCGGCGGCGCTGGCCAGCTCCGCCTGCCGCCGGTTGAGAGCGACCGCATCGGGCACGGGCAACAGCGTCGTCGCCCGCTCGACCAGAACGTCCCACAGCGCCTCCATCCCTTCCCCCGTCGCCGCCGAGATCGCAAGGCGTTCCGGACGAGAGGGACGCGCATCAGCACGCGGGTGGATGGCCAGCATCGCCGGCTCGGGCGGCGCCTCGTCCCCCAGCCACAGCACGATATCGGCGAGCGCCGCCGCCTCGCGCGCGCGCGCGATCCCGATCGCCTCGATCGGGTCATCGGTCTCGGCGGCGAGACCGGCGGTATCGGTGAGCAGCCAGGCGATGCCTCGCCGTGTCACCGGCGCCTCGATGCGATCGCGTGTCGTGCCGGCGATCGGCGAGACGATTGCGGCCTCCCGCCCGGCCATCGCATTGAGCAGAGTCGATTTGCCGCTGTTCGGTGGTCCGGCGAGGACGACACGGATGCCTTCGTGCAATCGCTCCGCCGGCGGTTGCACCAGCATCGCCTCGATCTCGCGCGCCAGCGTCCCCGCGTCCTCGCGAACGCCGGTGGCGATCGATTCCGCCTCGACGTCACCTTCGTCCTCATGGTCGATCGCCGCTTCAATCCGTGCGGCGAGCGTCACCGTCCGCGCGCTCCATTGCTCGACCTGGCGACGCAGCCCGCCTTCGGCGCTGGCGATGGCGGACCGACGCTGCGCTTCGGTCTCGGCAGCAAGGAGATCGGCAAGACCCTCGGCCTCGGTGAGATCGATACGGCCATTGGCGAGCGCACGGCGAGTGAATTCACCGGGCTCTGCCGCACGCAGACCCGGCATCGCCGCCAGCACGGCATCGACGGCACGCACCACCGCGCGGCCGCCATGAAGGTGCAGCTCGGCAACGTCCTCGCCTGTCGCACTGTCGGGACCGGGAAACAGCAGGACCAGCGCGCGATCGAGCAGGGCACCTGTCGCCGGATCACGGAGCGAGCGCAACGCGGCGGAGCGCGGTCCGGGCAGCCGACCCGCCAATGCCTTGACCGCCGCAAAGGCCCCCGCCCCGCTCAGCCGTATGATCGCGATCGCTGCCGGCGGCGTGCCGCTCGACAGCGCGAAGATGGTGTCGCTCATCCGCCGGATTTGTTGCTCGGCTTGGTCGCGCTCTCGAACAGCGTGCGCCACAGGTTGAGGCCGGCCTCGCCCATCGGCGCCCAGCTCTTCATCACCGATTCGAGCAACTCGGGCGACGCGCCGCCGTTCATCGCCTCCTGCATCATCGCGACATAGCGATCGTGGAGCGGTGTCAGGTCGGGCAATCCGATCGCGCGGCGCGCTTCTTCGGGGGTGCAGTCGATCTCGACGTTGATCTTCATGGGCGCGCATCCCCGTGTTAACCTCAGCCATGCCTTATGCGCGCGACACAGCCCTGATCGCAACGCCCGTCGGTACCATACGGATCGAAGGAGATGCGACCATCATTCACCGCATCGCGATCGAGCGCGATCGCTCGCCTCCGTCGCGAGCGCACGCGCCGGCGGTCGTTGCCGCGGCCGAGCAGCTCGAGGCGTGGTTCGATGGTGCGCTGCAGCAATTCACCTTGCCACTCGAACCCGCAAAAACCACGCGAGGACAAGAACTTAGGGGTGGACTGATCGCCATCGGTTACGGCGAGACGATGAGCTATGGCGCGCTCGCTCGCCGGCTCGATTCAGGCCCGCGCGCCATCGGGCAGCTCTGCTCGCGCAATCCCTTTCCGATCGTCGTCCCCTGCCACCGCGTGCTTGGCGCGGACGGGCTCGGCCATTATTCGGCGGGCGAGGGACTCGCCACCAAACGGTGGCTGCTCGACCACGAAGCCAGGCACGGGAGACTCATATGACGCTGACGATCGAAGCACTCGACGGCCAGGGCAGCTTCTCCGCCTATGTCGCCCGCCCGACCCGCGAGCCGCGCGCGGCGATCGTGGTCATCCAGGAGATTTTCGGGGTGAATCCGGGCATCCGCCAGAAGTGCGACAAGCTCGCCGCCGACGGCTATCTCGCGGTGGCGCCCGACCTGTTCTGGCGGCTGCAACCCGGCATCGAGCTCGATCCCGATGTACCCGAGCAATTCCAACAGGCGCTCGACTGGATGGGCAGGTTCGACCAGGACGCCGGCATCCGCGACATCGAGGCGACGATCCGCGCCGCCCGCGCCGAGATCGGCGGCGGCAAGGTCGGCTGCGTCGGCTACTGCCTGGGTGGCCGGCTCGCCTATATGACCGCGGCGCGCACCGACGTGGACGCCAGCGTCGGCTATTATGCGGTCGGCATCGACAATCTCCTCGGCGAGAAGCACGCGATCGCGCATCCGCTGCTCCTGCATATCGCCGGCGCCGACCATTTCGTGTCGCCCGAGGTGCAGCGGAAGATGCACGAGGGGCTCGACGCCCATCCCAAGGTCACGCTGGTCGACTATCCGGGCGAAGACCACGGCTTCGCGACCGAGATGGGCAAGCGCCGCTCGCCCGACTCCGCCGTGCGCGCCGATGCGGTGACGCGGCAGTTCTTCGCCGACAATCTCGGCTGACGCGTTAGCTGAACAGCCTCAGCACTCCGACCTGGTGGTCGGTCCAGCCCTCGTAGATCATCTTGAAGGCGACGTAGAGGATCACCGCCAAGCCGATATAGGCGATCCAGCGGTAGCGCTCGATGTATTTGGCGATGACGTTGGCGGCGATGCCCATCAGCGCGACCGAGAGCAGCAGGCCGACGATCAGGATGCCCGGATGCTCGCGCGCGGCACCGGCAACGGCAAGGACGTTGTCGAGGCTCATCGACACGTCGGCGACCGCGACCGCCCAGGCAGCGGCGGCGAAGCTCTTGGCGGGCTTCAGATTGCCGAGTTCCTCGTCGTGATTCACGTCCTGCCGGATCTCGCGCCACATCTTCCATGACACCCACAGCAGCAGCAGGCCGCCGGCAAAGATCAGGCCGATGATCTGCATGAGCTGCGTCACCGCCAGCGCGAAGATGATGCGCAGCACCAGCGCGGCGATGATGCCGATCAGGATCACCTGCTTGCGCTGATTGGCGGGAAGACCAGCGGCGAGCGCGCCGACGACGATGGCGTTGTCGCCCGCCAGCATCACGTCGATCGCCAGGACCTGCAGGAACGCGCTCAGCGCGCTCGGGCTGGTGATGTTGGCGAAGTCGTTGACGATATGCTGCCAGAGCTCGGTCATGCCGGCGGGCTTAGCGGGTTAGCCGGCGAGGGCAAAGGGATTCAGCACCCGTCAGGGCGTGGGCAAAGCCCACGCCGTCGGCCGGAGCCTTGCTCCGCCGGCCGAGCCGGTGCGAGTCCGGAATTAGCGCCGCTAATTCCGGCCGCACTCGGCTACTGATTCATCGAATCGAAGAAATCCTCGTTGGTCTTGGAGTCCTTCATCTTGTCGAGCAGGAACTCCATCGCGTCGACCGTGCCCATCTGCATGAGAATACGGCGCAGCACCCACATCTTCGACAGCTTGTCCTTCGGGACGAGCAGCTCTTCCTTGCGGGTGCCGGACTTGCCGACGTCCATCGCCGGGAAGATGCGCTTGTCGGCGACCTTGCGGTCGAGCACGATCTCGGAGTTGCCGGTGCCCTTGAACTCCTCGAAGATCACCTCGTCCATGCGGCTGCCGGTGTCGATCAGCGCGGTGGCGATGATCGAGAGCGAGCCGCCCTCCTCGATGTTGCGGGCGGCGCCGAAGAAACGCTTCGGCCGCTGCAGGGCGTTGGCGTCGACGCCGCCGGTCAGCACCTTGCCCGAGCTCGGCACCACGGTGTTGTAGGCGCGGCCGAGGCGGGTGATCGAATCGAGCAGGATCACCACGTCCTTCTTGTGCTCGACCAGGCGCTTGGCCTTCTCGATCACCATTTCCGCCACCTGGACGTGACGCGTCGCCGGCTCGTCGAAGGTCGAGGAGACGACCTCGCCGCGCACCGAGCGCTGCATGTCGGTGACTTCCTCGGGCCGCTCGTCGATCAGCAGCACGATCAGGAAGACCTCGGGATGATTGTCGGTGATCGCCTTGGCGATGTTCTGCAGCATCACCGTCTTGCCGACGCGGGGCGGCGCGACGATCAGCGTGCGCTGGCCCTTGCCCTGCGGCGAGACGATGTCGATGACGCGCGCCGACTTGTCCTTTTGGGTCGGATCGAGCTGGTCGAGCGTCAGCTTCTGCTCGGGATAGAGCGGCGTCAGATTGTCGAAGTTGACGCGGTGGCGCACCGCATCGGGATCGTCGAAGTTGACCGAGACCAGCTTGGTCAGCGCGAAATAGCGCTCGCCGTCCTTAGGCCCGCGGATCTCGCCCTCGACCGTGTCGCCGGTGCGCAGGCCGAACTTGCGGACCTGGTTGGGCGAGACATAGATGTCGTCGGGGCCGGCGAGATAGTTCGCCTCGGGGCTGCGCAGGAAGCCGAAGCCGTCGGGCAGCACCTCGATCGTGCCGAGACCCATGATCTGCTCGCCGTTCTCGGCCTGGACCTTGAGGATCGCGAACATCAGGTCCTGCTTGCGCAGGGTCGATGCGCCCTCGATACCGAGTTCTTCGGCCATGCTGACCAGCTCGGCGGGGGATTTCTTCTTGAGGTCCTTGAGATGCATTTCGGGCGTCCGGTGGGTGGATCGAAGGGAGGTCTGCAGGCGCTGAACGGCTGGGAAGGTGCGAACGCGCTGGCGATGGAGGGAGGGATGCCGAGCCCGCTGGAGCGGTGTCCCGACACAGAAGTGAGTTAGGTGCGGCTCAAGCCCAAGTCAAGGCGCTCAGAAGGGGCGGACGATCACCAGAATGACGATCAGCGTGACGGCGAGCGCCGGAATCTCGTTGATCATCCGCAGCGTCCGCGTCGCGAGCGTGGCTTGGCCGCGCGCGAGCTTCTTCGCATAGGCGACCGCCCAGCCGTGATAGCCCGAAAGCAGCACCACCAGCAGCAGCTTGGCATGGAGCCAGCCGAGATTCGGCGCGCCGTCGAACAGGCCGAGGTTGGTAGCCAGCATCACGCCGAGCACCCACACCAGGATCATCGACGGCGTCAGGATCATCCGCCGGAGCTTGGCTTCGCGCTCGACCCATTTCGCCGCTTCCCCGGGGTTTCCGAGCGCGTCCTGGTGATGGACCAGATAGCGCGGCAGCATGAACAGCCCGGCCATCCAGAAGATCACGAAAATGACATGCGCCGCTTTGACCCAGAGATAGGTGCTGCCGAGCCAATTGCTCATGCCGTCCTCCGTACGCGGGCCAGCAGTTGCTCGACATGCGCGATTGGCGTGTCGGGCAGGATGCCATGGCCGAGGTTGAACACATGCGGCCGATCCTCGAAGGCCGCAAGGATCCGATCGATCGCATCGTCGAGCGGCGCGCCGCCGGCGATCAGCGCGAGCGGGTCGAGATTGCCCTGCACCGGCAACCCCGCGGGCAGGCCGGTGGCTGCCCACAACGGATCGACCGTCTCGTCGATGCCGATCGCATCGACGCCGGTCTCGCGCGCATAGGCCGGGAGCTTGCCGCCGGCGCCCTTGGGGAAGCCGATGATCGCGACGTCGGGGCAGCGCGTGCGGAGTTCCGAGACGATCCGGGCGGTGGGACCGATCACCCAGGTCTCGAACTGCGCAGGAGAAAGGCTGCCCGCCCAGCTGTCGAACAATTGCACCGCCTCGACGCCCGCGGCGACCTGACCCTCGAGATAGTCGAGCGTCACTGCGACAATGCGGTCGACCAGCGCCGCCATCAGCCCGGGATCGGCATAGGCGAGCCGGCGCGCCTCGGCCTGCTCGCGGCTGCCCTGGCCGGCGATCATATAGGTCGACACCGTCCACGGTGCCCCTGCGAAACCGAGGAAAGTGGTAGCTGGATCGAGCGCAGCCTTCACCCGGCGCACCGTCTCATAGACCGGATCGAGCCGCTGCGGGACCGGTGCCAGCTCATCGATCGTGCTGCGGCCGATCGTGGGGGCAAGCCGCGGGCCCTCGCCCGTCTCGAACCACAGATCCTGCCCGAGCGCCCACGGCACCATGAGGATGTCGGAGAACAGGATCGCACCGTCGAAGCCGAAGCGGCGGATCGGCTGGAGCGTGACCTCGGCCGCCGCGGCGCTGTCGGTCACCAGCTCGAGAAAGCCGCCCTTCTTTTCCCTCAGCGCGCGATATTCGGGCAGATAGCGCCCGGCCTGGCGCATCAGCCATGTCGGAGGGATTGCCTGCCGCTCCCCCTTCAGCGTCGCCAGCAGCGGCTTCGTCTCGTACACGCTCACTGGCGTCGCCTACCTCTATGAAAAGAAGAATCTAAGGGTTGTTGAAGGTTGTTGGCGGGTGGATGGCCGGGATTAGGCGAGCATCCCGCATCTGCCAACAGCTTGACGATGCGATTCATCGCGGCGCTGTCGGGAGTCGGGCATCGGCATCCCCGCTATCCACAGCCTGTGGGGCAAATCGGGCGCTGTCGGCGGGGCTGTGGATTGTCATGGACGAATCGATCGGAATCACCTCGCTTGGCGCATGGACGGGGTTGCGCTAGCGCTCGTCCCCATGTTTTCCACAGGTCTGTCCTGAATGCGGCTCCATCTGCACCTCCTGTCGGATTCGACCGGCGAGACGCTGGAGAACATCGCCAAGGCGGCGCTCGCCCAATATGACGACGTCGAGACGCAGCGCCATTTCTGGCCGATGGTGAGAAGCGAGGCGCACCTCGAGCGCATCCTGCAGGAGATCGCGCAGAATCCCGGCCTGGTGCTGTTCACGCTGGTGAACCATGCGATCCGCGAGACGCTGGAGAGCCGGTGCCGGGCGATGGGGCTGCCGGCGGTGGCGCCGCTCGACGGGGTCAACGACGCGCTGTCGGCGATGCTGGGGCAGGAGGCGAAGGCACGGCCCGGCCGGCAGCACATGCTCGACGCCGCCTATTTCGCGCGTGTCGACGCGATCCAGTTCACCATCGCCCATGACGACGGCATCGCGCCGGAGGATTGGGAAGAGGCGGACATCGTGCTGGTCGGGGTCTCGCGATCGTCGAAGACGCCGACGTCGATCTATCTCGCCAATCGCGGCTACAAGGCCGCCAACGTGCCGATCGTCGTCGAATCGCCGCCGCCGTCCGAACTGTTCGCGCTCAGGAATCCGCTGATCGTCGGCCTCACCACGAGCGCCGACCGGCTGGTGCAGATCCGGCGCAACCGCCTGCTCTCGCTCAACCAGAAGACCGAGACAGCCTATGTCGAGCAGGAAGCGGTGGCCAAGGAGGTCGCCTATGCCCGCCGCATGTTCGCCGACAACGGCTGGCCGGTGATCGACGTCACCCGCCGCTCGATCGAGGAGACGGCCGCGGCGATCATCGGCCTCGTCAACGACCGCAACCTGCCGAAGGTGGAGACATGAGATTGATCCTGGCGTCCGGCAGCGCGTCGCGCCGGGCGATGCTGGAGGCGGCGGGGGTGCCGTTCATGGCGGTGCCGCCCAACGTCGACGAAGCTGCGGCCAAGGCGGGGCTCGCCGGCGTGAGCGCGCGCGACACTGCCGATGCACTCGCCGAATTGAAGGCGCGCAAAGTGTCGATGAACGAGCCCGGCGCGCTCGTGCTCGGCAGTGATTCGATCGTCGAGCTTGCCGACGGCGCGATCCTCGACAAGCCGGCAACGCGCGCCGAGGCCGAAAGCCATCTAAGGCTCTTGTCGGGTAAGCGCCACAAGATCCACAGCGCCGCGGTGATCGCCGAAGGCGGCCGGCCGGTGTGGCGCGAGGTCGATACCGCGACATTGTTCGTGCGGCCGTTGAGCGATGCTTTCCTGCAGACCTATCTCGATGCCGAATGGCCGGCGATCGCCGGCTGCGTGGGCTGCTTCCGGATCGAGGGACTGGGTGCCCAGCTCTTCGCTCGCATCGATGGAAGCCACTTCACCGTGCTCGGCCTGCCGCTGCTGCCGGTGCTCGATTATCTGCGGGTGAGAGGCGTGTTGACGTCATGACGCGAGCCTATGCCGAGGTGATCGGCGATCCGATCGTCCAGTCCAAGTCGCCGGTGATCCATGGCTTCTGGCTCGATGCGCTCGGCATCGATGCCGAATATCGCAAGACGCTGGTCGCGCCGGACGGTCTCGCCGCCTATTTCGCCGAGCGCCGTGCCGATCCGGCCTGGCGGGGGTGCAACATCACGCTGCCGCATAAGATCGCCGCGCTCGATCATGTCGAGGATCGCGGCGGCATCCGCCAGTCGATCGGCGCGATCAACTGCGTGCTGCGCGACGGCGATGCCCTTATCGGCACCAATACCGATGCCGGCGGGTTCGCCGCGCCGATCTCGGGGCTCGACCTCGCCGGCCAGCACGTGACGGTGATCGGCGCAGGCGGCGCAGCGCGGGCGGTGCTGTTTGCACTGGCGCGGCTGGAGGTCGACCGCGTCACGCTGATGAACCGCACGCCGCTCAAGGCCGCCGGCCTGCTCGCGCAATTCGGACTCAAGGGCGATGTGGTGCCGCTCACTGCGCCGCTCGCGCCGACCAGCGCGCTGCTGGTCAACACCAGCGCGCTCGGCATGACCGGCCATCCTCCGCTGGAGATCGATCTCTCGCCGCTGTCCGAGGAGGCGGTGGTCTATGACATCGTCTATTCACCGCTGGAGACGCCGCTGCTGGCACAGGCACGCGCGCGCGAGCTGGATACCGTCGACGGCCTGCAGATGCTGGTGGGGCAGGCGGCGCTCGCGTTCGAGCTGCTGTTCGATGCCGAGCCCCCTCGCGAGCGCGACGACGAGCTGCGCGCGCTGCTGACGGCATGATCAAGCTGGGCCTCACCGGCTCGATCGGCATGGGCAAGTCGACGGTGGCGGCGATGTTCGCCGACGAAGGCGTGCCCGTGTTCGACGCCGACGCCGTGGTTCACCAGCTGCAGGGTCCGGGCGGGCGCATCCTGCCGGCGATCGAGGCACACTTTCCCGGCACCACCGGGCCGGCGGGGGTGGACCGGCCAGCGCTCGGCGCGGCGGTGTTCGGCAGGCCGGACGAGATGCGGGCGCTGGAGGCGATCGTCCATCCGGCGGTGCGGGAGGAGCGTGCGGCGTTCCTCAACGCCCATGCCGATGCGCCGCTCGTCGTGCTCGACATCCCGCTGCTGTTCGAGACTCAGGGTGAGGCTCAGGTCGACAAGGTCGCGGTGGTCTCCGCCCCGCCCGAGGTCCAGCGTGAACGCGTGCTAGCCCGGCCCGGCATGACCGAGGACCGATTCGCCGCGATCCTCGCCAAGCAGATGCCCGACGCCGAAAAGCGCGCCCGCGCCGATTTCGTCATCCCGACCGGCGGACCGCAGGATGAGACGCGCGCCGTCGTGCGCTGCGTGATCGCTTGCCTGATGCCGCAGTCGGGAGGATAAGGGGCCATATGCGCGAGATCGTGTTCGACACCGAGACCACCGGCCTCAGCTTCGCCGGTGGCGACCGGCTGGTCGAGATCGGCTGCGTGGAGCTGATCAACAAGGTCGAGACCGGCCGCACCTTCCACGCCTATATCAATCCCGAGCGCGCGATGGCGGCCGAAGCGCAGGCGGTGCACGGCCTAAGTGACGCCTTCCTCGCGGACAAGCCGGTGTTCGCCTCGCTGGTCGGCGAGCTGCTGGAGTTCCTCGGCGACGCGCCGCTGGTCGCGCACAACGCCGGGTTCGACTTCAGCTTCCTGAACGGCGAGCTCGGCCGCTGCGGCCATCCCGAAGTGTGCCGCACGCGGATGATCGACACGCTGGTGCTAGCGCGGACGAAGCATCCGGGCGCCAAACACACGCTCGACGCCCTCTGCACGCGTTACGGCATCGATCGCAGCCACCGTGTGCTCCACGGGGCGCTGCTCGACGCGCAGCTGCTCGCGCAGGTCTATGTCGAGCTGTCCGGCGGACGGCAGATCGGGCTGGGCCTCGCGGTCGATGTCGAGACGGTGGAGGTCGCGGCGCCGGTGACGCGCGCCGTGGTGCGGCCGGCGCGGCCGCACGCCGCCAGCGAGGAAGAACTTGCGCGCCACGCCGAGTTCCTGACGACGGTCAAGGAACCGTTATGGGGGTCTCCGGCGTTGGGATGAGTCCGCCGGGGGGGGCGCGCGTCCTTTGCGCCATCCCCAATTTTGAAAGGAGGAAGCGATGGATATCCGGGTCTCTGGCCATCAGGTCGAAACCGGCAACGCGCTCAAGCGCCATGTTGCGGAGCGGCTCCAGGGAATCGCGGACAAATATTTCTCGCGCGCGCTCTCGGCCCAGGTGACCTTCGGCAAGGGGCCGCACGACCATCGCTTCACCTGCGACATCGTCGCGCATGTCATGCAGGGGCTGATCCTCAAGGGCAGCAACGACGGCCAGGACGCGCACGGCGCGTTCGAGGGCGCCGCCGACAAGATCGAGAAGCAGCTGCGACGCTACATGCGCCGGCTCAAGGACCGCAATGCCGGGGAGGCGGTCGCGGTCCAGGAGAGTCAGGCGTATGACAACGCCGGCTATACCGTCTTCAACGCGGGCGGCGAGGAAGACGTCGCCGAGGCCCCGCTGATCATCGCCGAGACCCGCGTCGACGTGCCGAGCGCGAGCGTGTCCGACGCGGTGATGATGCTCGACCTCAGGAACACCAACGCGCTGCTCTTCACCAACAGCGGCACCGGCAGCCTCAACATGGTCTATCGCCGCGGGGACGGGACGATCGGCTGGGTCGAGCCCAACCGCGCCGACTGAGCCCATCTGCCGAAAGATCATCGATGAACGACATTACCGACCTGCTCGGCCCCGACGCCGTGTTCGCGGACATGGCCGTCGGCAGCAAGCGCGCGCTGTTCACCGCGCTCGGCGCCGCTACGGCGAAGCTCTGGGGGATGGACGCCAAGCTGATCGTCGACCGGCTGGCGGCGCGCGAGAAGCTCGGCACCACCGGTTTCGGCGGCGGTATTGCCGTGCCGCACGCGCGAATCGAAGGACTGAGTGGCGTGCGCGGGCTGTTCGCCCGTTTGTCGCGGCCGATCGAGTTCGCGGCGGTCGACGATCTGCCGGTAGACTTGGTGTTCATGCTGCTGTCGCCGGCCGGCGCCGGCGCCGAGCATCTGAAGGCGCTGGCGCGCATCTCGCGGCGGATGCGCGACCGGGCGCTCGCCGACAAGCTGCGCGGCGCGGCATCGCCCGACGCGATCTACGCCCTGCTCACCGGTATCGAAGCCCGCGATGCCGCCTGAGGGGCCGACTCCGCCTGCCGGTGCGGAGGCGCATTTCCGCGCGCTCGAATCGCTTTACGACGCGGCGCCGATCAACCGGCTGTTCGATTCGCGGATGGAGATCGTCGCGCCGGGCGAGGCGCGGATTCATTTCACCGTCGCGGAAAGCTTCTTCCATGCCGCGGGGGCGCTCCACGGCACCGCCTATTTCAAGATGCTCGACGATGCCGCCTTCTACGCGGCGAACAGCCTGGTCAGCGACCGTTTCCTGCTCACCACCGCCTTCAACCTGCTGTTCACCAAGCCGCTCCGGGCCGGACCGGTCGTCGCCGAAGGCCGCTGGGTGAGCGGACAGCGGCGGGTGCTGATTGCCGAGGCGCGACTGGTCGACGCCTCGGGCGAGGAAGCGGCGCGGGGGACCGGCACTTTCATGCGCTCGAATATCCCGCTGGCGGGGCTGCCTGGTTATCACGCGTGATCGAACGTCTGCCGAGTGGTCTCTTGGCCAAGGCGCTGATCCGCCGAGTCCATGATGCCGGCGGCAGCGCGATGGTGCTCGCGCGGGGCGACGATCAGGCCGGGGCGCTGCTGGTGCTGCTGCTCGAAAGGGGGAGCGAGCCGCGTTTCGTCGAGCGCGGAATCGGCCCCGATGGTCGTACCGCACTCATCCGAACGGGCCCGCGCGAGGAGGATGCGGAGGCGATCGCCGCCTATTGGCGCCGCCGAGTCGAGCGCGATCCCGATTTGTGGGTAATCGAACTGGATATCCCGGAAGGAGAACGATTCGTCGCTGAAACGATCGCGTTGAATTGACTTTGCTGCGCCGCGGAATGACCTACCGGTGTCATTATGTTCGCGTTGTGCCGTTCGAAGTGCGATTTCGGCCGGTGACGCAGTCGGGGGGTATCCCGATCCGTATCGAACCCGCCTTATCGAAGAGCGGGGAAGCCGCCGGATCGTGTGCCAACCGCACTTGATCGTTGTTGAATGTCGTTCGTTGCCCGCGCCGCAATTCCTGCGGCCGTTTTTCTCGTGAGCGCCGTGTTCGTCGGCACCTCGGCGCCCGGCTTCGCCCAGAAGCTCGATTCCGCGCCGCTCACTACGCTCAACGCCATCACCCTTCCCCAGGTTCCGCCCGCTCCGGCGCCCCAGGCCGCCGTTGAGCCGACCGCGACGGTTCAGACCGTTCAGCCGCAGCCTGCGATGATCCAGGCGATTCCGGCCGAGAACGAGCAGCAGCCTGTCCAGGCTGAGGACGATTTCGATTCGCTTGCCGATGCCGTCGCTGCGCAGAACACCGCGCTCGACGACGATCGCGAGCTCCAGTGCCTCGCCTCCGGCGTCTATTTCGAATCGAAGGGCGAGCCGCTCGCCGGCCAGCTGGCGGTCGCCGAGACCATCCTCAACCGCACCCGCTCGGGCCGTTTCCCCACGTCGGTGTGCTCGGTGCTGACCCAGCGCGGCCAGTTCTCGTTCGTGCGCGGCGGCTATGTGCCGACCGGCAAGGGCAAGGCATGGCAGACCGCGGTGGCGGTCGCCAAGGTCGCGCAGCGCGACCTGTGGGATTCGGCTGCCGGCAGTGCGCTTTATTTCCATGCGCGGCGGGTCTCGCCCGGCTGGCGGCTGTCGAAGGTCGCCGCGATCGGCAACCACGTCTTCTATCGCTGAGTCGTTTATCTAGGCGGCACCGGCCCGCTCCCCCACCCGGCCACCCAACGGCAGTATCTTATGGGTGGCCGGGTGGGGGAGCGGGCCGGTGCCGTCTTACGGCGCACGAGCGCTTTCCAGCGTTCCCATGATGTTCTAGGAAGGGGCATGGCCAGCGCCGTGCCCCTTTCCGATTCTGCGGCCCCTCTCGTCGCTGCCGACGTCGCGCGCGGGGTGTGCCGGATGCTGCTTCGTCACGATATCGTCGCGATCGCGGAGGTGCCGCTCGACGGCGGGCGCCGTGCCGACCTGATGGCGCTGGATGCCAAGGGCGGGCTGGTGATCGTCGAGATCAAGGTATCGCGGGCCGACCTGCTCGGCGACGCCAAATGGACCGACTATCTGGGGCATTGTGACCGCTTCTACTGGGCGGTGCCGGAGGGTTTCGATGCGAGTCCGCTCGACGGCCCCGCATTCCTGCCCGAGCGTTCGGGGGTGATCGTCGCCGACCGCTATGACGCGGCGATCGTGCGCGAGGCGGCGACGGTGGCGCTGCCCGTCCATGCCCGCCGCCGCTGCACGCTCGCGCTCGCAAGACGTGCGGCGCGGCGGGTGATCGGGCTCATGGATCCGGACGCGTTCGGCGATCTCGGGGGGTATTAGAGTCGGATTCGGCCAGTTGTAGTTGTTCCCCGGCGAAGGCCGGGGCCCAGTATCGAACCGCTCGCAGCGGGGCCCCGGCCTTCGCCGGGGAACAGCTGCTTCAAGCCGGATGGATCAAACTCTGGCCCTCACCGTCCCCCCGGCGTCGTGCCGGGGTCGGAGGATCAGAGTCCCGGTCCCGCAACCCTGCGACTGCTGCCGGCCTTGGGCGCATCGGCGAGCAGCTTGGTCAGCGCCGGCGAGCGGGTGTCGCGCGTCGCATAATCGCGCGCGGACAGACCGGCGACCACGTCGCGCTGGTCGGGATTGCCACCGGCGTCGAGCAGCCGCCGCGCCATCTCGAGATTGCGCAGCTGCACCGCGCGGATCAGCGGGGTCTCGCCCGAGGCATTGGCGAGGTTCACGTTCGCCTTCTGCTGGGTCAGCACGTCGACGCAGTCGAAGCAGCTTGCGCTCACCGCCAGCATCAGCGGCGTGTTGCCGCGCCCGTCCTGGATGTTGATGTTGGCGCCGCGGGCGATGAGGAAGCGGAGATAGGTGACGTCGCCGCGCTTGGTCACGATGTGCAGCGCCGCGTCGCCCGAATCGTCCCGGGTGTTGATGATCCGCGACCCCGGCTTGTCCAGGATCTGCGTGACCTTGTTGCCGTCCGCCTCGCGCACCGCCTTCAGGAACTCGTAGCTGTCGGACATGCGCTGGGCGGGAAGGGCGGCGGGGGCGGCGAGCAGCGCGGCGGCGAGGACGAAGCGGAAAGCGGGCGACACCATCGACGAAGGATCCTGTTGAGCTTGCATGGAACCGATTAGCAGACCAAGGCTCGCGATGCCATGAACAGACGCTTACCGGCTCTCGCCCTGCTGCTCGCGCTCGCCGGCTGCGGCGGCGGCGCGGATTCGCCGCTGGCCGGTGCCCGGATCGGCGGCCCGTTCACCCTCACCGACGAAAACGGCGTGCGGGTCACCGACCACGCTTTCGCCGGCCGCTATCGAATCATGTACTTCGGCTACACCTTCTGCCCCGATATCTGCCCGACCGACGCACAAGCGATCGGCCGCGGCCTCAAAATGTTCGAACAGGCCTCGCCGGCGCTGGGGGCGAAGGTGGTGCCGATCTTCGTCACCGTCGATCCCAAGCGCGATACCCCGGCTGTACTCAAGGAGTTTACCGATCAATTCCATCCGCGCATGATCGGCCTGACCGGCAGCAAGGCCGACATCGACGCGATCACCAAGGCTTATGCGATCAGCTATTCGCTCGAACCGCCGGCGCCGGGCGGCGGCTATCTGGTGCAGCATGTCCGGGTCACCTATTTGATGGGGCCCGACGGCAGCCCAATCGCCTTACTGCCGTCGGATCAGGGGCCGCAGGCGGTAGCGGACGAGCTCAAACGCTGGGTGAAGTGACCGACGAGAAATTCTGGGAGACGCTGCCGCTCGACCGGCTCGACCGCGCGCAATGGGAGGCGCTGTGCGACGGCTGCGGCAAATGCTGCCTCCACAAGCTGGAGGACGAGGAGAGCGGTGCGCTCTACCCGACCAATGTCGCCTGCCGGCTGCTCGACCGGCGTACCGGGCTGTGCAGCGACTATCGCAACCGCCGTGCGCATGTGCCCGACTGCGTGCGGCTGACGACGCGCAACGTCGCCGACATCGACTGGCTGCCCGGCACCTGCGCCTATCGCCTGCGCGCGGCAGGCGAGCCGCTGCCGGAATGGCATTATCTGGTGTGCGGCGATCGCGAGGCGGTGCACCGCGCCGGCGAATCGACGCGCGGTTGGACGGTGTCGGAAGTCGATGCCGGCGAGCTCGAGCACCACATGATCGACCGCGAGCTGTGACGGCGATCGAGGTCCGCCGCCATCCGCGCGCGCGGCGGCTCAAGCTTTCGGTCGATCCGGCGAGCGGCCGGGTGCGGCTGACCTTGCCCAAGCGCGCGGCGTTGAAGCCGGCGCTGGCCTGGGCCGAGGAGCAGGCCGGCTGGATCGCCTCGCAGCGCGCGAAATTGCCCGAGGCGCGGCCGTTCCTGCCGGGAATGGTGATCCCCATCGGCGGCATCGAGGTGGCGCTGGAGCATCGCCTCGGCGCCGCCCGCACGCCGGTCCGCGAGGGTGACCGGCTGGTGTGCGGTGGCCCAGTGGAGGGTTTCGCCGGCCGGATCGCCCGCTGGCTCAAGCGCGAGGCGCTGCGGGTGCTGAGCGAGGAGACCACGCATTACGCCGACAAGGCCGGCGTCACGGTCGAGGCGGTCACGATCGGCGATCCGCGCGGGCGCTGGGGAAGCTGCTCGTCGAGCGGGGCGATCCGCTACAGCTGGCGGCTGATCCTCGCTCCTGCCCATGTCCGCCGCGCGACGGTGGCGCATGAGGTCGCGCACCGCGTCCATATGAACCACGGCCCCGCCTTCCATCGGCTGGTCGCCGAGCTTTTCGAGGGCGATCCCGCCGCGGCGCGCGCCTGGCTGCGCGCCCACGGCGCCGCGCTTCACTGGTTCGGCCGCTCGTCCTGAGCGCGCGACGGCGGACGGTCGCGGTCCAGCGGCCGGGGTGTTCCCTGCTGCGACGGCGATTGGCGCGGTGCCTCGCGTGAGCGGTCGCGGCCGATCGCGCGGTCGATGAAGTCCTGATCGAGCCGCTGCGGTGGCGGCTGCAATTGCTCGCCGCCGCCTTCGGGCAGCGGAGGTTGGTTCTCGGTCCCGGTGCCGGGCTCAGGGATGGCGAAATCGTCGGGCGCGGGTTCGAGCGGGTTGCCGTCGGGATCGACCATCATCCCGTTGTCGGGCTGGCCGAGATAGGCCTCGTCGTCGGGTTCGAGCTGCCATTCGGGCAGCTTCACCTCGGTGTCGAAATTCTCGATCGGGCGATTGGCGACGGCCTTGCGCATGAAGCTGGCGAAGGCGCGCGCCGGCGCGGTGCCGCCCTGCAGGCCCGGGATCGGGCGCGCGTCGTCGCGCCCCATCCACACGCCGGTGGTGATGCCGCTGGAGAAGCCGAGGAACCAGCCGTCCTTGTTCGAGCTGGTGGTGCCGGTCTTGCCCGCCACCGGCCGCCCGATCTGCGCCGCGCGCGCAGTACCGGTGTTGACCGCGGTCTGGAGCAGGTCGGTCATCTCGGCGGC
Source organism: Sphingomonas cannabina (assembly GCF_021391395.1). Classification (NCBI taxonomy): domain Bacteria; kingdom Pseudomonadati; phylum Pseudomonadota; class Alphaproteobacteria; order Sphingomonadales; family Sphingomonadaceae; genus Sphingomonas; species Sphingomonas cannabina. The sequence goes on along the minus strand of NZ_CP090059.1, from coordinate 340,455 downwards.
GACATAGGGAGCGACCAGCACGCGGCTGGTGTCGACCTGATGCTGGTAGATCACCTGGCCGTTCGCGGTGACGCGGGTGATCGCATAGGGCGTGACCATCACCCCCTTCTGCCCGACGCTGGCGAAGGCGCGGGTCATGTCGATCAGGCGCACGTCGCTGGTGCCGAGGACCATTGAGGGATGGGTGTTGACCGGCGTGGTGATGCCGAAGCGGCGCGCCATGTCGGCGACGGTGGTGAAGCCGACCTCCTGCCCCAGCTTCGCGGCGACGGTGTTGATCGAATAGGCGAAGGCGGTACGGATATCGATCTGGCCGGAGAAGCGCCGCGACGAGTTGCGCGGGCTCCAGCCGTTGATGTTGACCGGCTCGTCGACGATCGCATCGTCGGGCTTGTGGCCGGCCTCCAGCGCGGCGAGATAGACGAACAGCTTGAACGCCGATCCCGGCTGGCGCGTCGCCTGGGTCGCGCGGTTGTAGATCGAGCTGATGTAATCCTTGCCGCCGACCATCGCGCGTACCTCGCCGCCGCGGTCCAGCGCGACCAGCGCGCCCTGGGCGCCGCCGGGGGTGTTGGCATCGATCGCCTGGTCTGCGGCGCGCTGCATGTTGAGGTCGAGCGTGGTCCACACCTCCAGCGGCTCGACCGTCTCGTCGATCAGCGTCTCCAACTGGGGCAGCGCCCAGTCGGTGAAGTAGCGGACGGAGTTCTGCTGCGGCTCGGGCGCGAGCTTAACTGCCTTGGGATCGGCGCTCGCCGCCTCGGCCGGCGTGATCGCGCCCGTCTCGACCATCGTCTGCAGCACCACGCCGGCGCGGCCGACCGCGGCCTCGGCATCGGCGGTGGGCGAATAGCGCGACGGCGCCTTGACCAGCCCGGCGATCACCGCGGCCTCGCTCAGCGACAGGTTGGTGGCAGGATGGCCGAAGAATCGCCGGCTCGCCGCGTCGATGCCATAGGCGCCGCCGCCGAAATAGACCTTGTTGAGGTAGAGCTCGAGAAGCTGGTCCTTGCTGAACTTGCGCTCGAGCGCCAGCGCCAGGATGCCCTCGCGGATCTTGCGGCGCCAGTCGTATTTGTTCGACAGGAAGATGGTGCGCGCGACCTGCTGGGTGATGGTCGAGGCGCCCTGGAGGCGGCGGCCGTTGTTGCGGTTCTCGATGCCGAACTTGATCGCGCGCGCCATGCCGACCGGATCGACGCCGATGTGCGAGCGGAAGCGGCGATCCTCGACCGAGACCATCGCGTCGCGCATAACCTTCGGGATCTGGCTGTAGGGAATCCACTCGCCGTAGCTTGGTCCCAGCGACACGATCACCGTGCCGTCGGCGGCATGGACGCGGATCATCTGGCCGTTGGGCGAGGACTTGAGTTCGTCGAAGCTGGGGAGCGAGGCACGCGCCGTATAGACGGCGATCGCCAGCGCGGCGAGGCCGAGGATCGCGAGCGTCAGGCCGATGCCGACCGTCCAGGCGAGGACGCGGCGCCAGCGCGGCTTGGGGGATCGGGTGCTGCGGCTCGCCATCGCGTCGGCGGGAGGATTACGCGGTTACCGATTCACGGACAAGGGGATCAGGCCGCCTTCCCGTTCGCCCTGGCGCGGAAATCGAGGCTGACCGAATTGATGCAGTAGCGCAGCCCCGCCGGCGGCGGCCCGTCGGGGAAGACATGGCCCTGATGCCCGTCGCAGCGCGCACAGCGTACCTCGGTGCGCACCATGCCATGGCTCGCGTCGCCATGCTCGGTGATATGGTCCTCGGCGATCGGGCGCGTGAAGCTCGGCCAGCCCGAACCCGAATCATATTTGTCCTCGCTGTCGAACAGCTCGAGCCCGCAGCCCGCGCAGCGATAGACGCCGTCGGCCTTGTTGTTGGTGTATTTGCCCGCGAACGGCGCTTCGGTGCCGGCTTCGCGCAGGACGTGGAATTGTTCGGGCGTCAGGCGCTTGCGCCATTCGGCCTCGGACAGGTTGAGCTGGTCCATGGGTCTTCGCGTGATCGATTCATGCCCGTGCGTCAACGCAGGAAATGCTTGATCCATATCAGGAGGACGGTCGCCTTCCGCCCGGATTACGTCGAAAGGATCAATCCTTCCACGCCCACCAGATCTGCGCCGGCGGCACGTTCCACCATTCGATCTCATAATCGATGCGCTCGAAATGCGGTGTCAGGAAATTGCGGACGTTCGGGTTGAACTGATAGACGAGGAAGGCACCGCCGGGCCGGAGCACGCGGCGCGTCGCCGCGGCGATGCGGTCGCCGACGCCGGGCGGCAGCGTCGAGAAGGGCAGGCCCGAGAGCACGTAATCGGCATGCTCATGGCCATGTTCGGCAGCGATCTTCTCGACGTCCTCGGCCGATCCCTGCACCACCGTGAAGCGCGGATCGTGGAAGGAATCGCGCAGATACTCGACGAAATCGGGATTGGTGTCGATCGCGATATATTGCGCGTCGGGGCCGAGCCGGTCGAGCACCGCCTGGCAGAAGGTGCCGACGCCTGGGCCATATTCGACGAACAGCTTGACGCTGGCCCAGTCGACGCGATCGAGCACGCGCCGGATCGTGCGGTTCGACGACGGGATGATCGATCCGACCATCACCGGCCGCCTCAGGAACTCGCGGAAGAACATCGCTTGCGGCGAGAGGCGGCGCTTGCTCTTGCGTGCCGAGCGGCCGAGGGAAAGCGAGCTGGTCATCATGATCCTTGCGAAGCCGGCGACAAGCGAGCGTCCGTCGCAAAACTGCAACGAAAGTGCAAGCGCACCGGTTGCATGTAGGAAGCGGGAACGGTTGCACAATGCGACCGGCCGCTTAAGCGATGAGCGGATGAACGGTCCGCGCTTCGACCGCACCTTCGCGATGCTGTTCGTGGTGATGCTGACGATCGCCGCGGGCAACACGGCGCTGCAGTCGGTGCTGCCGGCACTGGGGCGGTCGCTGGGCGTGCGCGACAGCTGGGTGGCGGTCGCCTTCTCGGTCTCGGCGCTGCTCTGGGTGGTCGCCGCGCCCTTCTGGGCCAACCGGTCGGACCGGCACGGACGGCGGGCGATGGTGCTGCTCGGGCTCACCGGCTTCTGCCTGTCGCTGTTCCTGTGCGGATCGTTCCTCGCCGCGGGGATCAACGGCTGGATTCCGGGGACGCTCGCCTTCGCGCTCTTCGTGATCGGGCGGATGTTCTACGGCGGGCTCGGCTCGGCGGCACCGCCGGCGGTGCAGGCGATCGTCGCCGGTCGCACCACGCGCGAGGAGCGCACGCGGGCACTGGCGCTGCTGGGATCGGCGTTCGGGCTCGGCACGATCCTGGGCCCGGCGATCGCGCCCTATCTGGTGGTGGGGCATCTCGGGTCGGTCGAGATCGGCCTGGCCGGCCCGGCGTTCGTCGGCTGCATGATCGGTCTCGTCGTCCTGACCGCGGCGGCGCGGCAGCTGTCCGGCCAGCCGGACCTCGCCGGGCATGGCGTCGCCTCCGCCTATCCTTCGATCGGCGGCGCGCCGACCGGGGCGAGCGTCACCGCCGCCGTCGCCGGGCATGACGAGCGCGTCGGCTTCCTCGACCCGCGCGTCCGCGGCTGGATGACGGTCGGGCTGGTGATGGGCCATGCCCAGGCTATGACCGGGCAGGTGATCGGTTTCCTGGTGATCGACCGGCTCCACCTGGCCCCGGCCGAGGCATTGCCGCCGACCGGCCTGGTGCTGATGATCGGTGCGGTCTCCGCGCTGCTGGTGCAATGGGGTTTCATCCCGCTGCTCAACCTGAGGCCGGCGACGCTGGTGCGGATCGGGCTGGTGATCGCCGCGGTCGGCTGCGCGGCGACGGGGACCGCCGGCACCCTCTATGGCATCGCGATGGGCAATGCGCTGGCGGCGATGGGCTTCGGCTTCATCCGCCCCGGCTTCACCGCCGGATCGAGCCTGGCGGTCGGCGCCGAGGCGCAGGGATCGGTCGCCGGCAAGGTGACGTCGATCAACGGCGCCTCCTTCGTGCTGGGGCCGTCGATCGGCGTCGGTCTCTACGAGCTGTGGCGGCCGCTGCCCTATCTGACCGCGGCCGCCGCGCTCGTACTGCTGCTCGGCTATGCGTGGTTGGTGTTGAAGGACCGCACCTCACCCCGTTCGTGCTGAGACAAGTCCCCTACCCCCGTTCGTCCCGAGCGAAGTCGAGGGACGCTCACGCAGGCCATGTCCCTCGACTTCGCTCGGGACGAACGGGGATAGGGGCGGGGAAAGCCCTGTCTAATCTGCGCTCTTCGGTCCCCGGCCCTGGAGCGTCCCCGGCGCGATGAAGCCGATCGGCTGGATCGCCACCGCATCCTGCTTGAGCTGCGACGACATCCGCCGATACTCCTCCTCCATCTCCGGCGTGACCGAGGCGCGCGATTCCTCGAGTGCCTCCTCGAAATCGGCCATCGACACCGTTTTCGCGCCCAGCGACTTGCGCAGCGCGATCATGCCGGCGCGGCGGACGATGTCCTCCAGGTCGGCGCCGGTGAAGCGCTCGGCCCGCGCGGCGATCGAATCGAGGTCGACGTCCTCGGCCAGCGGCATCTTCTGCGTCTGGATGTCGAGGATACGCCGCCGCCCCTCCTGGTTCGGCACGCCGACGTAGATCAGTTCGTCGAAGCGGCCGGGACGCAGCAGCGCCGGGTCGACCAGGTTCGGCCGGTTGGTCGCGCCGATCACCACCACCGACTGCAGCTCCTCGAGCCCGTCCATCTCGGCGAGGATGGTGTTGACCACCCGCTCGGTGACCTGCGGCTCGCCGAGGCCGCCGCCGCGAGCGGGGACCAGCGAATCGAGCTCGTCGATGAAGATCACGCACGGCGCCACCTGGCGCGCGCGGGCGAACAGGCGGGCGATCTGCTGCTCGCTCTCGCCGTACCATTTGCTGAGCAGGTCGGACGACTTGGTGGCGATGAAGTTCGCCTCCGCCTCGCGCGCCACCGCCTTGGCAAGCAGCGTCTTGCCGGTGCCGGGCGGGCCATAGAGCAGGAAGCCCTTGGCCGGACGGATGCCGATGCGGCGGAACGCGTCGGGGTCCTTGAGCGGCAGCTCGACGCCCTCCTTCAGGCGTTCCTGCGCCTGGTCGAGCCCGCCGACGTCCTCCCAGCGCACCTGCGGCGCCTGCACCATCACCTCGCGCATCGCCGAGGGCTGGACGCGCTTCAGCGCCTCCAGGAAATCCTCGCGGGTGACGGCGAGCGTGTCGAGCACCTCGGGCGGGATCGTCCCCTCCTCGAGATTGAGCTTCGGCATGATCCGCCGCACCGATTCGATCGCCGCCTCACGGGCGAGTGCGGCCAAGTCGGCGCCGACGAAGCCATAGGTGGTGCGCGCGAGCTCGCCCAGGTCGACCCGGTCGCCGAGCGGCATGCCGCGCGTATGGATGCCCAGGATCTCGCGCCGCCCGCGCTCGTCCGGGACGCCCACGATGATCTCGCGGTCGAAGCGGCCGGGCCGGCGCAGCGCCTCGTCGAGCGCCTCGGGCCGGTTGGTCGCGGCGATGATGACGATGTTGGCGCGCGCCTCCAGCCCGTCCATCAAGGTGAGCAGCTGGGCGACGAGGCGCTTCTCGGCCTCGCCCTGCACCTGCCCGCGCTTGGGGGCGATCGAATCGATCTCGTCGATGAACACGATCGATGGCGCGTTGGCGGCCGCCTCCTCGAACACCTCGCGCAGCCGCTTCTCCGACTCGCCATAGGCCGAGCCCATGATCTCGGGCCCGTTGATCAGGAAGAAGCTGGCATCGCTTTCATTGGCGACCGCACGCGCGAGCCGGGTCTTGCCGGTGCCGGGCGGGCCGTGGAGCAGCACGCCCTTGGGCGGATCGACGCCCAGGCGCTGGAACAGCTCGGGATAGCGCAGCGGCAGCTCGACCATCTCGCGCAGCTGATCGATCGTGGCGGCCATGCCGCCGACGTCGTCGTAGGTCACATCGGCGCGGCGGCTTTCCTTGGGCTCCTCGTAATCGGACCGCAGTTCGATCTCGGTGGATTCGTCGATATGGACGATGCCCTTGGGCGCGGTCGACACCACGATCATGCGGATTTCCTGCAGGGCATAAGCAGGCGCGCGGAGATACTGGGCGATGTGCGGCGGCACGTCGCTGCCGGGGACGCGCTGCTGGCCGACGGTGGCGACGGTGTCACCGGCGGTGAGCGGTCGCCCGGCGAAGCTGCGCTGGAGCGCGAGCCCCGAGCCCTGGAGGCGGACGTTCTTGGAGGCCGGCGCGAACACCACCCGCGTCGCCGGCTTCGATTCGGCGCGGCGCACCTCGACGAAATCGCCCGATCCGGCGCCGGCGTTGGCGCGCTGGAGGCCGTCGATGCGCAGGATCTCCAGCCCCTCGTCCTCGGCATAGGGCAGCACCGCGCGGGCGGGCGTCACGCGCTTGCCGACAATCTCGATCACGTCGCCCTCAGTGATGCCGAGCGCCGCCATCATGGCGCGGGGGATATGGGCAAGCCCGCGGCCGCTGTCCTCGGGCCGGGCGTTGGCTACCTGCAGCTTGCGCCCGCGCGTTTCGTCGTCGGCCATCCGACTCTCCCTGAGCAAACTCCTGAAGCGCGCCACATAGGGCGGCAGTTCCGGGAGCGGGAGGGGTATTGCGGGCAAAAAAAAGGGCCGGTCCCGAAGGACCGGCCTTGGAAAGGTTTAGGAGAGGATGCCTGAAAGGCCTGCTCTATGTGCGGCGCAGCACGTTTTTGTGCAAGTGCGAAATAATTCTATTAAATTGCATAAAATGCAACTATGGGACCGTTATCAGTGCGTTTTTGACATGCGTGCGAGGCGATGCAAGGAAGCTGAGCGATGCGCAGGCTCCCTCCCCTGACCGCGATCGAGGCGTTCGTCCAGGTCGCCCGGCTCGGCTCGATCAAGGCCGCCGCCGAGGAGCTGGCGCTGTCCTCGCCCGCGCTCAGCCGCCGCGTGCAGGCGCTGGAACGCTTCATCGGCAAGCCCTTGTTCGAGCGGCGCCACCAGGCGCTCCGGCTCAATGCGGACGGCGAGCGGCTGCTGAGCGGGATAGCGCCCGCGCTCGACACCATTTCCGACACGATCGAGGCGATGACCAGCGGGGTCGAGCTGCTGCGCCTGCGCCTCGGCGTGCTGCCGCTGTTCGCGACGCAGCGGCTGCTGCCGCGGCTCGGCGAGCTGAAGCGGCTCCATCCCGAGCTCCATCTCGACGTCGATACCGGCGGCCATGGCGTGACCCGACTCGGCGACGGGCTCGACGCCGCGATCGTGCTGGCCGAAGAGATCGACCCGGCGCTCTACGCCAAACGGCTCGACCGCAACCGCGTGCACGTGATCGCCGCGCGCGCGCTCGCCGAAGGGCCGGGCGCGATCACCGAGCCGCACCAGCTCGCCAGCCAGACCGTGCTGATCCACCGCGACATGCCGGAGACCTTCACCGCCTGGCGCGAGGCGGTGGGACTGCCGGACCTCGAGCCGTTGGCGATCGACTTCTTCGATTCGGGATCGCTGATGCTCGAGGCGGCGGCGCAGGGACTCGGCATCGCCTTCATGCTCGAGACCCATTACGAGTCGGCGAACGACCCGCGGCTCGTCCAGCTCTTCGACGTCACCGTCGAGAGCCGCTACAGCTACTGGTTCGTGTGCCGCCCGCGCGCGCTGCAGACGCGCCCGGTGCGGCTGTTCCACGACTGGGTGGCCGCGACGATCGCGACGACCTGATAGTCCCGGCCGTCATCCCGGCGAAAGCCGGGATCTCCTGCCGTATTGCGCCTTCGCTTGAAATCCCGGCTTTCGCCGGGATGACGAGGTTGGCGATTACGCCGCCCGCGCTCGCACGATCTTGCCGGGGTTGCGCGGCGGCTCGCCCTTGGGGAGGGCGTCGACATGCTCCATGCCTTCGGTCACCTCGCCCCACACGGTGTACTGACCGTCGAGGAAGGTCGCGTCGTCGAGGCAGATGAAGAACTGGCTGTTGGCGCTGTGCGGATAGGAGGTGCGCGCCATCGAGCAGACGCCGCGGACATGCGGCTCGCGGCTGAACTCGGCCTGGAGGTCGGGCAGGTCGGAGCCGCCGGTGCCGCGGCCGGTCGGGTCGCCGCCCTGCGCCATGAACCCGTCGATCACGCGGTGGAACACCACGCCGTCGTAGAAGCCCTGGTTGGCCAGCGTCGTGATCCGCTCGACATGGCCGGGCGCGAGGTCCGGACGCAGGCGGATGACGACGTCGCCGGTCTCCAGCGTCAAGGTCAGCGTTTCGGGAAGGTCGGTCACGCGGGGCTCACTCCAAAAGCAACGGGGGTTGCGCCGCCCTAGAGTGCGTGCGGAGGCTTGGCAAATTCGTATCCGATTCGGCTGTGCCGAAGCGGGAGCCAAGCGGCCGATTGGCAGTTGGCAGCACCGGCGTTAGGAGCTTGACGGCAACCGGTAACCAGCAAGGGGCGGCACGATGAGCGAGACCGAGCTTCCCCAACCCGACGCGCCCGAGAGCAGCGAGCTCGACGAGGACGACCGGCTCAAGCCCGAATTCGTCCGCGCCGTGCTCGACGCGGTCGACGCCGGCGACGACGGCCGCGCCCGCGAGCTGGTCGAGCCGCTGCATCCCGCCGATATCGCCGACCTGTTCGAGCTGACGCCCGCCGAGCAGCGTGCCGCGCTGGCGCGCGCCATCTCCGACCTGCTCGACGGCGACGTGTTCGCCGAGATGAATGATTGGGTCCGCGAGGAGCTGATCGACAGCCTCGAGCCGCACCAGGTGGCGGACATCGCCGCCGAACTCGACACCGACGATGCCGTCGCGATCATCGAGGACCTGGAGGAGGAGGACCAGCGCGCGGTGCTGCGCGCGCTCGACCCCGACGACCGCGCCGCGATCGAGGAGGCGCTCTCCTATCCCGAGGAATCCGCCGGCCGCCTGATGCAGCGCGAGCTGGTCGCGGTGCCCGAGCATTGGACCGTCGGCGACGTGCTCGATTATCTGCGCGGCAACGAGGACCTCACCACCGATTTCTGGGAGATCTTCGTGGTCGATCCGGCGCACAAGCCGGTCGGGACCTGCCAGCTCTCGTGGATCCTGCGCGCGCCGCGGTCGGTGGCGATCGGCGACGTGATGAAGCGCGAGCAGACGCTGATCCCGGTCGACATGGACCAGGAGGAGGTGGCACTCCGCTTCCAGAAATATGCGCTGATCTCGGCCGCGGTGGTCGACGGCAACGGCCGGTTGGTCGGTGTGATCACGGTGGACGACGTGGTCCACATCATCTCGGAAGAGGCGGGCGAGGACATCCTCCGCCTGTCCGGCGCCGGCGAGGGCGACATCAACGAGCCGGTGATCGACAGCTACAAGGCGCGCGTGCGCTGGCTGATCGCCAATCTCGGCACTGCGCTGGTCGCCGCGACGATCATCACCCTGTTCGAAGGCACGATCAGCCGGATGGTGGCGCTCGCCGCGCTGATGCCGATCGTCGCCGGCGTCGGCGGCAATGCCGGCACCCAGACGATGGCGGTGACGGTGCGCGCGCTCGCCACCAACCAGCTGACGCAATCGAACACCTGGCGCGCGATCCGCCGCGAGATCTCGATCGCGCTGCTCAACGGCCTCAGCGTCGCGGCGGTGATCGGGATCGCGGTCGGGCTGTTCTACCATCATCCGGCGCTGGGCGCGGTGATCGCCTCGGCGATGCTTGGCAACATCGTCATCGCCGGCCTCGCCGGGGTGGTAGTGCCGCTGACGCTCGATCGCCTGCGCGCCGACCCGGCGGTGGCCTCGTCGATCTTCGTGACGATGACGACCGATTCGATGGGTTTCCTCGTCTTCCTCGGCCTCGCCACCGTGAGCGGCCTGGCCGGCTGACTTGAGTCGGGCCACGCGAGCGCCCAGATCAGGCCGATGCCGCTTCACCTGACCAAGGTCGCCTATGGTTGCGACAGCGTCGCCTATCTGCGCGAGCGCATCGCCATCCGCGCCGCCGAGGGCGCGTTCGTGATGACGACGCGCTACCTGCCCAAGCGTCACGCGGAGATCGCTGGCGGCTCGCTGTTCTGGATCGTCAAGCACCAGCTGGTCGGCCGCACGCCGATCCTCGGCTTCGGCGAGGCGGAGGGCGGCCGCATCGCGATCCATCTCGAACCGCAGTTCATCCCCGTCCAGCCACTCCCGAAACGTGCGCACCAAGGCTGGCGCTATCTCGAAGCCAAGGACGCTCCGTCCGATCTTGCCGGCTCATTGGAAGGCATCGCTGAGATGCCCGCAGAGCTGGCGGGCAAACTCAGTGCATTGGCGCTGATTTGATCGTCATGCCGGACTTGTTCCGGCATCCACGGAGCCGCCAATGCTGGCGCTTGAGGCACGGTGGACCCCGGCACAAGGCCGGGGTGACGAAGGGTTATAGGGCCAGCGCCGGAAACGCCGCCCGGAACGCCGCCACCTTCGGCCGGTCCCAGCGCACGATGTACGGGTGGTTCGGATTCCGCCGCGCGAAATCCTGGTGATAGGCCTCCGCCGGGAAGAATCCGCCGCTCTCGATCTTCGTCGCGATCGGCTTGGGAAAGGCATGGGCACGGGTGAGCTGGGCGATATACTGCTCCGCCACCAGCTTCTGCGCCGCATTCTGCGGAAAGATCGCCGAGCGATAGCTGGGGCCCTGATCGGGAACCTGCCCGTTCACCTGCGTCGGATCGTGCGCGACCGAGAAATAGATGCGCAGCAGCGTACCGTAGCTCACCTGCTTGGGATCATAGACGATCCTCACCGCCTCGGCATGGCCGGTGCGCTCGGTCGAGACCTGATCGTAGCTGGCGGAACCGCGCGAGCCGCCGGCGTAGCCACTGACGACCGCGCGTACGCCTTTCACATGCTCGAACACCGCTTCCATGCCCCAGAAGCAGCCGCCGGCCAGCACCGCATTCTGCAGCCCCGGCCTGGCGACGACATCGCGGGCCGGCGGCGGGATCGGCACCGCGCGCTCGGCGTGTCCCGGCATCGCCATAGCCGCCACTCCCGCCGCGATCGTTCCGGCGAGGAGCGGCCAGCGCATGGTCAGTACGCCGTCTGGACGAAAGGTACGGAGGACGCCGGCTGCGCCTCGGCATGCGCGACCTGGCTGCCGATCACGCAGATCGCCCCGATCGCGAACCCGCCGACGAAATAGCGGAGGAAATGGGGCTTCAGACGGGTACGCATAGGAGGCTCCATTGACTGCCACGCCTGAACGCCGGCTGACCCGAAGAGGCGGGCGGGCGAAAAAGCGTCGAAATATGGGCGAATGTGGCCGCCGCGCGCTTAACCGGCGCTGGCCGCCCTGTTCATCGCGGTTTCAGCGAAGCGCCGCCGCCGCGGTCTGGATGCGCTCGCACGCCTCGCGCAGCGCACTCTCCGAGGTCGCATAGCTGATCCGCATCGCCGGCGAGAGGCCGAAGGCGGCGCCATGCACCGCCGCCACCCGCGCATCGTCGAGGAAATAGCCGATGAGGTCTTCGTCGCTGGCGATGGCCTTGCCGCCCGGCGTGGTCTTGCCGATCAGGCCGGAGACGTCGGGATAGACGTAGAAGGCGCCCTCAGGCCGCGGGCAATGGATGCCGGTCGCCTGGTTCAGCATCGAGACGACCAGGTCCCGCCGCGACTGGAAGGCGGCCGCGCGCTCCTTGAGGAAATCCTGCGGCCCGGTCAGCGCCGCCACCGCCGCCGCCTGCGCGATCGAGCAGGGATTGCTGGTCGACTGCGACTGGAGCTTGGCCATCGCCTTGATCAGCCAGGCCGCGCCGCCGGCAAAGCCGATCCGCCAGCCGGTCATCGCATAGGCCTTGGAGCAGCCGTTCACCGTCAGCGTGCGCTCGTAGAGCTCCGGACAGACCTCGGCGATGGTGCGGAAGGTGAAGCCGTCGTAGACGATGTGCTCGTACATGTCGTCGGCGAACACCCAGACGTGCGGATGGCGCGCGAGCACCTCGCCCAGCGCCTTCAGCTCCGCTTCGCTGTAGGCGGCACCGGTCGGGTTCGACGGCGAGTTGAGGATCACCCACTTGGTCCGCGGCGTGATCGCCGCCTCGAGCTGCTCGGGGCGCAGCTTGTAGCCCTGCTTGACCCCCGCCTCGACGAACACCGGCGTGCCGCCGGCGAACTGGACGACGTCGGGATAGCTCACCCAATAGGGCGCCGGCACGATCACCTCGTCGCCGGGATCGACCGTCGCGACGATCGCGTTGAACAGCGTGTGCTTGCCGCCGACGTTCACCGTCACCTGGTCGGTACCGTAGGTCAGGTTGTTGTCACGCGCGAACTTGTCGACGATCGCCTGCTTGAGCTCGGGCGTGCCGTCGACGTTGGTGTATTTGGTCTTGCCGTCGCGGATCGCCCGGATGCCCGCTTCCTTGACATGCTCGGGCGTGTCGAAGTCGGGCTCGCCCGCGCCGAGGCCGATCACGTCGACGCCCTGGCGCTTCAGCTCGAACACGCGGCTGGTCATCGCCAGCGTGGCGGAGGGCTGGATGCGGCCGAGCGCGGCGGAGGGCTTCATGGGGATCACCTTAGGGCTGGAAGGGAAGCGCGCGCGCCTATAGGCGCGTCTCGCGCTCCTTCGCAACCGCGAGCGGCGAAATCTCGATCGCCAGCGCGCCCGAGGGCCCCAGCAGCAGCCGCACCCGGCGCGGATAGCGGATGCGGAAGGTCGCCGCCTGCAATTCGTTCCGGACCATGTGGCGGTTGAACGGATAGTGGAGCGCCTCGGCCTGCTCCTTCATCCCGTCGAGATGACGTTCGAGGTCGGCGATCCCGCCAAGCGGATCGAAGGACATGGTGGCGACAATATCGGGCAGCGCGGTCATGATGTTGCTGAGGACATGCCCCTCCGCGCGCGTCACCGCAAGCCGTTGCCGATCATGGGGACTGGCCTTAACCCTTTGGGCGATCACAGGGGGAAGAACCACCATGCGCCTGACGTTCGCCATCGCCTTGCTCGCCGCCACCCCGGCCGCCGCTCAGGTGACGCCGCCCGCCGCGCTCACCGCCGACGGCGTGCCGCCGATTCCGGAGAGCCTGACCGATGCGACGCGGCCCTATCTCGAGGCCCGTTCGGCGGCGGTGGTCGACTGGAACCCGATCGACAAATCGCTGCTGATCTCGACCCGCTTCGCCAACACCGCCCAGCTCCACAGCGTCGCCGCCCCGCTGGCGATGCGCCGCCAGATCAGCTTCGAGGCCGACCGCATCGCCGGCGCGCACTATTCCAAGGCCGGCGACGTACTGGTGGTGCAGAAGGACGTCGGCGGCAACGAGTTCTTCCAGCTCTACACGCTGAAGGACGGGCGCCTCGGCCTGATCACCGACGGCAAGAGCCGCAACGAATTCGGCGCGTTCAGCAAGGACGGCAAATGGGTCGGCTATTCCTCGACCCGCCGCAACGGCGCCGACAGCGACCTCTATGTCGTCGATCCGCGCGATCCCCAGAGCGATCGCCTCGTTGCGCAGGTGAAGGGCGGCGGCTGGTCGATCCTCGATTTCGCACCCGACGGGCGGCGTGCCGTCGTCGCCAACTACATCTCGGTCGAGAAGAGCGACCTCTACGAGCTCGACCTCGCCGGCGGCAAGCTGACGCCGCTCACCGACCTCCAGGCCAAGGTCGCCTACAGCGGTGCGCACTACGCCCCCGACGGCACGCTCTGGGTGCTGAGCGACGAGGGATCGGATTTCCAGCGCCTCGGCACGCTGAAGGGCGGCAAGTTCGCCGCCGTCGCGCCCGAACCCAGATGGGACGTCGAGGAATTCGCGATTGCCGAGGACGGCAGCTTCATCGCCTATCTCGTGAACGAGGACGGGTTCAGCAGGCTGAAGCTGCTCGATCCCAAGACCGGCCAGGCGCGCGAGGTAAAGCTGCCCACCGGCGTCGCCAGCGGGCTGGAGATCGCCCCATGGGGCGCGGTCGCGCTGACGCTGAGCGGGCCCAAGGTGCCGGGCGACGCCTTCGTGGTCGATCCCAGGACGCTGGCAGTCGTTCAATGGACCGAGAGCGAGACCGGCGGCCTCGATCCCAAGGCCAATGCCGACGCCGAGCTCGTCAAGATCAGGAGCTTCGACGGCGAGGAGGTCTCCGGCTTCCTGCTCCGGCCCGATCCCGCCAGGTTCCCTGGCAAGCGCCCGCTGATCGTCAACATCCACGGCGGGCCCGAGGGGCAGGAGCGGCCGGACTATTACGGCACCACCAACTATCTCATCAACGAGCTCGGCATCGCCGTCTTCTATCCCAACGTGCGCGGCTCGACCGGCTTCGGCAAGCGCTTCGTCGGCCTCGACAACGGCCCGTTCAAGCGCGAGGATTCGGTGAAGGACATCGGCGCCTTCCTCGACCGCCTTGCCGCCGACCCCGCGATCGATGCGGGCCGCATCGCCGTCACCGGCGGCAGCTACGGCGGCTATATGTGCTATGCGACCGCGATCCGCTACGGCGCGCGGCTCAAGGGCGCGAACTGCGTCGTCGCCATTTCCAACTTCGTGACCTTCCTCGAGAACACCCAGTCATACCGTCGCGACCTGCGCCGCGTCGAATATGGCGACGAGCGTGACCCGAAGCAGCGCGCGAAGCTGGTCGAGATCTCCCCGCTCACCCGCGTGAACGAGCTCCGGATCCCGCTGATGGTGGTGACGGGGGCCAACGACCCGCGCGTGCCGGCTTCGGAGGCCGAGCAGATCGTCAAGGCGGTGCGCGCGAACGGCGGGCAGGTGTGGCACCTGCTGGCGGCGGACGAGGGCCATGGCTATGCCAAGAAGGCGAACCGCGACTTCGCCTATCTCGCCGGCCTGATGTTCTGGCGGCAGACCCTGCTCGGAGACATGCCGAAATGAGCGAACCGCCGCTCCGCGCCACCATCATCCCGGTCACGCCGCTCCAGCAGAACTGCACCTTGTTCTGGTGCACGGCCACGAAGCGCGCCGCGGTGGTCGATCCTGGCGGCGACCTGCCGCGCATCCGCTCGGCGATCGAGCAGGCGGGCGTGACGGTCGAGAAGATACTGGTCACCCACGGCCACCTCGATCATTGCGGCATGGCCGGCCCGCTGGCGGAGGAGCTCGGCGTACCGATCGAGGGGCCGCACGAGGCCGATCGCTTCTGGATCGCCCGGCTCGCCGACGACGGCAGGCAATGGGGCCTGCCCACCGCGCCGTTCGAGCCCGACCGCTGGCTGGTCGACGGCGACACGGTGACGGTGGGCGAGCTCACGCTCGACACCTGGTTCACGCCGGGCCACACGCCGGGCCACGTCGTCTTCCACCATCCGCCGTCGAAGCTGGCGATCGTCGGCGACGTACTGTTCCAGGGCTCGATCGGGCGGACGGATTTCCCGATGAGCGATCATCAGGCGCTGATCGACTCGATCGTCACCAAGCTATGGCCGATGGGAGACGACACGGTGTTCCTCCCGGGTCACGGCCAGCCGAGCACCATCGGCCGCGAGCGCGCGAGCAATCCGTTCGTCGGGGATGCGGTGCTGGCCTAGCCCCCCTACTCGCTCGTCACCCCGGCCCTGTGCCGGGGTCCACTGCACCGCAAGTACAGCAGCAAGGAGCTTGAGCGGTGGACGTGCTGCCCGGTGGACCCCGGCACAAGGCCGGGGTGACGGATAGGTCAAGCCGACGGCACCACTTCGACCGGCGTCGCGTCCACCGGCGGCGCGCTGCGGAACGGCAGCACGGCGGCATAGACGGCGAGCCCCAGCAGCACCGCCCAGGTCGCACCGATTCCGATCATCCGGCCCGGCCGCCAGCCCTCCATCCCGAACACATGCAGCAGCCGGCCGGCGATGAAGACGATGCTCGCCGCCCACAGCCAGGCCGAGGTGCCGGCGGCCAGCTCGACCAGCGCGAGCAGGATCAGTACGAACGGCGCATACTCGACGAAATTGGCATGAGCGCGCATGCCCGCGAGCAGCCGTTCATTGCCGCCGTCGCCGACCATCACCTTCTCCGCCATCCGCAGCCGCCCGACTCGCACGCCGATCCACAGGTTGATCAATGCCGCAGCGGCGGCGGTTGCGAGCGCGACGGGCAGGATGACGTGCATAGAGATTCCCCTAATCTGTTTCAGCAGAGCTGAAACAGGGCGGCACCGGCCCGCTCCCCCACCCGGCCACCCAACGGCAGTATCTTATGGGTGGCCGGGTGGGGGAGCGGGCCGGTGCCGCGACACCAAAGCGTCGCACGCCGCCTCTCGGGTTGCAACTGCGGCGAAAATCGCTATAGGCGCGCCTTCGCTTCGCGACCCGCCCGGACATGCCGGCCTGGACGAGCGGCCGGCCGTCGGCTCCGCTTGCCCTTCCCGCGCCCGGGTCGTATCGCGGCCCCGAACCGTTCGAATTCGTTTTGAGAAGGTGCCGAAATGGCCGTCCCCAAGAGAAAGACTTCGCCCTCGCGGCGTGGCATGCGCCGCGCGCACGACGCCCTTGCCGTCGAATCGTTCCAGGAATGCCCGAACTGCGGCGAGCTGAAGCGTCCGCACAATCTCTGCCCCGCTTGCGGCCACTACAACGGCCGTGAGATCGTGTCGGTCGAGGGCTGAGCCTCAAAGCGATTGAGCAGAGCTTGACCGAAATGCCCCCCGGTTCGCGGATCGCCGTCGATGCGATGGGCGGCGACGAGGGGCTGGCGGTCATGCTCGCCGGCGTCGCGCGTGCGCGACGCAAGTTCGACGGGATGCGCTTCCTCCTCGTCGGTGACGAGCCGGCGATTCGCGAGGGGCTGAAGACCCACCCCAACCTCACCGCCGCGTCGGAGATCGTCCACGCGCCCGAGCTGGTCGCGTCCGACGCCAAGCCGAGCGCGGCGCTGCGCCGTGCCAAGACCACATCGATGGGCGTCGCGATCGACCTGGTGAAGCAGGGCCGCGCCGCCGCCGCCGTCTCCTCCGGCAACACCGGCGCGCTGATGGCGATGGCCAAGCTGTCGCTGCGCACCATGCCGGGCATCGACCGCCCCGCCCTCGCCGCGCAGCTGCCGAGCCTCGGCGCGACCGACACGGTAATGCTCGACCTCGGCGCCAACACCGAGTGCGACGCGCGCAACCTCGTTCAGTTCGCGGTGATGGGCGCCGCCTATGCGCGCACCATCCTCGACCTCGAAAGCCCGCGCGTCGCGCTGCTCAACATCGGCACCGAGGACCTGAAGGGCACCGACATCATCCGCGACGCCGCCGCCCAGCTGCGCGCGGCCGACCATCTGCCGTTGCGCTTCGAGGGGTTCATCGAGGGCAATTCGCTGTCGCGCGGCAATGTCGACGTGATCGTGTGCGACGGCTTCTCAGGCAACATCGCGCTCAAGACCGCCGAGGGCACCGCCCGCTTCGTCGCCGACCTGCTCCGCCGTGCGTTCCAGAGCTCGACGCGCTCGAAGATCGGCTTCCTGATCTCGCGCCCGGCGACCGAGCTCCTGCGCAACCATCTCGATCCCAACAACCACAACGGCGCGGTCTTCCTCGGCCTCAACGGGCTGGTGGTGAAGAGCCACGGCAGCGCCAACGAGGTCGGCGTCGCCCATGCGATCGAGGTCGCCGCCAAGATGGTGCGCGACGACCTCACCCGCCGCATCACCGAGGATCTCGGCAACTTCGAGGCCCAAGCAGCGTGAGCAATGCCAGCGTGACCCAACGGCGTTCGGTGATTCTCGGTACCGGATCGGCGCTGCCGCCGCGGCGCGTGTCGAACGACGAACTCGCGCAGCAGGTCGACACCTCCGACGAATGGATCGTCGAGCGCACCGGCATCCGCTTCCGCCATATCGCCGGACCGAACGAGACCACCGCGACCCTCGCCACCGACGCGGCCAAGGCAGCGCTCGCCGCGGCGGGCATAGCGGCGCAGGACATCGACCTCATCGTGCTGGCGACCGCCACCCCTGACCAGACCTTCCCCGCCTCGGCGACCAAGGTGCAGGCCGCGCTCGGCATCGACGATTGCGTCGCGTTCGACGTCGCCGCGGTGTGCTCGGGCTTCCTCTACGCGCTCCAGGTCGCCGATTCGATGATCCGTGCCGGCGCGCATTCCAGGGCGCTGGTGATCGGTGCGGAGACCTTCAGCCGCATCCTCGACTGGGAGGATCGCGCGACCTGCGTGCTGTTCGGCGACGGCGCCGGCGCGATCGTGCTGGCGGCGGAGGAGGGCTCGGAGCGTGGCGTGCTCGCGACCCGGCTCCACGCTGACGGGCGCCACAACGAGCTGCTCTACGTCGACGGCGGCCCCTCGACCACCGGCACGGTCGGCAAGCTCCGCATGAAGGGCCGCGAGGTGTTCCGCCACGCGGTGGTCAACCTCGCCGCGGTGATGAACGAATCGCTCTCGGCAGCGGGGCTGACGAGCGCCGACGTCGACTGGGTCGTCCCGCATCAGGCCAATGCCCGCATCCTCGACGCGACCGCGCGCAAGCTCGGCCTCGCGCCCGAGAAGGTGGTGGTGACGGTCGACGAGCACGCCAACACCTCCGCCGCCTCGGTGCCGCTCGCGCTCGACACGGCGGTCCGCGACGGCCGGATCAAGCGCGGCGACCTCCTCGTGCTCGAGGCGATGGGCGGCGGATTCACCTGGGGCGCGGCGGTCGTGCGTTATTGATGTTGAGCGGCACCGGCCCGCTCCCCCACCCGGCCACCCAACGGCAGTATCTTATGGGTGGCCAGGTGCCGCACTCGTTTCAGCTCGCTGAAACGAACAAGGCTGTCCGACTTCGGGACTCGTGACGAGGGCGTAACGGCCCTCGGCTTTGCGCGACTCGTCGCGCTATGATAGCGTCTCGACGTTGCTGCTTGGCTTGGCAGGGGAATTACGCCGCATGGACATGTCCGGAACGCTGACTCGGGCCGATCTTGCCGAAGCGCTGCACCATGAGGTGGGGCTGTCGCGGGCCGATTCGTCCAAGCTGGTCGAACAGATCCTCGGCCATATGTGCGAGGCGCTGTCGCGGGGCGAGAACGTCAAGATCTCCGGCTTCGGCAGCTTCATCCTTCGCGACAAGGGCGAGCGGATCGGCCGCAATCCCAAGACCGGCGTCGAGGTGCCGATCGCCCCGCGCCGCGTGCTCACCTTCCGCGCCAGCCAGATGATGCGCGACCGCATCGTCGAGGCCGGCTGACCCAGGCCATGGCCGCGCCGGACAAGGCGGCCGGAGCCTTCCGAACCATCGGCGAGCTGTCGCGCGAGACGGGGATCGCGCAGCATATCCTGCGCTACTGGGAAACGCGCTTTCCGCAATTGAAGCCGCTGCAGCGCGCCGGCCGCCGGCGCTATTATCGGCCCGAGGACGTGACGCTGGTCCGCCGCATCCAGCATCTGCTCGACCATGAGGGATATACGATCCGCGGCGTCCAGAAGCTGCTCGCGAGCGAGTCGCCGGCCAAGGGCGCGCGCAGCACGCGCGACGCGGCGCGGGCGATCCGTGCCGATCTCGCGGCGGCGCTGGAGGAAGATCGGCGGTAGGGCGGGACGCTCTGACGAGCCCTATCGATCCGCAATCCGCGCGAGGTGCGCGGTGATCCGCAGCAGCGCCAGGAGCCCGGCCGCCGCGAAGCCGGCCAGCGCGAGCACGGCATAGGTCAGCGCCTTCAGCCACCGCGCGATCTCATCCTCCGCGCGCGGTCGTTCCGCCGCGACGGTGCCGGTGGGTGCGGTGCCGTCGACGAGGTCCGGCACGCCGGACGCCCCTCCGGTTTCGAGCGGAGCAGGTCTGGATGCCTCCTCCACAACGGGCATCGGCGCGCCGACTCGCCCCGGCACGGCGTCGCCGAGCCTGCCGCCGGAGACCGAAGCCAATGATCCGACCAGCGACAATGTCGCCAGCACGCTCAGCACCAGCAGCGCGACTCGTCCGAGCCAGTCGAGAGCCTTCATTGCACTCCTCCTCCGGCATGTGCGCGCCGCCAGCAGGTTCACGGTACCGGTATAGCGCCTCTTTCGCCCGCCCGCAGGAGGGGCAGGGTGGATTCGCCCGCCGCGCTGTGCTTAAGGCCATCGAGATTCCCGATCTTCTAAAAGAGGCGTCCCGTGAACATCCACGAATATCAGGCCAAGGAACTGCTCGCGAAGTTCGGCGTGCCCGTGCCCGCCGGCTATGCGGCGATGAGCGTCGAGGAGGCGGTCGCGGCCTCCAAGAAGCTGCCGGGGCCGCTCTACGTGGTGAAGGCGCAGATCCACGCCGGCGGCCGCGGCAAGGGCAAGTTCAAGGAGCTGCCGCCCGAGGCCAAGGGCGGCGTCCGCCTCGCCAAGACCGAGGACGAGGTCCGCACCGCGGCGACGGAGATGCTCGGCAACACCCTCGTCACCATCCAGACCGGCGAGCACGGCAAGCAGGTCAACCGCCTCTACGTGACCGACGGCGTCGACATCGCCAAGGAATTCTACCTGGCGCTGCTCGTCGACCGCGCCACCGGCCGGGTCGCCTTCGTCGTCTCGACCGAGGGCGGCATGGACATCGAGACCGTCGCGCATGACACGCCGGAGAAGATCCACACCTTCGACGTCGATCCCGCGACCGGCTTCATGCCCCACCACGGCCGTGCGGTCGCCAAGGCGCTCGGCCTGACCGGCGACCTCGCCAAGCAGGCGCAGAGCCTGGCCGGCAAGGTCTATCAGGCGTTCCTCGGCACCGACGCCTCGCAGATCGAGATCAACCCGCTCGCGGTCACCGACGACGGCAAGCTGATGGTGCTCGACGCCAAGGTCGGCTTCGATTCGAACGCGTCGTTCCGTCACAAGGACCTGATGGAGCTGCGCGACGAGACCGAGGAGGATCCGATGGAGCTCGAGGCGTCGAAGTACGACCTCGCCTACATCAAGCTCGACGGCGACATCGGCTGCATGGTCAACGGCGCCGGGCTCGCCATGGCGACGATGGACATCATCAAGCTCAACGGCATGTTCCCGGCCAACTTCCTCGACGTCGGCGGCGGCGCGTCGAAGGAGAAGGTGACCGCGGCGTTCAAGATCATCCTCAGCGATCCGGCGGTGAAGGGCATCCTCGTCAACATCTTCGGCGGCATCATGCGCTGCGACATCATCGCCGAGGGTATCGTCGCGGCGGCCAAGGAGGTGAACCTGTCGGTGCCGCTGGTCGTGCGCCTCGAGGGCACCAACGTCGAGGAAGGCAAGGCCATCCTCGCCAATTCGGGCCTCGCGATCGTCCCGGCCAACGACCTGGGCGACGCCGCCAAGAAGATCGTCGCCGAGGTGAAGCAGGCGGCATAAGAATAGCGTCACCCCGGCGGGGGCCGGGGTCCAGGGTGTCTCTGCTTTGTCGCTCGTGACTCCTGGATCCCGGCTTTCGCCGGGATGACGGAGGACAGGTTCGGCTCTTTCCTCCCCAGGAAGAGACGAAACCATGGGAGAGCAGAATGAAGGTCCTAGTGCCGGTCAAGCGCGTGCTTGACTACAACGTGAAGCCCCGCGTGAAGGCGGACGGGACGGGGGTCGACCTCGCCAACGTCAAGATGAGCATGAACCCCTTCGACGAGATCGCCGTCGAGGAGGCCATCCGCCTCAAGGAAAAGGGCGTGGCGACCGAGATCGTCGCGGTCTCGATCGGCGAGGCGAAGGCGCAGGAGACGCTGCGCACCGCGCTGGCGATGGGCGCCGATCGCGCGATCCTGGTGCAGACCGAAGAGAAGGTCGAGCCGCTGGGCGTCGCCAAGATCCTGAAGGCGATCGCCGACGAGGAGCAGCCGGGCCTGATCATCCTCGGCAAGCAGGCGATCGACGACGACAACAACCAGACCGGCCAGATGCTCGGCGCGCTGACCGGCTGGGGCCAGGGCACCTTCGCCTCCAAGGTCGAGGTCGCGGGCGAGACCGTGAAGGTCACCCGCGAGGTCGACGGCGGCCTCGAGACGGTCGAGCTCAAGCTGCCGGCGATCGTCACCACGGACCTGCGCCTCAACGAGCCGCGCTATGCGTCGCTCCCCAACATCATGAAGGCCAAGTCCAAGCCGCTCGCGACCAAGTCGCCCGCCGACTATGGCGTCGACGTGAGCCCGCGCCTGACCACGCTCAAGGTGGTCGAGCCGGCGAAGCGCACGGCGGGCGTCAAGGTCGCCGACGTCGACGAACTGGTGACGAAGCTCAAGGCTCTGGGAGTGGCGAAATGAGCGTGCTGGTCTGGGTCGAGCATGACGGGGCCACCGTCAAGGACGCGACGCTGGCGGCGGTGACCGCGGCGGCGAAGCTGGGCGACGTCGACCTGCTGGTCGCGGGCCAGGGCGTCGACGGCGTCGCACAGGCGGCCGCGAAGATCGCCGGTGTCGGCAAAGTGCTGGTCGCCGATGACGCCGCCTATGCGCATGGCCTCGCCGAGAATGTCGCGCCGCTGGTCGCCGATCTGATGGCGAGCCACGACGCCTTCGTCGCGCCCGCAACCACCACGGGCAAGAACATCGCGCCGCGCGTCGCCGCGCTGCTCGACGTGATGCAGGTCTCCGACATCCTCTCGGTCGAGAGCGCAGACACCTTCACCCGCCCGATCTACGCCGGCAACGCGATCGCTACGGTACAGTCGAAGGACGCGAAGAAGGTACTGACCGTGCGCACCACCACCTTCGAGAAGGCGGCGGCCGACGGCGGCTCGGCAGGCATCGAGAAGATCTCGGGTACGGGCGACAAGGGCGTCTCCAGCTTCGTCGGCGCCGAGCTCGCCAAGTCGGAGCGTCCGGAGCTGACCAGCGCGAAGGTGATCGTCTCGGGTGGCCGCGCGCTGCAGAACAGCGAGAACTTCCACACGATCATCGAGCCGCTCGCCGACAAGCTCGGCGCCGCGGTCGGCGCGTCGCGCGCGGCGGTGGATGCGGGCTATGTCCCCAACGACTATCAGGTCGGCCAGACCGGCAAGATCGTCGCGCCCGAGGTCTATATCGCGATCGGCATCTCGGGCGCGATCCAGCACCTCGCCGGCATGAAGGACTCCAAGACCATCATCGCCATCAACAAGGACGAGGACGCGCCGATCTTCCAGGTCGCCGACATCGGCCTGGTCGGCGACCTGTTCAAGGTCGTTCCCGAGCTGACCTCGAAGCTGTGATCCCGGCGCGGCGGCTGGTGCGGCGGTTCGTCCGGACCCTGGCACCCGCCGCCGCGCTGCTTTGCGCCTCGATCTCCGGATGGGCGGCACCCGCTCCGGCTGCGGTGCCGGCCTGCACCGCGCAGTCGGCAATCCTCGCTTCGGGCTTCATCTACGAGAGCGCGCCCTATCCGCAGGCGCACGCCTCGACGATCGCCGAGACCAGCGCCGGCACGCTGCTCGCCGCCTGGTTCGGCGGCACGCACGAGCGCCATCCTGACGTCAGCATCTATCTCGCGCGGCAGGAGGGCGATAGCTGGCAGACGCCGGTCAAGGTCGCCGACGGCGTCCAGCCCGACGGCACGCGGCTGCCGACCTGGAATCCGGTGCTGTTCCAACCCGCGCATGGACCGCTGACGCTGTTCTACAAGGTCGGGCCCGATCCGCGCCATTGGTGGGGCATGGCGATGACGTCGAGCGATGACGGCCGCTCATGGAGCGCGCCGCGCCGCCTGCCCGACGGCATCCTCGGCCCGATCAAGAACAAGCCCGTGACGCTCGTCGACGGCAGCTGGCTCGCCCCGTCCAGCACCGAGCGCGAGGGCGACGACTGGTCGCTGCATTTCGAACGCAGCGCAGATGGTGGCAGGAGCTGGACCGCGACCGCGCCGGTCGCCTCGCCCGAACATATCGACGCGATCCAGCCGAGCATCCTGGTCCACAAGGACGGCGTGCTGGAGGCGGTGGCGCGGACCCGGCAGGGCGCGCTGGCGATGAGCTGGTCTCGGGACGGCGGTCGCAACTGGTCGCCGCTGGCGGCGATCGACCTGCCCAATCCCAATTCGGGTACCGACGCGGTGACGCTGAAGGACGGGCGGCAGCTGCTGGTCTACAACCATAGCGCGCACTATCCCGATCGCCCCGGCAAGGGGCCGCGCTATCCGCTCAACGTCGCGCTCTCGGATGACGGGGTGCATTGGCGGCCGGTGCTGACGCTCGAAAGCAAGCCGATCGATAACGGCTATGCCTATCCCGCTGTGATCCAGGCGCGGGACGGGCTTGTCCACGTCACCTATACCCACGACCGCACCCGCATCCGCCATGTCGTGCTCGATCCGGCCCGGCTGTGCGATCAGGTGACCCTCTTCAATCCTCCCCCGCCAGGGGGAGGTGGCACGCGAAGCGTGACGGAAGGGGCGGAAGCACACCGATAATGAGTCGCCGTCCTCCCCCTCCGTCAGCCTGCGGCTGGCACCTCCCCCTGGCGGGGGAGGATCTGATCGTAGATCCGGACAAGCCAACCATGTTCCAACACGTTCGCCGTCTCCTCCTGCCACTGCTGCTCGTCACCGGCCTGACCGGCGTCGCGAATGCGGGCGAACGGCTCGAAGCCCTTCGCCCGGGCGCGGTCATCCTGTTCCAGGGCGATTCGATCACCGACGGCGGCCGGTGGCGCGAAGGCGATGACCAGAACCACATCATGGGGCAGGACTATGCCTATCTGATCGCCGCCGAGATCGGCGCAGACCTCCCCGAACGGCGCCTGCGGTTCGTCAACCGCGGCATCGGCGGGAACACGGTGGTCGATCTGGAACGCCGCTGGCAAACCGACGTGATCGACCTGAAGCCGGACGTCCTCAGCATCCTTGTCGGCATCAACGACCTGCTTTCGGACAAACCGGTGCCGGCGGACGCCTATCGCCGGACCTATGCCGCGCTCATCGAGCGCACGCGAGCGGCCTTGCCCGAGGTGAGGATCGTGCTGGGCGAGCCCTTCCTGCTGCCGGTGGGCCGCTATGCCCCGATCACACCGGAACTCCGCGCACGACTGGCCGAACGCCAGGCGATCGTGGCCGAGCTTGCGCGGCGCTACCGCCTGCCGCTGGTCCGCTATCAGGCCGCCTTCGATCGCGCGATGGCCCGCGCTCCGGCGAGTCACTGGGCTTGGGACGGCGTGCATCCGACCTATGCCGGGCACGGGCTGATGGCGCGGGAGTGGCTCGCAACGGTCGAGCGCGCCCGGTGATCCCGACCGATCGCCTCCACGTCGTCACCGGCGGCCCCGGATCGGGCAAGACCACGCTGATCGAGGCACTCGCCGCCGCGGGGATCGCCACCAGCCCGGAGGTCGGCCGTGCGGTGATCAAGGAGCAGCTCGCGACCGGCGGAACCGCACTGCCCTGGGGCGACGAGCTCGCTTTTGCGGAGGAGATGCTGGTCCGCGACGTCGCCGCGCAGCGGGCGGCGCTGGCGAGCGGGCGCGTGACGATGATGGACCGCGGGGTGCCCGACGTGGTCGGCTTCCTCCGCGTCTCGAACCTGCCGGTGCCGCCGCACATCGACGCCGCGGCGCACGAGGTCCGCTACAACGCCCGCGTGTTCATCGCCCCCTTCTGGGCAGAGATCTACGCGCACGATGCCGAACGCAAGCAATCGCCGGAACTCGCCGAGGCGACACAGGCGGCGATGGTCGAGACCTATCGGAGCTATGGCTATGTGCTGGTCGAGCTGCCGCGCGTCGGCGTCGCGGAGCGGGTTGCGTTCGTGCGCGCGGCGATCGGCGCCTGACCCGGATACAGGTAAGCCCCGTCGCTTTCGCGGCGGGGCTCCCTATGACGGATCGTCCACCATGCGGTTTTCAATCCGTCAAAAGATGCTCGTTCTTTCGTTCAAGCGGAGTATCAACGCCGGATATCGGGACCGGTTCCGGGTCTTGTAAGAATTCTGTAAAAAATTTTCGAGGGGGGTTGCCGATGATGATCCTTTCGCTGCTGCTCGCGACCGCCGCGCCTCAGGCCGCTGCGCCGGCACCCGCCGATCTCGCCCGCGCCGAGAAGCTGCTGCGCCAATATCCGGTGATCGACGGCCACAACGATCTGCCCTGGGAGATTCGCGAGAAATACGAGGCGAAGGTGGAATCGGTCGACCTCGACAAGGACACGTCGAAGCTTCCGCTGCCGCTCCAGACCGACATCCCGCGGCTCCGCAAGGGCCATGTCGGCGGCCAGTTCTGGTCGGTCTACATCGACGCCAGCATCACCGGCCCGCGCGCGGTCGAGGTGACGCTGGAGGAGATCGACATCGTCCGCCGCTTCGTCGCCGAGCATCCCGACACCTTCGAGCTCGCGACCACCGCCGCCGACGTGCGCCGCATCCAGAAGGCTGGGAAGATCGCCTCGCTGATGGGCGTCGAGGGCGGGCACCAGATCGACGGGCGCCTGTCGGTGCTGCGCCAGTACAAAGCGCTCGGCGTCGGCTACATGACCTTGACCCACGGCAAGAGCCTAGAATGGGCGGACAGCTCGACCGACGCGCCGCGTGCCGGGGGCCTCAGCGACTTCGGCCGCCAGGTGGTGGCGGAGATGAACCGCATCGGCATGATCGTCGACATCAGCCACGTCGCCGACACGACGATGGCGGCGGCGATTCGGGCGAGCAAGGCGCCGGTGATGGCCTCGCACTCCTCGGCGCGCGCGTTGACCGACCGGCCCCGCAACATCCCCGACGAGCTGCTGAAGGCGATCGCGGCCAACGGCGGCGTGGTGATGGTCAATTTCTACCCCGCCTTCATCTCGCCCGAGTGGAACGCGTGGGACAAGGCGCGGAACGATTATGCCAAGTCGGTCGGCGTGCCGTCCGACGGTTATGGCGACAAGGCGCCGGTGATCCTCGCCGCCTGGGACAAGGCGCATCCCGAGCCGCGCGTCACCGCCGCGACCGTCGCCGATCACATCGAGCATATCGCCAAGGTCGCGGGCAAGGATCATGTCGGCATCGGCGCCGACCTCGACGGCATCGGTGGCACCGGGCCGGAGGGGATCAAGGGCGTCGACGGCTACCCGCTGGTGTTCGCCGAGCTCGCCCGCCGCGGCTGGAGCGACGCCGATCTCGCCAAGCTCGCCCAGGGCAACATCCTGCGCGTGATGGAGCAGGTCGAGGCGGTGGCGAAGTCGCTCGCCGGCCAGCCGCCGGTGGACGCGACCGCGCGGGACTGACGCCGTCGATTGCGTTTGGCGAGGAGAGCTCCCAAGCTGGAAGCGAGCGGTATGGCGTGAAAGGTCGGCCGCGTTCGACGACGGAGACCGCATTGAGCAGCCGCGAGCCCGGCCCGGGGACGAAGGAACTCCCCCCGCGCAACAGCATCCCGCCCTTCGCGGCGCTGCGGGCATTCGACGCGGTGGCCCGGCTCGGCGGGATCCGCAAGGCGGCGCAGACGCTGGGGCTCGATCACGCCGTGGTCAGCCGCCACCTGCGCACGCTCGAGCTGTGGACGGGAACCGTGCTGCTCGAGCGCGCCCGCTCCGGCTCGGCGCTGACGCCGGAGGGGCTCGCCTATCACCGCAGCATCGCCGCCGCGATCGACCTCATCTCCAATGCGACGCTCGACCTCATCAAGGCGAGCGACGACCATCAGCTCAAGATCTGGTGCATGCCCGGCTTCGCGTCGAAATGGCTGCTGTCGCGGATGCGCGCGTTCGAGATGGCGAACTCCGGGATGACGATCGAGGTGCGGCCGAGCGACCATCAGCCGGACTTCAACCGGCACGAGGCCGACATCGATATCCGCTACGCACCCACCTATGGCGAATCGATCGACCTGCCCCCCAACGTGCGCACGCTCGAGCTGGCGCGGCCGTCGGTGATTCCGGTCGCCAGTCCCGCCTATCTGGCGAGCGCGCCGCCGATCGCGCGCGCGGCCGACCTGCTGGCGCATCCGCTGCTGCACGAGGAGAATTTCGAGAATTGGCGCGCATGGCTGACCGCGCATGGCGTCGCGGTGCCCGAGGACATCACCGGCACGCGATTGTGGCACGCGCACCTGACGATCGACGCCGCGTGCCAGGGGCGCGGCATCGCGCTCGCCAACCATTTCCTCGCGGTCGACGCGATCGAGGCGGGGCAGCTGGTCGAGCTCGGCGGCGAGCACGGCCCGTTCGAGAAGCTCTCGCTCGGCTCGTACCTGCTCATCGCCCGCACCGATCGCTGGTCGAGCCCGGCGATCGCGCGGTTCCGGCGATGGATCGTGGCGACGGTGGCGCAGGAGGAGATCGTCTAGGCCATCGAGATTTGAAGCTCAGAGCCTCCGCCAGCCTGATTCCCAACCGTCACCCCGGCCTTGTGCCGGGGTCCACTGGGCCTCGCGGGTTGTGCTCAAACCCGTGTCCGATCCTTGCCTCCCGGTGGACCCCGGACCAAGTCCGGGGTGACGGGAAGGAAGGACCGAACTCCCAAATACCGATCCGCCCGACGGTGATTCGCATGCACCACCGCCGCTCTCGTTCGCATCTTATTCCGATCGGCATCGGGTGACAGTCTGGCGGCCTGTTCGCTTGTCTTCGAAAGGCCGCCATGCAGTCCAACGCCGCGCTCCACCGTCGCCGTCTCGAGGCGATCCCGCGGGGCATCGCCAACGTCACCGCGATCGCCGCCGACCGGGCGGAGAACGCCGAGCTGTGGGACGTCGAGGGGCGGCGCTACATCGACTTCGCGGCAGGGATCGCGGTGCTCAACACGGGGCATCGGCACCCCAGGGTGATGGCGGCGGTCCATGCGCAACTCGACAGGTTCACGCATACCGCCTTCCAGGTCGTCGCCTACGAACCCTATGTCGCGCTGGCCGAGCGCCTGAACGCGCTCGCACCGATCGCGGGGGATGCGCAGACGGTGCTCTTCTCGACCGGCGCGGAGGCGGTCGAGAATGCGGTGAAGATCGCCCGCCGCGCGACCGGGCGGGCCTCGGTGATCGCATTCACCGGTGCGTTCCACGGGCGCTCGCTGCTGACGATGGCGCTGACCGGCAAGGTCGCCCCCTACAAGACCGGCTTCGGCCCGATGCAGGGCGGCATCCACCACGTGCCCTTCCCGTCCGGCGACATCACCGTCGCGGAGAGCCTGCGCGCGCTCGACCTGCTGTTCGCCGCGAGCGTCGATCCCAAACAGGTCGCCGCGATCATCATCGAGCCGGTCCAGGGCGAAGGCGGCTTCCACCCGACGCCGCACGAGCTGCTGCGCGCGCTTCGCGACATCTGCGACCGCCACGGCATCCTGCTGGTCGCCGACGAGGTTCAGACCGGCTTCGCCCGCACCGGAAAGCTGTTCGGTATCGAGCACAGCGGGGTCGAGCCGGACCTGATCACCGTGGCCAAGGGGCTCGCCGGCGGCTTCCCGCTCGCCGGAGTGATCGGCCGCAAGGCGGTGATGGACGCCTGCGACCCGGGCGGGCTCGGCACCACCTTCGGCGGTTCACCGATGGCGTGCGCGGCCGCACTGGCCGTGCTCGACGTGATCGAGGAGGAGCGGCTGTGCGAGCGTGCCGCCACGATCGGAGCCGCGCTTTCCGCCCGCATCGCCGGGTTCGCGGGGCGCAATGACTTGACCCGCGTCTCCGCGCCGCGCGGACTCGGCGCGATGGTTGCCTTCGACATCCTCGACGATGCCGGCGCGCCCGACCCGCAGGCGGCGAAGCGCGTGGTCGCGCGGGCGCTCGACCGCGGCCTCATCGTCCTCACCTGTGGCCCGCTCGGGCAGGCGATCCGTATTCTGGCGCCGCTCACCATCCCGGATGCGCAGCTGGCGGAGGGGCTGGACATCCTCGAGCAGGCGCTCGCCCGGGAGACCGGCGAATGAGCGACCCCATCGCCCTCGCCCGTCCCGAGCTGCTGCGCCGGTCGGCTTATGTCGGCGGACGCTGGATCGACGGCGATGCGACCCTCGCCGTCTCCAACCCGGCGACCGGGGCGGTGATCGGCACGGTCCCCGATCTCGACGGCGCAGCGGCGCGCGATGCCGTGGCGGCGGCCGAGCGTGCGCTGCCCGCCTGGCGCGCGCGTTCGGCGAAGGAACGGTCGGAGATCCTGCGCCGCTGGCATGACCTGATCGTCGCGCACCGCGAGGACCTGGCGCGCATCCTCACCAGCGAGCAGGGCAAGCCGCTCGCCGAGGCGCGCGGCGAGGTCGGGTCGACCGCCGCCTATTTCGAATGGTTCGCCGAGGAGGCGCGGCGCATCTACGGCGAGGTGATCCCGGCCAATCAGGCCGACCGGCGGCTGATCGTCACGCGCGCACCGGTCGGCGTCGTCGCGGCGGTGACGCCGTGGAACTTCCCCTCGTCGATGATCGCGCGCAAGGTCGCGCCCGCGCTCGCCCCCGGCTGCACGATTGTGCTGAAGCCGTCCGAGCTCACCCCCTTCTCCGCGCTCGCGCTGGCGGTGCTGGCCGAGGAAGCGGGCGTGCCGGCCGGCGTGTTCAACATCGTCACCGGCGCCCCCGCACCGATCGGCGATGTGCTGGTTGGCGATCCGCGCATCGCCAAGTTCAGCTTCACCGGATCGACCGCGGTCGGCAAGCAGCTCGCCGCGCGCTGCATGGCGACGGTCAAGCGCGTCTCGCTCGAGCTCGGCGGGAACGCGCCGTTCATCGTCTTCGCGGACGCCGACCTCGATGCCGCCGTCGCCGGCGCGATGATCGCCAAGTTCCGCAATGCCGGCCAGACCTGCATCTGCGCCAACCGCATCTTCGTCGAGGCGCCGGTCTATGACGCCTTCGCCGCCAGGCTCGCCGAGCGCGCCGCCGCGTTGCGGCTCGGCGACGGGCTGGCGGACGGCACCGATCAGGGACCGCTGATCAACCCCGCCGCGGTCGACAAGGTCGCGCGCCATCTGAAGGACGCGGTCGAGCGCGGTGCCCGGATGCTGACCGGCGGCGGCACCGCCGAGGGCAGCTTCTTCGCGCCGACGGTGCTTGCCGACGTCGATCCGCAGTCGCTGCTGTGCCGCGAGGAGACCTTCGGCCCGCTCGCCGCGCTGATCCGCTTCGAGGGCGAGGCGGAAGCGGTCGCGCTCGCCAACGAAGGGCGCGCGGGCCTCGCCGCCTATGTCTATACGCGTGACATGGCGCGGTCCTATCGCATGGCCGAGGCGCTGGAGTATGGCATGGTCGGCATGAACACCGGCATCGTCTCGACCGAGGTCGCGCCGTTCGGCGGGGTCAAGGAGTCCGGACTCGGCCGCGAAGGGGCGCGGCACGGGATCGACGACTATGTCGAAATCAAGCTGATGGCGGTCGAAGTGCCGCCGCTCGCCGCGGGCGCATGACCGCGCCGGGGCAAGCCAGGCCGGGCCTGTTCGTGCCTGACGTCTACCGCGCCGATGATCCGGCGGCGATCGTCGGCGCCTATCCCTTCGCGCTGCTGATCACGACCGACGAGGCGGGCATCCGCGCCACCTCCTGCCCGATCGTGTTCGAGCGCGATGGCGCCACCGACCGGCTGCTCGGCCATATGGCCCGGCGCAATCCGCACGCGCCCGCGCTGTCGGCGGGGCAGCACGCGCTGGCGGTGTTCTCCGGGCCGCACGCCTATGTCTCGCCGCGCTGGTATGTCGAGAAGCCGCAGGTGCCGACCTGGGACTATGTCGCCGCGCATGTCCGCGGCACGCTCGAGCCGATCGACGACGAGGCCGGCCAGCTCGCCTTGCTGGAGCGCACCGCCGCCTGCCTGGAGCGCAGCGCCGATCGGCCCTGGACGCTCGACGATGCGCCGGAGGGGCGCGTCGCCATGCTGCTGCCGATGATCCGCTCCTTCCGCATCCATGTCGACAGTATCGAGGGCGTCACCAAGCTCAGCCAGTCGCACCCGCCCGGCGACCGCGCGCGCGTCGCAGAGGCGCTGATGCGCGACGACGACACCCGCACGATCGCGCGGATGATCGCCGACCTCGACCGGCCGCGCTGAACCGCGGGGGAGCCGGAGTTTGACCTACTCGACTTGAAGCAGCCGTTCCCCGGCGAAGGCCGGGGCCCAGTCTCAAACCGTTCGCGACTGGGCCCCGGCCTTCGCCGGGGAACAGATACACACGGGCCAATCAGGCTCCAGGCTCTCCCCCATCTCCCTCAATAGCGATAGGTCGCCGTAAACCCGATCGTCCGCGGGCGGACGGTCGCGTTGGTGATCAGCGGCGATCCCGGGAACAGGCGGTAGCGCGCCAGTTCGGGATGGCTGTTGGTGAGATTGTTCACGAACAGCGACAGCTCGGCCCCGTCGCGCCGGATACCGGCCCGCGCGTTGATGATGTTGGTCTCGTCCCCGTTGGTGATGACCGGATCATAGCCGAACGCATCGGGATTGTTGCGGGGCCCGCGCTGGCCGTAGGAATAGTCGAATCGCACGAACCCGTCGCGGTCGGCGCTGCTTCCCCCCAGCTGGAAGTCGTACTGGCCGGACAGGGTGAAGCTCAGCTTCGGCCCCCGGTAGACATAGTCCCCCTTGCCGAAGATCAGCAGCCCGCTGCCGCCGTAGACATCCTCGTCGTAGGTGGCGTGGGTATAGCCCATCACCAGCCCCAGCGTCAGCCCGTCGCTCGGCCGGCCCTGCAGCGCCAGGTCGAAGCCCTTGCTGGTCGCCTGCCCCGCATTGGCGATGAAGCTCGATCCGCAGGTCGGCAGGTACAGCGATGTCTGGATGTTCTTCCACTTGATGTAGAAGGCGCTGGCATCGACCGTCAGCGCGCCGCCGAGAAAGCCGCCCTTGGTGCCGACCTCATAGGACCAGACGCTGTCGGAATCGTAGCTGGTCGGCGACTGGTCATAGCCGAGGCCGCGGACGTCGGGCTCGCACAATGCCGGCACGCGGGTCTGCGCCCCGCCGGCGCGGAAGCCCTTGGCGACCGAGGCATAGACGAGATTGTCCGGCGTCACCTGCCAGGAGATGCCGAACTTGGGCGTGACCGGCGTCTCCTTGGCGCTGCCCGAGGTGTCGATCGTGCCCCCGGCGAACGGGCCGATCGCATATTGCGCATGGTCCACCTTGACGTGGGCGACGCGCACGCCCGCGGTCAGCGTCAGCGTGTCGGTGGGCTTGAAGTCCACCTGCCCGAACCCGGCGAGCTGCCGCGTGCGGCTGCGGGTGATGCTGTCGTAGATGTAGAAGTCGGGCAGATAACCGGTGCCGAAGAAGCCCTCGATCCCGAACGCGTCGTTGAAGGCGTTGCGGATCAGCGTGTCCATGAATTCGTCGCGGTTGCGCTGATAGGAGCTCTGCCGCTCGTTGCTGTAGAAGCCGCCGATCACGAAATGGAACGGCCCGCTGCCGTTCGACTGCAGCCGCACCTCCTGCGTGAAATTATGCTGTTTGTCGCCGAAGAAGCCGGTCGCGACCTGGCCCGGCAGCGTCGGATAGGGATGGCCCGGCGAGACCAGCTCGGCATCGAAATTGGTATAGTCGCGGGTCTCGCGCTGGTTGCGGTCGAACCATGACGTCGTGGAGATCAGCGTGACGCCGCCGAAATCCCAGTCCACGCCCAGCGAGGGCAGCACATAGCGGTCGCGCTGCGGCTGCGCCTGGACATAGCCGTTGCGAAAGCGGGTGTCGCCGCGGTCGGTCAGCGCCTCCCAATAGCCGCTGGTGTCGTCGATCTTGACGTTCTGGTAGTAGACCGACGGCGTGATCGTCAGCCCGTCGACCGGCCGCCATCCGATCGCGGCCTTGAAGGCGAGCGAATTCTCCGAATTGGCGTCGGCCGTGACCGTGCCGGTGTTCGCATCGACCCGGTCGACCCAGCCGCCGTCACGCCGGAACCAGGCGCTGGCGCGGAAGGCGAGCACGTCCCTCACGATCGGTCCGCCGATCGCCGCGCCCGCTTCATAGGTGGGATCGCCGTTCTCGGTGAAGGCGACCTCGGCGCGGGCATAGCCGCTGTAGCGGTCGTACCCCGGCTGCGGTGTGATGAAGCGCACCGCGCCGCCCTCCGCGCCCGCGCCGAACAGCGTGCCCTGCGGCCCACGCAGCACCTCGACGCGCTGCAGGTCGAAGATCTTGGGATAGGTATTGGCCGAGCTGAAGCCGACCGCGCGCGACTGGATCGGCACGTCGTCGATGTAGATGCCGGTGGTCGCCGCGCCGTCGGTCGACTGGATGCCGCGGATGGCGATGTTGGTGTTGGAGCCGGAGAAACGGCTCTCCCGCCGGAAGTTGAGGCCCGGCGTCAGCCGGGCGATGTCGTTGACGTCGCGCACGCCCTGGCTGTCCATCTTCGCCTGGCTGAGCGCAGCGATGCTGGCCGGGACGTGGCTCAGCTGTTCGTCGCGGCGGCTGGCGGTGACGATGATGTCGTCGGCGTCGGCGGGCGCCTCAGCCGCCTGGACAGGCGCATCCTGCGCGGCCGCGCTCGCCAGCCACCAGGGCGATGCCAGCATCGTCGCCGCCGCCAGCGCCGCATGCATCCTGTAACGTCCGCTCATTCTCGATCCTTCCCTGGCAAGTCCGGATGTGCCTCTGCGGGCGTGGCTGTTGCCGATCCGGTCGTGATGCTCCTGCGGACCTCGATGATTGCCGAACCATGCTGCACCGCCAGATGCCAAAGAGTCGATGGCTGGTGCCCATCGGTCACCACCGGAGTGCGTGCCCCCACTGTCCCTCTCCCATTGGGAGAGGGAAGGAGCCGCCGAAGGCGGCGGGAGGGTGAGGGTGACTGCGGCCAGCGACGGTCACCCTCACCCTCCCACTCGACTTCGTCGAGCGGGCCCCTCCCTCTCCCAAAGGGAGAGGGAATATCAGCCGCCCGGCACGAACGCCGGTATCCCGGTGATCGCACGTCCGAGAATCAGCGCATGGATGTCGTGCGTGCCCTCGTAGGTGTTGACCGTCTCGAGGTTGATCATGTGGCGGATCACATGGAACTCGGCCGAGATGCCGTTGCCGCCGTGCATGTCGCGTGCGGTGCGGGCGATCT
Source organism: Sphingomonas cannabina (assembly GCF_021391395.1). Lineage (NCBI taxonomy): Bacteria > Pseudomonadati > Pseudomonadota > Alphaproteobacteria > Sphingomonadales > Sphingomonadaceae > Sphingomonas > Sphingomonas cannabina. Next base: position 305,747 of record NZ_CP090059.1, on the reverse strand, counting down.
CCAGCGCCTTGCCGCAATTGTTGCGCTTGATCAGGCTCACCATCTCCGGCGACCAGGTGCCCGCGTCGATGTTCCGCCCCACCGCCAGCGCCGCCCCGAGGCCCAGCGCGATCTCGGTCGCCATGTCGGCGAGCTTGAGCTGCGGGATCTGGTTGGCGGCGAGCGGCCGGCCGAACTGGCTGCGGTCGAGCGCGTACTGGCGCGCGCGATGATAACAGTCCTCCGCGGCGCCCATCGCGCCCCAGGCGATGCCGTAGCGCGCCTTGTTGAGGCAGCCGAACGGCCCGCCGAGGCCCCGCGCGCCGGGGAGGAGATTCTCCTCCGGCACCAACACCTCGTCCATCACGATCTCGCCGGTGATCGAGGCGCGCAGCGACAGCTTGTTCTCGATCTTCGGGAAGCTCAGCCCCGCCATGCCGCGCTCGAGGATGAAGCCGCGGATGACGCCGTCGTCGTCCTTCGCCCACACCACCGCGATGTCGGCGATCGGCGAGTTGGTGATCCATATCTTGCTGCCGGTCAGGCGATAGCCGCCGTCGACGCGCCGCGCCCGGGTCTTCATACCGCCGGGGTCGGAGCCGGCATCGGGCTCGGTCAGGCCGAAGCAGCCGACGATCTCGCCCCTGGCGAGCCGGGGGAGATAGGCCTGCCGCTGCGCCTCGCTGCCATAGGCATGGATCGGGTGCATGACGAGGCTCGACTGCACGCTCATCGCCGAGCGATAGCCCGAATCGACCCGCTCGACCGCGCGGGCGACGAGGCCGTAGGCGACATGGCTCACGCCGGCGCAGCCATAGCCGTCGATCGTCGCGCCGAGCAGCCCGAGCTCGCCGAGCTCCGACATGATCTCGCGGTCGAACCGCTCCTCCATCGTCGCCGACAGGACGCGCGGCAGCAGCCGTTCCTGCGCATAGATCTCGGCGGTGTCGCGCACCATCCGCTCCTCGTCGGTGAGCTGCGCGTCGAGCAGGAACGGGTCGTCCCAGCGAAAGGGCGTGAAATCGGCCATCGATTAGTTCCGGGATCAGGCGGCGGCGCGCGTTTCGTCGAGGCGCGGCCGGCAGGCGTCGAGCGCGTCGCGGATGATGTCGACCATGCGGTCGATCTCGGCATGGGTGATGACCAGCGGCGGGCTCATCACCAGCGAATCGCGCACCGCGCGGATCATCAGCCCGCGCTCGATGCAGGCGTCGCGCAGCATCGGCCCCGCCGTTCCTTCCGCGCCGCCGAAGCGCCTGTTCGTCCCCTTCTCGGCGACGATCTCGATCGCGCCGAGCAGGCCGAGCGAGCGCACCTCGCCGACCAGCGGGTGATCGGCGAGCCGCTGGAGCGCCGCGGCGAAATAGGGACCGCTGTCCGTCGCCGTGCGCTCGACCAGCCCCTCGCGCTCGATGATGCCGATGTTGGCGAGCGCCACCGCCGCCGCGGTCGGATGGCCCGAATAGGTATAGCCGTGGACGAAGGGCTTGCCCGCGCCGCGGATCGTCTCGACGACATGATCGGCGACGCCGACCGCGGAGATCGGCAGATAGCCCGACGACAGCCCCTTCGCCATCGACACCAGATCGGGCGCGACGCCGAAATGCTGGAAGCCGAACCACCGCCCGAGCCGCCCGAATCCGCAGATCACCTCGTCGCAGCCGAGCAGCACGCCATATTTGCGCGCGATCGCCTCGACGCGCGGCCAATAGCCGTCGGGCGGGATGATGACGCCGCCCGCGCCCTGCACCGGCTCGCCGAAGATCATCGCGACCCGCTCCGGCCCCACTTCGAGGATGCGCTGCTCGATCGCGCCGGCGGCGCGCGCGGCGAAGGCGTCCGGGTCCTCGCCGAACCCCTCGTTGAAACGATAGGGCTGGAGGACATGCTCGATGTCGGGCACCCACGGTCCGCCCTGCGCGCGCATCGCGGCCATCCCGCCCATGCTGACGCCGCCGATGGTCGATCCGTGATAGCCGTTGGTGCGGCCGATGATCACCGTGCGCTGCGGCTCGCCCTTCACCTGCCAGTAATGGCGCGCGGTACGGATCAGCGTGTCGACCGCCTCGGAGCCCGAGCTGTTGAAGAAGACGTGGTTCAGCCGGCCGCCGAGCAGCTCCGCGATCTTCGCGGCGAGCTCGATCGTCGGCGGCGCGGCGGTGCGGAAGAAGCTGTTGTAGAAGGGCAGCTCGCGCATCTGGTCATAGGCGGCGCGCGCCAGCTCCTCGCGGCCATAGCCGACCTGGACGCACCACAGCCCCGCCATCGCGTCGAGCAGCGCATTGCCCTCGGCGTCGTGGATGGTCGACCCCTCGGCGCGCACGATCACGCGGCTGCCGCCGGCGGCGCGCTGCAGCCCCCAGTCCTGCTGCGCCGGCAGGTGATGCGCGACGTCAAGACGCCGGAGGCGGTCATTGTCGTAGGTGCGGTCGGTCATGATGCTACTCCTGAACGATGGGGCGCGCCGATGCGGAGCAGGCGCGTGAGCGGGCGGTGCAGCGCGACGATCAGCACCGCCGCGGCGCCGACGATGGCGGCGTGGATGGCCCAGAAACTCGATGGCGGAACGGTGCCGTAGAAGCGGCCAAGCCAGCCGCTCGCGATCGATCCCAGGAAGATGCCGACATAATAGACCGACACCATCAGCGCATTGACCGAGGCGGGCGCGGCGCGCGCGAACAGCGCCAGCGCGATCGGCACGACATAGAGATAGCCGAAGGCGCAAGTGAGGTGGAACAGCATCGGCCACAGCATCGGCACCCGCGCCCCGCCCGACAGCGTCTCGCCGACGACGAGCCACAGGCACGCCGCCGCGAACACCGCGCAGCCGAGCGCGACCTTGCCGAGATCGGACGGCTCCGCGCGCCGGCGCTCCTGCCAGCGCCAGATCGCCATGCAGACGGGCGCGAACAGCAGCACCGCGATCGAATCGACCGACTGGAACCAGGTGATCGGCACGCTGAGCCCGAACAGCCCGCGGTCCACCCGGTCGCGCACCCACAGCGGATAGCTGTTCCACACCTGCGTCTGCGCCACCCAGAACAGGGTGACGAGCGCGAGGACGATCAGCAGGCCGAGGATCGGCCTCACATCGCTCCGTGCCAGTCGCGGCGCCTCGCCGCCGGCAGCGAGGCCATCCGGCGGCAGGTGCCGGTGCCCCGACAGGTAGACGCCAAGGCCGATCAGCATCCCGACCCCCGCCGCGCTGAAGCCGTAATGCCAGCCGTAGAGCTCGCCCAGCGTCCCGCAGATCAGCGGCGCGACGGCGGCGCCGACGTTGACGCCGACATAATAGATCGAGAAGGCACGGTCGCGGCGCGGATCGTCGCGCGGATAGAGCGCCCCCACCTGTGCGGCGAGATTGCCCTTGAGCAGCCCGCAGCCGACCAGCAGCGCCAGGATCGCGATCAGGAAGGCACCCTCGAACGCCATCAGGAAATGCCCGGCGACCATCACTGCCGCCCCCAGCGTGACCGCGCGCGTCCGCCCGAGCACGCGGTCGCCGAGCAGGCCGCCGAAGATCGGCGTCAGATAGACGAAGCCGCCGTAGAGGCCGAAGGTCTGCGTCGCCAGCGCCTGCGTGGAGAGCGGCCCGAACAGCGCCTCGACCATATGGCGGTAGCCGGCGAAGCCGAGCACCTGGTCGACATGGCCGGGCTGGAGCAGATAGCCCGCCATGTAGAGCACCAGCAGCGCCTGCATCCCGTAGAAGGAGAACCGCTCCCACGCCTCCGTGAAGACGATATAGGCGAGCCCGCGCGGGTGCCCGAACAGCGTCCGCTCCCCGGCCGGCGGGGCGAAGGGGGCGATCGGCTGCACGGCCGCGGCGCCGCTCACCCGAGCGCCTCGACCACGGCGTTGAAGAAGTCGTTGTCCTCGATCGCGTCGGCGCCGAGCGGCTTCGAGCGGGTGCTCCACACGACGATGACCACCTGCCGCTTCGGGTTGACGTAGATATATTGGCCGAAGATGCCGCCTGCGCGGAACGCGCCGTCGTCATAGCCGCCGTCGCTACCGGCGATCGGCCACCACATCAGCCCGTAATGGCCGCGCCCCGGCGCCGGGATCGCGCAGCCGCCGGATTCGGCGACCCAGCCCTCCGGCAGCACGCGCTCGCCGTCGATCACGCCGCCGCCGGCGATGAACAGCCCGAAGCGGCCATAGTCGCGCAGCGTCGCGCTGAGCCCACTGCCCGCGACCTCCAGCCCGCCGGGCGATTCGAGCCACCAGAAGGCGTCCTGGTCCATGCCGAGCCGCGACCAGATCCGCTCCGACAGATAGTCGGCGAGCGGCCGCCCGGTCGCGGCGCGGACCAGCGCGCCGGCGACATGGGTCTCGCCGGTGCTGTAGTTCCATACCGTGCCGGGCTCGGCGACGCGCGGCAGGCTCGCCATGAAGTCCATGATCGCGCCCGGCTGCTGCGTGAGCTGGAGGTCGAGCATCCGCCGCCGGTCCGACGCCGGGTCGAGGTAATCCTCGCTCCAGCGCACGCCGGACGCCATCATCAGCAGCTGCCGGACGCTGACGCCGTCATAGCCCGAGCCCGCGAGCTCGGGGAGGTAGCGGGTGAGCGGGTCGTCGAGCGAGGCGATGAAGCCGTCGTTGATCGCCACGCCGACCAGGGTCGCGGTGATCGACTTGGCCATCGACATCGACATCCAGCGGGTGCGCTCGTCATGGCCGAGCTCGTGGTTCTCGAACGCGATGGCGCCGTCCTTCAGGATGAGGAGGCCGATGCCGCGGTTGCGCGAGACATAGTCGTAGAGGTCGCAGCTCTTGCCGTTCGACCGGAATGACAGCTCCGGGAACGGCGCGTCGCGTCGCGGCAACGGGCGCGCGGCCATGCCGCGGCGGACCATGCGCGTCGGGAAGAGGTGCTCGAACCGGCGGAACGCCTCGAGCTGCCGGCCGGGAAGCAGGTGCCCGGCGTAGGTGGCGTGGAGCAGCTCGGCCGGATCGGCTTCCTCGATCGGCTCGGTCATCGGCTGAAGGCGCGGCACGTCAGCGGTCGGTCCTCTGCGCGACCTGCTGCCACGATCCGGGATTGACCGTCAGCATCCCGTTGCCGTCGAAGCGCAGCAGCATCGGATAGCGACCCGGCACGGTGAAGTCGGTCGCGGTCACCGGCAACAGCTCGACCGGCTGGCCGCGCTTGATCGAGAAGATGTCGTACTTGCCGGTCGCCTCGCCGAACAGCTTGCCCTCGCGCGCGGTGACGCGGAGCTCGGCGATCGGGCTGAAACGATAGTCGCCGGCATAGCCCTCGAGCACCGCCTGCCCCGCGACCGCGCGCTTCGCCGGCACCGGCGCCGCCGGCTGCGGCGGCACCGAGGCGAGGATCGCGTCCCACATCGCCTCCGACGCCAGCGTGGCGACGTCGACCGAGCCGAAGCCCAGCGTCGCCTCGCCCGGATCGACCTCGTCGGTCGAGACGGCGTAGAGCACGTCGCCGTCGAACATGGTCTGGAACGGCTGGATACCGCGCGCCATCGAGCTGTGGACCTGGATCGCGAGCCGCTGCAGCTCGGCCGGACTCATCTTCACGTTGGTGACGACCAGGCTGACCGTCGTGTTCTTGCGCCCCTTGTCGGCCGAGGAGGCGAGCAGCCCCGACAGCCGCTTCTCAGAGAAATCGGTGAGCAGCTGGCTCGTCTTCACGTCTTTCGGCCAGGCGGGATCGGGATAGCAGGCGACCAGCTTGCCGTCGCGGTCGGTGACGGCGCCGAATGCGTTGACGACGGTGAAGGCGGCGATCTTGACCGGTCCGACCTGGCGGAAGGCGCCGCCCTGCCCCGAATGGGCGTCGCAGCCGAACAGGCTGCCCGTCATCGCCGAGCGGCCGGCGCCGCGCGCGCCGAGCGGGAAGATGCCGGGACGCGCCGCCCTCAGCGCCGCCTGGGCGAGGCGCTTGTCCGGATAGATCTCGTTCAGCCGCCGGCCGCCGAAGTCGTAGATGATCGCGCCGACGGCGAGGCCGATATTGTCCCAATAGCCGCTGCGCACCCCGTCGTCCTTGAGCGCGGTATCGACGGCAGTGGTCGCCTCGAGCCCGTACCAGGAACCCCCGGCGAAGACGACCGCATCCAGGTCGGGCGTCTCGTAGCCGAGCCGCAGGAAATCGGTGTTGACCGTCCCCGGCGCCCCGCCGCGCACGTCGACCGCGCCGTGCACCTTGCGGCCGAAGCGGAACACGGTGACGCCGGTCGGCCCCTCCTCATATTCGCCGGTGCCGATGCTGAGCATCGGCCAGTCGAAGCGCAGCGTCCTCCCGCCGTCGGAGTTGAGCACAGGGCGGAGCCCATCCTGGTTTGCGAACGGCGGGCTCCGGGTCGGCTGCGCGTCCTGCGCCACCGCGGCGGGAACGCCGCCGGCCAGGGCGACCGCAGCGGCGAAGCCGCGCCACAATGACGAACCCGTCCCGCGCCGATCCATGCCTGTCTTCCCCACCCGCAGCTACGCTCGCATGACCATCATCGAGCGATGATGCGCCAGGAGCCGCGATAGCAGAAGATGACAAGAGCACGACCATTGGTGCCGTGGGGACACCAGGCCGGGACGGCGTAGATCAGGGCAGCAGCGGGGTTCCCGGGATCAGCGACAGCCGCGGCTCGTAGCTCCAGCTTTCGGTGTCGATCGACGCGACGCTGTCGAGCACCGGCTGGATCGCGGCCGGCTGCGCGCCATAGGCGCCGGCCAGGAGCGACGACAGCGTGCCCCCGGCCCGGCCGAGGTCCGCCCAGCGGTCGCGTGCCAGCAGGACCATATAGGCAGGAACCCGTCCCCCGCGCAGCTTGCGATACCAGCTCACGCGCAATCCGGGGACCTTGCGCGTGGCCATCGCGCCGATCGCGCGCTCGAACGCCAGCTCCTCGCCGGGATCCACCTGGATGAGGAACACGTCCACGGTCCGGCTCGGCTCACGGTCCTCCAGCGGGGTGGCGGTGGATGGCTCCGGCCACAGCTCCCATGTCTCGACGTCGACCGGCTCGGCATGGGGCGCCGCCGTGCGCGCGAAATCCGCGCCGTCGCCGGCAATATCGGGCCGCGCGTCGAGATCGGCGAAGCTGGCGCCCGCGGTCGCATCGATGAACTGCCCCCGCCGCGGGCCCGACTGGACGGTCCAGGCATACCAGGCGAGCCGGTCCCCCTTGCGGGCATGCCAACCCAGATGCGCGCGATAGCCGCTCTCGAACCGGGCGCGATCGGTGAGGCGATAGCTGTAGAATTGCGCGATCCGCTTCCCGTCGTCCGGTTGCGCCTGCGCGATCGCAGGGGCCGCGAGGACAATGGCTGCTGCCAGCAGAAACAAGCGCATCGTGGTATCTCCTCATGCACTCGTTAGGCGCGCGGCTATCATTCCAAAATTCTTTCCTCTTGCCGCTAATCTTCGATACAGATGAATGATGGACAGCAGCACCTTGCGGCGCGCGGCCGTGTTCCACGCGGTCGGCCTGGCCGGCGGCATCACCGCGGCCGGGCAGCGGATCGGAAAGTCGCCGCCGGCCGTGCACGCCGATCTGCGCCGGTTCGAGCGCGAGGTCGGAATCCGGCTCACCGAGCGTGTCGGGCGCTCGCTCCGCCTCACCCCCAAGGGACGCGAGATATTCGACGTGGTCGGGCGCGCCCTGTCCGACATCGACCGGGTCTGCGCCGCGATCGGCTCCGATGCGCCGGTCGTCTCGCCGCTCCGGCTGGGGGCGGTCACCGGCTTCGGCCGCTATCGCCTGGTCCCCGCGCTCCTTCCGCGCCTGCCGCTGGAGCAGCGCCTGGTCCTGCACACCGACAGCCAGGACGCGTTGCTGGATGCGCTCGGCCGCGGTGAGATCGACCTTGCGCTGACCTATCGCCCGGTGGTGGCCGCGCCGTTCGAGAGCCTGGCGGTCGCGGAGGAGGAACTCGTGCTGGTCGGCGCCGCCGGAACCGCCGACGCCGGCGCCGGCCGGCTGCCCTTCGTCACTTATGACGAATATGAATATGTGTTCGGCCGCTGGTTCGCCGAAATCGTCGGCAGCCAGCCGCCGTTCCTGCGGCGCCACGACCATTTCGAGGAGCTCGAGGAGGCGCTGGCCAGCGTCGCGGCCGGGCGGGGTGCGACGATCGCGCCTGCGGATGCCTGCCGCGCCTTCGGCCTCGAGACCGCCGCCCCGGCCTGCCGCAACGGCATCTTCCTGTGCGGCAGCAAGGCCGCGTTGAGGACGCCGGAGGCGCGCCTGATCGCGGCCTGCCTGGAGCAGCCGGGCTGAATCCGCCGGCCGCAAAGTCGCTTGCCGCCGGTGCGCTCTCCGTCATGATCGCATCGACACGGTCGAGTCGGCCGGCGAACAGGGAGGATGCCATGATCGATCGTTCGCGGACGGGAGCGGCGCTGGCCGCCGCGCTGCTGCTCGCAGGCTGCGGCGGGAGCGGGGAAGGCGAACCCGCCAACCAGCCCGCCGCCAACGCCGCCGCGGATGCGGTCAACGCCGCGGCCGCTGCTAACGACACTGCCGCCAACCTGACCAATGCGGCCGCGGTCGCCACGGGGGCCGATCCCGGCCCGCTCGCCGCCTATGTCGGCCGCCATCCGTCGGAGAAGGTGGATGGCCGCACCTTCCTCGACGAGCCGCTGGTCAAGGCCGCGGTCGGCGCGGTGGCGAAGGATGCCGAGGCACGCGATTTCGTCTTCAAATACGACGGCCCCGACGCGCCGATCGTGATGAGCGAGGGCCGCGTCCTCGCATGGGGCTGCGAGAAGCACAATTGCGGCTATCACAACTGGTCGGTCGCCATCACGCCCGATGGGGCGAGCGCCGAGGTCTGCTATTACGAGAACGAGGATTCGGTCGAAGGCCGCTCGACCTGGTACCTGCCAGGCGGCAAGACGGAAACGCGCCCCGGCAATTGCCCCTCCGAATAGGCCGATCTGGACTCTGTCCTGTTTAGATCAAAGCAGCGCCCGTGCTCCTGCGAAAGCAGGAGCACTGGCCGCAAGCGACACGGCATGTGTCCAGGGCTCCTGCTTTCGCAGGAGCACATCGGTTCAACTTGAAGGGACGGCCCCTAGAACGCGCCCGGCACCTCGCGCTGCATCGTGGTCGGCCGCGCCGGCGCCAGCAGCTCGCGGCCGCCCGGTGCGCTCACCTTCAGCTCGCGCGTCGCCGCGCTGGCGGTGCTGATCCGCGTGCAGCTCCGCCCGGCGAGGAAATCGAGCGCCGCCTTGGTCGACGCTTCGCGCGGGTCGCCCAGCGGATAGCTGATGTCGTCGCTCGCCTGGCAGCTCGCCTCGACGGTGCTGGCGAGGCCGTTGAAATAGCTGCCCTGGTGAGCGGCATTCTCCAGCGCGAAGGCGATCACCCGCAGTCGGTCGTCGCAGGCGGTCTTGTCGATCGCGATCTGGCCGACCGGCTTGCCGTAGGTGTTGGTGCCGATCAGCGCCATGTTGGCGTGGAGATAGGGGAGGAAGCCATTGATCACGAGCTCGCTCGCCGACGCGGTTCCGCCGCTGCCGATGAAGGCGATCCTGGCCGGTGCCACCGCCTCGGACTGTGCGGTGAAATAATGGGTCTCGTTCTCCGAAGCCTTCTCGGGCCGGAAAGTCACATGGTCGAACACATCGGATCCGGTGCGGTTGGCGCCCATCAGGTCGCCCATCAGCTCCGCGATCGAAAGCAGGCCGCCGCCGTTGTAGCGCAGGTCGACGATGAACTGGGTGATCCCCTGCGCGCGGAAATTGGCGAAGGCCTGACGCAGCGCGGGATCGGCGGTGTTGATGAAGGTCCGCAGGTTGAGGTAACCGATCTTGCGCCCGCCGTCGTCGAGCACCTTGGCCCCGTAGCGGCTGGAGACCGGCGTCAGCGCGAAGTCGGTCTTGGCGAGGGTCACGGTGCGCGTGCCGTTCGCATCGGCGATGCGCAGCACGCGCGCGGTGCCGGCGGTGTCGGGGCCCAGCGCATCGGTAATGCCTGCGGTGCCCGCGCTCGCGATGATGTCGCTGACGTTGCGCAGGTTCGATGCTGTCGTGCCGATCGCCAGGATCTCGGTGCCGCGATCGATCCCGGCGGTCAGCGCCGGCCCGCCCTCGAAGGATTCGATGATGAACAGCCGCTGCCCGCCGAGGCCGAGCCGGAAGCCGAAGCCGGCGCTCGATCCCGATTCATAATAGGCATTCTCCTCGGCGATCGAGGTCAGATAGGTGAAATAGCGGTCGCGCCCCTGCGACCGCGCGGTCGCGGTCAGCGCGTCGAGATAGGAGTCCACCGTCGGGTAGACGCCGGGATCGAGGCTCGCCGGCAGCGTCTCGGGGAACAGATACCATTCGCGCATCTGCGCCGCGACCCAATCCTGCCGTTCGCGCAGGCTGCAGCCGGCGACGGGGGTCGGTGTCGGGGTGGGTGTAGGAGTTGGAGTCGGCGTCGGGCTCGGCGCAACCACCGCGCCGGGGCCACCCCCTCCGCCGCCGCATCCTGCCAACAGCGCCGCCAGAGCCAGCGCCGCACCCAAACGTCCCCGCTTCGCCACTGCCGCGTCCCCCGGTCGATGACGCTCCCTTGTCGGCGCGGACCGCCGCCGCGTCAATCGCTCATCGACTCTTCGATGTGTGGAACATATAAAGAACGAAATCGATGATTCGGAGGCATGAATGTTCCAGGAGCTGCCCGGGTCCGCACCCGTCCGATACCGCCCGTTCTTCGCGATCAAGCCCGCGGACGAGGTGCTGGCGCCGATCGCGGGGATGCGCCGGACCTATTGCGGAGAGGGCACGCCGGTCCGATCCGAGCACGCCCACATCACGCTCGAGATTTTCGACGATCATCCCCGCCGGCCGGACGAGCTGATCGCCGAGCTGGTCGCGATCGGCAATGCGGTGGAAGCGGCGGCGTTCGAGCTGATGCTCGACCGCGTGGTCGGCACCGTCCGATCGGTGGCATTGCGGCCGGGGCGGCGCTCGACCGGGCTGGCGCTGCTCCAGCGCGCGATCCATGCCGAGGTCGATCGCGCCGGGCTCAAGGCGCGCGAGGGATGGAGCTTCAGCCCGCACCTGACGCTCGGCTATCGCGAGGGCGAGGCGTTCAGCCGCGCGGTCGCGCCGGTCGCATGGCAGGTCGACGAGTTCGTGCTGATCCACAGCCATGTCGGCGCGACCCGCCACGAGATCGTCGGACGCTGGCGGCTGATGCCGGAGCTGCCGCTGTTCCAGTGACCGGCCATGTTTGGCTTCTTTCAATCCTCCCCCGCCAGGGGGAGGTGGCAGTCCCCGCGAAGGCGGGGACTGACGGAGGGGGAGGACGGCGATGCGGCTCGAGGGATCAGGACCCGGTCGACGCAATGCCAAGCGTCTGCGGCGTGAGATGACACCTCCAGAGATCGGCCTGTGGCTCGCGCTTCGACAAAACGAAGCCGGCTTGCGCTTCCGCAAGCAATACTCGGCCGGTGACTATGTGCTCGACTTCTACTGCGCCCCCGCGCGACTCGCGATCGAGGTCGATGGCGAAGCGCATTCGCGCGGTGATCGGCCAACGCGCGATGCGGTGCGTGATGCCTGGCTCGCCGCGGAAGGGGTTCGCGTCCTGCGCTATCCGGCGAGTGAGGTGCTGTCGAACTTGGACGGCGTGGTCCGCCAGATCGTCGCGACCGCCCTCGATCGCCGACGCAAGTTGTACGCCGATCGCCGTCCTCCCCCTCCGTCACGCTTTGCGTGCCACCTCCCCCTGGCGGGGGAGGATTAGAAGTCGTCAGCGACTGGAGCTGTCGGCAGGTCGGAAACACCCTTCCAATGTAGGATTTGATCTGTTCTATCCTCATCGATGGACCGGCATCCCCACCGCAACCAGCCGCCCGTGCGCGACGCCGCGCCGGTGGCTCCCCGAACCCTCCAGCCGCGCGTCCCGCCGGACCGCGTGCAATGGACGCCTGCCTTGCAGCGCATCTTCCTCGCCGCGCTGGCCGAGAGCGGCAGCGTCGCGCGCGCGGCGCGGGCCGCGGGCATGTCGCGGTCGGGCGCACACCGGTTGCGCCGGCGCCTCGCCGGCACGCCGTTCGATCGCCTATGGGACCACGCGCTCGCGCTCCATGCCCGCCGGATGGCCGATCCGTTCGCGCACGATGGTGCGCCGGCCGCCCGTCCTGCCGCGTCACCGGAGCGCGCATGACGCCGGGACGCCGCCTGCCTGTCGCGAACCACGCGCGTCGGCGGCGCCTGTCCGTCGCACCGGTGTCGCGCCCCTGTCGCCGGGGTGGCGCGTCGGTGGCGCGTATCTGTCGCCCGCGCGGCGCGCCGGTGGCGCCTGCCCGTTACCCGGGTGGCGCGTCGATGGTACCTACCTGTTACCCAGGTGGCGCGCCGGTGGCGCCCTCCCGTCGCCTCGCCGGCGCGTCGGCCTTGCCTCCCCTCGTACGGCCGACGCAAACCCGCCGCCGAGTCAATTTGGTCAACCTCGGCCAGCTCTAGAGCGGATCGACATTTGAGGTTGCAGGTCTTCCGTAGCCGTTACCCGGCCGTCACCCCGGACTTGTTCCGGGGTCCACTGTGCTTCGCCGACTGCGCTCGAAACCTCTTGCCCAGTCCTTGCCTCCCGGTGGACCCCGGAACGAGTCCGGGGTGACGGTGAGGAAGATTGAGATGTCGTCACTCCCTCAAATGTCGATCCCTCTATCCCAGTGCAGGCAGCGCCCAGTCGATCGGCGGCAAGCCGCGGCTCTCGAGGAAGGCGTTGGCCTTGGAGAAATGCCGGCAGCCGAAGAAACCGTTGTGCGCCGACAGCGGCGAAGGGTGCGGCGCCTTCAGCACCAGGTGCCGCCCGCCGCGCTCGATGCTGTCGACCGCCGCCGCCTTGCGCTGGGCGTGGCTGCCCCACAGCAGGAACACGACCGGCTCCTCCTTGGCGTTGACCTGCCGCACGATCGCATCGGTGAACTTCTCCCAGCCGCGCCCCTGGTGCGAGGCGGCGAGGCCCATCTCGACCGTCAGCACCGCGTTGAGCAGCAGCACCCCCTGCTTCGCCCAATGCTCGAGGAAGCCGTGCCGCGCCGGCGTGATGCCGAGGTCGCTCTCCATCTCCTTGAAGATGTTGACCAGGCTCGGCGGCGTGCGGACGCCGGGCTTCACCGAGAAGCACAGGCCGTGCGCCTGGCCGGGGCCGTGATACGGATCCTGCCCCAGGATGACGACGCGCACCTGGTCGAGCGGCGTCAGGTCGAGCGCGCGGAACCATTCGCTGCCGGCGGGGAAGATGCGCTTGCCGCGCGCCTTCTCCTCGACCAGGAAGCTGCGCAGGTCCGCCATATACTGGCTGTCGAACTCGCCACGCAGCGGCTCCAGCCAGCTCGGATGCAGTTTGATCTCGGCCATGACCGTTCGATGGGCGGGCGATCAGCCCGCTGTCAATCGGTTAGCTCGGCGCCTGCAGTCGGCGGAGAGCGGGCAGGCGTCGCAATGCGGCGCGTCCGGCCGGCACAGCGTCTGGCCGAGCCGCTTGCAGGCGATGTGGAACCACAGGAAATCGCCGCCGGACCAGTGCGGCATCGCGGCGGTCACCGCCTCGCTCGCCGCCTGCGCCTCCGCCGCCCCGGCGACGAAGCCCAGCCGCCGCAGCACGCGCAGCACATGGCTGTCGACGATGAACACCGGCCGCGCGAGCGTGCTCGCGTTGAGCGTCGAGGCCGCCACCTTGCGCCCCACGCCCGGGAAGCGTTCCAGCCAGGCCAGCGCGTCGCCGAGCGGCATCTCGCCCAGGAAATCGAGCGTGTAGCCGTGCCGCTCGCGACCGATCCGGCGCAGCGTCTCGAGGAGATGGGCCGCCTTGTCCTCGGCGAAGGTGACGTCGCGGATCGCCGCCAGCACCTCGCGCCGCTCGGCCGCTGCCAGCCGTCCGACCGATCCGAACCGGCGGCCCAGCTGCCGATAGGCTTCGAGCGACACCTCGTCGCGGGTGCGGCCGCTGATCATCGACTTGACGAGCTGTCCGATCGGAGTCCGTGGCTTGCCCGGCACCACGCCGGCGGCCAGCGGCGCCAATGCCGCCCGCCAGCGCTCGATCTCCATCTCCGCACCGAAGGCGAATCGTCCCTGCATGGCGAGACCAGTTTAGAACATATCGTGAACGACAACAAAGCCCCTTCGCGCTCGGCCGATCGCATTCGGCGACAAAAAGACTCTTGGGTACAGCAACTTGAGTCCTGCCGCCGCGTTGTTGCCGGGTGCCGGCGCGTTTCCCCCTTTACGCGCCGGCACATCCCGAAACCGATCAAGGGCAAGGAGTCCGCCATGGGCCTGTTCAGCAAGGACATCGCAACGCTCGACGACCTGTTCCTGCACACGCTGCAGGACATCTATTACGCCGAGAACCAGATCACCAAGGCGCTGCCGAAGATGGTCGACAAGGCGACCTCGCCCGATCTCAAGGCGGGGTTCGAGGTGCATCTCAGCGAGACCGAGGGCCAGATCCGCCGGCTCGACCAGGTCTTCGGCCTGCTCGGCAAGGAGCCGCAGGGCGTCACCTGCCCGGCGATCGACGGCATCATCAAGGAAGCCAACGAGATCGCCGGCGACATCGCCGACAAGAAGGTGCTCGACGCCGCGCTGATCGCCGCCGCCCAGGCGGTCGAGCATTATGAGATCACCCGCTACGGCACGCTGATCGCCTGGGCCAACCAGCTCGGCCAGAGCCAGGCGGCGTCGATCCTGGCCGAGACGCTGGCCGAGGAGAAGGCGACCGACGAGAAGCTGACGACGATGGCGGAGGGCCAGGTCAACGCCGAAGCCGAGTTCGCCGACGCCTGACGTGACGGCGCCGATCGTGCCGATGGAGGCGAAGCTCGCCGCCGAGCTTCCATCGGACGAGGGGTGGCAGTTCGAGCCCAAATGGGACGGCTTCCGCTGCATCGCGCTGCGCGACGGCGACCGCGTCGAGCTGTGGTCGAAGGCGGGCAAGCCGCTCGGCCGCTATTTCCCGGAGGTGGTCGCCGCGCTCGCCGCGCTGCCGGCGAAGCGGTTCCGTCTCGACGGCGAGCTGATCGTGCCGGTCGGCGGCAGCCTGTCCTTCGCCGCGCTGCAGATGCGGCTGCATCCCTCGGCCAGGCGCGTGGCGAAGCTCGCGGCGGAGACGCCGGCCGAGCTGATGCTGTTCGACGACCTCGCCGATCCGGCCGCCCCGCTGACCCAACGCCGCGCCACGCTGGAAGTCTTCGTCAGGGCGAATCCGTCGCCCGCGCTCCACCTGTCGCCCGCCACCCGCGATCCCGCCCGTGCCCGCGAGTGGCTGGCGGAGACGGGCGGCGCGCTCGACGGCGTGGTCGCCAAGCGGCTCGATGAACCCTACCGGCCCGGCGAGCGGGCGATGGTGAAGGTCAAGCGCCTGCGCACCGCCGACTGCGTAGTCGGCGGCTTCCGCTATGCGACGGGCAAGCCGGTGGTCGGTTCGCTGCTGCTCGGGCTCTATGACAAGGAGGGCAGGCTCGATCATGTCGGCTTCACCTCGAACATGCCTGACCGAGCACCGCTTACGAAACAGCTGGAGAAACGGATCGTACCGCCCGGCTTCACCGGCGACGCCCCGGGCGGTCCCAGCCGCTGGTCGACCGAGCGCTCGGCCGAATGGCAGCCGCTGCGGCCCGAGCTGGTGGTGGAGGTCCGCTACGATCACGTCACCGGTCAGCGCTTCCGCCACGGCACCGCGTTCCTGCGCTGGCGTCCCGACAAGGCGCCGCGCCAGTGCACGCTCGACCAGCTCGAGCCGGAGGCGAGTCCGGCGGTGGTCGGTGCCGCTTTGGCGGGCTAAGGGATGGCGAGGAGAGGAGATTCGCTCATGTCCGTCACCGGAAGCTGCCACTGCGGGGCCGTCAACTACACGCTCGACGAGCCGGCGCCGACCAAGGCGATGGCCTGCAACTGCTCGATCTGCCGGCGCAAGGGCTCGCTGCTCCACTTCGCCTCGGCCGATGCGGTAACGGTCGAGGGGCGCGAGGCGCTCACCACCTACACCTTCAAGTCGCACAATATCCAACACCATTTCTGCACCACCTGCGGCTGCGCGCCGTTCGCCGAAGGCACGGCGCCCGACGGCAAGGCGATGGTCGCGATCAACCTGCGCTGCACCGACGGCATCGACCCGGACGCGCTCGAGATCACCCAATTCGACGGTGCGAGCGTCTAGATGCACATGAACCATGGCGCCGGCGCGCCGCCGGCGGCGACGATCGGCTTCGACGATTTCCTCAAGGTCGACATCCGCGTCGGCACGATCGTCGAGGCGCGCGAATTCCCCGAGGCGCGCAAGCCCGCCTATCGCCTGACGATCGACTTCGGCGAGCCGCTGGGGCGCAAGGCCTCGTCGGCGCAGATCACCGAGCATTACACGCCGGAGATGCTGGTCGGGCGGCAGGTGGCGGCGGTGGTCAACTTCCCACCGCGCCAGGTCGGGCCGATGATGTCCGAGGTGCTGACGCTCGGTTTCCCGGACGAGAACGGCAAGGTCGTGCTGATCGGCCCGTCGCAGGAGGTGCCGAACGGCGGACGGCTGTTCTAGTCGGCCGCCTGATCGAGCGCATCGATCCGCGCCGTGATCCACCGCCGGATCGGCCTCGTGCCATTGATCAGCACGAGAGCCGGCACGATCAGGATCGCCGGCCACTCGACTGCGACGCTGAGCAGCACGAATCCGATGACGAGCGTGACGATCACCACCCCGGCGAAAGCCCGCTGCGTGTTTTCGTCCAGGATCACTCGGCGAGGGCCCTTGAGATCGTAGAGGGGCGACGTCTTCAGGATCGGACGGCCGCTACGGTCGTCGACCGAACGCGGTGCCGCGTTGATCACCGCTCCGGCCACGCGGCCGAGCATCCGGTCGACCGGATCGAGGCCCTCAGCCGATCCGCGCTTGTCAGATGCGCTGGTGCGATCCGGGGGTGGTGCCGCGGTTGCTTCCCTGCCCGTGCGCGTATCGATCACCACCAGCCGCCGGCCGCGCTCGACCACCTTGTAGCGGCTCGACGGCGCCTCGGTCATAGCGCCACACGACGAGCCCGCCATTGGTCGGCGGTCTGGCCCCAGCGATCGACCCGCACGTCCTGGAGCGGCGGCGGCAGCCTGGTCGGGCCGCCGTTGGTGGAGCCCAGCCGCTCCGCCAGCCGGATCGAGCGGACATTGTCGGGATGGATGGTGTGGATGATCTCGGTCCAGCCGAGCACCTCGACCGCATAGTCCATCGCCGCGACCGCGCCCTCATAGGCATAGCCCTTGCCGGCGAACGCGCGGGCGACGCCCCAGCCGACCTCGGTGCCGGGCCAGCCTTCCGGCGCCCAGGGGCCGAGCCGGCCGACCCATTGGCCGGTGGCGCGCTCGATCACCGAGAACATCGAGAAGCCGGAGACCGTCCAGGCGCCGGCCATCTCGGCCAGCCCGCGCCAGGCGTTGGCGCGGTCCCTCGGCCCGCCGAGGAACCGCATCTGCTCCTCGTCCGCGGCGAACGCCGCCCACGCCTCGAAATCCGAGCCGTCGAGCGGCCGCAGCATCAGCCGCGGCGTGAAGAGGATCGGGCCGGTCATGCGACCCCGAACCGCTCCCTGAGCGCGAGCATCGCCAGCGCCGCCCTGGCCGCGCCGCCGCCCTTGTCGGCCTGCGCGGGATCGGCGCGGACGATCGCCTGCGCCTCGTTCTCGACGGTCAGGATACCGTTGCCGATCGCCAGCCCGTCCATGGTGAGCGCCATCAGCCCACGCGCGCTCTCGTTGGAGACGATCTCGAAATGATAGGTCTCGCCGCGGATCACCACGCCGAGCGCGACATAGGCGTCGTAGCGCCCCGTCTCCGCCGCCAGCGACACCGCGCCGGGCGCCTCGAGCGCGCCCGGAACGGTGACCGTCTCATGGCTGTGCCCCGCTGCCTCGATCGCCGCGCGCGCCCCGGCGAGGAGCAGGTCGTTGAGGTGGTCGTAGAACCGCGCCTCGACGATCAGGACATGGGCCATCTTCCGTCACTCCGTTCGCTTGAACCCCTCCGGTAGAAGAAGAGCCCGGGCTTCGGCAACGGCGGAGTTAATATTAGTGTTGACTAATGAATTAGCATAGGCTAATAGGATTCGCATGATGCAGGTCGCCGGCCTCGACACCGTGATGCGCGCCCTCGCCGATCCCACGCGGCGGGCGGTGTTCGAGCGCATCGCCCGCTCCGACGAGGTCAACGTGGCCGAGCTGACCCGCGCAAGCGGCGTGACCCAGGGGGCGGTCTCGCAGCATCTCAAGTCGCTGAAGCAGGCCGGCCTCGTCGCCGAACGTCCGCAGGGCCGGCAGGTCTTCTACCGGGCGCGGCCGGAAGGGCTGGCGCCGCTGTTCGACTGGCTGAACCATTACGACGCCTTCTGGCGCGAGCGGCTCGGCAACCTGCGCACGTTGTTGAAGGAGATCGATCCATGACCGTCGGAGACCTGGCAACGCACTCGGAGCAGATCGCGGTCGACGAGGTGTTCCCGCACGCGCCCGAGGTGATCTGGGCGACGTTGACGCGGCCGGAGCTGATCGCGCGCTGGCTCAACATGACGCCCGCCGGCTTCGAGCCGGTGGTCGGCAACCGCTTCACCTATCAGACCTCGCCCGGCGGCAAATGGGACGGGACGATCCGGTGCGAGGTGGTGGAGGTGATCCCCAACCGGCGCCTCGCCTATTCGTGGAAGGGCGGACATGCGGAGAACCAGGGCTATGGCTCGCTGCTCGATACCGTCGTCACCCTGACGCTTGAGCCCGTCGAGGGCGGAACCCGGCTGCGCGTCGTCCATTCGGGCTTCGTCCTGCCGCGCAACGAGACGGCCTATCGCAACATGAGCGGCGGCTGGACGCAGGTCGTCCATCGGATCGGCGAACTGTCGGGCGAGCAGAGCGCAGCGCGATGACGGGCCTGGGTCGCGTTGACATTCAGCGTCGAGACCGTCGCGACGGGCTCCAAACAGCCGTCATGCCGGGCTTGACCCGGCATCCAGGGCCATGGGGGACACCGCTTGTGGCTCTGGATGCCGGGTCAAGCCCGGCATGACGATGGTTTTACCGCGGTTTTACCGCGGCCGTCACCGAAACGCCTGAATGTCAACACGACCTAGGCCCAGCAGGAGTGAAGGCCATGCAGCAGGAACTGCCGAAGACCCATCCGCCGATCGTGTCGCCCGAAGAATGGCGCGCGGCGCGCGAGGCGATGCTCGTCAAGGAAAAGGCCCATACGCGGGCGCGCGACGCGCTCGCCGCCGAGCGGCGGCGGATGCCGTGGATGGCGGTCGAGAAGGATTATGCGTTCGAGGGGCCGGACGGCCGGATGAGCCTGCTCGACCTGTTCGAGGGCCGGCGGCAACTGATCCTCTACCGCGCCTTCTTCGAGCCCGGCGTGTTCGGCTGGCCTGACCATGCCTGCCGCGGCTGCTCGCTCGGCGCCGACCAGGTGTCGCACCTCGCGCACCTCAATGCCCGCGACACCACGCTCGCCTACGCCTCGCGCGCGCCGCAGCCCGACATCGCGCGGCTGAAGGCACGGATGGGCTGGGCGATGCCGTGGTACACGATCACCGACAGCTTCGACGCCGATTTCGGCGTGGACGAATGGCACGGGCACAATGTCTTCATCCGCGACGGCGAGCGCATCTATCGCACCTATTTCACCGACAACCGCGGCGACGAGGCGTTCGGGACGGTGTGGAGCTACCTCGATGTGACGCCGCTCGGCCGGCAGGAGAGCTGGGAGGATTCGCCCGAAGGCTATCCGCAGGACCCGCCGTACAAATGGTGGAACTGGCACGACAATTACGACGCCGAGGCCAAGCCCGACCCCAAATGGGTCGAGATCTCGGACGCAGGCGAGGCAGCATTCCGCGATCCCGACGCGAAAGCGAAGACATGAGCGGCGCGCGCTGGCTCAGCCTCGCGGCGATGCCCGCCTGTGCGGTGATGGCGCTGCACAGCGCCGTCCAGGGTAGCGCCGCCGACATGCTCTGCTCGGCGGCAGGCACCTCACCGCTCGGCGGGATGACCGCGATGTGGGTGCTGATGAGCGTGATCCACGCGCCGCCATGGATCCGCCTGGCGTCGCAGCGCGAGCGTCAGGCCGGGCCGCAGCAGTCCACCGCCCGCTCCCCGACGATCGACAGGCCGTAGCCGTCGAGCCCCACCAGCGTGTGGTGGGTGTTGGTGAGCAGGATCATGTCGTGCACGCCGAGCTCGGTCAGGATGGTCGCGCCGACGCCATAGTCGCGCAGCTCCTCCATGTCCTTCTCAGCAAGCGTGCCGGCGCGCGCCTGCAGCGCCATGGTGAAGCTGTCGGCGCGGGTCGGGTTGAGCACCACCACCACGCCGGCGCCCTCCTCGCCGATCATCTCCATCGAGCGGCGCAGCATCCCGCCGCGCTCGCCGCCTTCGCCGAAGATGTCGGAGAAGGGCGAGAGCACGTGCATGCGCACCAGCGTCGGCTTGGCGGGATCGACCCTGCCCTTGATCAACGCGACCTGCTCGGTGCCGGTCGCCTTGTTCCAGAAGGTGATCGCAGTCCACTCGCCGCCCCATTGGCTGGTGAAACGCACCTCGGCGCGCTTCTCGACGAGATGGTCGTGGCGGCGGCGGTAGGCGATGAGGTCGCGGATCGTGCCGATCTTGAGATTGTGGTGCTGGGCGAAGGCGACGAGGTCGTCGAGCCGCGCCATCGTCCCGTCCTCGTTCATGATCTCGCAGATCACGCCCGAGGGATTGAGCCCGGCGAGCCGCGCGACGTCGACCGCCGCCTCGGTATGGCCGGCACGGACCAGCACGCCGCCCTCGCGCGCGACCAGCGGGAAGACGTGGCCGGGGGTGACGATCTCCTCGCGCCCCTTCGAGGCGTCGATCGCGACCGCGACGGTGCGCGCGCGGTCGGCGGCGGAGATGCCGGTGGTGACGCCGTCGCGCGCTTCGATCGAGACGGTGAAGGCGGTCTCGTGCCGCGTGCCGTTGTTGCGGCTCATCAGGTCGAGGCCGAGCTGGTCGACCCGCGCCTTGGTCATCGCCAGGCAGATCAGGCCGCGGCCGTACTTCGCCATGAAGTTGATCGCGTCGGGCGTCGCCATCTGCGCGGGGATGACGAGGTCGCCCTCGTTCTCGCGGTCCTCGTCGTCGACGAGGATGAACATGCGGCCGTTGCGCGCCTCGTCGATGATCTCCTCCGGCGAGGAGAGGAAGGCGTGGCGCAGGCGGGCCAGCTCAGGCTTCGGCATCGGTCAGGGACTTTCTGGCTTGCTCCATCCGCTGGAGATAGCGGGCGAGCACGTCGATTTCGAGGTTGACCGGCTGGCCGGGCTCGATCGCGCCGAAGGTGGTGACCTCGGCGGTATGCGGGATGATATTGAGCCCGAACTCGACGCCCCGGGCGGTGTCGGTCACTTCGTTGACGGTCAGCGACACGCCGTCGACGGTGATCGAACCCTTGGGCGCGACGAACGGGGCGAGCTCGCGCGGCGCGGCGACGACGACGCGGTGCGACCCGCCTTCCTCGCGCACGCTCGCCACTTCGCCGATACCGTCGACATGGCCGGTGACGATATGGCCGCCCAATTCGTCGCCGAGCCGCAGCGCACGCTCGAGG
This sequence comes from Sphingomonas cannabina, assembly GCF_021391395.1. NCBI lineage: Bacteria > Pseudomonadati > Pseudomonadota > Alphaproteobacteria > Sphingomonadales > Sphingomonadaceae > Sphingomonas > Sphingomonas cannabina. The sequence goes on along the minus strand of NZ_CP090059.1, from coordinate 284,206 downwards.
TTGAGGCGCCGGCCCGCGGTCCACTGGCCCTGGGCGGTGCGGCTCACCGTCTCGCCGGACACGTCGACCGCGAACCAGCCCGGCCCCTTGTCGACCACCGTCAGGCATACGCCCGAGCAGGAGATCGACGCGCCCAGGTCGATGGTGGCGGTGTCGTAGCCCGTCTCCACGATCGCGCGCAGGTCGCCCTGCTGCTCGACCGAACGGATGGTACCGATATCGGTGACGATTCCCGTAAACATCAGTCGCGCTCGTAGACCTCCAGGGTGTCGGTGCCAAGCTGACGCCGGTCCACGCGCCGCCAGCGGCCGTGCGCCGCCTCCAGGTCTGTCAGGCCCAGGTCGCCGAGCGCCTGACGGCCGCCGATCAGGATCGGGGCGCGGTAGAGGAGTAGCCGATCGACCAGCTCCGCACGGAGGAAGGAGGCGGCGGTCTCTGCACCCCCCTCCACCAGCAGATGGTCGATTCCCAGCCAATCGGCGATATCGGCCGGATTCTCCAGCGTGTGCCAATTCTCCGCCTCATGGGAATTGGCAAATGGTGGGAGGGGACGATTCGTCAGAACGAAGCGGCGAGGTGCGCGGCTTTTGCTCAAGCCAGGCAGGCGCACGTCGAGGATCGGCTTGTCCGCATCAAACGTCCCGCGCCCGACCAGGATCGCCTCGTGCCGTGCGCGTTCGAGATGCGCGTGCGCCCGCGCGGCAGGGCCGGTGATCCAGCGGCTCGCACCATTGGCGAGCGCGATGCAGCCGTCGAGCGAGGTCGCGAGCTTGAGCGTGACATGCGGCCGGCCGAGCTCGCGGCGGGTGAGGAAGCCGGCCATCGACCGCCGCGCTTCCGCCGCGCCAATTCCCGTCTCGACGGCGACGCCGGCTGCCCGCAGCCGCTCGATCCCGGCACCGCCGGTGCGTGGATCGGGATCCTCGAGCGCCGCTACGACTCGTGCGATGCCCGCCTCGGCCAGCAGCGTCGAGCAGGCCGGTCCGCGCGGCGAGACATGGGCGCACGGCTCCAGCGTCACATAGGCCGTCGCCCCGCGCGCCGCCTCACCGGCCTCGGCCAGCGCCATCGCCTCGGCATGAGGGCGGCCGCCGGGCTGGGTCCAGCCACGTCCGACCACGCGCCCGTCCTTCACGATCACGCAGCCGACGTTGGGATTGGGTGCCGTCCGCCCGCGCCCTCGTTCGGCCAGCGCCAACGCCGCGCCCATCCAGCGCGGATCGCTCACAGGCCCCATTTCTTGAGCGCGTCGTCGTATCTCTTGAACTGTTCCTGCCGTTCCTTGGCCCTGCGCTCCGCCTCGGCCTTGCGCGCCAGCTCCTTGGGCAGGTCGATCTTCTGCTGGGCACGGATCTCCTCGTCGGTGCGGGTGAGCGGCCAGCTCTGGAAATAGGTGATCTCGCGCTTGTAGACGCGCTCCTCGTGCGAATCGTGGATGAAGCCGGCGATCAGCAGCGTCGTCACCACGATCGACAGGAACAGGAACACCAGCTCATAGGACTGGCGCTGCGACAGGAAGATACGCAGATCCTGGATCGCTCGAAAAGGCGAGAAGCGGGCGAAATAACGCATTGCGCCGCATAACATAGGCGCCGGAGAGGCTCGCCACCACCCCCGGCGCCATGTCGCGGTCAGGCGTCGGTCAGGTGGAAGCCGAGCCGCATCGTCCGCCAGCTCTCGAACGGTATGCCGTCACGAGTCGCCGGCTTGAACCGCCAACGGGACAGCGCCTGGCGCCTGGTCGCCTGGAAGAAGCTGTCGTGCGGACTGCTCACCAGTTCGATCGCCTTCACCCGGCCGTTGGTGCCGACCAGCACCTTCACGACCACCTGGCCCTCCAGTCCGGCACGGCGCATGTCGGCCGGATAGTCAGGCTGGAGATCGTCGGCGTAGCGCGAATCGATCTCCGGCACGGTCACCACCGGCAGCGGCTTGGGCGGATCCACGGTGACGCCGCCGCCAGTGCCGGTCCCGGTTCCCGGCGGAGTTCCAGTATCGGGGGGCAGGATCACGTCCGTGGTGTCGACCCGATCGGTCGGCTTCGTGGGCACGTCGACCCTTTTTGGCGGAACATAGGGATCGATCGGGCGCGGTGCCTCGACCGTCTTCGTCGGCTCGACTTTAGGGATCGGCGGCGGAGGCGGCGGAATCGGGATGTTGATCGCCTCAATCGGGTCCCAGTTGATGACCTTCGGCAGCTCGGGCGCGGACCAGATCAGCGCCGCGAGCAGCGCTGCGTTGATTCCCACCGCCATCGTCAGCCCCGCGGGGCTCATCCTCGTACGATTCGCACGGTCTGCGTACATTGTCCTCTCCTTCACGCCGGGCGATCCGGTTGAGGGATGATACAACATTACACAATCGTCACAAAGCGATTTCAGGCGGGAGAAGAACGGTGGCGGGCCCTAGCTGGCGCTCCGTAGCCGTTCGACCGCGCGGTCGCGGCCGATCAGCGGGAGCAGCGCCGCCATGTCGGGGCCGTGGTCGCGGCCGGTGAGGGCACGGCGGAGCGGGAGGAACAGCGGCTTGCCCTTGCGGCCGGTGCGGTCCTTGAGCGCGGCGGTGAGCGCGTGCCAGGGATCGGCGGACCAGTCGATCTGCGCGGCGACCGTCGCCGCTTCGATGAGATAGGTGCTGTCCTCGGGTTCGCCCGAAGCGGCGATCGGACCTTCGATCACCGCCCACCAGTCGGCGGCATCGGCGACGCGCTCGAGATTAGGACGGATCGCCTCCCATGCCGCCTCGCCCATGCCGACGGGCAGACGGTCACGCACCGCCGCGTGGGGAAGCTGATGGACGATCTTGGCATTGATCCCGGCGAGTTCCGCTTCGTCGAATCGCGCCGGCGCGCGGCCGAAATGGCTGAAGTCGAAGCCGGCGATCAGCGGCGTGCGGTCGATCAGCGGCTCGACCGGCTGGCTGGTGCCGATGCGTGCGAGCAGCGCGATCACCGCCTCCGGCTCGATCCCCGCCTCGCGGAAGTGATCGACGCCGAGCGAGCCGAGCCGTTTGGAGAGCTTGCCTTCGCTGCCGGTGAGCAGCGCCTCGTGGGCAAAGGCGGGTGGCGCGGCGCCGAGCGCGTGGAACATGTCGATCTGGAGCGCGGTATTGGAGACATGGTCCTCGCCGCGCACGACCTGAGTCACACCCATGTCGATGTCGTCGATCACCGAAGGGAGCAGGTAGAGCCACGAGCCGTCGGCGCGGCGGACGACGGGATCACTCATCGCCTCCGCCGCGAAATGCTGGGGACCGCGGATGAGATCGTCCCACTCGAGCAGGTCGCCGCCGAGCCGGAAGCGCCAGTGCGGCGCTCGCCCCTCGTCCTCGAACGCCGCCTTCTCGGCCTCTGTGAGGCGGAGCGCGGCGCGATCGTAGATCGGCGGCAGGCCGCGCCCGAGCAGGATCTTGCGCTTGAGATCAAGCTCCTGGCTTGTCTCATAGGCCGGATAGACCCGTCCCGCCGCCTTCAGCTCCTCGAAGCGCGTCTCATAGCGGTCGAACCGCGCCGACTGCCGCTCCTCGCCGTCGGGCATCAGCCCGAGCCAGGCGAGGTCTGCCCGGATCGCTTCGACGAACCGCGCCTCGGAACGCTCGCGATCGGTATCGTCGATACGCAGCAGGAAGCGCCCGCCCTGCTTCTTCGCCCACAGCCAATTGTGGAGCGCAGTACGGATGTTGCCGACGTGCAACCTGCCGGTCGGGCTCGGCGCGAAGCGGGTGACGATCATCGGCGCGGCCTAGACCGCCGGGCCGGCAAGCTCAACGGCGACGGGCGGTGCGGGATCACCATCGCCTTGCCCTGACCCCGTTCCACCCCCTAAGGCGCGTCTCATAGCGTAGAAGCGAGGCGACGGGAGGCCCTCACCATGAAACTTCTGACGGGCAATTCGAACCTGCCGCTGGCGCAGGCGATCGCCGATTATTGCGAGAGTCCGCTGACCAAGGCGAGCGTGCGCCGCTTCGCCGACGAGGAGGTGTTCGTCGAGATCCACGAGAACGTCCGCGGCGAGGACGTGTTCGTGCTGCAGTCGACCTCCTATCCCGCCAACGACAACCTGATGGAGCTATTGATCTGCATCGATGCGCTCAGGCGCGCGTCGGCGCGGCGGATCACGGCGGTGCTCCCCTATTTCGGCTATGCCCGGCAGGATCGGAAGCCCGGCCCGCGCACGCCGATCTCGGCGAAGCTGGTCGCCAACCTGATCACCACCGCGGGGGCCAACCGCGTGCTGTCGGTCGACCTCCATGCCGGGCAGATCCAGGGCTTCTTCGACATCCCGACCGACAACCTCTTCGCCGCGCCGGTGATGTCGGCCGACATCCGCAGCCGCTTCCCGGACAAGAACTGGATGGTGGTGTCGCCCGACGTTGGCGGCGTGGTGCGCGCGCGCGCCCTCTCCAAGCGGCTCGACAACGCCCCGCTCGCGATCGTCGACAAGCGCCGCGAGCGTGCCGGCGAATCGGAGGTGATGAACATCATCGGCGAGGTCGAGGGGCGCTTCTGCATCCTGATCGACGACATCGTCGATTCGGCCGGCACGCTCTGCAACGCCGCCGCGGCGCTCAAGGAGGCGGGGGCCGAGGGGGTGGTCGCCTATGTGACGCACGGCGTGCTCTCGGGCGGCGCGGTGGCGCGCGTCGAGGGATCGGCGCTCCAAGAGCTGGTGATCACCGACACGATCGGCAACCATGAGATCATCGCCGCCGCCAAGAAGGTCCGCCACCTCACCATCGCCCCGCTGATCGCCGAGGCGATCAAGCGCATCGCCGACGAGAGCTCGGTTTCCAGCCTGTTCGATTAGTCCCTCCCGGGCCCGAGGCTCGGATCGAGGTCGCGGGGACGCACGAAGCGGGTCAGTGTCGCCTCGCCCGGACGCGCATCAGCCCAGCGATCGATCTCGAAGGTGAGCACGGCAACGCTGCCGGTGGGGAACTTCGCCTCGACCTCGCTGCGCAGCGCGTCGCCCGCGCTGTCCGGGACGAGCAGCAACGCCAGCTCCTCCAGGCCCGGATTGTGCCCGACCAGCATCACCCGGCCGGCGGCGTCGGACAGCTCGTGGATCACGTCGAGCAAGGTCGCGGGGGAGGCGAGATAGAGCCGCCGGTCCCACGTCGGCACGAGATCGCGGCCATAGCCCTCCTCGACCCCCTCCAGCGTCTCGGTCACGCGCACCGCCGGCGAGGCGACGACCTGGTCGAACGCCAACCCCAGCGATCTCAGGCTGTGGCCGATCGCCACCGCGGCCCGATGGCCCTTGGCGTTGAGCGGCCGGTCGAAATCGCGGGCGACGGGATCGTCCCAGCTGGACTTGGCGTGGCGGAGCAGAGTCAGCGTCTTCACGAGAGCTGCTTCTGCCGAAGGTCCGTGACGGATGGAAGACGGCAGCGCTCGACCGCCTCATCGAGCGTGACGCGCCGCACCGGCGTGCCCGGCGGGAAGGCGGTGAGCAGCCGCGACGGCACGGCGGCGGAGAGCAGCACGAACCGCCCCTGATCGTCGGCGCGGCGGATGAGGCGGCCGAACGCCTGCGCCAGCCGGGCACGGACGATGCGGTCGTCATAGGCGCTGCCCCCACCTGCCATGCGGCGCGCGGCGTGGAGCACGGTCGGCTTGGGCCAGGGCACGCCCTCCATAACTGCCAGCCTGAGCGAATGGCCGGGCACGTCGACCCCGTCACGCAGGGCATCGGTGCCGAGTAGCGAGGAGCGCGGATCGTCGCGGAAGATATCCACCAGCGTGCCGGTGTCGATCGGATCGACATGCTGGGCGAGCAGCGGCAGCCCCTCGCGCGCGAGCCGGTCGGCGATGCGGGCGTGCACGCCGCGCAGCCGGCGGATCGCGGTGAACAGGCCGAGCGTGCCGCCGCCCGCCGCGACGATTAGCCGGGCATAGGCATTGGCGAGCGCGGCCAGGTCGCCGCGCTTGACGTCGGTCACCACCAGCACTTCGGCATGGGCGGCATAGTCGAACGGGCTCGGCACCTCGAAATGCGTCGCCGGCTGAGGGAGGTGGATTGCACCACTCCGCGCATCGGCGACATCCCAGTCACCGCCGGCCTTGAGCGTCGCCGAGGTGACTAGCGCGCCGTGTGCCGGCTCCAGCACCGTCCTCGCGAAGGGCCGGCTGGGGTCGAGCCAATGGCGGTGGAGGCCGACGTCCCATTCGCGCCCCTCGCTGCGGTCGACCGCGAGCCAGTCGACGAAGTCGGGATCGGCCGGCCCGCCGATCCGGGCGATCAGCGACAGCCAGGCGCCGACCGTCTCGGTGCGCCAGCCGAGCGAGGCGATCGCCCCCTCAATCCGCGCGCGCGCGGGGCCGTCCATCCAGTCGGGATCGTCCGCCAGCACCGCTTCCAGCCGCCGTCCGAGCGCGACCAGCGGGCGCACCAGCGCGTCGAGCGCGGCACCGGCCGGCCCCGCTGCCTCGACCAGCGCGGCATCCGGTTCGGCGAGCTCGGTCTCGAGGCCGTAGCCGGCGTCCTCCTCCTTGGCGGCGCGGGCGTAGACGAGCCCGCGCACCGCGGCGAGCAGCGCCTCGACCGGGCCGAACGGCGCCCCTTCCGCCAGCCGGCCTAGCCAGCCGTCGGACGGCAACGCCCGCGCCGCCTCGACCGCGTCCTGGATCGCGCGGCCGCCCTCCTCGTCATAGCTGGCGACGTCGCTGAGCCGCGCCGCCAGCCCGCGCCGGCGGCCGCGCGCAGTGCCCTCCGGGCCGGTGACCCAACGGCGCAGCTCGATTGCCTCGCCGCCGGTCAGCGCCGCGGCGAACATCGAATCGGCGGCGTCGAACAAGTGATGGCCTTCGTCGAAGACGTAGCGGGTCGGCCGGCTCGCGGTCTCGCGGCCGCGGGCGGCGTTGACCATCACCAGCGCATGATTGGCGATGACGATGCTCGCCTCGGCGCTGGCGCGCGCCGCGCGTTCGATGAAGCATTTCCGGTAATGCGGGCAGCCGGCGTAGATGCACTCGCCGCGCCGGTCGGTGAGCGCGGTCGATCCGTTGCGGCGGAACAGAGTCGGCAGCCAGCCGGGCAGATCGCCGCCGACCATGTCGCCGTCGGCGCTATAGGCCGCCCAGCGCGCGACGAGTTGCGCCAGGATCGCGGCGCGGCCGGCGAAGCCGCCCTGCAGCGCGTCCTCCAGGTTGAGCAGGCACAGGTAGTTCTCGCGCCCCTTGCGGGTGACGACACGCAGGTTGCGCTCGGCCGGATCGGGATAGAGCCGCGCGGTCTCGTGCGCCAACTGGCGCTGCAGCGCCTTGGTGAAGGTCGACACCCATACCGCGCCGCCCGCCGCCTCGGCCCACAGCGAGGCGGGGGCGAGGTAGCCGAGCGTCTTGCCGATCCCGGTCCCCGCCTCGGCCAGCACGAGATTGGGCGAATCGCGCGTCATCCGCGGTGCGAACGCCCTGGTCGCGGCGTCGGCGAAGGCATGCTGACCCTCGCGCCGCTCGGCCCCGGTGCCGGTAAGGGCGTTGAGGCGCGCGGAGACTTGGCCGTCGCCAATCATCACCGTGCGCGGGGCGGGGCGGGGGGCGGCCTCGCTCCATTCGGGGAGCTTCGAGAACAGCCAGCGCTCGGCCTTGTCGGGCCTGGCGAGGCGCGCGGCCACCGCCGGCGCCCACGGCCAGCGCAGGCGCTGAAGGTTCTGCGCGGCGGTCCAGGCGCCCTCGCGTTCGGGCCAGTCGGTTTCGAGCAGCTCCAGCAGCGCCCCGGCGGCACGGCGGAGGAACGGAGCGACGTCGGCATCGCTCGCCGGCGGCTCGATGCCGAGCGCCTGTGCCAGCCCCTTGGGCGTCGGCACGGCGAACACCGCCGGCCGAACGAAGGCGAACAGCTCCAGGAGATCGAGCCCATTGAGCTCGGGATGTCCCAGCCGCTGCCCGACCAGCGGCGCGTTGAGCAGGATGACGGGGGTATCAGCGGCGATCCGGATCGCCTCGCCGCGGCTGATCGCACGCGCGCCGCCCCACGGGTCGTCGTCATCGGCGATCCAGATGCCGCCGTGGCTGGCGTGAAGGGCGGGATGGGGCAGCATCACCTCTGCTTAGACTGGTCGGAACGATTGAGGAACAGCTCAACCTACCCTTATGGCTGAGCTTCTCCATTTCGTTCCGCGATTGGGGACAGAACGGCTATCATCCGGTCCGCAGCCGCCCTTCCGAATCCAATGACCCGAAAGGCATGCACGATGGCCAGCGCGATCGATGAAACGAAGCTTCATGCCTTCGTCGGCAAGATGCTGGGCGACCTCGGCGGAGCGATGAGCGTGCCGACGGTCCGCATCGGACTGCGGCTCGGATTGTTCGACGCGCTTCAGCAGGGGCCCGCCACCGCCGGCGAGCTCGCCGCGCGCGCGGGCGGCCTGCACGAGCGCTACGTCCGCGAATGGGCGCTGGCGCAGGCAGCCAATGGCAACATCGACTATGACGCGTCCGCCGACCGCTTCAGCCTGTCGCCGGAGCAGGCGATGGTGTTCACCCTCGCCGACAGTCCGGTCTACCTGCCCGGCGCGTTCGAGCTGGTCGCGGCGATGATCGAGGCCGAGCCGCGGGTCGAGGATTGCTTCCGCCGCGGCACCGGCGTGCGCTGGGGCGATCATGCCGGCTGCCTGTTCTGCGCGACCGGCGCCTTCTTCCGGCCCGGCTACGTCAACAACATCGTCCAGAACTGGATTCCGGCGCTGGACGGCGTCGAAGCCAGGCTGCGCGAAGGCGTGCGCGTGGCGGACGTCGGATGCGGAGTCGGCTTCTCGACATTGCTGATGGCAGAGGCCTATCCCGAGAGCAGCTTCGTCGGCTTCGATTTCCATGAACCCTCGATCGAGGAGGCGCGCCGTCATGCGGACCATCACGGCCTGTCCGACCGCGTCCGCTTCGAGGTCGCCCAGGCGAAGGAAATCGCCGAGGAGGGTTTCGATCTCGTCACCATGTACGATTGCCTGCATGACATGGGCGATCCGCGTGGCTGCGCGGCCCATATGCGCCGGATCCTTGCCGCGGGCGGCAGCTGGATGATCGTCGAGCCGATCGCGGGCGACACACCTGCCGACAACATGAACCCGGTCGGGCGGCTCTACTACAACGCCTCGACCATGATCTGCATCCCCACGTCGCTCGATCAGGAAGTGGGCGAAGGGCTCGGCGCACAGGCGGGCGAGCGACGGCTCGGCGCCGTGATCCGGGACGGCGGCTTCACACAGGTGAGGCGGGCGACCGAGGGCCCCTTCAACATGGTGCTCGAAGCCCGTTGAGACCTACGGCCTTCGGTTCGGTGCTGGTGCTGGCGATTGCGGGCGCGCTTCGCTAGACGCACGCGGTCATGACCGTTTCACCCGAACTCCGAACCGCCGCCCTCGAGTCCAAAGCCTGGCCCTATGAGGAGGCGCGCAAGCTGCTCAAGCGCTGGCCGGAGGGGAAGCCGGGCGGAGAGGCGATCCTGTTCGAGACCGGCTACGGTCCCTCGGGCCTGCCGCACATCGGCACCTTTAACGAGGTGCTGCGTACGACGATGGTGCGCAACGCCTTCCATGCGCTCAGCGACCAGCCGACCCGGCTGATCGCGTTCAGCGACGACATGGACGGCCTCAGGAAGGTGCCCGACAACGTCCCCAACAAGGAGATGCTGGCGGCCAACCTCGGCAAGCCGCTGACGCGCATCCCCGACCCGTTCGGCAAGTACGAGAGCTTCGCGCACCACAACAACGCGATGCTGCGCGAGTTCCTCGACCGCTACGGCTTCGACTATGAGTTCGCGTCGTCCACCGACTATTACGGCTCGGGCCGCTTCGACGAGGCGATCCGCAACGTGCTCAGGAGCTGGCAGGCGATCCTCGACATCATGCTGCCGACGCTGCGCGCCGAGCGCCGTGCCACCTATTCGCCGGTGCTGCCGGTCAGCCCGAAATCGGGCGTGGTGCTGCAGGTACCGGTCGAGGTGGTGGATGCCGATGCCGGCACGATCGCCTTCGAGGACGAGGGCGAGCGCATCGTCCAGTCCGCGCTCGGTGGCCTCTCCAAGCTGCAGTGGAAGGTCGACTGGGCGATGCGCTGGGTCGCGCTCGGCGTCGACTATGAGATGGCGGGCAAGGACCTGATCGATTCGGTGATCCAGTCGGGCAAGATCGCCCGCGCGCTCGGCGGACGACCGCCCGAGGGCTTCAACTACGAGATGTTCCTCGACGAGAAGGGCGAGAAGATCTCCAAGTCCAAGGGCAACGGCCTGTCGATCGAGCAGTGGTTGACTTATGGCCCCGACGAGAGCCTCGCCTTCTACATCTACCGCGAGCCCAAGAAGGCCAAGTCGCTGCACTTCGGCGTGATCCCGCGCGCGGTCGACGATTACTGGCAGTTCCGCGCCAACTATCCCGGCCAGCCGATCAAGGAACGGCTCGGCAATCCCGTCCACCACATCCACGACGGCAAGCTGCCGGAGGGGACGCTGCCGGTCACCTTCGGGCTGCTGCTCAACCTGGTCGGGGTGATGGGCGAGGCGACCAAGGAGCAGGTGTGGGGATACCTCCGCAACTACGTCCCCGACGCCACGCCCGAGAACCAGCCCGAGCTCGACCGGCTGATCGGCTATGCGCTGGCCTATGCGCGCGATTTCGTGGCGCCGACGCTGAAGCGCCGCGCGCCCGAGGGGGTGGAGGTCGCGGCGCTGGAGCGGCTCGATGCCGAGCTCGCCGCGCTGCCCGAGGACGCCAGCGCCGAGGACATCCAGAACATCGTCTACGAGATCGGCAAGGCGCAGTTTGGAGAACTGGGCGGTTTCGCCGAGCTGCGCGACTGGTTCAAGGCGCTCTACGAGACGCTGCTGGGATCGAGCCAGGGGCCGCGGATGGGGAGCTTCATCCGGCTCTACGGCATCGCCAACAGCCGCAGGCTCATCGCGGAGGCGCTGGCTCGCTGACCGGCACCGCCCAGGCGAGCCGCACCGGCGCCTCGCCGCCGGGATCGCGGATCGCCTCGACGCCCGCCTCGGCCAGCGCGCGCGCCACCGTCTCGACCTCTTCGGCGGGGCCGCTGACCCGCATCGCCTCGCCGCGCCGCGCGGCGGCCCAGGCGGCATCGCCGATCGCCGCCCTGCCGATCGCGCTGGGGACGTCGCCGTCGAAGGGCACGATGCCGGGCGTGGCCGGCGGCGGCACGAGATGGACGGACCAGCCGTCGGCTCCCTGTGCGAGCCGCACCTCGAGCGCGTGATAGGCGGCGAGCCCCGCCCCGGGCAGCGGATCGGCGCGGACGAACGCCTGGCGCTTGCCCGAATCGATCAGCACCTGACCGCGGTTCACCCCGGCGGCGAGCGCCAGCCCCTCGGCGAGGCGATTGGCCAGCGGATCGGCGGCCGCAGGGGCGGTCGCGCCGGCCTGCTGGATCGCCGCCGCCTCGGCCTGGCCGACGCCGACGCGATACTGGTCGATGGTCATCGCCGCGGGGCGGCCGACGAGGCGCGCGAACTCAGCGGCGGCGGCGCTTTCGGCGTCGTCGCGATAGCTGGGCGTCAGCACGCTGGCGCGGACCGCGAGCGGCTGCGCGCTGAAGTCGACGTCAACCTGGCTGATCCGCGCTTTGTCGGGGAAGGCGCTGGCGACCGCCGCGCGCGCCTGGCGCCCGGCGAGGCCTTCCCAGGCGATCTGGCGCAGGGTGAGCCCGAGCGGGACCGCCAGCGCGACGAAGGTCGCGACGATGAACGCGCTCTGCCACAGGGTCTGCTCGGGCGTCAGGCGCGGGCCGAAGCCGTAGATCCGTGCCATCACCGCGCCCGACAGCGCGATCGTCACGAAATTGGTGATGAACAGCAGCAGCGCACCGAAGAACACCGTCCCGTTGGCGGTGGCGAGCCCGAAGCCGACGGTGGCGAGCGGCGGCATCAGCGCCGTGGCGATGGCGACGCCGACGATGGTGCCGGCACGGCTGCGGATCGTCGCATAGGCGCCGGCCAGCGCGGAGAACAGCGCGACGAGCAGGTCGAAGAGGTTGGGCCGGGTGCGCGCCGCAATCTCGCTGGTCACGTTCTGGAGCGGCGACAAGAGCACGATCAGCGCGCAGAACAGGACGGCGCACACCGCTCCCGCCGCCAGCGCTCCGGCCGAGCGGCGGATATAATGGAGGTCGAGCGTCGCCAGCGCGAAGCCCAGGCCGATGATCGGCCCCATCAGCGGCGAGATCAGCATCGCCCCGATCACCACCGCCGGCGACGACAGCAGCAGGCCGAGCATGGCGATGCCGGCCGACATCAGGATCATGAAGACGTAGCGGCCGTTCCAGCCGGCATCCTCATGGATGCTCTCCAGCACCTCGCGATGCTCGACCTCGGCGATGACGTTGGCGCGCCACCAGCGCGCGAACACGGCGACGGGGGAAGGGCGATCCATCGCCCGAGCTTATGCGGTTTTGAGCGCGCCCCACAACCGGTTCGGCTTTGCCGCACGGGACCAGTCGGTTAGGACGGCACCATGGATGAGCGCACGACCCCGAAGGCGATCCGGCCTGCCGTTCGCGTGGTTTCGCTGACGCGCGACTTCCTCGCCACCGAAGCGGCGGGCGGCATCCTGCTGATGGGCGCGGCGGCGCTGGCGATGATCGTCGCCAACTCGCCGCTCGCGCACGGCTATTTCGAGGCGCTGCACTTCGAGACCGGGCCGGTGCTGTCGCCCAAGCTCGGGCCGATGAGCGTGCACCTGTGGATCAACGACGCATTGATGGCGGTGTTCTTCCTGCTGGTCGGGCTGGAGATCAAGCGCGAGGTGGTCGACGGCGGCCTGTCCAGCGCCGAGCGACGGCGGCTGCCGCTGATCGCGGCGGCGGCGGGGATGCTGGTGCCGATGGCGGTCTATTTCGCGGTCGCGGGCGGCCATCCCGAGCTGCATCGCGGCTGGGCGATCCCGGCGGCGACCGACATCGCCTTCGCGATCGGCGTGCTGGCGCTGCTCGGCGATCGCGTGCCGGCGTCGCTCAAGCTGCTGCTGACCGCGCTCGCCATCGTCGACGACATGGGCGCGGTGGCGATCATCGCGGTCGGCTATACCGAGGGGTTGAACCTGCCCGCGCTCGCCGCAGCGGCGGGAATAGCGCTGGCGATGTGGGCAATGAACCGGTGCGGCGTGAAGGCGCTGTGGCCCTATTTGATCGGCTTCCTCGCGCTATGGCTGGCGACGCTGATCTCCGGCGTGCATGCGACGATCGCCGGAGTGGTGGCCGCGCTGACCATCCCGATCACCAAGTCGCCCGCCGCGCCCGACGATACGCATTCGCCGCTCCACCGGCTGGAGCATGCGCTGCATCCCTGGGTCGCCTATCTGATCGTGCCGCTGTTCGGCTTCGCCAATGCGGGGGTATCGCTGTCCGGCATGTCTCTCGCCACGCTCGGCGAGCCGCTGGTGCTCGCGATCCTGCTCGGGCTGTTCGTCGGCAAGCAGGCCGGCATCCTCGGCGGCATCGCGCTGGCGGTGAAGCTCAAGATCGCGCCGCGGCCGCGCGGCTGCGGCTGGCGGCACCTCTACGGCATGGCGCTGGTCGCCGGGATCGGCTTCACCATGAGCCTGTTCATCGGCGGTCTCGCTTTCGCGGACCCGCTGCTGCAGGACCAGGTGAAGGTCGGCGTGCTGGTCGGGTCGCTGCTGTCGGCGCTGCTCGGCGTGATCGTGCTGCGGTTGGGGCCTCCGCAGGCAGCCCAGCCCGACTGATCCCGATCAGCGCACGACCAGCTTCGTATAGAGGTGCCAGGTCGCGTAGCCGAGCACCGGCAGGACCACCGCCAGCCCGACGAAGAAAGGAATCGTACCGACGATTAGCAAGGCGGCGACGATCAGGCCCCAGCGGAGCATGACGCCCCGGTTGGCGGAAACGGCGCTGAGCGAAGTGTCGACCGCCGTCCGCGCGTCGACGTCCTTGTCGACCAGCATCGGCATGGACACGACGCTCACTGCCAGCACCGCGGCCGCGAAGGCAGCACCGAGGAGATTGCCTGCTATGATCAGCGCCCAGCCCTCCGGGGTGGTGAACAGGCGGGATACGAACGCGCCCACGCTCTCCGGAGCGGGTCCCATCAGCGCGAAGTAGAGCGTGGCGGCAGCCGTCACCCACGCGCCGAAGATCGCCAGCAGGACACCGGTCACGACGGCGATCGAATCGAAGGCGGGCCGCTTCGTCACGTCGAGGAAGTGCGACCAGTCGGCCGCGAGCCCTTGCTCGCGGCGCCGCGCCAGCTCGTAGAATCCTATGGCGGCGGCGGGCCCCAGCAGGGAGATGCCGGCCGCGAGCGGAAAGAACAGCGGGATCAGCGACCCGCGCAGCGCCACGATCGCCGCAATGAAGCCGACCATCGGATAGATGATACCGACGAAGATCAGATCGCCGCGCCGGTCCATGAAATCACCCCAGCCCTCGCGGAGGGCAGCTCTGAGATCAGACGTGGTGATGGTGCGGACCTCAAGGGCCTGGGCAGGACGATCGATGCCTTCGACCTGAGCGATTGCCATGACGCGCTCCTTCGAGCCCCCGCCCGGCGATCATACGCTTTCGGCGGCGCAGCGGCAATGTTTGCAGAGTAGCGATCAGTTCGGCCGGCCCGAGTCCATGCCCAGCCGATAGGGCGGCTCGGCTGCGAGCACCGGCGCCGGGCGCTCCGGCGGGACCAGCGGCGCAGCGTCGTCGAGGCCGCGGCCGGCGACGTTGGCCGCGGCGAGTTTCGGGCCGGCGAACCCGCTAACCTCGACATGCTCGATCCGCACGCCCCGCATGTTGGCGAGCGCGATGCCTTTGCCGCAGGTGCCGGTGACGTCGCGCAGCGTGAAGCCGTCGAGCGGTTTGTCGGGGTGGATGTTCACCGCCTCGACCAGGACCGGCACGTCCTTCACCCGGATGCGCTCGAAGGTGAAATTGGCGAGCCGCGGCACGCCGTCCATGCCGGGCACGGGGAATTGGTCCTGCTTGCCGCTGTCGAGGAAGTTGAGGCGCAGGAAGCCGTTGCCCGCGCCCGACACCTCGAGGTCGCGCATCGTGATGTCCTCGATGAAGGCACCGCGTCCCGGGCGGCTCTTGAGGTAGATGGCGAAGGTGTAGGCGAGCAGGCATTTGCAGCGCTCGACTAGGACGCGGCGGATGCCGCCCGAAGTCTCGCTGCCAATGCCGATGCAGGCCCAGCGATGGTCGCGGAAGGTGCAGTCGGCGATCGTCACGTCCTCGGTCGGGCGGCCGATCATGCTGCCTTCCATCCCGCGCCCGGACTTGAGCGAGATGCAGTCGTCAACCGTGTCGAAGTCGCAATGCTCGATCGCGACGCGGCGGCAGCTGTCGACGTCGATCCCGTCGGCATTGCCTTTCACCGTCAGGCCGCGGAACAGCACGTCCTCGCAATAGACCGGGTGGATCGACCACATGTCGTTCTGCTGCGTGTCGAGGTCGGTGACGTTGAGCCCCTGCACGCCGACGAACTCGAGCAGCGCGGGGTGGCGGAGACCGGAGGTGGCGACGCGGCCGCGGATCGCCGGCGATCCGACGATGCGGCCCTTGCCGGCCAGCGCGACGTTGCGCGCGTCCTGCGCCCAGACGAGGCCGATATGACCGGGAATCCAGCGGCCCTCCCAGCGGACCTGCGTCACCGGATAGTCGCGGACGTCGGGTGAGCCCTGCAGCGTCGCGCCCTCTTCGATCCTGAGCGTGGTGTCGGATCCGATCCGGATCGCGCCGGTCAGGAAGGTGCCGCCCGCCAGCACCACCTCGCCGCCGCCGAGCACGGCCACGCGGTCGAGCGCCTGCTGGACGGCGGCGGTATCCCTGGCGATGCCATCGCCTCTTGCGCCGAAGTCGCGCGGGTCGAGGCGGACGCCGTTCGCCGCTGGCGTGGTCGGCTTCGGGCGTGCCGGCTCTATTCGCGAGCGGGCCAGCAGCGGTCCGGCGCCGGCAGCGAGCGCGCCCGCAGCGGCAAGGACGGTCCGGCGGTCGGTCGGCATCGGCATCCCCCCTTCGATCGGTCTCCGCCGAAGTCTATCTCGACCGCCAGGTGAAGACCGAGGTCGCGGCATAGTTCCACACCGCGCCGACCAGGATGCCGGCGAGCCCCGCCGCCCACCAGCCATAGTCGTAATCGGCGAACAGATAATTGGCGATGCCGACATTGGCGATCGCGCCGATCGAGCAGGCGGCGACGAAGGTGAGCAGGCCGCGCACGATCTGCCGGGCGCCCTTGAGGCGACGGTCGCGGTAGGTGAGGGTGTTGTTGACGAAGAAGTTGAAGATCATCGCCAGCACCGTCGCGATCGACTGCGCCCACAGGAATGGCGGATAATGTGCCTCCATCATGATCGTGAGCGCGCCCATGTGGACGAACACGCCAAGGCCGCCGATGAACATGAACGACAGGAAGCGCGCGGGAACGACATGGCCGATCAGCTTGTCGACCAGCAGCAGCAGATATTCCCAGGTGATCAGCGCGTCGAGCTTGCTCTCGCCGGCCTCGCGCGGGCGGAAGCAATAGGGGACCTCGACCGTGCGCAGCGGCCGCTCGGCCGAGGCGCAGATGTCGAGCAGGATCTTGTAGCCCTGGCCGGAAAGCTCGCGGACGGCGGAATCGAACGCGGACCGCGTGATCGCGAAGAAGCCGCTCATCGGGTCGGAGATGTCGGCGCCGGTGACTAGCCGCGCGAGGCGCGTCGCCACCGCGCTCACTCGCGCCCGCTGCGCGTCCCAGCCTCCGATGCTCCCTCCGGCGGCGTAGCGCGAGCCGATCGCCACGTCGGCGGCGCCGTTTTGCAGCAGGTCGAGCATCTGAGGCAGGATGCGCTCGTCGTGCTGGAGATCGGCGTCGATCACGGCGATATAGGGGGTGGAGGTGCTCAGCATCCCCTCCGTCACCGCGGTGGCGAGCCCGCGCCGGCCGATGCGGTGGAGCATCCGCACGCGCCCGTCGCGCGCCGCCATCTCCGCGATCGCCTCGCGGGTGCCGTCGGTCGAGTCGTCATCGACGAACACTACCTCGAATGGAATGCCGGCGAGCGCCGCCTGCAGCGCGTCATAGAGCCGGCTGACGTTGTCGCGCTCGTTGAACGTCGGCACAATCACCGAGAGGATCGGTATGGGGGCCGGTGAAAGGTTCGACGCGTCGATCTTCGATTCGGCCATCGGGCTGCTGCTCATCGCGGCGGCCTTTAGACGATATCGGCGGGAAGGCCATATGACCCTGAAAGCATTAAGGTCTTCCTGAGGTGATGCGCCGAATGGCCGGTTCAGCTCGCCTGCCGCTTGTTCGAATCCTCCATCAGTGAAAGTCATGGCTGCGGATCGGAATCGAATCTTCGTCCCGCCGGCTGCGCCAATGATTGCCAGAACGCGGGGGCTGCGGGTGCCGGGGCGGACCATCGCTGGCCGCGCCGTCACCGGGAGCGGCAAGGCGCGGCAGGTCGATCGCGCCGACCTCGCGCAGCATGTCCGAATAGTCGACGATGCGGTCGACGATGATGTGGATCACCTCGCCCTCGCGCTGCACCTCGCCCTGTACGCCGATCATCGTCGCGGTCATGATAGTGCGGCGCTGCGCCTCGAACCGGTCGCGCCACACGATCGCGTTGGCGATGCCGGTCTCGTCCTCCAGCGTGAGAAACAGCACGCCGGTGGCGGTGGCCGGGCGCTGGCGCACCAAGATCACGCCCGCGACCTCCACCTTGCGGCCGGACCGTACCTGCTTGAGCCCCGCGGCAGGCGTCACGCCCAGCAGATCGAGCCGGCCGCGCAGGAAGGACACCGGATGCGCGCGCAGCGAAAGCTGGATGGCGCGATAATCCTCCACCACCTCGCGCCCTGCGGTCAGCGGCGTCAGCGCAACGCTGGGTTCGCGCCGATCGGCGAGCCCTAGCGGCATCGGCTTCTCGCCGAGCGCGCGCACCGCCCAAAGGGCCTGCCGCCGGTCATGTCCGAAGCAGCGGAAGGCATCCGCCCGCGCCAGCCGCTCGAGCACCGCGGGCCTGACCCCGGAGCGTCGCCACACATCCTCGACCGAGGTGAAGGGGCCGGCGGCACGTGCTTTCAGGAGTCTCTCCTCGACATCCTCCTTGCCAACCCCGCTCACGATCCTGAGGCCGAGCCGAAGCGGCGCAAGCGCTTCCCATTCCTCATCGGTGCCGTAGAAGCCCGGATGCCTCTCGCGTTTCTCGGTCCGTTCCCCAGGCGCCAAACACGTATCCCACGCGCTGGCGTTAATGCACGGCGGCAGGAACTCGACCCCATGCTCGCGCGCATCACGGACGATCTGTGCGGGAGCATAGAATCCCATCGGCTGCGCGTTGAGCAGCGCCGCGCAGAACACGTCGGGATGATGCGCCTTCATCCATGACGAGGCATAGGCGATCTTGGCGAAGCTGGCGGCGTGGCTCTCGGGGAAGCCGTAGTTGGCGAACCCCTCGATCTGCTTGACCATCCGCTCCGCGAAATCGAGACTGATGCCGTTCCTCAGCATACCCTCGATCAGCTTGGGCCGGAACTCGCCGACGTTGCCGGTCGCCTTGAACGTTGCCATCGCCTTGCGCAGCTTGTCCGCCTCGCTGCCGGTGAAGTCGGCGCCAACGATGGCAACCCGCATCGCCTGTTCCTGGAACAGCGGCACGCCCTTGGTCTTCTCCAGCACATCGCGCAGCGCCTCGTTGGGATATTCGACCGGTTCCTTGCCCTCGCGCCGTCTGAGATAGGGGTGGACCATATCGCCTTGGATCGGTCCTGGCCGCACGATCGCAACCTGGATCACCAGATCGTAGAATATGCGCGGACGCATCCGCGGCAGCATCGACATCTGCGCGCGGCTCTCGATCTGGAAGACGCCGAGCGTGTCGGCCTTGCAGATCATGTCGAAGGTCGCCTTGTCGTCGTTCTGGAACTCTGGGCTGTCCAGCGTCATCGGATGACCCTTGTGCTCGGCCATCAGTTCGAACGCGCAGCGCATGCAGCCGAGCATGCCGAGCCCCAGCACGTCGACCTTCATGAAGCCCAGCTCTTCGATGTCGAGCTTCTCCCACTCGATCACCCAGCGGTCGGGCATGGCGGCGGGTTCGATCGGGATCAGCGTGTCGAGCCGGTCACGCGTGAGCACGAAGCCGCCCGGATGCTGCGACAAGTGCCGCGGCATGCCGACCAGTTCGTTGGCGAGCTCGATCGCCAGCGCGACCCGCGGATGACCGGTGTCGACGCCGAGCGCCCGGCTGTGCTTCTCCTCGATGCCGTCGCCTGAGACGCCCCAGACCTGCCCCGCCAGCGCGCCGGTCAGGTCCTCCGACAGGCCCAGCGCCTTGCCGACCTCGCGGATCGCGCCGCGCGAGCGGAAACGGCTGACCACCGCGGTCAGCGCGGCATGGTTGTGGCCGTAGGTCTCGTAAATCCATTGGATCACCTCCTCGCGCCGCTCGTGCTCGAAATCGACGTCGATGTCGGGCGGCTCGTGACGCTCCTCGGAGATGAAGCGCTCGAACAGGAGGCCGCGCTCGATCGGGTCGATCGAGGTGATGCCGAGCACGTAGCAGATCATCGAATTGGCGGCCGATCCGCGGCCCTGGCAGAGGATACCCTCGCTCCGCGCGTAGCTGACGATCGAGTTCACCGTCAGGAAATAGGGCGCATAGCCCATCTGCCGGACCAGGGAGAGTTCGCGGTCGAGCAGCGCGCGATAGTCGGGCGGCACCTTGCCGCCGAACGTCCGGTCGAGCGCGTTGTGGGCCAGCCGCTCCAGCGCCTCCTGCGGCGTGCGGCCGGTCATCACGATCTCGTCGGGATACTGATAATCGAGATCGCGGGGATTGAAGGTGCAGCGCTCGACGATCGCCTCGACCGCGTCGAGCGCCTCGGGGAAGCGGGCGAAGCGGCGGGCCATGTCCTCGGGCGTCTTGAGATGGCGGTCGGCGCTGCGCTCGCGGCGGAAGCCGAGCTCGTCGATCGTGCATTTCTCGCGGATCGCGGTGACCACGTCCTGCAGCATCCGCTTGTCGGGCGTGTGGTAGAGCACGTCGCCGGTTGCGAGCGGCGTCAGGCCATGGCGGCGCGCAGCCTCGGCGAGATTGTGGAGACGCAGGGCCTCGCCCGGTCGGCGATGCGGGGTCAGTGCGACATGCCCGCGTGTCCCGAACACGTCCGCCATCCAGCGCAGCGACAGGGGATCGCCCTCGTCCGCCATCCCCGGCACCAGCGCGCCGACCAGCCCTTCGTTCGCCTCGGCGACGTCCTCCCAATGAAGGAAACATTTCCCCTTCTCACCGCGCTTGGGATCGGCGCGCAGCTTGCCCTTGGAGAGGAGCCGGGTCAGCCGCGACCAGGCCGCCCGATCTTCCGGCCACACCAATATCGAGGCGCCGTCGACGAGGTCGAGACGGCAGCCGGCGACCATGCGGATCGGGCAGCCCTGCTTGGTGATCGCCTCCGCCGCGACCAGTCCGCGCACGATCCCGCCCACCGAGTTGCGGTCGCAGATGCCGAGCGCCGGCATCCCCATCAGCGCGGCCGCCGAGAACAGCTCCTCCGCCGACGACACCCCGCGCAGGAACGAGAAATGGGTGGTCACCTGAAGCTCGGAATAGGTCATCCGAACACGCCGTGCAGGAACCATTTGAGGTCGCCGCTCGCGGTGCGCTCGCCGTCGCCGCGCCGATAGAGCCAGAAGCGCGCGCCGGTTTCGTCCTCGACCCGGAAATAGTCGCGCACCGAATGCCGCTCGGACGGGCGGCGCCACCATTCGCCCTGGATGCGCTCGGGGCCGTCGGCGCGGATCACGCGATGGGTGACGCCGCGCCAGGTGAAGCGCCGCGGCGGATGGTCGGGCAGCTCGTACAGGACGTTGTCGACCTCCTCGGGCCGCGCCAGCAGCCGCGCCGGCCGTGGCCACAGCGGCGTCCAGGGATCGAGCGGCCCTAGCCGCTTCAATCGCGCGACGTCGTCGATTGGCGGCTCGGTGCCCGTCCGACCCGGCGGATCGAGCGGTGGGGCGACAGCGACGCTGCGCTCGGGCACGTCGCTCTCGACCGGCACGGTGCGCCAGGTACGGGCGCCGCGTGTCGCCAGCGTGTCGATCAGTGGCGCGAGGTCGGGCGCAGTTTCCTCGTCGAGCCGTTCGGCGAAGGATTGGGGTTCCAGCGGGTCGGCCGCACGGACGACGAGCGTCATCGCGTCGATGCCATAGCCGGGCTCGACGCTCTCGATCCGGCGGACGAGCAGCTTGAGGATGTGTGCGCCATCGCGGCTCGGCCGAGCGAGGCCGATGCGGATGCGTTGCGGCACATGGTCGATCCGCTCGGCGATCAGCTCGATGCGGCGTGCGCCGAGCCCCTCGACGGTGAGCGCCTGGACGAGGCAGGGGACCAGCACACCGAGCCAATGCTCGATCGCCTCGGCTGTGGCGATCGGCTCGGCGAAGCGCTGGACGACGGCGATCGTCTCGCGCGGGACGATGGGATCGACCGGCTCGGCGATACGGCCCAGCGCCTGATCCAGCCGTGCGACCAGCGCGTCCCCTAGCCGCCGGGCGAGCGGCGCGCGCGGCATGGTGACGAGCTGGCCGATTGTGTCGATGCCGAGGGTACGCAGCAGATCGAGCTGAGCTTCGTCGAGCCGCAGCGCGCGCGGCGGCAGCGGCGCCAGCATCGTCGCCTGCTCGCCCGACGGGCATAGACAAATCCGTGGTCCGTAGCGGGCGAGCGCATGTGCCGCGCCCGGCGTGTCGGCGATTGCGATCCGCGCGGTGAAGCTGAAATGCGCGAGCAGCCGGATCAGCCGCCGCGCCATGTTCTGCTCGCCGCCATGAAGGTGCGCGACGCCGGTCATGTCGATCAGCAGCCCGTCGTCGCCGTCGAGCCAAACGGTCGGCGACCAGCGCCGAGCGAGCAGGGTGGCGAGACGGAGCATGTCGGCGCGGTCGCCCTCAGGATCGGCATCGCGCACGACCAGTTCGGGATTGAGCGCTCGCGCGGTGGTGAGCGCCATACCGGGAGCGATGCCTACTGTCCGAGTTTCGGGTGAAGCCGCAGCGATCAGGATGCGGCTGCCGACGCGGTGGGATGTGACCAGAAGCTCCTCCCCGGCACGGGGAGGGGAACCATTCGTCGCAGACGAATGGTGGAGGGGGCCATCCACCTCGGTCACCGCTCGTGGCTGGGCCCCCTCCACCACTCGCTTCGCGAGCGGTCCCCCTCCCCGTGCCGGGGAGGAGCTGTTCTCCAGTGCCCATCTCGCCCCCGGCCGCCAGCTGCCTTCCCGCGAAGGAACCGACGCCGGCGTTCGCCCGCCCTCAGGCGGCGGCGCGGCGGCGTGTGTCGGCGCGACCCGCCGCAGCCGTTCGATCGGCCAGTGCGGTAGGTAGAGCGCAGCGACCCGTTTCATCGCAAGCCTCCACGGTCCAGTTGCCCGGCTCGCCCCCGCGCTGGCGGGCGAGCTCGATCCGCCAGCGTGCCCGTCCCACGCCCTCCACCGGCAGCGGCGCCGACGGCGCACTCGCCACCCGCCAGCGCGTCACCGCCGCCGAAGGAGGTCCGAGCGGATCGGCGCCGGCGCGGCCGTGGCGCTTCAGGAGCAGCGCGATCGTCCGCCCGCCCTCGGCGGCGAGCTGGAGCCGCCGCGTCGCCGCCATCTCGGCGCGCTTGACTTCGCCGATCACCGCGCCGAGCCCGCGGTGCCTCAGGCCCTCCTCCATAATCGCGAGCAGGTCGGCATCGTCCTGGGCCTCGGCGTAGATCAGCCGGTGCGGCGCGAGCCCTACCTGCGCCAGCCCCGGCGCGAACAGATCTCGCCGCCGCACCACCCACAGGACCGACCCCCAGGCACGAGCTGCGATGCCGGCGAGGAACAGGGTCGCCGCGGCATCATCCCCCAGTCCCGGCGATGCGGCGGCGACCTCGTGCAGCGCGTCTAACCTCAGGCCCCCATCGGTCAGCGCCGCATCGACCGGCGCCATCCCGAACGGCAGCGCCGGCCGCCGGCGGAAGCCGCCGCTCTCCAGCCCGCGAAGCTCTTCGCGCAATCGGGCAAGGACCTGGGTTCTGGACAAGCTCACGACTCGGGCAATGACGAATGTTCGTATTTTGTTCCATGCAGCCGGCGAGTCAAGCGACGACGAGATGCCCCGACGAAGTCACGAGCGGCTCTGGACCCTTTGCCATCCTGCGGGCACAGTCGGGCGCATCAGGGGGATTTCCGATATGACCTTTCGCTTGACGCTTGCCTTGCTCGCCACGACCTCGCTCGTCATGTCCGCCACCGCTTCCGCCCAGACGTCCGCCCCTGCTGCCGCGAAGGTGGACGCCTCGCCGCTCACCGCGCCCTGGCCGGGGCCGCACGGCGGCGTGGTGCCGTGGGACCGGATCAAGCCGGCGATGTTCCCGGCTGCGTTCGAGACGGCGATGACCGAGTGCCGGCGCGAGATCCATGCGATCCGCGACAAGCGTTCCGCTCCCACCTTCCAATCGATCATCGAGCCGCTGGAACTCAGCTGCGACACGCTCGACCGGGTGATGGCCGCCTGGGGCGTCTACACCAGCAATCTCGCCACCAAGGAGGTGCAGGACCTCGACCGCGAATGGAGCCCGAAGCTCGCCGCCTTCTATGATGAGATCACGCTCGATCCCTTGCTGTTCCAACGGGTGAAGGCGGTCTACGACACGCGCGCCAGCCGGAAACTCGATCCGCAGCAGCTCCGCCTCGTCGAGCGCACCTATCGCAGTTACGTGCGCTCCGGTGCAGCACTCAGCGAGGCGCAACGCGCCGAGGTGACCCGCATCAATCAGCAACTCGCCGGTGCCTTCGCCGAGTTCAGCCGCAAGCTGCTCGCCGACGAGGAGACCTGGATCGTCCTCGACGACGCGAAGCAGCTCGACGGGTTGCCCGACAGCGTCAAGGCGGCGATGCGCGCCGCCGCCGAGGAGCGCGGGCTTGCCGGCAAATGGGTAGTGGTCAACACCCGCTCCTCGGCCCAGCCCTATCTCATGTACGCGACCGACCGGGCCATGCGCGAGAAGGTGTGGCGTGCGTTCGTGAATCGCGGCGACAACGGCGACGCCAACGATACCAAGTCGACCATCGTCACCATCCTCAAGCTCCGCCAGGAGCGGGCGAAGCTGCTCGGCTTCAAGAACCACGCCTGGTACCGGATGGACGACACCATGGCCGAGACGCCGGCCAATGCGACGGCGCTGATGATGCGCGTCTGGCCAGCGGCGGTCGCTCGGGTGAAGCAGGAAGTCGCCGACATGCAGGCGGTCGCCAATCAGGAAGGCGCCGGCATCACCATCCAGCCCTGGGACTATCGCTACTACGCCGAGAAGGTGCGCAAGGCGAAGTACGACCTCGACGAGGCGGAGATCAAACCCTACCTCGAGCTCGGCAACATCCTCCAGGGCGCCTTCTACGCCGCGGGCCGGCTCTATGACCTCGGCTTCAAGGAGAATACCGGCCAGATCCCGGTATTCGCGCCCGACATGCGCACCTTCGAGGTCACGGACCTCAAGAGCGGTCGTTTCATCGGCTATTTCTACTTCGACGCCTATGCCCGTTCGGGCAAGCGCTCCGGCGCCTGGGCGACGCGCTATCGCGGCCAACAGCACCTCGGCGGCGAGCGTACCGTGCTCGCCTCCAACAACAATAATTTCGTGAAGGCGCCCTCCGGCGAGCGCACGCTGGTCAGCCTCGATGATGCGAACACCACCTTCCACGAGTTCGGCCACGCGATTCATTCGCTGCTGCAGAACGTGACCTATCCCGGCCTGTCCGGCACGCCGCGCGATTTCGTCGAATATCCGAGCCAGGTGAACGAGAATTGGCTGCTCACCCGCGACGTGCTCGACCGCTATGCCAAGAACGCCGCAGGCCAGGCGATGCCGCAGGCGCTGGTCGACAAGATCGAGAAGTCGCAGACCTTCAACCAGGGCTTCGACACGGTCGAGTATCTCGCCTCGGCGATCGTCGACATGAAGCTCCACGACCGCGACACGCCGGTCACCGACGTCGCCGCCTTCGAACGCGACACGCTGGCCGAGATCGGCATGCCGAAGGAGATCGTGATGCGGCACCGCCTGCCGCAGTTCAACCATCTCTTCTCGTCCGACGCCTATTCCGCCGGCTATTATTCCTATCTCTGGTCGGAGACGATGGACGCCGACACCTGGGCTGCGTTCGAGGAGACCGGCAACGTCTGGGACAAGGCGACCGCCGACCGTTTCCGCACCACGCTGCTGTCGACGGGGAACGAGACTGACCGCAAGGAGGCCTACCGGGCCTTCCGCGGCCGCGATCCCGACGTGACCGCCTTGTTCAAGCGGCGTGGGTTTCCGGTGGAGTAAAGACCTTAGCCGATGCCGTCCGAACCGGCACCGAGCGACAACGTACCCGCCAGCGCCTCGGCGAAATGGCGGCGGCATAGCGCGACGTAACGGTCGTTGCCGCCGATCTCGGTCTGCGCGCCGCGAGTGAGGGCGCGGCCATCGGGGCCGACGCGGGCGTTCATCGTCGCCTTGCGTCCGCACAGGCACACCGACTTGATCTCGATGAGCGCGTCGGCGAGCCCCAGCAGGCGCGCCGATCCCTCGAACAGCGCGCCCTGGAAATCGGTCCTGAGACCATAGGCGAGCACCGGGATGCCGAGCTCGTCGGCGACGGTCGCGAGCTGATCGACTTGCGCGACGGTAAGGAACTGTGCCTCGTCCACCAGCACACAGTGGAGCGGTGTGCGGTCATGCTCCTCTTCGACGCAGCGGCGGAGATCGGTTGCGCTGTCGAAGGCAGTGGCCGGCATCGACAGACCGATCCGCGAGGCGATCGTGCCGGCAGCGAAGCGGTCGTCGATCGCGGCAGTGAACAACATCGTCCGCATCCCGCGCTCGCGATAGTTGAAGTCGGCCTGCAGCAGCGTGGTCGACTTTCCGGCGTTCATGCTGGCGTAGTAGAAATAGAGCTTGGCCATCAGCCGAGTGTCTCGACGGGAATCGGCGACTCGCTGCCCGCAAGGTGGACCATGTCGCGTTCGAAGGTGACGAAGCTGTCCGCGCCGTCCGAAGCGACGATATGCATCATATCCGCAAAATCGGCGCCGGCAGCGAACCGTTCGATCGCCCAGCCGATTCGATCGGGATCGCTCACGGTCACGGCCGGCAGCTGCAGGAGATCGGCGAGGGTTGCCGCGAGCACTGCCCGCGTCAATCGGTAGCGCGATGACAGGAGCCACGCCGTTTCGAGAAACACGGTGTCCGAGATGAAACAGGGCTCCGACAGCGTTGCGTCGGCGACACGCGCCTGCGCTTCATCGTCGCGCATGACGTAGCGCGCGAGGACGTTGGTATCGACCGACCTCACCGATCCCAGCGCGGCCCGCCGCTCGCCCACATGTCGGCAATCGCCTTGCTCATCTCCTCGATCGGAACGGACGGTCCCCGATAGTCGATGCGGGCGCGGATGCGGGCAGTGATGTCCTCGAACGTCTCTCCCGACTTTATCCGAGCCTTGCGCAACAGCACCCCGTCCGGCCGCTCGACGACATCGAGGCGGTCACCCGGCATTAGCCGCAGCCGGTCGCGGACATCCTTTGGGATGACGACCTGACCCTTTTCCGACATCCTGGTATGGGCGTTCATTGAAGTAAGATGTGTCTTACTTTGCGAGTTGTCAATCGCCTTCGCCGTCCAGATCGCGCGCGATCCCGGGATCGCGCAGCAGCGCGTCGATGCGGGTGCCCTCGTCGAAGCTCTCGTCGGGGAGGAACTTGAGGCGGGCGGCATATTTGAGGTTCACACGGCGCGCGACCTCGCTCTGGAGATAGGCGGTGTTCTGGCGCAGCGCCTTCAGCACCGCCTCCTCGTCCTTGCCCAGCAAAGGCTTGGCGAAGACGGTGGCATGCCTGAGGTCCGGCGACATGCGGACCTCGGTGATCGAGACCAGGTGCTTCGCCAGCACCTCGTCGTGCACGTCGCCGCGCTGGAGGATGTCCGACAGCGCATGGCGCACCTGCTCGCCGACGCGGAGCAGGCGGACCGAGCGGGTCTCGGGGGTTTCGGTATGTCGCATCTCGACCTCATTTCCCTCTCCCCTTGTGGGAGAGGGAGGGAGCCCGCGGAGCGGGCGGAAGGGGATTGGGGCTTGGAGACGTCGGCCCCCTCACCCTCCCCATCACTTGCGCGATGGGCCCATCATCAGGTGAACAGCGCCCCGCGCTGTTCAGGCTATGCTGGGAGCATAGCCGACCTGATGATCCTCTCCCACAAGGGGAGAGGGAAATGACTAGAGCGTCCGCTCGCGCATCTCGACTTCGAAGGTCTCGAGGAAGTCGCCCGCCTTGATGTCCACGAAGTTGTTCGAGAAGGTCACGCCGCACTCAAGGCCGGCGCGCACTTCGGGCACGTCGTCCTTGAAGCGCCGAAGCGATGCGATCTCGCCCTGGTAGATGATGACGTCGGCACGCGTGATGCGGGCCTTGAGCGCCTTGCGGATGACGCCTTCGGTGACGAGGAGACCAGCCGCCTTGCCGTGCTTGCCCGCCGAGAACACCTCGCGGATCTCGGCGCGGCCGACCACGGTCTCGAACGCCTCCGGCCCGAGCTCACCCGCCATGCCGGCGCGGATCTCGTCGATGAGGTCGTAGATGACGTCATAGTATTTGAGCGCCACCTTGTTCCGCTCGGCGATCTCGCGTGCCTTGGCGTTGGGACGGACGTTGAAGCCGATGATCGGCGCGCCCGAGGCACCCGCCAGCGTGACGTCGCTCTCGGTGATGCCGCCGACGCCCGAGTGGAGCACCCGCGCCTTGATCTCGTCGGTCGAGATCTTGTTGATCGACGCGACGATCGCCTCGACCGTGCCCTGCGTATCGGCCTTGACCACCAGCGGATATTCGATCGCCTGCTTGTCCTTCAATGCGGAGAACATGCTCTCGAGGCTCGCCGGCGCCTGCGTCGTGCGCTTCTGGAGCAGCACGCCCTGGCGGTATTCGGCAACCTCGCGGGCGCGCGCCTCGTTCTCGACGACCTGGAGCAGGTCGCCCGCCGACGGCACGCCCGACAGGCCGAGCACCTCGACCGGCACCGACGGGCCCGCCGACTTCACCTGACGGCCCTTGTCGTCGACCAGCGCGCGGACCTTGCCGCTCTCGGCGCCGACGACGAACACGTCGCCGACCTTGAGCGTGCCGCGGTTGACGAGGATCGTCGCCACCGGACCACGGCCCTTGTCGAGCTTCGCCTCGATCACGGTGCCCTCGGCATCGCGGTCGGGATTGGCCTTGAGCTCCATCAGCTCGGCCTGGAGCTGGATCTTCTCGATCAGCTGGTCGAGACCGGTCTTCTTGAGCGCGGAGACCTCGACGTCCTGGGTCTCGCCGCCCATTTCCTCGACGATCACCTCGTGCTCGAGCAGGCGCTCGCGGATGCGCTGTGGGTTGGCCTCGGGCTTGTCGACCTTGTTGATCGCGACGATCATCGGCACGCCGGCCGCCTTGGTATGGTTGATCGCCTCGATCGTCTGCGGCATCAGCCCGTCGTCGGCCGCGACCACCAGCACGACGATGTCCGTCACGTTGGCGCCGCGCGCACGCATCTCGGTGAACGCCTCGTGGCCGGGCGTATCGAGGAAAGTGATCTGGCTCTTGTCCTTCAGCGTCACCTGATAGGCGCCGATGTGCTGGGTGATGCCGCCGGCCTCGCCCTTGACCACGTCGGTGCCGCGCAGGGCGTCGAGCAGGCTGGTCTTGCCGTGATCGACGTGACCCATGATCGTCACCACCGGCGGACGCGGCTTCAGGCTCTCGGCCGCATCCTCGCCGGTGTCGGTGGTGAGATCGATGTCCGATTCGCTGACGCGGACGATGTTGTGGCCGAAATCGGTGACGAGCAGCTCGGCGGTGTCCTGATCGATCGTCTGGTTGACGGTGACCATCATGCCCATCTTGAACAGCGCCTTCACCAGGTCGGCGCCTTTCTCGGCCATGCGGTTGGCGAGCTCTTGGACGGTGATCGCCTCGGGCACCACCACGTCGCGGACCTGCTTGGGCTGCGCCTCGCGCGGGCCGGTGTGCGAGCGCCGCTCCTTCTCGCGGGCGCGCTTGAGCGCGGCGAGCGAACGCGCGCGCGCGCCGTCGTCGCCGCCGAGCGCGCGGTTGACGGTGAGCTTGCCCGACTGGCGGCGATCGTCGCCCTTACGGTCGCGCTGCTGCGGCCGCTGCTGCTGCGGTGCGTCCCGACGCGGCGCGGGGCCGCCGGTCGACGCCGGACGCGATGCCGCGGCGCCGTTCGACTGGCCGCCGTTCGACGGCGCACTGGCCGCCGGCGCGGGCGCGGGACGCTCGACCGGCTTGGGGATCTCGGGGCGCTGCACCGGCGTGAACATGCGCGGCGCCGGACGGCTGGCGTCGCGCGTCAGCTCGACCACCGGCGGGGGAGGTGGAGGCGGCGGTGCTGCGGGCTGCGGCTCGGCAGCGGGGGCGACGGCCTCCGGCTCGGGCGCGGGTTCGGTGGCGGGCTGACGTGCGGATTCCGCCTCGGCCTTGGCGCGCTCCTCGGCGCGGCGGCGTTCCTCCTCGGCGGCCTCGGCACGTGCGCGCTCCTCGCGGCGGCGCGCGTCCTCGAGCGCGGCCATGCGCTGCTCTTCGGCCTCGCGCAGCAGGCGCTCCTGGCGCTCGCGCGGCGTCTCGCCAGCGGGCGCGGCGGTCCGCTGCGGCGCGGGCGCGGGGGGCGGAGGCGGCGGCGCGGCCTGCTCGACCGCGGGCGTCTCGGCCTGGGCGCCGCCGGCGCCGGGGCCGAGCACGCGGCGGCGCTTGACCTCGACCACCACCGTGTTCGAGCGCCCATGGCTGAAGCTCTGCTTGACCTTGCCGGTCTCGACCGTGCGCTTCAGCCCCAGCGGCTGGCGCATGCCCAGTTTCGGCTTGTCGTTGTCGGTCTCGCTCATGCGGTTACTCAAATTCCTTCGTGTGAGGCGTGCGTCGCCTCGGACAGATTGACGGATGCCGATGCGCCGACCGGCGGGTCTGCGCAAGCATCGGGTACAGGTTCAGGTCCGATAAAGTGGAGCCAGCGGAGCAAGGATTGCTCCACCCGCTTCGCCGCCTGAGCGTCCGTCAGGCCGACATGTACCACATTTTCGCGGCCGAGCGCCAAGGACAATATGGGGCGTGGGACGGGCAATGCCAATCCCTTGAGGCCCGATCCTTCCGCATCCGAGCCGACGCGCCACGCCTGGGCGAGCTTGCGCATACCGTCTTCGCCCGCATCCGCGGCGTGGAGCAGCAGGTGGAGCTGGCCGGATCGCGCCGCCGCCTCGATTCGATCGGTGCCGGTGAGGAGGCGGCCGGCCTTCGCCTCAAGCCCCAGCCGATCGAGTGCGGCACGCTGAAGCTGCGCGGCGATCTGGGCGCCGAGCTCGTCGGGAATCACGAGCGTGGCGCCCTTGAACGCCCGCGCGAGCGCCCCCTTGAGCTTGCCCTTGGCCTGTGCGGCCTCGAGCTCGACTTTGGTGACGCCGATCCAGGCGCCGCGGCCGGGCGCCTTGGCACGGATGTCGGGCAGCACGGACCCGTCCGGCGCCAGAGCCAGACGGATCAGTCCCTCACGCGGCGCTTCGTCGCGCGAGAGGATGCAAGTGCGCTGAGGGGCTAGCGCGGCCTCATTGCGAGGATTCCGCATGCGCGTCCTCCTCACCCGCCGGCGCGGGCTCCTCGTCGGTGAACCAGTGGGCGCGGGCGGCCATGATGATCTCGTTGCCCTGCTCTTCGCTGAGACCGTACTCGCCGAGCACGCCGCCCTTGTCCTGTTCGCGGGCGGGCGGGGCGTTCTCGCTGCGGCGGCGCGGCTCGGCGCGCTTCTTGGCGATCAGCTCGTCGGTGGCGAGATCGGCGAGGTCGTCGAGCGTCTTGATGCCCGCCTTGCCGAGCGTCACCAGCATCGCCTCGGTGAGGTACGGCATGGTGGCGAGATCGTCCTCGACGCCGAGCGCGCGACGCTGCTCGCGATTCGCCTCCTCGCGGCGCTCGAGCGCTTCCTGCGCGCGGCTCTGCAGCTCCTGCGCGAGCTCGTCGTCGAAGCCCTCGATCGAGGCGAGCTCGTCGAGCTCGACATAGGCGACCTCCTCGAGCTCGCTGAAGCCCTCGGCGACGAGGAGCTGCGCCAGCGTCTCGTCGACGTCGAGCTCGTTCTGGAACGTCTCGGAGTTGCGGACGAACTCCTGCTGGCGCTTCTCGCTGGCGTCGGTCTCGGTGAGGATGTCGATGCCCTTGCCGGTGAGCTGGCTGGCGAGGCGCACGTTCTGGCCGCGGCGGCCGATCGCCAGGCTGAGCTGGTCGTCGGGGACCACCACCTCGATGCGGTCGTCCTCCTCGTCGATCACCACGCGCGCGACGTTGGCCGGCTGCAGCGCGTTGACGACGAAGGTCGCGGTGTCGGGCGACCAGGGGATGATGTCGATCTTCTCGCCCTGCATCTCCTGGACGACCGCCTGGACGCGGCTGCCCTTCATGCCGACGCAGGCGCCGACCGGGTCGATGCTCGAATCGTGCGAGATGACGCCGATCTTGGCGCGGCTGCCCGGGTCGCGCGCGGCCGCCTTGATCTCGATGATGCCGTCGTAGATCTCGGGCACTTCCTGCGCGAACAGCTTCTTCATGAAGTCGGGGTGCGCGCGGGAGAGGAAGATCTGCGGTCCCCGGTTCTCGCGGCGGACGTTGAGAATGATCGAGCGCACGCGGTCGCCGACGCGCACCACCTCGCGCGGGATCTGCTGGTCGCGGCGGATCACGCCCTCGGCGCGGCCCAAATCGACGACGACGTGGCCGAACTCGACGCGCTTGGCGACGCCGATGATGATCTCGCCGACGCGGTCCTTGAACTCCTCATACTGGCGCTCGCGCTCGGCGTCGCGGACCTTCTGGAAGATGATCTGCTTGGAGGCCTGCGCCTGGATGCGGCCGAACTCGATCGGCGGCAGCGGATCGACGATGAAGTCGCCGACCGCGGCGCCCGCCTGGAGCTTCTGTGCGTCCTTGACCGAGACCTGCTTGAAATAATCGTCGACCGCCTCGACCACCTCGACCACGCGCCACAGGCGCAGGTCGCCGGTGTTGGGGTCGAGCTTGGCGCGGATGTCGTTCTCGGCGCCGTAGCGGTTCTTGGCGGCGCGCTGGATCGCGTCCTCCATCGCCTCGATGACGATGGCCTTGTCGATCAGCTTCTCCTTGGCGACCGAATCGGCGATCGCGATCAGCTCGGCCTTGTTGGCGGAAATGGCGGTGGCCATCCTCTTTACCCTTCTACTTCGATGATCTGGTCCGCCCCTTCGGCGGAAAGCGGTGCGGTGGCGGCGATGAGCGCGTCGGTCATCACCAGCTTGGCGTCGGCGACGGCGGCGAACGGCACCGTCATCGCATGGAAATTGCGGACGTCGACGGTGACCTGGTCGCCCTCGATCCCGCGCAGGATGCCGTTGAGCTGCTTGCGGCCCTCGACCGGCTCGGCGAGCGTCACCCGCGCCTCGTGCCCCGCCCAGTCGGCGAAGTCCTGGAGGCGGGTCAGCGGGCGGTCGATGCCGGGCGAGCTCACCTCGAGCCGGTAGGCGTGGTCGATCGGATCGCGCCCCTCCGCCTCCAGCATGTCGAGTCGGTCCGAGATGCGGCGCGAGAGCTCGGCGCAGTCGTCGATGGTGAGCTGGCGCGTGTCGGGGCGCTCGGCCATCACCTGGAGCGTCGGATCGCTCTTGCCGCCGAACATCTTCACGCGCACGAGCGCCAGCCCCAGGGCCTTCGCCTCGGGCTCGATCAGCGCGGTCAATGCGGCGATGTCCGCCATCCGTTCTCCGAAAGTCGAAAATTCAAAACGCGTCTGCCCGCTGCCGAGCGTCGCCGCCCGGCCTCGCCAAGGTTTTCACGATGTCGAGAAAGCACGGGCGATATAGCGCCGCCCCCCGTTTCAGGCAAGGGGCGCCTGCTTGCGGTCGCCCGAGCACCATTTCGCTGGCGCAACCCTCGCCGGAATGGCACGTTTCCCGCGCATCCCCCGGGAGAGAATATCCATGCGTCTTGCTTCGCTTGCCCTGATCGCCATGGTCTCCAGCTGCTCCGATTCCGGCGGCGCCCAGAAGACGGCACCCGATGGCAAGCCGTTCAAGGTCGAGACCGTGGGCGAGTTCGACGAGCCGTTCGCCATGGCGTTCCTGCCCGACGGACGGATGCTGGTGACCGAGAAAGCGGGCAAGCTCAAGCTGCGCGACGCGAACGGCCGCGTGATCGACGTGACCGGCGTGCCGGCGGTCCGCGCCGGCGGCCAGGGCGGCCTGCTCGACGTCGCGGTCGCGCCCGATTTCGCGCGAAGCCGCGCCATCTATCTCAGCTACTCCGAACCGCGCGGCGGTGGCGAGGACAGCAGCCTCGCGCTGACCCGCGCGACGCTCGACGAGGTCAGCGGCACCGCCTCGCTCGGATCGCCCAGGGTGATCTGGCGCGCCGGATCGGACGGCCAGGGCGGCCAGTTCGGCGCGGTCATCGCCTTCGCCCCCGATGGTAAGTCGCTGTTCCTGTCGTCGGGGGAGCGCCAGCGCTTCGATCCCGCGCAGGATCCGAACCAGGCACTGGGCAAGATCATCCACCTGACGCTCGACGGCCAACCCGCGCCGGATAACCCCGGCGCCGGCAGGACGGGGACGCAGAGCGTGCAGATTTTCGACCCGCCCGCGAATACGGGCGCAGCCGCCTCCGCGCCGAAGCGCACCTACACCTTCCCCGGCCCCAATCGCATCCCGGCGGAGACCTGGACCAGCGGTCATCGCAATCCCTACGGGCTTGCCTTCGATGCCCAGGGACGCCTCTGGGAGACCGAGATGGGACCGAAGGGCGGCGACGAGGTCAACCTGATCGAGCGCGGCAAGAACTATGGCTGGCCCAAGGTGTCGAACGGCGACAATTACGACGGCACGCCGATCCCCGATCACGCCCCCGGCGACGGTTTCGAGCCGCCCAAGCTGTTCTGGAATCCGTCGATCTCGCCGGGCGGCTTCATGATCTATTCGGGTAAGCTGTTCCCGAAATGGCAGGGATCGGGCTTCATCGCCGCGCTGTCTGGGGAGGCGCTGATCCGCGTGACGCTGGGCGACGCGCCGTCCAAGGCCGATCAGTGGGACATGGGCACGCGCATCCGCGACGTGGCGCAGGGCCCGGACGGCGCGATCTGGCTGCTCGAGGACGGCGGCAGGGGCGCCGGCGGCAAGCTGATGCGGCTGACACCGCCGTAGGTCGAGGGCTAGCACGAAGCGTCATAGGGGAGTTTGCCGCGGGGGGACTGGAGAGGACCAGGCCATGAAACGCTGGACGACCGTGCTGATACTGGCGGCGCTCGCCGGTTGCGACGGCGGCGATGGCGGCAGTTCACCGACTCCGAGCCCGACGCCGACTGCGACTCCGACACCCACGCCATCCCCCAGCCCGTCTCCGACGCCTAGTCCCTCACCCTCGCCGATCACCTCGGTGAACCGGCAGGTGGTGGCGACCTTCGACGCGCCCTGGGCGATGGTGTTCCTGCCCGACGGCCGGATGCTGGTGACCGAGAAGCCGGGCCGGCTGCAGCTCGCGACGCAGGGCGGCGCCAAGACCGAGGTCAGCGGCGTGCCGGCGGTCTATTACGGCGGCCAACTCGGCTTCCAGGACGTGATCCTCGATCCTGATTACGCCAACAACCGCCGCATCTACCTCAGCTACGCCGAGAGCGCCTCGGGCGGGCAGCGGCTGGCGGTGGCGCGCGCGACGCTGAACCTCGACGGC
This sequence comes from Sphingomonas cannabina, assembly GCF_021391395.1. NCBI lineage: Bacteria > Pseudomonadati > Pseudomonadota > Alphaproteobacteria > Sphingomonadales > Sphingomonadaceae > Sphingomonas > Sphingomonas cannabina. Next base: position 249,461 of record NZ_CP090059.1, on the reverse strand, counting down.
ACACCCAGACTCGATGGGCTCAGCGTGATCTGGCGCGCGGTGCCGACCACCACCGGCGGGCAGCTGGGCGCGCGGCTCGCCTTCTCGCCCGACGGCCGCTACCTGTTCGTCGCGACCGGCGAGCGTCAGCAGGGTAGCCCGGCGCAGGACATGGGCGGCACGCTCGGCAAGATCGTGCGGCTCAACCCGGATGGCAGCGTGGCGGCAGGCAATCCCTTCGCGAGCACGACCGGCGCGCGGCCGGAGATCTGGACGCTCGGCCATCGCAATCCCTACGGCCTCGCCTTCGATGCGTCGGAGCGATTGTGGGAACATGAGATGGGCCCCAAGGGCGGCGACGAGCTCAATCTGATCGAGCCGGGCAAGAACTATGGCTGGCCCAACGTCTCGAACGGCAGCAACTACGACGGCACGCCGATCCCTGACCATGCGCCCGGCGACGGCTATGCCGCGCCCGCAATCTCGTGGAACCCGGTGATCTCACCGGCGGGCCTGATCTTCTACTCGGGCAATCTGTTCGCGGACTGGCATGGAGACGCGATCCTCGGTGGGCTTAGCAGCCAGGGCCTCGTACGCGTCCGGATCAGCGGCACCGCCGGCACCGAGATGCAGCGCATCCCGCTCGGCAACCGCATCCGCGAGGTGGAGCAGGGGCCGGACGGTGCGATCTGGGTGCTGGAGGACGCGCCGACCGGGCGGCTGCTCAAGCTGACGCCGGGGAGCTAGGCCGCACCAGCAGGAAGGTCTGGCGTGCGGCGGCAATCGGCTTGTCGGGATCGTCCTGCCAGGCGGTCGCATCGACATTGGCGATGCGGGTGCCGAGGCGGCGGATGATGCCCTGCGCGCGCGTCGCCTTGGCGCGGCCGCCGCGCATGTAATCGACCGTTAGATTGACCGGCTTGATCCGCGTGCCGTCGTCGCCAAGGGCATGATGCAGCGCGACGATCGCCGCCATCTCGAGCAGCCCGCCGATCGCGCCGCCATGGAGGAAGCCGGGGCGCCCGGACAGTCGAACCTCATCGAACGGCATCACCAGGACGGGCGAGCCTTCGCCGGCTTCGATCGATAGGCCGAGGAGATCGGCATAGGGCGGCAGCCGCATCAGCCCTCCGTCAGCATGAAGGTGCCGGCGACATGCGCGAGCGGATCGGCCGGGTCGCCGTCATGGGCATGGCCGCGCACGAACGCGATCGAGCGGGTCACGCGATAACATTCGCCGCGCCCGACCACCGTCTCGCCCGGGCGCGCCGCGCGCAGATAGTCGATGCGCAGGTCGAGCGTGGCATGGGGGACGAAGCGCCCGCGCTTCAGCCACGCCGCGACGCTGGTCGCCATGTCCATCAAGGTCAGGATCGGGCCGGAGGCGATCACGCCCGTCGCCTGCTCGCCGATCAGCCGCGGATCGTAGGGCAGCTCGAGCTCCGCCCAGTCGTCCCCGTGATCGCGATAGCGGATGCCCACCGCATGGCCGTGCCCCTGCACGCGTCCCTCGAAGAACATGCGCGGGTGGAAGGGCAGGCTCATTGGCCCCGCCCTATCGCGGCCGCCGCCACTTTACAAACTTGTAACTAAGCGTCCGTGGGGCACCCGACCTAGCCTTCCCAGCGCCGGCACGGGCCGGCGGCAAGAGGGGGAAGGACGATGGATCTGTTCACGATCAACATCGCGGACATCGCCGACCTGGCGACGTTTGTGGCGATCAACGGCGCGGCGGTGATCGCCGAATATTCGGGCGATCAATTGTTCGAGACGATCGTCGGGGTCGCCGCGCTGGTCTATGAAATGGATCCCGGCTGAGCGGAAGGGTCCGAGGATGAGCGGTTCGACCGACATCCCGGCGGGGCGCTGGTCGGCGGCACGGGCGCGCTCAGCCGAGATCAACGCGGGCCGGCGCGCCTCGGCTCCGGTGCGGATGCTGGCGGAGACGCTCGATGCCCCCGCCACCGAGCTTCGCCAGCGCGCGACGGCGCTGCTGTTGGACATGCATTGGGTCGAGGCGCTGCTCGCACCGCTGGTCGATGCATTGGCGGCGGACCCGCTGTTCGATCCGCCGTTCAAGGTGAGCCGCGATCCGGCGCGGATCGGCGCGGTGCTGTTCGATTCGCCCGGGGTACGGGTGAGCGCGGCGGTGCTGTCGGCGCGGGGACTCGCAGCCGCTCTGCCGCGCAGCGTGGTGGTGCCCGGGCATGTCGCCGTCACCCGCTACGTCCACGCGGGCGGCGTGATGCTGCGGCGCTGGCGGGTGGAGGCGGCCGGCGCCGACTTCTCGTCCGCAACGGCTCCGCCGGCCGTGGAGATCATGCCGTTCGTGCTCACCGACGGCGACGTGGTCGTCCAGGACGGGGCGACCGACGGCCATGTCGCGGTCGGCGCCAAGAGTGACGTGGTGACGCTCAGCGTCATGATCCGGCCGCCCGAAACGGCGCTGGTCCGCGAATATGCGATCATCGACGGACGGCTGCTGCGTGCCTCGACGCTCGACGATTATGCCTCGCGCGGGGCGATGCTGCTGACCTTGCTGCGCACGCAGGGCCGTACCGATGCCGGCCATGTGTTCGAAGCGGCGACGCGCGACCGTGCCTTCCACGTCCGCTGGTCGGCGATGCGCGAATGGCTGGCGCTCGACGCTCGCGCCGCGCTGCCGCGGCTCGCCGAGATGGCGGCGGGCGATCCCAATAGCGAGGTGCGGGAGGCGGCGGGGTCGACGCTCGCGGCGATTCGCGCCCGAATGGAAGCGGTGCCGTGCCCCGCATGATCGACGCCGGCCGGGGCGAGGCGATCGGGCTCGGCGAGCTGGTCGAGGCGTTGGAGGCGCACCCCTTCGATCCGCGCGACGAAGACAGTTTCGCCGATGTAGGGCCGCTGCTCGCGCGGTTGGGACGCAATCCGGATTTCCTCGCCGACCTCGCAATCGCCGAACTGGAGATGCGCTGCGCCGGCCAGGCGGCGAGCAACGGCTATGGCGCCCAGTCCTTCCTGTTGAAGCCGCCCACCGGCCGTTATCTGATCCGCGCCAATTTCTGGCCGGCGCTGGAGGACGCCGCGGTGCGGGCGAGCGCCGCGGCCGCCTTCCTCTACGACATGCCGCACGATCATAATTTCTCGTTCCTGACCTACGGTTATCAGGGTCCCGGCTATTGGAGCGATTATTATGAGCGCGATGCCGATGCCGTGATCGGCGTGCCGGGGGAGCCGGCTGGGCTGCGCTTCGTCGAGCGTTCGCGGCTCGAGCCGGGCAAGCTGATGCTCTACCGCGCGCGGCGCGACGTCCATCGCCAGCTGCCGCCCGATGCCTTTTCGGTCTCGCTCAACATTCTCGGCTATGCCCCCGGACAGCCGTGGATCGAGCAATATCGCTTCGACCTCGACCGCGGCACCATCGCCCAGGGACTCAACGTCACCCCGGCCGAGGGGTTGCTCGCGATCGCCGCGCATCTCGGCGGAGACGCGGGACTGGGTCTCGCGCGCGATTATGCTTGGCGCCATCCCTGCGAGCGGATGCGGGTCACCGCGCTCGACGCGCTGCTGTCGGCGGATGGACCGGCAGCGCTGCCCGCACTCGAGCGAGCGGCGGATGATCCCGACCGCTATGTAGCAGCCCATGCCCGCTTGCGGCTCGACCGGATTGCATCCGATCCGGAGGAGCTTACCGCATGAATGGATCTAATTCCGGCTAAGTTGCTGATATGGGGGGCAGCGTGCGCATCGAATGCGACGTACCCGGACTGGCGCCGGCGCTTGCGGCACGCGGTATTCGTGTCGCGGCCGGGGGAATCGCGACCTTCGCTCGCGCGGCCGGCTTCACGTCGGAGGCGCTGGTCGAGGCACGCAGCCATGGTCCGTTGATCCTGATGGTGGAGACGCTCGATCAGGTCTCGTCCGCGCTCGATGCCGGTGCCGACGATGCCGTGCTTGCCGGTGCCCCCGTTGACGAGATCGCTGCGCGCATCGCCGCCCGGCTGCGGTTCGCCGCGGCCCCGATCGGCGTCGGCGAGCTGCTCATCGACCGGGTCGCGCGCAAGGTGACGCGCGCCGGCCGCGCGATCGGCCTGTTCCCGCGCGAATATGCGCTGCTGCTCCACCTCGCCCAGCACGCCGGTGAGGCGGTGCCGCGCCAGGCGCTGCTGGAGGCGGTGTGGGGTTTGCGCTTCGATCCCGGCACCAATGTCGTCGCGGTGCATATGTCGCGGCTGAGGGCCAAGCTCGACCGCGGTTTCGCGGCGCCGATGCTCCAGACCGAGAAGGGGGTCGGCTACCGGCTTGCCGCGACCTGAGGCCCACGCGATAGTCGCGGCCATGACCGCCCATGTCTCGACCGAACGTGTCTCGATCGCCATCGCCGGCGGCGTCGCCGACGTCCGCCTGACCCGCGCCGACAAACTCAATGCGCTCGATCCCGCCATGTTCGACGCGATCATCGCCGCGATCGACCGGCTCGCGGGCGAGCCGGGTCTGCGCGCGGTGGTGCTGTCGGGCGAGGGGCGCGCCTTCTGCGCCGGGCTCGACATGGCGAGCATGGCCGCCGGCGGCTCCGACATCGACCTCGCGACGCGCAGCCACGGCGCCGCCAATCGCGTGCAGCAGGTCGCCTGGGGATGGCGCACGCTGTCGGTGCCGGTGATCGCCGCGGTCCACGGTATCGCCTTCGGCGGCGGTCTCCAGATCGCGAGCGGGGCCGATGTGGTGCTGATCCACCCCGAGGCGCGGCTGTCGGTGATGGAGATGAAATGGGGCATCGTCCCCGACATGGCCGGCTTCGCGCTATGGCGCGGACGAGTGCGCGACGACGTGATGCGCGAACTGACCTATACCGCTGCGGAGTTCAGCGGCGCTGCGGCGGTGGGCCACGGCTTCGCGACCCGTGCGGCGGATGATCCGCTTGGCGAGGCGCTAACGCTCGCGGCCACCATCGCCGGGCGCAATCCGCAGGCGATCCGCGCCGCCAAGCGGCTCGCCAATCTGACCGTCGAGGCCGATGCCGCCACCATTCTCTCGACCGAGAGCGCCGAACAGGCGGCGCTGCTGCGCTCACCCAACCAGATCGAGGCTGTGCGCGCCAATATTGAGAAGCGGGCGCCGGACTTTGCCGATTAGCGCATGGACTTGGAAAATCTGAGCGGCTGGTATTGGTGGTTAGCTTCCGTTCTCAGGTGGGACAGCTCGAGCCAAGCCTAGCGCTGCCGGCCGAACCGAGCCCGTAATACATAGAAGGCTAAGAATCCGGTTGAAGCGACCACTCCCACGATGGTCGAAACTACGAGCAACGTAGTAGCTTGGCGGTAGTTCATGGCGAACATCAAGCCCCAGAACACCGCTGCGGCAATAAGCCAGAATCGAGAACTACCCCTCCGCACAGGCTAATCATACGCCTCGCAGATGAAGAGTGCCAGCGATCGTATGGTCTTCGGCTATTGGACGATTTCAACCGCTCAGACCTGTTAATCTGGAACGCTAGCCCACCTCGATCGAATCGACACGGTTGGAATAGAAGGCAAGGTGGTCCTTGATCGCCGCGACTGCCTCGTGCGGCTCCTCATAGCTCCACACAGCATTGGCGCCACGCTCGCCCGGTACTGAGAAATAGCTGGCCTCGCCCTTATAGGGGCAATGGGTGCCGTGATCGGTGCGGGCCAGCGCGCTCATATCGGCATCGGCGCGCGGCACGTAATAGACCGGCGGGTAATCGGCCTCCTCAAGCTTCAGCGCCCGGGTGGTGTCGACGATGGTACGTCCTCCCGCCTTCACCACTACGCGGCGCTCGGCGGGCGTGATTGTGATCGGATGGTCGGGGCCGGGCTCGAGCTTCTCGGGCATCTGCCGTCTCCTGCTTGACTGCACCAATGAGATGGTGCCTGTGCGCTGCACATGCTAGTCCGTACCGAAAATACGAAAATCTAGGAGAGCTGGCGTCATGCGTGAAGCCGTGATCGTCTCGACCGCCCGAACCGGAATCGGCAAAGCCAATCGCGGCTATTTCAACATGACCGAAGCGCCGGTGCTGGGCGCCCATGTGATGAACGCCGCGGTCGAACGCGCCGGCATCGATCCCACGCGGATCGACGACGTCTTCTTCGGCGCGGGCAACGAGTGGGGTACGCAGGGCGCCAACCTTGCCCGCATGTGCGTGTTCGCGGCGGGGCTGCCGACCGAGGTGCCGGCATTCACGCTCGATCGCAAATGCGGCTCCGGCCTCACCGCGATCGCGCTGGCGGCGCGCGGCATCGTCTGCGACGAGATCGACGTCGCGCTCGCCGGCGGAATGGAATCGATCTCGCTCACGGCGAAGCAGGCGCCGGCGCGCGTACTGAACGAGTCGGTGCTGGCGAGGAAGCCGCTCGCATACATGACAATGATCGAGACCGCCGAAGTGGTCGCCGAACGCTACGGCATCAGCCGCGAGGCGCAGGATGCATTCGGCGCGATGAGCCAGCAGCGCGCCTTCGCCGGGCTCCGGAACGGCGCCTTCGCCGAGGAGATCGCGCCGATCACGGTGGAAAAGGCCAATTACGACAAGGACGGCAGTCTCATCGGCACCGAACCGGTGACGGTGACGCAGGACGAGGGCATCCGCGACGGCACAACGGTCGAAGTCCTGGCGGGGCTGCGCACCGTGTTCAAGGACGGGCTGCTGATCAAGGAGGGGCGGCATGTCACCGCCGGCAACGCCAGCCAGCTTTCCGACGGCGCATCGGCGCAGCTGCTGATGGAGCGCAAAGCCGCCGAGGCGGAGGGCAAGGATATCCTCGGCATCTACCGCGGCTTTCAGGTCGCCGGCTGCGAGCCTGACGAAATGGGCATCGGCCCGGTGTTCGCGGTCCCCAAGCTGCTGAAGCGCGCCGGCCTCAGGATCGAGGACATCGGACTGTGGGAGATCAACGAGGCGTTCGCGTCGCAGTGCCTCTACTGCCGCGACACGCTCGGCATCGATCCGGACCGGCTCAACGTCAACGGCGGCGCGATCGCGATCGGACATCCATTCGGCATGACCGGATCGCGGCTCGTCGGCCACGCGCTGATCGAGGGACGCAAGCGCGGGTTGAGGTACGTCGTCGTCTCTATGTGCACTGCCGGGGGCATGGGCGCGGCGGGGCTGTTCGAGATTCCGCGATCGGCGCAGCGATCAGGACGGTTTCACCTTCAGCAAGGCCAGGCCGAAGCCGACGAAGATCACCCCCGTCAGGCGGTTGAACGCCCGCTTGATCGCGGGACGGCCGAGATAATGGGACAGCGAGCGTCCGCCGAGCGCATAGACGGCGTACCAGAAGCACTCGATCGCAGCGAAGGTCACGACGAGGATCGCGAACTGGGGTGCCTGCGGCAGCGCCGGATTGACGAACTGAGGCAGGAAGGCCGCGGCGAACAGGAGCAGCTTGGGATTGCTGATGCAGATCGCGAAGCCCCCGCGGAACAGCGCCGTCGTCGAAACGGTCGCGGGCAGATCGCCCTTGCTCACGTCGATCGGCGTCACCTCGCTACGCCAGGCTCTGATACCGAGATAGATCAGATAGGCGACGCCGGCATAACGCAGCACCTCGAACGCGCCGGGTACGGCGAGCAGGAGCGTCGTGAGCCCCGCGGCGGACGCGGCAAGGACGGTCACGAGCGCCAGCAGGCAGCCGGCCATCGCCGCGATGCTGCGCGTCATTCCCAGCTCCACGCTGCGCGACAGGATGTGGAGCATGTTGGGTCCCGGCGTGCCCGACAGCAGGACGACCGCTCCTACGAATAGCCACCATGTGTGAAGCGTCATCGCCGCGTCTCCGGAAAACCGCCGCGGCCGCCGCTAGCGTTCGATCGCGGCAGCTTTGCGGCGGACTGGAGGGTCAGCGGAGCAGGTTGAGCTGCCACGACACGCCGAAACGATCGACGAGCCAGGTGAACAACGGTCCGAAATCATAGCTGTCGAGCGGCATCAGCACCTGCCCACCCTCGCCGAGCGCATCGGCGACGGCGCGCAGTTCCTCCTCCCCGGTGAAGTCGAGGAACAGCGAAAAGGATGGGGTGAAGGTGAAGGCATGCTTCACCGGGCTGTCGAAGACTCGGACCGCGAGGTCGCCGACGACCAGCGTCGCGACCGCGGCCTCGCCCCCGGATTCGGTGCCGTCTGCAGATCTTTCGACGCGTGCTCCGGGGATCGATGCTTCGTACAGCGCCAGCGCGGCCGCCGCCTCGCCCTGGAACATCAGGAAGGGATGCGCGGCGATGCTCATCCGACGTCTCCCAGCAGCTCGGCGGCCTGCGCCTCCGACCGCGCATGAAGCGCCCAGAAGTCCGGCACCCCCCGCCCGGCGATGCGCGCCTCGAGCACGTCGAGATGCGACATCCACCCGCCGCCGAAGTTCCTGGCGTCGGCCGGACCGCGCAACCCTGTGTGGTGCAGCTTCAGCCGGGTTCTGCCCTCGCCTGCATCAGCCAGCGTGATCGTCACGGTGCCGGCCTCGCCGTCGACCCAGCTGAAGGCGATCATCGTCGGCGGCTCGATCGCGGTGATCATCTCGTGCCAGCGCTTGCCGCGGTTGCCGGCATAGCGCTCGGGCATCGCCACCTCGTCGTCGGAGAGGCGGTCGTGATCGAACACCATCTCGATCCGGCCGCCGACGCGCGGCTCGATCCCACCGCCCATGAACCATCGCGCCCGAAGCTCGGGATCGACGATATATTGCCAGACGGTCTCGACCGGTGCGTCGAGCAACCGTTCGAAGCGCAGTTCCGCGGCAGTGATGATGTCGCTGTCAGCCATGGTGCCTCTCCAGGATGCGGGCGAGATTGCCGAGGATCATCGTCCAGCCCTGCCGGGTCCGGTCCTCGTACTCGGCCCATTGCGGGGCCATTTCGTGGGTGAGCGTCAGCGTCGATCCGACGCCGCTCGGCGCGAGCGTGATCGTGACGCGGGTCCATTCGCCCTCCGCGGCCGGATCGGCCGAGAACAGCATCACCAACCGGCGCGGCCGATCGATCTCCTCGAACTTCAGGCGATGATGCGCGTCGACGCCGCCGCGGCGCTCGACGATGGTGGCTCGGCCGCCCACGCGGGCGTCTATCTCGCAGGTCACCAGCTCGCCCTCGTCGGTGCGGAACAGGAACTGTCCGGCGAGCACAGGATCGAGCCAGGCGTCGAACACGTGCTCGGGCGGTGCGGCGATCTCGCGCGTGACGGTGAGGACGATCGGGGCGGTCATGCTTTGGGCTCCCCGTGGGACCCGATACTCACCGCCCGCCCCCTTCGTCGACGATCGGCATGAAGCCGCCGAAAATCATGCGCTTGGGGTCCATGATGTCCGCATCGGCCGGGTCGGGCACAAGGCGCGGATCGGCGGCGATCTTTCCGTTGCCGGCATCGCGCGCCTCCTTCGACGGCCATTCGACCCAGGAGAAGACGACTATCTCGCCCGGCTTGGCCTGCACCGCGCGCTTCAAGTCCGTGACCTTGCCGTCGGGTACGTCGTCGCCCCAGCATTCGACGACGCGCAGGGCGCCGTGCTCGGTGAAGATTCTGGCGACTCCGGCCGCCATTGCGCGGAATCGCTCGCGATTCTCGCTCGGCACCGCGAGCACGAAGCCGTCGACATAGCTCATGACCGTTCCTCTCCCTTGTCGCCGCGCAGCAGCGCCTCGAGTCTGTCGAGGCTGGTGGTCCACACCTTCTCCCATTGCCTCAGCCACGCCTCGGCCTCGCGCAGTGGCTCGGCGCGCAGGCGGCAGAGCATCTGCCGTCCCGCCTTGCGGCGCTCGACCAGCCCCGCCTTCTCCAGCGCGCGGACGTGCTTGGAGGCGCCGGCGAAGCTCATCGCGAAGGGCTGTGCGAGCTCGCCGATCGAGCGCTCGCCCTCGGCCAACCGCGCCAGCATTCCCCGCCGGGTGGGATCGGCAAGCGCGGCGAAGGTGGTGTCAAGTCGTTGTTCAACCATATGGTTTAATATGTGCCGGCGACGGCAATTGTCAACCGATCGGTTGAATATTGCCCCGATCCGGCCTTCAGCTGTCGGGGACGGCCGCTCGCCAACATGGCAGCGTTCAAGGAACATGCGACCTTCGGCCTCTGGACCGCAAGGCGATGACGACCGGCAAGACACTGCGAGCATTCCGCCGATGCGCCGCCAATCTGTCGGCGGTTGACACCACACACCCTTTGAGTGACGTTACATCATAACAACCAGGAGGGTGCCATGGCTGCCATAGCGAAGCGCGAGACCGAGCCCTTTTCCGACATCAACATCACGCCGATGATCGACGTCATGCTGGTGCTGCTGGTGATGCTGATCCTCACCATCCCGACGATGACGCACAAGGTACCGATCGACCTGCCGCAGCCGGGCCCGAGCATGGGGACACCCGAGCAGCCGCACCGGCTGGAGATCGCGCGGTCGGGGGCGCTGAGCTGGGACGGGCGCGCCATCGCCGACGCCGAGTTGAAACCGCTGCTGGCAGCGCTGACGGCCGGCGGCGAGGAACCGGTGCTCCACATGCGCACCGATCCCGAGGCGCGCTACGAGCGCTTCGACCAGGTACTGGCGGAGGTGAAGCGCGCCAATATCCGGCGGCTGGGCTTCGTCGGCGACAAGCCGCTGGCGGAGTGAGGAACGCGAGGCTACGTCCTCGCGTTCACGGGCCCAGGCCCACGAGGAGCAGCCATGCGTATTCACCTGATCGCCGCCGGATGCCTGGTGCTGGCCGGGTGCAACGGCCAGCCGGCGGGCTCGGCGAATGAGGTCGCGACCGCCGAGCCGGCCAATATTACCGACGTTCCGGCTGACGAGAGCGCCTCCACCGGCGGCAATGCCGCGGAGGCCGAACCGGCGGATGCTGCGGTCAACACCGCCGCGCTTCCGCCGGTCGCGCCGATCCCGCCGGGCCAGCCGGGCGGACTGCCCGACGACCGCACGCCGGTGTCCGAGGCGTCGTTCACCGCCGAGAGCGCACAGGGCGCGGCGCAGGTCGTCCAGAGCTATTACGCTCTGGTCGAGCAAGGCCGCTACGATCGCGCCTATGCGCTGTGGGAGCCGCAGTCGGCGGGCATGAGCGGCAAGGCGTTCGCGGACAGCTTCGCCAAATATGCGGAGTACCATGCGGAGATCGGCGCTCCCGGGCGGATCGATGCCGGTGCCGGCCAGCGCTATGTGACCGTGCCGGTACAGGCCTATGGCCGGCTCAAATCCGGCGAGCCCTTCCGCCTGCGCGGCGACGTGACGCTGCATCGCGCCGGCGACATCGACGGTGCGACGGCGGAGCAGCGCAGCTGGCGCATCCGCAGCATCGACCTCAAGCCGCACCCCAGCCCACGTTGACGGCTGGCGGCGGCCGCGGCGCTTCTTTAGGAAGCGGCCATGGCGCGCTTCACGCTTACGATCACCGCGACCGCCGAGGACATCGACGAGCTCGGCCATGTCAACAATGCGGTGTGGGTGCGCTGGATCCAGGACATCGCCGTGGCGCACTGGAATGCGGTCGCGCCGGCCGAACATGCGGAGGCCTATGTCTGGGTCGTGACGCGGCATGAGATCGACTATCGCGGCAACGTTGCGGCCGGCGAGACCGTCACCGCCGAGACCTGGGTGCCGGAGCCGCCGCGCGGGGCGCGATTCGACCGCTACGTCCGCTTCGTCGGCGCGGACGGCAAGGTGAAGGTCGAGGCGAAGACCACCTGGGCGATCATCGACCGCGCGAGCAGCCGGCTGATCCGCGTGCCGGCGGAGGTGGCGGCGCCGTTCCTCGACCGCGCCGGTCTGATCAGCCCGAGTTCCGCAGCGCCGTCGCGATCGCGTTGATCGACAGCAGGATGCCCTCGCCGACGCGCGGATCGTCCTCACCGGCGCGGTGGCGCTTCAGCAGCTCGATCTGGAGCAGGTTGAGCGGCTCGATGTACGGCAGGCGCAGGCGGATCGAGGTCTCGAGGCCGGGGTTCTTCTCGAGCAGCCGGGTCTGGCGGGTGACCTGGAGGAGACCATCGTGGGTGGTTTCCCAACCTTCGCGGATGCGGCCGAAGATCGCTTCGCCCAAATCCTTGTCCTCGACCAGCGCGGCATAGCGCTTGGCGATGCCCATGTCGGACTTGGCGAGCACCTGCTCCATGTTGGCGAGCGTCGACTGGAACAACGGCCACGCGCCCGCCATCTCGCGGAGCAGGCCCTTGTCCTCGAACGCCGCGATCGCCTCGCCGACGCCATACCAGCCAGGCAGCATCACCCGCGCCTGGCTCCAGGAGAACACCCAGGGAATCGCGCGCAGGTCCTCGATCGCGTCGGATTTCTTGCGGCTGGCCGGACGCGAGCCGATCTTGAGGCCGGAGATCTCGGCGATCGGCGTCATCTGGCGGAAGAAGGTGCGGAAGCCTTCGGTCTCGTAGACGAGGCCGCGATAGGCCTTGAACGCGGCGTCGGAAAGCCGGTCCATTGCCGCATGGAAGCGCTCGGCGTCCTTGGCCGGCAGCTCGGCCGGAGCGAGGCTGGCGAGCAGCGTCGCCGATGCCATCGCCTCCAGATTGGTCATCGCCGAGGCGCGGGTGCCGTATTTCGCCGCGATCACCTCGCCCTGCTCGGTGATGCGGATGCGGCCCTGCACCGTGCCCGGCGGCTGCGCCTGGATTGCCTGGAAGGCCGAGCCGCCGCCGCGCCCGACTGCACCACCGCGGCCGTGGAACAGCTGCATCGCGATGCCCGCCTCCTCGAACACCGGTTTCAGCGCCGACGAGCCCTTGGAGAGCTGCCAGGTCGAGGTGAGATAACCGCCGTCCTTGTTCGAGTCGGAGTAGCCGATCATCACTTCCTGCATGCCGCGGGCATGGGCGATCGCGGCGACCTCGGGCAGCGCGAGCCATTCGGCCATGATCCCCGGCGCGCGTTCCAGATCGGCGACGGTCTCGAACAGCGGCACTGCCATGATGTGGCCCTCGGGCGGATCGCCGGGGACATAGAGGCCGGCTTCCTTGAGCAGCAGGTGCACCTCCAGCAGGTCCGAGACCGAGGTTGCCATCGAGATCACATAATTGACGATGCAGCCGCGCCCGTAGGTGGCATGCGCCTCGGCGGCGGCGTGGACGATCGCCAGTTCGGACGCCGTTTCCTCCGAATAGGTCGCATAGGGGCTGGTGAGGGGGCGGGGGCTCGCCAGCTCGCGGCGGAGCAGCGCGACGCGCTCCTCCTCGGGCAGGCCCGCGTAATCCTCCGCGACGCCGGCTGCCTTGAGCAGTTCGGCGACGACGCGCTCGTGGACTGCACTGTTCTGGCGCATGTCGAGCGTGGCGAGGTGGAAGCCGAAGGTCTCGACCGAGCGGATCAGCCGCCCCAATGCGCCCTCGCTCGCGAGCGGCCCGCTGCCGAGGCCGTGCGCGATCGCGACCAGGTCGCGGCGCAGCTCGCCCGGGTCGGCATAGGGTTCGCCGACGAGCGGGTGCGGGCGCGGTGCCGGGCGGCCGATCAGCTTCTCGTAGGTGGCGGCGAGGCGGGCGTAGATGCCGGAGAGCGCGCGGCGGTAGGGCTCGTCCTCGCGGCTCGCCGCGTTGTCGCCACTGGCTTCGGCGAGCTGTGTCACCTCATCGGGAATGGCCGCGTGGTCGCTGGAGATCGACAGCTCGGCGCCGAGCGCGTTGACGGCGTCGAGATAATGGCTGAGCACCGTCTCGGCCGCCCTACGCAGCGCCAGTCGCAGCGAATCGGCGGTGACGAAGGGATTGCCGTCGCGGTCGCCGCCGATCCAGCTGCCGGGCTTGAGGAAGCTCGGCACGCGCTGGCCCATCGCCCGGTCCCAGCGCGCATAGAGCGCGGGCAGCGCCGGCAGGAATACGTCGCGCAGGTAGGAGAGCGCGGTCTCGACCTCGTCGGCGACATAGAGCCGCTCGCGCCGCAGCACGCGCGTCTGCCACAGGAGCGCGATCTGGCGCAGGATCGCCTCGTCGATCTTGTCGCCATCCTCGGTCTCGGCAATTCCGCCATCGCGGAGCGTCATCAGCTCGGCGATGCGGTTGCGGTGGTCGATCATCGACTTGCGGCGCACTTCGGTCGGATGTGCGGTCAGCACCGGCGCGATCAGCGCGCCGTCGAGCAACGCCATCACCGCCTTGCGATCGACGCCATCCTGCTCGAGCTTCGCCAACGCATGGGCAAGATCGGCGCCTTCCTCGGCGGCGACGCCCTGCCGGTCCTCGGCCAGGTTGGCGAGCATCGAGAACAGCATGAAGCCGCGCACGAAATCGAGCGTCTCGTCGAGCGTCAGCCGCTCCAGCCCCGGGTCGATCGCATCCGCTCCGGCGACGCCCCGCGCGCGGTCGACCGAGGTCGCGCGGATATATTCGGTGCGCTTGAACAGTTCCTCGCCGCCATAGGCGCGGATCACGTCGCCGAGCAGGCGTCCGAGGAAGCGGACGTCGGGATTGTTGGTGATCGGGGGGAGAGTCGCCATCGTGTCACCTGATGTTGCAGCGCGGCGATAGGCCCGGAGCATGGTTGACCGCAACCGAACAAATGCTTAGTGTATTAGATAGATAATACAGGAGGCCATGCCATGCGCCTTGCTTCGATCGTTCTGCCGCTTGCCATCGCCGCGTGCGGCAGCGGTGAGGGCACCGAGATCACGCTGAACGTCAACGATCCCGATGCCGGCTTCAACGCATCGGCGGGGAAAGATGGCACGGTCTCGGTGAACGCACCCGGCTTCAAGGGCGCGATCAAGCTGCCGAAGATCCAGCTCGACGCCGACGATTTCGACATCAACGGCGTGCACCTGCCGCCGGGTTCGAAGATCGGCGGGATCAACGTCGAGGGCAACAAGGGCGACGACGACATGGTGCGGATAAGCTTCACCAGTCCGATCGCGCCATCGGCGGTGCGCGAATGGTTCCAGGGCAAGCTCGCCGCCAAGGGCTTCAAGCTGACCGCTGCAGGCGACGGCCTTTCGGGCACGACCGACGAAGGCAAACCGTTCAGGCTCATCACCAAGGCGGCAGGGGCCGGCGCGGAGAGCGTGATCACCCTCGAAAGCTAATCGGGCGAAACTAGCCGGGCTCCGTGCGACGGCCTATGATGGCGGCACTTCCGCTTCCATCAGGACGTTAGCCGATGCTCGATACCCCGCTCGCCCAGGTGCCGCTGGTCAATCTCGCCGACCAGGACGCCGATCCCGACGCCTTCGCCGCCGAGCTCGGCGGCTCGTTCGAGCGCTTCGGCTTCGCGATGGTCTCCAACCACGGCGTGCCGCGGGAGGTGATCGACCGTGCCTGGGCGATGACCAAAGCGTTCTTCGACCTGCCTGAGGAGGAGAAGCGCCAGTATTTCGTTCCCGGCGGCGGCGGGGCGCGCGGCTATACCCCGTTCAAGACCGAGATCGCCAAGGGTGCGACCCATGTCGACCTCAAGGAATTCTGGCACGTCGGCCGCGAGCTGCCGCCCGGGCACCGTTTCGAGAAGGACATGGCGCCCAACATCTGGCCCGACCGGCCGGAGGGCTTCCGCGAGACCTTCCTCGACCTGTTCGCGGCGCTCGACGCGGCGGGCGACCGGCTGCTGTCGGCGATCGCGCGCCATCTCAAGCTCGAGCCGCACTGGTTCGATCCCGCGGTTAGGGACGGCAATTCGGTGCTGCGCCTGCTCCACTATCCGCCGGTGCCGGCCGACGCGCCGGAGGTGCGCGCGGGGGCACATGAGGACATCAACCTCATCACCCTGCTGCTCGGCGCCGAGGAAGCGGGGCTCGAGCTGCTCGACAAGGACGGCCAATGGCTGCCGGTGCGGCCGCCCGAGGGGGCGATGGTGGTCAATGTCGGCGACATGCTGCAGCGGCTCACCAACCACGTGCTGCCCTCGACCACGCACCGCGTCGTCAACCCGGCGCCCGAGCGGCGCGGCTTCTCGCGCTATTCGATGCCCTTCTTCCTGCACCCGGCGCCCGATTTCCTGATCAAGACGCTGCCGTCGACGATCACCTCGGACAATCCCAACCGCTATCCCGAGCCGATCACCGCGCACGACTATCTGCACGAGCGGCTGGTCGAGATCGGGCTGATCAAGACCTAACGGGAAACGGCTTCCCCCCGCTCATTCGAGCAGCTTGGGCACGTCCCTCGTCAGCTTGGCGCGGATCTTCTCGGCGAACAGCGCCAGCATCGGCGGCAGGTCGAACTCGGCGTGGACTCTCGCCTCCTCGACCGCGATCCGGCTGACGACGCGCTGGCCGAGCGCCTCGACCGCGAGGTGTAGCGTGTCCTCCTCCCAGCGCTGCTCGGTGATCATGCCGCCGGGAATGAACTCGGCGAGCCGTCCCGTCCCCTGCTCGATCCGCGTTCGCGCGCCGTCGCGGCCCAGCTTGTGCGGAATGTCGATCGCGATCGGCTCGGTCATGTCGCGAACAGCATCGCGTCGTCGGCGAACGCCTTGAACTCGAGCGCGTTGCCGCTGGGATCGCGGAAGAACATCGTCGCCTGCTCGCCCGGCTGACCCTTGAAGCGGATGTGGGGTGCGATGCCGAAGGCGATCCCGGCCGCCCTCACCCGCTCGGCAAGCGCCTGCCAATCCGCCATCGTCAGCACCACGCCGAAATGCGGCACCGGCACGTCGTGACCATCGACCGGATTCTCCACCATCACCGGTTTCGCAGCCGGGTCGAGATGCGCGACGATCTGGTGCCCGTAGAGGTCGAAGTCGATCCAATGCTCGGCCGACCGCCCTTCAGGGCAGCCGAGGATGCCGCCATAGAAGCGCCGGGCCTCGGCGATGTCGTGAACCGGAAAGGCGAGGTGGAATGGGCGCAAGGCGGGCACTGCCCGTGCATAGCGCCTCGGTCGGATCGCCGCCAGGCCGGCGTACCCAATTCCTTGACCTCCGGGCAGCAGGTGTAGACCCGCTCGCGCAGCCGGACGAGAATCGGACGGGCGAAATCCGCCTGCCGCGCGATATAGGCGTCGATGCGCAGATCGTTGGCCATGGCGCGGGATGCTGCGCCCGACGTCGATCGAATCAAGGACGAAGCGCGGTATCGTCGCCGTCGTCGAGCTCTTCGTCCAGGTCCTCGGCGTCGCTCTCGAAGTCCTCCTGGAGCGAATCCTCCGCCATGTCCTCCTCATCCTGGAGGATATCCTCATCCTCCTCGGCGAGGTCGGTCGCCTCCATCTCGAGATCGTCGGTATCGTCATCGTCGAGCGGATCCTCCCCCAGGTCCGGCGCGAGGTCGGTCAGGATGGTGCCGTCGCTCGGCCCGTCGCGCGTCGCCTCGAGGATCTCCGCGCGCTGGCTCTCGTCGTAGCCGTCCTCGTCATAGCCGTCGTCGTTGGGGCCCTGCTCCGGAACCTGATGACCGCCCATTGCGCACCTCCGTTTCTGTCCGTGCGAACGGCGATTATAGCCTGACGGTTCCCGTCGGGACAGCTCAGCTTGGCTGGAACAGCCTTCCGCGCTCGACGATCGCGGCGAGTGCGAGCGCGACGATGCCGGCGGTGAGGAAGCCGAGGTGCAGCGGCGTCGTCGTCCCGTCGAAGGCGCGGCCGATCAGTCCGCCGATGATCGCGCCGCCGGTGGTCACCACGAAGCCCTGCAGGCTTGACGCGGTACCGGCGATATCGCCCATGTTGGCCATCGCCATTGCCGAGCAGTTCGATGCCGCCAGGCCGAAGCAGGCCATGGTGATCGACTGGAGCACGACGAACAGCCACAGCGTCTCCCACCCGAGCGCCTCGATCGCCAGGCTGGTCGAGGCGACGACGATCAGCAGCAGCATCGCGCCGTGCGAGATGCGCCGCATGCCCAGCCACATCACGATCCGCGAGTTGAGCAGGTTGCCGCATGCCATCACCACCGCGCAGCCCGCGAACACGATGCCGAGCCGATCGGGCTCGCCGAACACTTCCGCAACGATCGGCTGGATGCTGGTGATATAGCCGAACAGCGCACCCTGCAGCCCGATCACTGCCCCCGCATAGCCGACCGACTGGCGATCGCTCAGCGTCAGCCGCCAGTTGGCGACGAGCCGCTTCCATTCGAGCGGTACGCGATGCTCGGGCGCGAGCGTCTCCGGCATCCTCAACGCGAACCAGATCGCGACGATCAGGCTCGTTCCGGCGATGACGTGGAAGATCAGCCGCCACGATCCCATCGTCAGGATGAGCTGGCCGATGCTCGGTGCGATGATCGGGAAGATCATGAAGGTCATCACCGCCAGGCTGCTGACCCTCGCCATCGCGCGCCCGACGAAACAGTCGCGGATCAGCGCCACCGTCACCACGCGGGTCGCCGCGATGGCGAGCCCGCCGCATACCCGCGCGATCAGCAGCAGCTCCAGGCTCCCCGCCACCGCGCAGAGCAGGTTCATGACGACGTAGAGCCCGAGCGACCCGAGCAGCACCGGGCGCCGCCCGAACCGGTCCGACAGCGGCCCGTGGACGAGCTGCGCCACGCCGAAGCCGGCGGAGAACATGACGATGATCAGCGGCAGGTCTCGCTGCGCCGCGCCGAGATCATGGCCGATGGTCGGCAGCGCCGGCAGCATCGTGTCGATGCCGATCGCGCCCGTCGCCATCATCGCCGCAATCAGCACGACGAATTCGACGAACGCGATCGGCGCGCGATTCGCGCTGATGTGATGCGGCTGCTCCATGATCCGCCGCCCCATGGCAGAGACGGGGCGGCAGGTCACCCCTTCCGGTTCAGGCGAGCAGGTCGCGTTCCTCCGGGTGCCGTTCGATATAGGCGGCGACGAACGGGCATTGCGCCACCACCTTCAGTCCGCGCGCGCGGACGTCGTCGAGCGCGGCCTTGATCAGGCGGCTGGCGACGCCGCGGCCCTGCAGCTCCTGCGGCACCACCGTATGGGTGAAGGTGATCATGTCGCCCGACAGCTTGTAGGCCGCCACTGCCTTGTGCCCTTCCTCGACCAGTTCGTAGCGGTTGGCGTCGCGGTTATCGGTGACGTCGGACATGGCGGGCTCCGAGATGGCGGTCGAAGAAGCTGGCGATCAGCCGATAGGCCTCGATCGATTCGGGCATGTCGGGCCAGACGAAGAAGGCATGGGGCAGGCCGTCGAACAGATGGAGTTCGCTCTCGACCCCTGCCGCGGCCAGCTTGCGGTGGGCGAGCGTCAGTGCGCTCACCGCGAAATCGCGTCCGCCCGCCAGCAGCAGGGTCGGCGGCATCGCCTTGATCTCGGCACCGGACTGGAGGGGATAGGCGAGCGGGTCGCTCGCCGGCACGCCTTCCATATAGGACAGCGGCAGCACCGGCGGCAGTTCGGGCGCCTTGAGCGGATCGCCGCCGGTGATCGGATCGGCGATATACGGGCTATCGCCACTGAACGGCGCGCCGGTGCCGCAGAAGGTGCCGATCGCACCCGGCCGCGGTAGGCCCTGCTTGGCGATCCATGCCGTCGCTTGCGCGGTGATGATCCCGCCCGCCGAGCAGCCGTAGATGCCGATGTCCTCGGGCCGGTATTGCTTGAGCAACTCGCGATAGACCGCCGTCACGTCCTCGGATGCCGCCGGATAGCGATGCTCGGGCGCGAGGCGGTAGTCGACGGCGACCACCTTCACCCGCATCGTCGCGGCGATCGGGATCGCCTCGACCAGGGCGCCGCTGCCGGCGCCCCACATGAAGGCGCCGCCATGGACGTTGATCAGCACCCGCCGCGCGTTCTCCGGCGCGATCCCCGCCGCCGGCTCGACCACGTCGACGCCGATCCCGCCCATCGTCGCGCGGGTTTCGCGCGTCCGGAAATGCTTGCGCATCTCGGCGAGCCGGTCGTCATTGTACTTCTGGTAGAAGGCACGTTGCTTGGCGATGTCGCCCTCAATCGCCTTGGGCGCGGTCGCGGCCTTCATCCGCAGCAGCACGGCACGTGCCTCGGGCGAGAGCTGGTTCGACGGCGGCAGCACGAACGAGGGGACCTGCACGGCCGGCGGCAGCAGCGTGTTGGTCTGCGCCGCCGCGGGCCCGGCCAGCGGCAGCAGCAGCGCCGCTACCGCCAGCGAGACCCGCCGCCGTGCGTCAGACATCGAGATTGGCGACGGACAGCGCATTCTCCTGGATGAAGTCGCGCCTCGGTTCGACCACGTCGCCCATCAGTCGGGTGAAGATCTCATCGGCGACATCGGCCTGGTCGACCGCGACCAGCAGCATCGAGCGGTTCTGCGGATCGAGCGTCGTTTCCCACAACTGCTCGGCGTTCATCTCGCCGAGGCCCTTGTAGCGCTGGATCGACAGCCCCTTGCGGCCCGCCGCCAGGATCGCCTCCAGCAGCTGCGACGGCCGCGCGATCAGGCTCTCGCCCTTGCCCGCGGTGACGGGTTCCTCCTCGCCGTCCTCACCCGTCGCCGGCGCTTCCTCGACGGCCGCCTGCTGCGCACCCTTGAGCGGCGCCAGCTTGGACAGGCCGGCATAGCTCTCGATCGCTTCCGCCGCGAGCGTATGGAGCTTGCGGCCCTCGGCGGAGGCGAGGAACGCCGCCTCGATGATGTGATGGTCGGTGACGCCGCGCCACAGCCGCTCGAAGTGGAAGCCGCCGTCCTCGGTCAGCCGCGCGGTCCAGCGCGCGTCCTCGTCGGTGAGGTCCAGCCGATGGGCTACCGCCGCGAGCCGCTCGGCCCGCACTTCGCGCGACGCCTCGGGATCGAGCACCCCCCCCATCGCCAGCGCCTCGATGATGCCGGCATCGTAGCGGCGCGGCACGAAGCGCATCAGCGTCCGCATCCGCCGCGCATGGTCGACGAGGTCGCGCAGGTCCGCCCCGGTGCGGTCGCCGCCCGGCGTCTGCAGGATGCTCGCGCCGACGCCCGCCTCGACCAGATAGTCGTCGAGCGCGGCATCGTCCTTGAGGTACACCTCCGACCGCCCGCGCGTCGCTTTGTAGAGCGGCGGCTGGGCGATGTAGAGGTGCCCGGCCTGGATGATCTCCGGCATCTGCCGATAGAAGAAGGTCAGCAGCAGTGTGCGGATATGGGCGCCGTCGACGTCGGCGTCCGTCATGATCACGATCTTGTGATACCTGAGCTTCTCGAGATTGAAGTCGTCGCGGCCGATGCCGGTGCCCATCGCCTGGATCAGCGTGCCGATCTCCTTCGACGACAGCATCCGGTCGAACCGCGCGCGCTCGACGTTCAGGATTTTGCCGCGCAAGGGCAGGATCGCCTGGAAATGCCGATCGCGGCCCTGCTTGGCTGAGCCGCCGGCCGAATCGCCCTCGACCAGGAACAGCTCGGACTTGGCGGGATCGCGCTCCTGGCAGTCGGCGAGCTTGCCGGGCAGCGAGGCGATGTCCATCACACCCTTGCGCCGGGTGAGCTCGCGCGCCTTGCGGGCCGCCTCACGCGCCGCCGCCGCGTCGATCACCTTCTGCACGATCATCCGCGCGTGCTGCGGATTCTCCTCCAGCCATTCGGCGAGCTTGTCGGCCATCAGGCTCTCGAGCGGCTGGCGTACCTCGGACGACACCAGCTTGTCCTTGGTCTGCGAGCTGAACTTGGGATCGGGCAGCTTGACCGAGACGATCGCGGTCAGCCCCTCGCGCATGTCGTCGCCGGTGAGGCTGACCTTCTCCTTCTTGAGCGCCCCCGACTTGTCGGCATAGGCGTTGAGCGTGCGCGTCAGCGCCGCGCGGAACGCCGCCAGATGGGTGCCGCCGTCCCGCTGCGGGATGTTGTTGGTGAAGCAGAGGACGTTCTCGTAATAGCTGTCGTTCCACTCCAGCGCGACGTCGATGGTGACGTCGTCGCGGGTGCCCGAGATCGCCACCGGATCGGGCATCAGCGGCTGCTTGTTGCGGTCGAGCCACTTCACGAACGCGGCGATGCCGCCCTCGTAATAGAGCTCGACCTCCTTCGGCTCCTCGTGCCGCGCGTCCTTGAGGAACAGGCGCACGCCGGAGTTGAGGAACGCCAGCTCGCGATAGCGGTGCTCCAGCTTCTCGAAGTCGTATTCGGTGATCTTGAAGGTCGCCGGGCTGGCGAGGAAAGTGACGCGCGTCCCTTTCTTGCCATTCGCCGGACCGATCACCTTGAGCGGCGCCACCGCATCGCCATGGGCGAAGCGCATGTAATGCTCCTCGCCGTCGCGCCAGATGGTGAGATCGAGCCATTCGCTGAGCGCGTTGACCACTGAAACGCCGACGCCGTGCAGGCCGCCCGACACCTTATAGGCGTTGCTGTCGGACGTGTTCTCGAACTTCCCGCCCGCGTGGAGCTGGGTCATGATCACCTCGGCGGCGGAGACGCCCTCCTCCGGGTGGATGCCGGTCGGGATGCCACGGCCGTTGTCCTCGACCGAGACCGAGCCGTCCGGGTTGAGCGTGATCGAGATGCGGTCGCAATGACCGGCGAGCGCCTCGTCGATCGCATTGTCGCTGACCTCGAACACCATGTGGTGGAGGCCCGAGCCGTCGTCGGTGTCGCCGATGTACATGCCGGGACGCTTGCGCACCGCGTCGAGGCCCTTCAGCACCTTGATGGATTCGGCGCCGTATTCGTTCTGCGGGGGGGTATCTGCCATGCCTAGGATATAGGCATCGCCCCCGCGAAACGGAAGCAAAATGGAAGGGCGTGAAACCCGTCGCGCCACGAGCGATGCTTGACTCGGTTCCGGGCGAAAGGCAGCTGAAAGCAATGGCCTTCCGGAAGGCATCGCTCCACGCCGCGTTCCTGCTTGCCGCCGCCTGGACCATGGATGTGTCGGCGCATGGGAACGACGGAATCGCACCGAGCGTCGGGGCACCCCCGGCAACGCTTCGCGCCGATCCTTTCTACGCCAAATATCTCGACGCCGGCGGCATTCCGGTGATCGCTTCCGCCAAGGTCCCCGATCGTGCGCTGGCGATCGCGCGCGACATCATCGCCGAGATGCTCGCGCACCGCCCCGACCTCGCCGCGCAGCTCGCCGCCGACGGCTTCCGCGTCGCGGTGACGGCTTCCGCGTCGCGGTGATGGCCGAGGACGAGGGCACGCTCGACCTGCCCGAGCAGCGCCACTGGACCCGACCCGCACGCAACGATCCGCGCCTCACCCGCTGCGAACGCAAGCATTACGACGAGCGCATCGGCCGGCTCACCGACGCGCAATATTGGAATGCCCGCGCCCGCGGCATGGCCGGCCGCTTCACCAGCGCCGCGACCGAGGATCTGCTCGGCCTCCGGAGCTCGCGCTATTACGGCGAGACGATCTTCGTCCACGAATTCGCCCACGACGTGCTGATGGCGATCCGCGAGCGCGATCCGGCGCTCTATGGCCGTGTCCAGACCGTCTATGCCGCGGCGCTGAAGGCCGGGCGCTGGAAGGACGAATATGCCTCGACCAGCCTCGACGAATATTGGGCGGAGGGCAGCCAGTTCTGGTTCAATTCCAACAAGATCGCGATCTTCGACGGCCGCCGTATCCTGTCCGACGCCGACCTCGCCGCCTATGACCCGCCGCTCGCCGAGGCGCTGCGCGCCGCCTATGGCGACCGCCATCGCCTCGGCGCCGATCCCTTCTACGAAAGCGCCGCCCGCGTGCCGCCGGGGCCGCTGCCGATGAACACGGCGGAGGTGTGCTGACGGGCGGGTGGACCCGGCCGGCCAAGGCTCCTAATCCGGTCGCCATGACCCGCCTCCGCTCGCTTCTGTTCGTGCCGGGCGACCGGCCCGAGCGCTTCGCCAAGGCTGCCGCGTCGGGTGCCGATGCGCTGATCCTCGACCTGGAGGATTCGGTCGCGCTCGAATCCAAAACCGCCGCGCGCGAGGCGGTGGCGGCCTATCTCGGCGAACCGCGCGCGGTGCCGGCCTATGTCCGCATCAACCCGCTCGACACGCTGATGGCGGACCTCGACCTCGATGCGGTGGCGCGGCTCAGCCCCGACGGCATCGTGCTGCCCAAGGCGGAGGGCGCGATCTCGGTCGCCGATCTCGCCGCGCGGCTCGAGCGGCGCGGCAACGAGACCGCGCTGATCCTGCCGATCGCGACCGAGACCGCCAATGCGATCTTCCAGCTCGGCACCTATGGCGCACAGGCGGCGCGGCTCGCCGGGCTCACCTGGGGAGCGGAGGACCTGCCCGCCGCAATCGGCGCCGAGACCAGCCGTGACGCGGACGGCCGCTACACGCCGCCCTATGAGGTGGCGCGTGCCTTCACCCTGTTCGGTGCCGCGGCCGCCGGGGTGGCGCCGATCGAGACGGTCTATCCGGCGTTTCGTGACCTCGACGGTCTCGCCGCCTATGCCGCCCGCGGTGCGCGCGACGGCTTCATCGGCATGATGGCGCTGCATCCGATGCAGGTGCCGGTGATCAACGCTGCCTTCACTCCCTCGGCCGAGGCGGTCGCCCACGCCCGCGTCGTGGTGGAGGCGTTCGCCGAGCATCCCGGCGCCGGCGTGCTCAGCCTTGACGGCAGGATGATCGACCGGCCGCATCTGCTCCAGGCCGAGCGCGTGCTGGCGCGGGCAGGTGAGGAGGCGGTGGCGCGGTCGTGACCGGCTTTCGCATCGAACCGGCGGTCGGCGACAACGACTTGCGAACGGTCGCAAGGCTGTTCGAGGATTATGCGGCATCCTTGCCGGTCGACTTGGGTTACCAGAACTTCGCCGCCGAGCTCACCGGCCTGCCGGGCAGCTATGCGCCGCCGCGCGGAGCGCTGCTGCTCGCCCGCAACGCCGGGGGTGAACCGCTCGGCTGCGTCGGCGTGCGGCCGCTGGCGGAGGAGGGCGTCTGCGAGATGAAGCGCCTCTATCTCGTCCCCGCCGCGCGCGGCCTCGGGCTCGGCCGCGCGCTGGCGGAGGCGGCGATCGGCGCAGCGCGCGAGCGCGGCTATCGTGAGCTCCGGCTGGACACTCTGCCGTCGATGACCGCGGCGATCGCCATGTACGAGGCGATGGGCTTCCGCCGGATCCCCGCCTATTACGAGCCGACGCCGTGCTCGCTGTTCATGGCGCTGACGCTGGACGCGGCCGCCTAGCACCGCCCTCCTTGTTGGGAGACCGTGCTCCTGCGAAGGCAGGAGCCCTGGATCATGGGTAGGCGCTTGCGGCCAGGGCTCCTGCCTTCGCAGGAGCACCGACACTTTTTCGGTCTGAACCGGGCGGAACGCTAATCCGCCAGCACCTCATCCACCCACGTCGGCACCAGCACGCCCGCCGGTCCCATCCGGCTCTCCGCGAAGTAGACGCTGCCTTCGGACGGCTCGAGGTTGAGCTCCAGCGTGTCGGCACCGTGATAGCGCGCCGTCCGGACAAAACCGGCCGCGGGGTAGACGGCGCCGGAGGTGCCGATCGACACGAACAGGTCGGCGCGGGCGAGCGCGCGGTCGATCGCCTCCATCTCATAGGGCATCTCGCCAAAGAAGACGATGTCGGGCCGCAGCGCCGACCGCCCGCAGGCGTCGCAATCCGTGCCCGGCGGCAGCGATCCGCGCCACGCCTGCCGCTCGCCGCAGGCCGCGCACAGCGCCGAATTGAGCTCGCCGTGCATGTGCAGCAGCCGCTTGGCGCCGGCGCGCTCGTGGAGGTCGTCGACGTTCTGCGTGACGATCAGCAGCTCGCCCGGCCATTCGGCATCGAGCCGCGCCAAGGCCTCGTGCGCGGCATTGGGCTCGACCCGTTCCAGCGCCTCGCGCCTGAGATCGTAGAAACGATGTACCAGTGCCGGATCGCGCGCCAGCGCCTCCGGCGTGCACACGTCCTCGACGCGATGCCCTTCCCACAGCCCGCCCGGCCCCCGGAAGGTGGCGAGGCCGCTTTCCGCCGAGATGCCGGCGCCGGTGAGCACGACGATGTTGCGAAGCTCGGACATGGCCGCGGGCTTAGCGCCTCGCCGCCGCGCCCGCCATCGGCTTCAGCGGGCGAGCACTCGGTCGAGCTTGTCGAAGCTGCCGCCCCAGCCCTGCTGCATCGAATCATGCTGGCCGGCGAAATAGGCCGCCTCCGCGTCACTGGCGTCGATCGGCCACCAGCGCAGCTCGAGCCGGGTCGCCGCGCCCTCGTCGTGGAACTCGACCACGGTCATCAGCCTGAGCGGCCAATCGCCGTCGAAGGGCATTCGCACTACATTGCCGTCGGCATCGCCCGCCGAATGCTCGTAGGCGAGCAGCGCCGGCGGCTCGACGTCGCGCCAGCCGAGCCGCGCGCGCAGGGTCATCTCGCCCATCTCCATCCGGATCAGCGTATGGCCGCCGGTGCGCAGGTCGTGATGCTCGACCGTCGCCGCGCAGCCCGCCGGACCCATCCACCGGGCGAGCATCGCCGGGTCGGTCCAGGCGCGCCATACCAGCTCGCGCGGCGCGGCGAACCGCCGGACGAGGACGAAGTCGCTATCGGCTTCGGGCGCCGGGCTAGTCACGGTCAGCATGGTCGTCTCCCTTCATCTGGTTCCTGAGGAGCGCGTCGAGCCGGTCGAGCCGCTCCTCCCACATCCGCCGCACGCCATCGGCCCAGGCGACGGTCTCGGCCAGCGCCTGGGCGTTGAGCCGGCGCGGACGCGCCTGCGCCGCCTGGCCGGTCGCGATCAGCCCCGCCTCCTCGAGCACCTTGAGATGCTTCGAGATCGCCGGCTGGCTGATCACGAAGGGGCGGCTGAGCTCCGCCACGGTCGCCTCGCCCAACGCCAGCCGCGACAGGATCGCGCGTC
This sequence comes from Sphingomonas cannabina, assembly GCF_021391395.1. Lineage (NCBI taxonomy): Bacteria > Pseudomonadati > Pseudomonadota > Alphaproteobacteria > Sphingomonadales > Sphingomonadaceae > Sphingomonas > Sphingomonas cannabina. The sequence continues at coordinate 222,907 of NZ_CP090059.1, read as the reverse complement.
GGGTGGGATCGGCGAGCGCGGCGAAACGACGGTCGAGCGCGTCTGTTTCTATCATAGATAGGTTATATAACTAACAGGTTATCGGACCGTCAATCACAAATTCCGCTGTCCTACACGGGTCGAGCTGTGCCAGAGGCGGGGCCATGCGCAGGCCATGCGGGTCGCGTCCCGCCGGGCCGGGCGCGATCATCGGGTGAGTCAATCTAGTCAATTTTTCTGGTCAACTTTCACCGAAGGGAGGGGCGTACAGTGACCGCGATCGGCATCTACGGCAGCCTCGGCCGCATGGGCCAGGCGATCGCTGCGGAGCTCGCCGGGATGGGTGCGCGCCATGCCGGCGGCGCCGACGCCACCGACGATCCGGCGCTGGTCGCCGAGGCGGCGGACGTGCTGGTCGACTTCTCCAGTGCCCGCGCGGTGGAGGCGCATCTCGCCGCCGCCCGCGCCGCCGGCAAGCCGATCGTGATCGGCACCACCGGCCTCACCGAGACGCACCACGCCGCGATCGACGAGGCGGCGCGGGAGATCGCGGTGCTGCAGACCGGCAACACCTCGCTCGGCGTTACCCTGCTCGCGCGGCTGGTGCGGGAGGCGGCGGCGCGGCTGGGCGCGGCCGACTGGGACATCGAGATCGCCGAGATGCATCACCGCCACAAGGTCGACGCGCCGTCCGGCACCGGGCTGCTGCTCGGCGCCGCGGCGGCGGAAGGGCGTGGCACTACGCTCGCCGAGGCGGCGGTCTACGACCGCTCCGGCATCACGGGCGCACGAAGCGAGGGCACGATCGGCTTCGCCTCCCTTCGCGGCGGATCGGTAATCGGCGACCACAGCGTCGTCTTCGCCGGGGAGGGCGAGCGGATCGAGCTCGTCCACCGTGCCGACAGCCGGGCGATCTTCGCTCGCGGCGCGATCGCCGCCGCGCTGTGGCTCGCGAGGCAGCCTGCGGGCCGCTACACCATGGCCGAGGTGCTCGGGCTTTGAACAAGGCGGACGTCGTCGAGTTCTTCGCGCGCCTTGCCGCCGACAATCCGCACCCGGAGACCGAACTCGAATACACCAATCCCTTCACCTTGCTGGTGGCAGTGGTGCTGTCGGCACAGATGACCGACGCCGGCGTCAATAAAGCGACGCGGCGGCTGTTCGCCGAGGCCGACACGCCGGAGAAGATGGCCGCACTCGGTGTCGACACGCTGCGCGAGCGCATTCGCACGATCAACTTCTACAACACCAAGGCGAAGAACGTGATCGCGCTCAGCGAGGCGCTGATCCGTGACCACGGCGGGAAGGTCCCCGCCGACCGCGAGGCGCTGGAGCAGCTGCCCGGAGTCGGGCGCAAGACCGCCAACGTGGTCCTGAACTCGGCCTACGGGCAGGAGACCTTCGCGGTCGACACCCACATCTTCCGCGTGTGCAACCGTACCCGCCTAGCCCCCGGCAAGGACCCGCTCGCGGTCGAGCACAAGCTCGAGAAGACCGTGCCGCAGCCGTTCCGCATCCACGCTCATCACTGGTTAATCCTGCACGGCCGATACACGTGCAAGGCCAGGGTGCCCGAGTGCTGGCGCTGCATCGTCGCCGACCTCTGCCCCTACCAGCCCAAGACCCCGCCGCCGACGGCCCGCAAGACATCATCCGCCGCGGCTAAAGGAGAGCCGTGATGAGAAGCGCCGTGTTCGCGCTCGCCATCCTTGCCATCGCCGGCCCCGCGCTCGGCCGCGACAAGCCGGTCCCCGCGGCCAAGCCCATCGGCAAGCCGGTCGACTGCATCCGGGTGAACGACATCCGCGAGAGCCGCGTCCAGAGCGACGAGGTGATCGACTTCGTGACCCGGAGCAACAAGGTCTACCGCACCACGCTCGACGGCGCCTGCCCGCAGCTCGGCTTCGAGCGGCGCTTCAGCTACCGGGTGTCGACCTCACAGCTCTGCTCGACGGACATCATCACCGTCCTCACCGGCCCCGGCATCACGCGCGGAGCAAGCTGCGGGCTCGGCCAGTTTCAGCCCGTCGAGCTGGTCAAGGCGACCCGCTGAACGCGAGGGGCTGGCGTACCCCGCGGGCGCCTGCTAGGTGAGCCTCCGCCGGCACCCGTAGCTCAGCTGGATAGAGCGCTGCCCTCCGAAGGCTCGCGTCCAACGCGAGAGCAGCGATTTTATACAGTATTTACGAGGGTTTAGGAGGACGGAAGAAAGGACGGACGAAAAAACTCACCAAATTCTCACCGCGCTCGGACTGTCGGATTCGATCGCGGATTGACCTACCCCGGCGCAAATCTTACGGCTCCAAGCCATACGCACCCATAGCTCAGCTGGATAGAGCGTCGCCCTCCGAAGGCGAAGGCCAGAGGTTCGAATCCTCTTGGGTGCGCCAAAACTCCCAATGAAATCAGTGAGTTAAGACTGTCGCAGCAGCCTTGGTGCGCCGCCTCTCGAAGTCCAAAACTCACCACGCTGGCGGCGGCGCGACGCGAAGCCCCTGCATTTCCGCGGAAAACTTGTCGAACCGAACTCACCACGCCCTTTCGCGGCTGTGATGATCCGATGGGGGCGTCCTAATTCCGGGCTGGATGAAACGCATGGTCATCGGCAATCGAGACCCCGCGGATTGCGGCCGGCCAAGCGGACCATCGACGCCGGCTAAATGCTGTGTTGGCGAAGGGCAGAGAGGGCAGTAACGACCCCTTGTACGAATTCGCGTTACACAGCGAATCACCGACGCTAGATTCCCGAAAAGTTCTCCAACCCGAGGCCGGAACATTGAACTGACCTATGACAACCGCGCGCCACATCGTTGCACTGCTGCAAAGCCATATAGACGGGGATGAGGACCGCTTCCTCTCCGTGGCGACGCAACTAGCCGCGCACGAGGCGAGGCAGGGTCATGGGAAGCTCGCGCAGGAACTGCGCGAGTTGGTCGATGCCGCCAAGGGCAAAAGCGCGACGGTGGCGCGGCGCGGAGCCGGCCCCGTGCCGTTGGCGCAGCCGAAGGGCGAACTCGCAGGGCTTCTGGAAGCCCGCTATTCCGATGTCCGGCTGTCCAGCATGGTGCTCAAGCCCGAACTTGATGAGCGGCTTGCGCGCGTCCTTCGGGAACAGCGCCAGCAGGAGCGGCTCCGCGCGCGGGGGCTCGCCCCGCGCCGCAAGCTCTTGCTTGTCGGCCCTCCTGGCGCAGGCAAGACAATGACCGCCGCCGCCTTGGCCGGTGAGTTGAAGCTGCCCCTTTTCACGGTTCTTTACGATGGATTGATCGGCAAGCTCATGGGCGAGACCGCCACACGGCTTCGGCTTGTCTTCGACGCCGTTGCCATGCAGCGCGGTGTATACTTCTTCGACGAGTTCGACGCGATCGGCGCGCAACGGGCCGGGCCGAACGACGTTGGGGAAATTCGCCGGGTGCTCAATTCCTTCCTCCAGTTTCTCGAAAATGACGATGGCCCGAGCCTCATCGTTGCCGCGACCAATCACCCCGAATTGCTCGACAAGGCGCTCTATCGACGGTTCGACGATGTCATCAGCTACGATCTTCCTGATCCCTCGGTTGTGCAGGGCATCCTCGAAGCCCGGCTCGCGACCTTCGATCTCAAGCCGATCGAATGGGCGCCTGTTCTCGAATCCGCCGCCCATCTCTCCCAAGCCGAAGTCGCCAGAGCTGCCGACGAGGCGGCAAAAGTCGCGGTGCTGGATGGCCACGATGGCGTGACGACCGCGACGCTGCTGACCGCTCTGACGGAGCGGCGCGCGGCCATCCTCTAAGCAACGAGGCCCGATGGCTGTACCTCCCCGCGACCGCCCCCATTTCCACGTCGAAGGCGGCGGCCAAAGCGAGGCGTACACGTCACCCCGCCTGGTCATCAGCGGCCTCCCTCCGGCGCGGGCGCGTGCCGCGCACGCTGCACGGTTGGAACAGGCAATCGGAACGGCGCTCGCCGCCGGCCGCCAACGGCTCGCAGAGCGGGAAGACGGCGTCGCCGAGGGCAAGCCAGGCTTCTATCTGGAGTTCGATATCCCCGTAGCCGAGCGCGCCGCAGTCGAAGCCTTGGAGAATAAGCCCAAGGCTATCGAGCTGGTAGCGGTTCGACCTACGGCGGAGGGCGACGAGATGGTCTCGGCCACTGTATTCGTTCCGGAAGCTGCTGCCGATTTCTTCGTCAAGAAGATCGAAGCCTATCGCGATGAGGAGACGCGCACCGGCAAGCCCAAGAACGAGGCCCTGATCGCTCGGATCGACGACATCAGGGTCGCGGTCGCACGCTCGCTATTTACCGATGAAGCGCAGCACTTTCCCGCCGACGGCCGTCAGGTGTGGTGGGAAGTCTGGCTTCGGGATGGCGGTCTCGCGATCTTCCAGTCTGTCGCCGCCAAGCTCGATGTCGCGATCAAGGAGCACGTCATCAGCTTTCCCGAGCGCGATGTCGCGTTGGCGCTCGCCGATGAAGCGACGATGGATCGGCTGATACGCAATTCCGACGCCGTGGCTGAACTGCGTCTCGCCAAGGACACTCCATCCCTCTTTCTCGAAATGCGCACGGTCGATCAGGCCGCTTGGGCGAACGACTTGGCTGATCGGATCGCACCGCCGCCCCCCTTGGCACCGGCAGTCTGCATACTGGACAGCGGAGCGACCCAGGCCCACCCCCTGCTCGCGCCGGGCCTCGATCCTGCCGATCAGCATAGCTACGACGGTGACTGGGGCGTCGGCGACAGCGCCTTCTGGAATGGTCACGGCACGTCGATGGCTGGCGTCGCGCTTTATGGCGATCTCGAAGCGGCGCTTTCCCACGGCGAGCCGGTCGCACTTGGTCATCGCCTCGAAACGGTGAAGATCCTGCCGCCAACCGGGCAGAACGAGCCGCGACTTTACGGAGCGATCACGGCCACCGGTATCGCTCGTGCCGAAGACCATGCTCCCCGTCGCCGGCGCGTGTTCTGCATGGCCGTGACCAGCGACGTCGGCTTGCGCCGGGGCCGGCCGTCCTCCTGGTCCTCGTCAATGGATCAGCTCTGCTATGGCGGCGGTGACAGGCGACGCCTGATGGTCCTAGCGGCGGGCAATCTTCGCGGCGACATCAATCCGGCCGACTATCCTGACCGCAACGACCTCGAAGAGGTCGAAAGCCCGGCGCAGGCTTGGAATCCGCTCGTCGTCGGGGCCAGCACCGACAAGATCACGATCACCCATCCCGACTATGACGGATGGACGCCCGTCGCCCCGGCCGGCGACCTCTCGCCGGCAAGCCGAACGTCGGCCATCTGGGATCGGCAATGGCCGATCCGTCCGGATGTCGTGTTCGAAGGCGGCAACTTCGCGCATGACGGTGCCAACCCGGCCTCGGCGATCGACGACCTCCAACTCCTCACGACCCACTATCGTCCCAACATGCGCCTGTTCGAAGCGTTCGGCGACACTAGCGGCGCTGCCGCGCTCGGCGCGAACCTCGCCGCCGGCGTTATCGCAGCCCGTCCGACACTCTGGCCGGAAACGGTGCGCGCGCTCATTGTCCATTCCGCCGAATGGACGCCGGCGATGCGCCAGCGCTTCGACGCGGCCGGCTCGCAAGCTCAGAAGCTGGCCATGCTACGCCGCTACGGCTGGGGCGTGCCTGACCTTGGCCGGGCGCTGATGAGCGCGTCCAACGACGCGACTTTGATGGTCGAGGACGCCCTGTTGCCATTCCGCAAGGACGGCTCGACGATCAAAACACGCGATATGAATCTGCATCGACTGCCCTGGCCGCGCGCCGAACTGGCTGCGCTTGGCGATCTCGATGTGGAGCTGCGGATCACCCTGTCCTATTTCGTTGAGCCCAATCCCGGTGAACGGGGCTGGACGCGGCGCCACCGCTACGCTTCGCACAATCTCCGCTTTGCGGTGAAGCGGTCGCTCGAAGGCTTGGAAGCGTTCCGGCAGCGGATCAACAAGGCGGCTCAGGACGAAGAGGCTGGCGCTGTCGGCGCTGCCGCGGGCGGTGACTCCTGGGTTCTGGGTACGATCCGTGACCGCGGTTCGATCCATAGCGACATTTGGCGTGGCAGCGCGGCCGCCCTCGCCGAGCGCGACGCGATCGGAGTCTTCCCCGTCAGCGGATGGTGGAAGGAGAAGCCTTCGCTCCAGCGCTGGGATCGTTCCGCCCGCTACGCATTGTGTGTGTCGATCCGCGCGCCCGAGGCCGACATCGACCTCTATACCGCCATCGCCAATCAGATCGCGGTCCCGATCCCGGCGGCTTAGCGGTCAGTCGAGCCAAGCGGCATAAGCGCCCACGTCGATCATCGGGACGGTCGCGCTCGCCTGAAGGCGGGAGATGAGGTCGAGCAGGAACCGCGTCGCCGCTCGCACGCCGACCTGCGCCTGCGAGCAACCGTCCGTGTCGCAGCCGAACACTCCGTGCGCTGCGACGCATCCGATATCGAGGCGGTGCTGCCCATCGAGCGCTGCGAGCGCATCGGTCAGCGGCTGGCCGAGCGGTGGATTCCATTCGCTCTCGAACGTGAGCAGTCCGCCGATAATGGCCGGCAATGGTCGCGGATCGTAGATGCCGCCCGCGTGCGGTATCGGCAGGCTCGTCCGATGGAGTGCGCGAACGCTGGCCACCTTGTCCGCCGCATAGGCGACATGCTGCGCATTGATCGCCTGCTTGGTCTCGAACACAGCATAGACGCTCTCTGCCGGTACGATGAACTGATCTTTGAAATTGAAGATAAAGGGCGAATATTGGCGATCGAAGATGACGATATCGATCTGGTGGCTGAAGGCGCCCTTGCTGTCGACCACATGTGCGCCGGCAGCGCGATACCGTTCGGGCAAATAGCCCTGCAATAGCTCCAGCCACACAGCTTCGCTGGCGTCACCCTTCGTTCCGCCGTGACCGAAGCTGCCGCGCGCGATGCCCAGCTTCGCTTCGATCTCGTCGTGCAGGCTTTGCAGCAAAGTTTTGAGGGACCATTCGGTCATTGCACGAAGCCGCTCCAATTGCCGCCCAGCGCAGCTTCCGCCAACCGCCGCACCGCTTGCTTCTCCGTGCCGGTGAGATCATCCGATATGACATTGTTTCCATTGGCGGGATCGATCACCCGTGCTGCAGTGAACTTGTCCCTGAGATACTCCAGCACCGTCACGACATTCTCCGCCAAGTCAGGCGATGTCCTCCCGCTCAAGGCTGCGATCACGGTCAGCTCAAGATAGAAAGATGGGAATTCGAGCCGCTTCTGGTTGCGCCACAGTTTCAGGAGCCGCGACTCGCGCTGATGGCCCGCCATGACGACGGTGTTGATATGTGTCGTCACATTTGTCTTCGTCCAGGTATCGGCCGTGCGCCGGTAGAGGCTGTGATCCGTCGTCCAGGCGGACTGCCGCTTGCCGGGGACGAGATCGACATCGAAGCCGCCGATCGTCGCGTTGATCGACGCATTCTGCCGCTTTGGCACATAGCCGGCGCCTGCAATGGCGTTGAAGAGCGAGCCGTAAATATCCTTCAAAGTCTCGGGCGTGTCTTCGTGCAGCGAAATGAAAAGGTCGATGTCAGTGCCGCTTCGGTTGGCCGTGCCTTTGGCAAACGAGCCGCTCGGAGAAATCGACAGTAAGAAACGGTTTGCCCATTGCTGAAGCACAGGCGCGATTATTGTCTGGACCTGCCGAACAGGTGAGAACGCGCTGGTATCAACGGCCTCCCTAGCCAGAATCGCGTTTAAGTAGGCGCTGCTCATCACATATGCCTAGCGCTGCAATCTTTCTCCCGGAAGCACCGATGCAACGGCAAGAATAGGTATGGCGTCGCTTGACGGGGTCCGTCGCGGCCAATCGGCTGCAATCCCATGACGCGGGCCGCGTGCTCCTCGATTTTTCCGCCAGGATCGACTACATGGAGCCCGTATCCCCCGGTGGTCCCTGCTTTGCATACCGCCGGGGCACTTTATTTCTAGCCACAGCCTGAAGCCTTCGCAACGCGCTTCCAGCGTGCGGATCGTGCTGTTTCCGTCTTCATCCCAAACGGTTTGAGGGGGAAAGCCTTCCCCTACCGTCGAGTCCCTGACAGGTCTCGCCGGACCCCTTCGAGCGGGGACACCCCGCAACGCCCCAGATAGCACGCGGGGATCTAGGGAGCGCACACTGGCGGCTGAAGCCGCGCAGGGGTCGCGCGTTTTTATCTGCCCGCGTTTGCACACTTGCTCTGGCCGGAGGGCGCGGCGACGGCTGGCCCCCAGGCCCGCGCGCACGCCGCCGCGCCGGCCGTCCGCCGCAAGGGTGCGTCGTTTGTGGCGCCGCGAGCGGCGCGGAGCTTGGGACTCCGCCCCTGGCGCACTTCGGAACGTCTTCCGCCCAGCTTCCTCCGCTTCGCTCCGTGCAGCCGGTTCCCCGCGAAGCCGTCCCTCCGTTTGCACCCCCGGTCTCGCCGACGGGCAGGGTTTCAGCGCGGCGCTTCCGCTGCGCGGAAACCTAAGCCCAAGGAGTAAGGAAATGACCAATACCATCGAAACCGTGGCGACCGAGCAGAGCGCGCAAGACGGTCAGACCGTGTTCGTCCCCCTGAACAAGCTCAAGAAGTCCCCGAAGAACGTCCGCAAGGTGCCGCATACCGACGAGTTCATTGCAGCGCTCGCCGCGTCCGTCGCGGCCAAGGGGCTTTATCAGAACCTCGTCGTCGAGCCGGAGGTGAAGAACGGCAAGCCGACCGGCTGCTATCTCGTCACCGCTGGCGAAGGGCGCAGGCTCGCCTATCTGCTGCGCGCCAAGCGCAAGGAGATCAGGAAGAACCACCTTGTCCGCTGCTGGCTCGACACCGAGAACGATCCGGCCGAGGTGAGCTTGGATGAGAACTACAATCGGGAGCAGCTTCATCCGGCCGATCAGTTCGAGCGCTTCCACGAGCTTTCCCGCGACAAGGGATGGGGCGCGGAGGAAATCGGCGCGCGGTTCGGCGTGTCGCCCGAGATCGTCAAGCGGCGGCTGCGGCTCGGCGCGGTCAGCCCGAAGCTGATGGACGTCTATCGGCAGGACGGGTTGACGCTCGACCAGTTGGCGGCGTTCGTCATCACCGACGACCATGCCCGTCAGGAGCAGGTTTTCGATAACCTGTCGTGGAACAAGGAGCCGTGGATCATCCGGCGCGACCTCACCGCGAGCAACGTGCCCGCGAGCGACCGGCGGGCCGTGTTCATCGGCGCCGATGCCTACGCCGAGGCCGGGGGCAATGTCATTCGCGACCTGTTCACCGAGGATGACGGCGGTTTCTTCGAGTATGCGGGCTTGCTCGACACGCTTGCCGTGGAGCGGTTGCGCGAGATCGCCGGGGAGATATTGGCCGAGGGCTGGAAATGGGCCGAGGCGAGTATCGACTATCCGCACGGTCATGGGATGCGGCGCTACTATCCGCAACCTGTTGGCCTGTCCGACGAGGACGAGGCGCGGCTGTCCGAGGCGGCGGCGGCACACGACGCCCTGATCGAAGGCTATGACTCCTACGAGGACATGCCCGAGGACGTGGCGGTGAAGGCGCAGGCGTTGAGCAACGAGATCGACGCGATCAGCGCCAAGCGCTCGGCCTACGATCCCGCCATCATCGAGCGTGGCGGCGTGTTCGTCTCCCTCGGCTCCAATGGCGAGGTGAAGATCGAGCGCGGCTATGTCCGCGCCGAGGACGAGCCGCAGCCCGAGGTTGCCACCGAGGACGAGGGCGATGACATCGCGGAGGACGGCGAAGCCGTGGAGGACGACGAGGACGCCGACGAGGAAGAAGAGGTGGACGAGGCCGACGCGGGCAAGCCCATTTCGGACAGCCTCGTTCGTGACCTCACGGCCCACCGGACGCTCGGCCTCCGTCTCGCGTTGGGCGCGCAGCCCGACATGGCGATGGTGGCCCTCACCCACGCGCTGGTGCTGGACCTGTTCTATCATGGGTTCGGCAAGTCCTGCCTCGCCATCACCGCCAAGAGCGAAGACATCGCCAGCCATGCCGAGGGCATCGCGGACAGCGGCGCGGGCGAAGCGCTCGCGGCGCGGCACGATCAATGGGGCGCGCAGCTTCCCGACGATACGGCGGACCTGTGGCCGTTTCTCGCGGCGCTGGACGGCGACAGCCGCACCGAGCTTCTGGCGCATTGCGTGTCGCTCACCGTCAATGCGGTGAAGGTGCCTTGGGAGCGTTCCACCGCCCGCATCGAGGCGGCGGACGGACTGGCCAAGGCCGTTGACCTCGACATGACCGCGACGTGGACCGCGACCGCCCGCAGCTATTTCGGGCGCGTCACCAAGGCCCATATCGGGCAGGCCGTCAGCGAGGCCGTTTCGGTCGAGGCAGCCGAGCGCATCCTGCCGATGAAGAAGGCGGACATGGCCGACGCGGCGGAGCAGCTTGTCGCCGGGACGGGCTGGCTTCCCGTCCTGTTGCGCGCGCCGGAGGGTGAACCCGAGGCGGTGGAGGCGGAGGATTTCGCAGCGGACGCGCAGCCGTCCGAAGCGGAGGCCCCCGACACCGAAGCGCAGGACGGCGCGGACGCCGTGGCGCAGCCGACCGGGATCGAGGCGGACGCCATCGCGCCGGAACCGGAGGACGAGGGTCAGCCGCATTATGCGGTTGCGGCCGAATAGGTGACGGGCCGGGACCGCGCGAGCGGTTCCGGCCTTTCCCTTCGTGAAGGCCGGATAATTCGCGGCCGCGCTCTTGTCCGGGCGCGGCCGCTCTGGCGTTCAGGAAAAATGCGCTCGCCGGGCGTGGCCCGGCTCGCGATGCGTTGGCGGCTGGCCCCGCTTCCCGCTAATCATCCGGCATGGCGATAGCATCGGACAGCGCGCGAATCGACACGGCCTCACGCACGATCCTGGCTCCGCCGCGCGACATCTTCCGGGCCATGACCGACGCCGAATCGGTGGCGTCCTGGCGGCCGCCAAAGGGGATGCACGCGCGCATCGAGTCGTTCGACGCACGCGCTGGCGGCGGCTATCGCATGGCCTTCATCTATGACGATCCCGCGCCCGGCGTGGTCGGAAAGTCCTCCGAACGGGAGGACCGCTTCGCCGGCCAGTTCGTCGAGCTGCTCCCCTACGAGCGCATCGTGGAAGATGTGGTGTTCGCTTCCGACGATCCTGCCTTCGCCGGAACGATGCGGGTGACGACGACGCTGACGCCCGTTGCCGATGGCACCCGCGTCACCATCCTCTGCGCGAACGTGCCGCCGGGTATCAGCGCCGACGACCACCAGGCCGGAATGGCATCGACGCTGCGCAACCTCGCCGCCTTCATCGAATAGCGCTGGCCGAATGGGCCAGTCCGACGGTGGCTGATCGGATGCTCCAGACGCGCTTGGGCTTCGATCCGGCGAGCGCGACCGCGCCGTTCGTCGCCACGCTGGTCGATGTCACCGGGATCGTCATTTATTACTGCGTCGTCCTGCTCATTCTCCAAAGCACGCTTCTCTGATGTGATCGGTTCGCCTTGGCGCGACATGAGGTGGCGTCAGGGATGCCGCAACGTCGTCTTCCCCGCATCTGCTCTCGGCACGCCGCCACACGGCCTCTGAAAAGGCTTGTCTGGCCGAGGTCCGCCTGCCTCCCCGCAACGGCGTCGCACGGCTTTTTTCCGCCGCCGGCCCTGCCGGCTTTGCATCGCGAAGCAAAAAAGCCGTCCGCCACCGCCAGCCACTTCGTTCCGCCCTTCGGGTGCAGGTCAGTCGTCCCCCGTCCGGTCGACAGCCATCGAGGCCGCAATGGCGTGGTCCCGAGGCAAGAAAGGACTGACGATATGATCCGCGGCATCTTCACCACCACCAATCGCGGCTACACCGGCGAAATCCGCTTCTTCGGCACGCGCGAGCAGGTCGAGCTTCGCCCGATCGACGGCAAGGACAATGACAAGGCTCCCGACTTCCGCATCGTGGCGGCCGACGACGAGCGCATCGAGTTCGGCGCCGCCTGGAAGAAGACCAGCAAGGAGCAGCGCGATTACGTCTCGTTCAAGCTGACCCTTCCCGGCGGCACGCCGGTCTATCTCCGGCTGTTCGAGAACGAGACCACTGGCGACTACGAGCTGGTGTCCGACTGATCCCACCGGCGCCCCGCCACACGGCGGGGCGCACCTTCTCCAGCCTCCGAAAAAGCGACCGGGGGCCATGCGTGATCGTATAGCCCGGCCGGCTTCCGGCGGATGGCGCTGAGAACCTCGCAGTCGACGGCTGCCGCCGTTCATTCCTCGGCGCGACGTTGCGCGCTCGCGCCCCCGAACGCCGCGAGCCGCAGGCCCGTCATGCGTCGCCGGGGCGGCGCGGTTGCTTGGGGCTCTGCCCCCAGCGCCCTTCGGAGCGGCTTCCGCCCAGCTTCCTCCACGCTTCGCGTTCCGTGCAGCCGGTTCCCCGCGAAGCCGCCCACTCCGGTTGCACCCCCGGTCTCGCCGACGGGCAGGGTTTCAGCGCGGCGCTCCGCTGCGCGGAAACCCAAGCCCACGGAAGGAAAGACCATGAGCATCCACCACCTCGCCACCCGGTTCGGCCGCAACGCCCATCAGATCAGCGGGCGCGAGCCGCTCGACAACGAGGCGCTCTATCGCCACGTCCCATCCATCTTCGCCAACGAGGCGCACGACAGCCGTTCGGAGCGCTATGTCTATGTCCCGACCATCGACATCGTGGAGGGGCTGCGCCGAGAGGGATGGTTCCCGTTCTTCGCCGTCCAGTCGGTCCCGCGTGACGGCAGCCGCCACGGCCACGCCAAGCATATGCTGCGGCTGCGCCGGGACGGAGGCATCGGCAAGCCCGAGGCCGCCGAGGTCATCATCGTCAACAGCCATGACGGGACTAGCGCCTATCAGATGTTCGCCGGGATGCTGCGGTTTGTCTGCACCAACAGCATGATCGCGGGCGAGCGGTTCGAGGAAGTCCGCGTGCCGCATAAGGGCAATATCCAGCACGACATCATCGAAGGCGTTTACACCGTGGCGGAGGACTTCCCCCGGCTGATCGACGCCAGCGAGACGATGAAGGAGGTTCGGCTTTCCGAAGATGAGCAGCGCTTGCTTGGCGAGGTCAGCCTTGTCGCCCGCTATGGCGATGATGAAAGCCCGCTTACCCCCGAGCAGATCATCGAGCCGCGCCGTCACGAGGATCGGGACAGCAGCCTGTGGACCACCTTCAACGTGATACAGGAGAACATCATTCGGGGCGGGCTGCATGGCAGCAAGCGCAATGCCGAAGGCCATATCCGTCGCAGCCGTTCGCGACCGATCAACGGCATCGACCAGAATGTGACGCTCAACCGCGCGCTCTGGACGCTGGCCGAAGGGATGCAACGCCTCAAGACAGGTTGACGCCCATTGCCGCAGGGCTGGACCGTCCGGCCCTGCGGCTTCGCTTCCTGTCGCCGGCATAACGCCGCCGACTCGGATGCCCGTATCGGCAGCGGCCGCGCGGCCCGATGGTCCGCGCGGCCGCTGGAAAAGGCGCGCTCGCCGGACGTTCGCTCGGCTCGCGTTTGTCGGTTCCCCTTATACCAAGGCGACTATAATAGTCGTTTTCATGGCGCATAGGCCCGGCCTCGTGAACGTGATCGCGTATGATCACTTCCCGCCAGGTGCGGGCCGCTCGCGCGCTTCTCAATTGGACCCAGGAGATGCTTGCCGACGAGGCCCTTGTTGCGTTGACTGCGCTCAAACGTCTCGAATCCGAGAATAACCTGCCCGTGCGCGAAGATACCCGCCATCAGGTGGTCAAGGCGCTGGAGGACGCAGGCATCGTCTTCCTTGATTCGGAACGCGGCGAAGGCGTCATGCTGGTGCGCGGCGCGGCAGAGAAATCGAGGAAGTAATGGGCGTCGATGTTCGCTTTATTATGCTCTCAGCATCGTGCCGCCATAGCGAAGACAGTGTAATTGCTTCGGTCCATTATGGTGTATAGCCTGCCAATCTGCGGGCGCAGGGAGCAATTGCTGAAAGCGAAGCGAGGCAATGGCCATAACTGCTTTCGAGGACAGCGCGCCTGATGCGCCGCACGTCACCGAGTATGACGAACGCCATCACCGCACCTACTGGCGACTGTTAGACGCGGCAGCGGAAAAAGCCGATTGGCGCGAGGCCGTGCGGATCATTTTCGGGATTGACCCGGAGAGGGAACCCGAACGCGCCCAGTTGGTCTACGACTCCCATCTTGCGCGCGCGAGATGGATGTCTGAGACCGGATATCGCCATTATCTACGTCCATCTGGCTCATAACGACCATTCTGTCAGCATCGCAAAAGCGCAGAAATCAGGCCAAATCGCTGACTTGAATCGGCTATGCGCCCACCCATTCGGCAGGGCTTCTCCATGCCCCCGCGACTGAGAAAATCTTCCAACGCGCTCCGCAGAGGGCCATGCTTGGGAGGGTCTCGATGCCGCCTGAGAAGGACTGGCGCGCGCCCCCGGACGAGGCCGGGGACGACGCGCTGCAATATTCGGATATCGCCATCGGCTATCTCAGCCGCAACGTGCGCTATCGCTCCGACTACCGCCGTGCGCTCGGCCGCGTGAAACGCGGCACGATCTCCGCCGACAATGCGACCGCCAACCTCGTGCAGCGCTGGGGCATCAGCTACCACGCCGCCCCCGGCTCGGCCTTCGACCGCAAGCTGGCGGTCGCGCGCCCAGACCTGTCGCCGGCCAGCATCGTCCTCGCGCCCGCGCTTGCCGGAATCGGCGCGCAACCTCTCGACATGCGAGCGCTCGGCGACGTTCGCGCGCGGATCAGGATGGGCGACTTCCTTCATATCATCCTCGCCGATCCCGATGGCGACGAGCATCTTTGCATGTGCGGTCCGTGTCACGGACCGATGGCCGTGATGCTGCCGATCGGACCTAACCCCTTCGCACGCCTCGCGTCGGTCGAGCGCCTGTGCCGCCGCCTCAACGGCATGGCGGCCGGCCCGCCAGCGTGGCGCCCGCCGCCCTTCCGGCGCCTGCACCTCGTCACCTTGCTGCAAGTGCTCGACGGCCACCAGGCAGGCGCCACTCAACGCGAGCTGGCCGCCTCGCTGATCCATCGCAGGGTCCGCCGCTACAGCGCCGCCGAATGGGTTGAAAGCAAGGAGCGCAAGCGCGTCCGCCGCTGGCTGGCCGAAGCCGTCGAGCTGCGGGACGGCGGCTATCTCCGCCTGCTGCGCGGCGGCTGACAGGGGACATTGCCGCTCCCCTCGGCGCTGTCCCTTCTCCGCGCCGGGGTCATTTCGCCAGGATCACCTCCTGTCCGCCGGACCCCTTTTTCGGGGCCGGCCATCATCAGGAGGATCATCATGGCCGAGCCTGTCGCCGCCACAACGCCACGCTATCTCAAGACGCCCGACGCGGCGATCCATCTCGGTCTCTCGGCCCGCACGCTGGAGAAGCACCGCTGCTACGGCACCGGCCCGGTGTTCCGCAGGCTCGGCGGCCGGATCGTCTATGCGATCGACGACCTCGACTCCTGGGCCGCGCTCGGCACCCGCCGCTCGACCTCCGATCCGGGCAACGGCGTCGTCTATCCCGCCAAGCGCCTCCCCACCGATTGCGTGCGCCGCTGAGCGCCGATGCCCACTGCACGCTCCCTCTCCGGCCGGTCCAGCGCCGAGCGCACGCAGCTTGAGCTGTTCCGCTCGGTCCCCGGCGACCTTGCGGCCCGCGACGCGCAGGACTTGATGGCCTGGCCGTTCTTCAGCCTCGCCAAATCCCGCCGCACCGCGCCCATCGACTTCCGCATGGGCGCGACGTGGATCTCGGTCGAGGCCGTGCCCGAGCATGGCATGGCGACTATTTGGGACGCCGACGTGCTGATATGGGCGGCGAGCCAGCTCATCGAGGCGCGCGACGCCGGACGGCCGACCTCGCGCCTTATGGTGACGACGCCGCACGAGATACTGGCGTTCACCCGGCGCGGCACCGGCAAGGCGAGCTACGAGCGGCTGAAGGCCGCGCTCGACCGCCTGCAATCCACCACCGTCGCCACCTCGATCCGGCAGCAGCACCAGCGCCGCCGCCATCGTTTCTCGTGGATCAACGAATGGCGCGAGCTGGCGGACGGCAACGGCCGTGCGCTCGGGATCGAGCTGATCCTGCCCGATTGGTTCTATGCCGGCGTGCTCGACCGCGCGCTCGTGCTGACCATCGACCGCGCCTATTTCGACCTGACGGGCGGCCTCGAACGCTGGCTCTACCGCATCGTGCGCAAGCATGGCGGACGGCAGAGCGGCGGCTGGAGCTTCGACGTTCCGCACCTTTACCTCAAATCCGGCGTGCTCTCGCCGCTGCGCCGGTTCGCGTTCGAGCTGCGCGCCATCGTCGCGCGCCAGCCGCTCCCCGGCTACGTCCTCACGCTCGAACATGCGCTCGGCCGCGACCGGCTGAACTTCGCTCCCGTCCCCGTCGATCCGTTCGACGCCGCCATGCGCCGCGTCGGCCTCAAGCCTGTGGAGAACTGGCCATGAGGTTCGGACTATCGGGAACAGCCGGATTCGGACGATCAAGAACGCCGGACACGGACTTTCGAGAACGCGCGGGCCTCGCAAACCCGCAGAAATCCTCGCGGAATCGCACCACTTCTAACGGTGCTAATAGAAAAGAATCCTTCGGATTCTTGCTAACGGCGCGCGCGGCTGTGGACAGCGCGGCCTTGCTCGCCGGCTCGACGCTCGCGCAGCGGCCAGGTCGCCGCCCTCGCACCGCCCCCGTCGCGAGCCTCATCCCCGGAGACCTCCCATGATCGACGATCAGCCCCCCGCCGTGCGCGGCGGCGGCGCGTTCAGCGCGCTCGCCCGCGACGGCCTCACCCATGTCGAGCTGACCTGGATCGAGAAGAAGCTGGAGCACTGGATACGCTTCGGCCGCGTCGCCCAGGACCGCATCCTGACCCGCCGAACCCGCGTGGTCGGCTTCCGACCGGGCGCCGTCTTCGCCTTCGTCCGCTGGGCGTCGAACGACTTCGGCACGATCGTCTCGCGCATCGACGTGGTGCGCGCGGTCGCGGCCAACGAAGCCTACACGACGTTGCCGTTCGTGCGGCCGGGCGGGGACATCCTGCTCAAGATCGAAGGCTGGCCCAAGGTCCAACAAGTGCTCGCGGCGATCGACGCGGTGGAGGCGGCCGGCGTCGATCCCTGCGACGCGGCGGCCGACCATTGGCGCCACGTCCACAACCGCATCGCCGTCGGCCAGCCGTCGCGCCTCTACACGATCGAGCGCCATCACGCCTGGCTCAAGCGCCGGGAGATCGAGGGATGACACGCCGCCGCTACGTCATGGCGACGGCCATCGCCGCATCCGCCTTCGCCGCGGCGTTCGTCGCTATCGCCGTCGCCAATCCGCTCCCGCGCGCCATCTGGAACGCCAGCGCCAGCGCGCCCATCGGCCTCTACCGCATCCATCCCGACCGCGATCCCGCCATCGGCGCGCTGGTCGCCGTCGCGCCGCCCGAACGGCTGGCGCATTGGCTTTCGACGCGCGGCTATCTGCCCGAGGGTGTGCCGCTCTTGAAGCATGTCGCGGCTAAAGCCGGGCAGCGGACATGCCGGATCGGCGATGCGGTGAGCGTCGATGGCCGGCGCGTCGCCATCGCCCGCGCGCGTGATGGCCAGGGCCGTCCGCTTCCGGTCTGGCAGGGGTGCCGCACGCTGCGATCGGGCGAGCTGCTGCTGCTCAATCCCGCCCATCCCGACAGTCTGGACGGCCGCTACTTCGGCCCGCTGCCGGCTTCCGCCGTCATCGGACGCGCGACGCCGCTCTATCTGCGCGCGCCGTCCCCATCGCCTTCCACCCCCGAAGCCAAGGAGATCGGCCATGCAAACCAATATCTTTGAATCCACCGCCGACGGCTATGCCGGCCGCGTCCGACTATTCGGTATCAACGAGGCGATCGTGCTTGTCGCGCTCGATCCGAGCGACGCCGAAAATGCGCCCGACTACCGCGTCCACCTCGACGACGAGGATGGCCCCGAGGTCGGCGGCGCGTGGAAACGGGTCGGCGAACGTGCCGGCGACTATATCGCGTTGGAGATCGACAGCCCGCTGTTCCCGGCGGCGTTCCGGCCGGTGCTGTTCCGTGCCGATGATGATGGACGGACGTTCAGGCTGTCGTGGAAACGCCCCCGGCCCCGCGACGATCGGAGCTGATCAGTGCCTTCCCCGATCATCCCTCTGTTCGCGGAAAGACCGCCTCATCCCTCCGTCCCGCTCGGTCGCAGGCCGGCCGGCGCGCGCAGCGAAGGTCAAGGGCGGCCCTCGGCCGGCGCTTCGCGCGCACCCTTTACCGGAGCGAGCACGCTGGCAGGCTGGCGGCGGAGCCGGGGCGTGTCGGCCGCCTTGCTCGCGGTCCTGCTGCTGCTCGCACCGAGCGCTGCGCCCGTCGCCGCGCGGGCGCAGGACGCGCCCGCCGAGAGAGCGGCCGCGCGCCATCCCTATGCCGCCCATGTCGCCGACGCAGCAGGGCGCTTCGGAATCCCCGAACGCTGGATATGGGCGGTCATGCGCGTCGAGAGCAACGGCGATGTCCGCGCCGTTTCGTCGGCCGGAGCGATGGGCCTGATGCAGATCATGCCCGCGACATGGGCCAGCCTGCGCGCACGCTATGGGCTTGGGGCTGACCCCTACGACGTGCGCGACAACATCATGGCGGGCGCGGCCTATCTGCGCGCGATGCACGACCGCTACGGCAACGCGACGGCGATGCTGGCAGCCTATAACGCGGGGCCGGGCCGCTACGACGAATATCTGTCGCGCGGTCGTCCGCTGCCCGTCGAGACCCGCGCCTATCTCGCAAAGCTGGCGTCGATCACCGGTGGTTCGGACGACACTCGGCTTGCCGCCGCGCCGCTGCCCGATCCCTTCGCTTGGCGCCGCGCTGCGCTGTTCGCGGTGCGGCCGGGCGCGGTTTCGCCTGCGCCGCGATCCGCCGATCGCACGGTATCCCAGGTGCCGCCGGAAGGGCCGGCCGACGACCGCGCCGGGCTTGTCATGGCCGATGCCGCGTCTCCCTCCAACGGCCTGTTCGTCCCGCTTTCCGGGCGGCCTCCGCCGTGAGCGGCTTTCGCGCGCTCTGGCGGGTTTCGGCGCAGGCTTTCGCAGCGCCGGAAGGGAGCAGGGCTGTCTTTCTGAAGGGGGAAGGTCGAGGGCAAGATAAAGGGCGGCAATGTGCGGAGCCCCTGCGCCTCGGTTGTGGCCTTGATTCTCAAGGCTTTCGGGCATTGCTGCGCAATGTGTGCGGAAATCCCGCACTGTGCGGCGCTGGCTGGAAACCAGCAGCGCGCAGGGTTTGCCGCACATTGCGGCCTGTCCCGGCATGAGCCGCGACGACGATTTCCGCCTCCGGCCAGGCCGTATCCGCTCGCGCGGTAGCCAGCGGGCGCTGCCGATCATCGTCCAAGCGCTCGCCGCCGCGCAGCGGGCCGGCGGCCATGTCTCGCGCCGCGGCCAGATCGTCGCGCCGGGCCGCTCGACCTTCGGTCGGGGCCGCGTGGCGAGCGTCCGCGCGACCCATCGGCTCGGCCACCGATCGCGCCAGGTCATCGTCAAGGCGCGCGTGGTCCGGCATGGCGGCCGCGCCTCGCTCGCGGCTCATCTCAACTACCTGCAACGCGATGGCGTCACCCGCGACGGCGAGCGGGGCGTGCTGTTCGGCGCCGACGCAGACGGCCTCGACCGCAACGAGTTCGCCGCCCGCTGCGAGGACGACCGGCATCATTTCCGGTTCATCGTCTCGCCCGAGGATGCCGAGCAGATGCGCGACCTCAAGGGTTTCACCCGCGAGCTGATGACCCGCATGGAAAAGGATCTCGGCACCCGCCTGGACTGGCGGGCCGTCGAGCACTGGAACACCGACAATCCCCACATCCACATCATAGTGCGGGGCGTCGGCGAGGACGGGCAGAACCTCATCATCTCGCGCGACTATATCCGCGAAGGGATGCGGGCGCAGGCGCGCGAGATCGTCACCCAAGAACTCGGCCCGCGCACCGACCTTGAAATCCGGCAATCGCTGGAGCGGCAGATCGAAGCCGAGCGCTGGACCGAGATCGACCGCGACCTGTCGCGGACCATGCAGCGCAACGGCCTGATCGACATGGCGCCCGAGCCCAGCGTCCGGCCGGACGGCGACCATGTGCTGAGGATGGGACGGCTGCGCAAGCTGGAGCGGCTCGGCCTCGCCAGCGAGATCGCGCCCGGCCAGTGGACGTTGGCCGGCGATGCCCAGGCGGCGCTGCGCGAACTCGGCGAGCGCGACGACATCATCAAGCGAATGCACAAGGCGATGAGCGACCGCGGCATCGACCGGGGCGCCGGCAGCTATGTCCTCGACGCCGATCCCGCTCAGCCCGTTATCGGCCGGCTGGTCGATCGCGGCCTGCATGACGAGCTGACCGGCAAAGCCTATGCGATCGTGGACGGGATCGACGGCCGCACCCACCATGTCCAGCTTCCCGACATCGAGGCGACCGGCGATTGCCGGCCCGGCGCGATCGTCGAGCTGCGCCGCTTCGAGGACCGGAAAGGCCGGCAGCGGGTGGCGCTGGCCGTGCGCTCCGACATGGACCTTGAGGCGCAGGTCCGCGCGCCGGGTGCGACCTGGCTCGACCGGCGCAACCTGTCAGGCGACGGCCATGATCTCGGCGGCGGGTTCGGGACCGAAGTGCGCGCCGCGATGGAGGCCCGCGCCGAGCATCTCGCCGACGAGGGGCTCGCGCGGCGGCAGGGACAGCGGATCATCTTCGCGCGCAACCTGCTCGACACGCTCCGCCGCCGCGAGCTGGACGCGGCCGCCAAGGACTTGTCGGCCGAGATCGGCCAGCCGCACGCGCCGTCCAAGGCCGGGGAGTATGTCGCGGGCACGGTGCGCCAGCGGATCACGCTCGCCTCGGGGCGCTTCGCCATGATCGACAATGGCCTGAGCTTCCAGCTCGTGCCCTGGTCGCCCTCGCTCGACCGCCAGATCGGCAAGCACATCTCCGGCGTCATGCGTACGGGCGGCGGGGTAGATTGGTCGTTCGGGCGCGGCCGAGGGCTGGGCCTTTAGCGGAAGGGTTTGGGGCCGAGAGCGAGCTGAAGCAAAAGAAGGAGTCGCTCAGACGAGAAGAACGCGAAGGTCCGGAACCACCGGCGCAATCACTTGAGTGAAATCCCGGTCGGAGGTGACGACGACATAGTTTCGTTCAAGCGCTTGTGCCGCAATCCAGAGATCATTCTCATCGATCTGCAGAAGCTGGCCGCTCACACGATCGGTCCAGGCCTCGACCCAGCGTGGAATACGGCGCCTGATGTCGATCCGCGCCAGCGCGACGCTCGATTTAACGGTCGCGAAGGCATCTGCCGTGTGCCGTGTGACTTCGGCCAACGGGTGTGCCTCGGTGCTGACGAGGCACGCTTCAATGTGCGTGAGCGGCTGGCTTGCGGCGCGCGCGAGCGCTAACCCGAACCTGAGCTCGCCGACCGTTACTACCGATACGAGCTGCGCGGCTTGCGCCGGTAAGTCGGCGACTGCCTGGCGGACGGCGATATGATTGGGCCTCCGCGCGTCATAGAGCACGGACACAAGGTTCGTATCGAGCAGATAGGTGTCCATCCGCTACTGGACGTAGCGCCTGAGCCGCTCAACCTCGTGCTCCGGTGCCGGCGTGAAGACTTCGAGCGCCCAGGCGCCAGTGTTTTCGCGTAGCAGCGGGCCGACATATTCGTGCAGCGGGAGGTAGGCGGTAAAGTCCTCTGGGAACCAGCCCTTGAAGGTATGTGCGACACGCCGTTCAGCTTCATGTCCACGAAACGCTTCGAGCAATCGTCGCTCCAGACGAGGAGGCAGATCGAAGGCCTTCAAGAGCTGCGCGTCGATATCGATCAGCAACCCTTCCAACCGCTCGTCGATCTCGGGCGTGCGTAGCGCATGGGCTGCGGCGGCGCCAAGCGCGTCGCGGTAGCGCCACACTGCGGCGACCACGTCACCAAGCGCGCCCCGCTTTGGCAACGGCAGCTGCTTCATAACAACATTGGTGAGATGCTGGTTCGAGGCCCGCTCGAGGACGAAGGCGCTCGCCAGCGGGCTGTTGATCAGCGCTTCGATCGCTTCCACTGGCAGGTCTGATGTGGTCGGCCAGATGCCAAAGAACGCCTGCGACGGCACGAGCCCGCTCGCGTCTAGCGCGCCATCCAGCCGCCAGGGGCCACGCGACCGGCGCGCCACGTTGACCAGTATTTTGGGTTTGTCCCAGGCGCGCGTGAGTGGACCGAACCGATATGCGGATTCCTCGCGCATATCGACGAAGCCGGTCGTGGTGATACTAAATTGAAGAAGCGAGTCCGCGGGCTTGAAAATTCCTCTGGCAAAGCCCTCCCGAGGAACTGCGCTCCAGCCGGCAGACTGGCTGATCCACTGAAGGCCGCGATGAACTTCGGCTTGACCACCAAGCACGGGATAGTCCGCCAGATATTCCCAGACCTCGTCGAGCGCACCAATCCAAAGGTCCCCCGAACATACCAGCTTGGTGCGGCGGCGCTCGGTGGTGACCTTACCCGTCATGAGAAAATCCGGACGGCCTCGGTCGGTGACTTCGACGGAGCGCAACTGGCTCGGAAGATTCTTCGCATCAGCGTCGCGCTGGCCGGTGGCGATGATCACGGCCGCCTCCAGCCCGGCACGCTGAAAGATGCGGTCAGGAAGCGATGTCAGCTCGATCCGGTCATATGTGTCAGCGAGCAGCTGGCGCAGTTCGCCATATTGCTTCTGGCGGAGAAAGCCTTGCGGCAAAACGAAACCCAGCGCTTGGGGCTTGGCTTCGATGAGCGTCCGCAGCACCGCCATCGGCTTCGAGAACGACTTTGCCGCCATCTCGGGATAGCGCTGGCGCTCTTCGCTGTCGAAGTCCTCCCAGGGTGGGTTGCACAGGACGATGCGCTTGCCAGCGGCATCTGCTCGAAGCGCGTCTTTCTCGAACAAGTCCTTGGATGCGATTTTCCAGCCATTTGCGTTGGGGTAATCAGCAAGGATCAGCGATAGCGTCGCGACTTCACAGGCGAAGCTGTCGAGTTCCGCACCGCTGATCCGCTTGACGAGAAAAGCGTGCCGCTCCTCGCCGGTGAGCGTATCGGGAAGCTGATCGCGCAGGTGCCGCAGTGCCGCGACGAGGAACATACCCGCGCCAGCGAACGGCTCGTAGATCGTTATGTCCTCAAGATCGAAGCGGCCGAGATCGAGTTGGCCAACGACATATTCAGCCACTTGTCTGGGGGTAGAGTGCGTGCCGAAGCGTTTGCGCGTGTCAGCCGTCACCAGCGTGTTTTCGTAAACGAATGCCAAACTGTCCGACGAAATGTTCCGGAAGGTGATGGCGCCGCGAAGCGTCGTCCATGCAGTCTCCACGGCCGACGACGGAAGGGCATCGACCGCGGGCCGCAGCATATGATCGAGATGATAATAGGTCTCGATGCCGGCGAGCACATCGCGCACCGGCGCATGGGTCCATGATGTCGCGTCAGGATGCTGGCGATCGATCAGGATTTTGGCGGCAAGGAGCCTGAAGGTGGTGCGGAAAACCGCTTCTTCGCGTTGCGGATCGTCGATCCCGGACAGCAGTTGGGCAATGACTTCGCCGAGCAGCCGATCGAGCTTCACTTCGATCTCATGTTCGATCGCCGGCATCAGTCCCAGATCGACGAAGTCGAGCTGATAGGCCGTCTGGGTCTGGGCCAGCGACTTGGCGCGGTGAACCGCGTGTGGGTTCCAATTGTCGGCATTGCGCTCGAACAGCGCGTCCAGCTGGTCGAGCGGAACCCGTTCGCTCAGACGTGGCTTGCCTTCCGCGCCGACCCGCCAGACCCCGACATCTTCAGGGCTGATCGAGAACAAGATCGGCGCACCGAGCGCCCGGCGGCGTAGCACGGCGTCCGCATCGTGCGTGCCGGTAATCACGCCAAAGGCGGCCGAGCGATAGGATTCGGGAACTTGTGTGAACGCGGCAAGTGCGACGCACTGTTCCTCGCCCGCCTCCGACAGCACATCGGCGAAGCTATAGTCGTGGATGAGCGATTCCGGTCGATAGCCGATCGCACGCAGTCCCGCTTCGATTCTGGCGAGCGCGGTCACGCCGCGTCACCTTCGGCAGTGCGCAGCATGATGCCGCCCTCTGCGTCAGCCGGCGCTTCGCTTCGGCGCAATCCCACCGCCGGAAAGAGAGGGAGTTGCGCGATCGGCTCGGAGACGCCGAAGCCCTGCGACAGCGCCTCAAGATGGGCGTTGAGCCGAAGCAGGATTGCATCCTGGTCGGCCGGCAACGGATCGCTACCACCGAGCAGCGCACAGCTATCGAGTCCAAAGATAACGAGCCGGTGGTTCCACAGGCCCGGAAAGGACCGGCCGTTCAATAGCTCGCGTGCGCGAAGCAGCAGGTCGCGATGGACTTGGAGTTCGACATGGAACCGGCTGCGCATAACGACGGCGAGCCGGAGCAACAGCACTGTCTGCCAGCCGAATTGAGCCTGCTGACCCTGGCGTGATGCCGGGACGTCCGGATGAATGAGCCTGCGCCGCACGGTCCATTCGCGCAGCTGATCAGCCGAAAGCCCGGTCAGCTTCAGGACATCCCGCGATCCGATTAGACGCACCATTTTTCTCCGGTTCGGGTATGATGCCCGAACTTGGATCGGGTATCATACCCATTCTGGTTGGTAAAGCACCTTGTTCTCGATCTGTCCGCTCTGATAGCGCGCGACATACGGGACCGTTCAATCGATCACCGTCGAAAACATAGCAGACTAAACTACGCTACTCCCTGTATTTCTACGCTAGACTTCCCTCAACAATAACAGTGACTTGATTTGATGTCCGGTACGCATCGACCTCGGTGCCATGTCGGCAACCAAAATCCTTTGGGGTCAGGTCTTCACGGTCTTCCTGATCGTGCTCGCAGCCATTTGGGCCGCGACGCAATGGACGGCCGCAGCGCTCGCCTATCAGCCCCAGCTTGGGGCGCCCTGGTTCATGCTCGGCGACTGGCCGATCTATCCGCCGCCGGCCTTCTTCTGGTGGTGGTTTTCGTTTGACGCCTACGCGCCGGAGATATTCCAGACCGGCGCGTTCATCGCTGTGTCGGGCGGGTTCGCCGCGATCGTCGTCGCCATCGGCATGTCGGTCTGGCGTGCGCGCGAGCTGAAGAACGCCGAGACCTATGGCTCGGCGCGCTGGGCGACGCGCGGGGAGATCGCCGCCGCTGGGCTGCTGGGCGACAGCGGCGTCATGCTCGGTCGGCTCGGGCGCGACTACCTGCGCCACGACGGCCCCGAGCATGTGCTGTGCTTCGCGCCGACCCGGAGCGGCAAGGGCGTCGGCCTGGTCGTGCCGACGCTGCTCACCTGGCCGGGCTCGGCGATCGTGCATGACATCAAGGGCGAGAATTGGCAGCTCACCGCCGGCTTTCGCGCCCGGCACGCGCGGGTGCTGCTGTTCGATCCGACCAACGGCGCGTCGGCCGCCTACAACCCCCTGCTCGAAATCCGCAAGGGCGCCTGGGAAGTGCGCGACGTGCAGAACGTCGCCGACGTGCTGGTGGACCCGGAAGGTTCGCTGGAGAAGCGCAACCACTGGGAGAAGACCTCCCATGCCCTACTGGTCGGCACGATCCTCCATGTCCTCTACGCCGAGGCCGACAAGACGCTGGCGGGCGTCGCCGCCTTCCTGTCCGATCCCCGCCGCCCGATCGAGAGCACGCTATGGGCGATGATGACGACGCCGCATTTGGGGGAGGCCGGCGTCCATCCCGTCGTCGCCTCGGCCGCGCGCGAGCTGCTCAACAAATCGGCCAACGAGCGATCGGGCGTGCTCTCGACCGCCATGTCGTTCCTCGGCCTCTATCGCGATCCCGTCGTCGCGCAGGTCACGCGCACCTGCGAATGGCGCATCAAGGATCTGGTCGAGGGCGAGCTGCCGGTCACGCTCTACCTCGTCGTGCCGCCCAGCGACATCTCACGCACCAAGCCGCTCATTCGCCTCATCCTCAACCAGATCGGGCGCCGGCTCACTGAGGACCTGAAGGCGCGGCAATCGCGCCACCGGCTGCTGTTGATGCTCGACGAGTTTCCGGCGCTCGGCCGACTCGACTTCTTCGAGAGCGCGCTGGCGTTCATGGCCGGCTACGGCATCCAGAGCTTCCTCATCGCCCAGAGCCTCAACCAGATCGAGAAGGCTTACGGGCCGAACAACGCGATCCTCGACAATTGCCATGTGCGCGTGAGCTTCGCCACCAACGACGAGCGCACCGCCAAGCGCATCTCGGACGCGCTCGGCACCGCGACCGAGATGCGGGCGATGAAGAACTACGCCGGCCACCGGCTTTCGCCCTGGCTCGGGCATTTGATGGTGTCGCGCTCTGAGACCGCCCGCCAACTCCTCACCCCCGGCGAGATCATGCAGCTACCGCCCGACGACGAGATCGTCATGGTCGCGGGCATCCCGCCGATCCGGGCAAAGAAGGCCCGCTACTTCAAGGACCGGCGGTTCACGCAGCGGGTGATGTCGCCGCCTGACATGAATGTCGGAGGCGGCCCGCCGCGCCCCGACGACTGGAGCGGCCTGGCGCCGATCGAGGCGCCGCCGATGCCCGAGCCGATCGAGCATGAATCGCCCAAGAAGCCGATGAAGAAAAAGGCCGCCAAGAAGGCGGGTGCTGAGGACGATGCCGCGAACGGGGACCTGCGCCGCGAGCCGGCGCTGGAGCCCCACATCGACATCGCGCCGACGCCCCGGCCCGCGCCCGCCAACGAGTTCGAGCTGGACGAGCCGGACCCCGATAGCGATGCGGCGCGGCAGGCGACGGTGCGCCGCCAGATGCAGCGCGTGGCCCGGCAGGCGTCGCTCGATCCCGAGGACGGCATCGAGCTATGAGCACCAAGACGCCGCTGTCGGTCTATCTTGACCCCGAGCTGATGCGCGCGCTCGCCGCCTATGCCGACCGCAGGGACAAGTCCCGGTCGCTGATCGCCGAGGCGGCCATCGCATCCTTCCTGTCGCCCGACGCCGACGAGCAGCGCGAGGCCGCCATCGCCAAGCGTCTCGACAAGCTGGACCGCCGCATCACCCGGCTGGAGCGCGACACGGGGATCGGTGTCGAGATGATCGCGCTGTTCGTGCGCTTCTGGCTGTCGAACACTCCGCCGCCGCCCGAGAGCGAGCGGGCCGCGATGCGTCGCCAGGGCGGCGACCGCTACGACGCCTTCATGGATGCGCTCGGCCGCCGACTCGCGAAGGGTTCGAAGGTCAGGCAAGAAATTGGCGAGGACTTTCCGCTCCAAGAAGAATGAGCTGACTACGCCAGTTCTTGTATCTCTACGCCAGACTACGACGACCACATTTACTTATTGAAGCACGGTCTTTTCTGCCTCTCTTGATGTGCCCCTGACGCCGGGCGGCGGCTCGCCCGGCCCTCATCAGGGGCTTTTTTTTGACCGTCCATCCGATCCGTTCCGAGGCGAAGACACGCGGCGCGCGGATGCTGCGCACGGCGCTCGGCCCGTCGATCGCGGCCTGGCTCGACGATGCCGCCGTCATCGAGGTGATGCTGAACCCGGACGGCCGGCTGTGGGTCGATCGGCTCGGCGAAGGCATCAGCGACACCGGCATGAAGCTGGCCGCCGCGGACGGCGAGCGCATCGTTCGCTTGGTCGCGCACCATGTCGGCGTCGAGGTTCATGCCCGGTCCCCGCGCGTCTCGGCCGAGCTGCCCGAAGGAGGGGAGCGGTTCGAGGGGTTGCTGCCCCCCGTCGTCGTCGCGCCCGCCTTCGCGATCCGCAAGCCCGCCGTCGCCGTCTTCACGCTCGATGAATACGCGGCGGCCGGGATCATGTCGCCGGCCGAGGCCGCGGCGCTGCGTGATGGCGTCGCCGCCCGCGCCAACATCCTCGTGGCAGGCGGGACCGGCAGCGGCAAGACCACGCTGGTCAATGCGCTCCTGGCCGAAGTCGCCAAGACCACCGACCGCATCGTCCTGATCGAAGACACGCGCGAGCTTCAGTGCGCCGCGCCGAACCTCGTCGCCATGCGGACCAAGGATGGCGTCGTCACGCTGTCCGATCTCGTGCGGTCCAGCCTGCGGCTGCGCCCCGACCGCATCCCCATCGGCGAGGTGCGCGGCGCCGAGGCGCTCGACCTCCTCAAAGCCTGGGGCACTGGCCACCCCGGCGGCATCGGCACCATCCACGCCGGGACCGCGCTCGGGGCGCTGCGCCGCATGGAGCAGCTCATTCAGGAGGCCGTCGTCACGGTTCCCCGCGCGCTGCTCGCCGAGACCATCGACCTGATCGCCGTGCTGGTTCGCGACGGGCACGGTCGCCGCCTCGCCGAGCTGGCTCGCGTCGAGGGGATCGACGCCGAGACCGGCGATTACCGCCTGACCCCCCTCGCACCCCCCAACCTCGGAGACGCACCATGATCCATGCCCTTCGGCATGGCGCACGCCGCGCCATGCTCGCCGCCACCGCCAGCGTCATCGCGCTCACCATCTCGGCGCCCGCCCACGCGGGCGGGTCGTCGATGCCGTGGGAAGCCCCGCTGCAATCCATCCTCGAAAGCATCGAGGGGCCGGTCGCGAAGATCATCGCGGTCATCATCATCATCGTGACCGGCCTCACCTTGGCCTTCGGCGACACCTCGGGCGGCTTTCGCCGGCTGATCCAGATCGTCTTCGGCCTGTCGATCGCCTTCGCCGCGTCGAGCTTCTTTTTGTCGTTCTTCTCGTTCGGCGGCGGGGCGCTGATCGCATGACGGGCGCGGCCGATCCCGTCGAGCCGATCGCCGGCTTCTATGCGCCGGTCCATCGGGCGCTGACCGAGCCGATCCTGCTCGGCGGCGCCCCGCGCTCGCTCGCCATCGTCAACGGCACGCTCGCCGGCGCGATCGGCCTCGGCCTTCGCCTCTGGATCGCCGGGCTGGCGATTTGGGCAATCGGTCATGCGTTGTCGGTTTGGGCCGCGCGCCGTGATCCGCAGTTCGTGGACGTGGCCCGGCGGCACCTCCGCTATCCGGCGTGGATGCGGCCATGATGGGCCTGCGCGAATACAGGAATCGCGCCGCCCACCTGGCCGACTTCCTGCCCTGGGCCGCGCTGGTCGGCGAGGGCGTCGTTCTCAACAAGGACGGCAGCTTTCAGCGCACGGCGCGTTTCCGTGGCCCCGATCTCGACAGCGCCACACCCGCCGAGCTGGTCGCCACCACCGCGCGGCTCAACAACGCGCTCCGGCGTCTCGGCTCGGGCTGGGCGATCTTTGTCGAGGCGCAGCGCAGTCCCGCGCTCGACTACCCCGATTCCGATTTTCCCGATTCGGTCTCGGCGCTCGTGGACATGGAGCGCCGCGAACAGTTCCGCGAGGAAGGCGCGCATTTCGAGAGCGCCTATTATCTCACCCTGCTGTGGATGCCGCCGGCCGAGGAAGCGGCGCGCGCGGAAGGGTGGCTCTACGAGGGCCGGTCCACCAGCGGCGTCGATCCGTGGGAACTGCTCAAGGGCTTCGCCGACCGCAGCGACCGCGTTCTCAATCTGGTCGAGGGCTTCGTGCCCGAGGTCCGCTGGCTCGATGACGGCGAGACGCTGACCTACCTGCACAGCACCACCTCAACCCGCCGCCAGCGCGTGCGCGTGCCGGAAACTCCGATGCACCTCGACGCGCTACTCGCCGACGAGCCGCTGACCGGCGGGCTCGAACCGAAGCTCGGCGAGCACCATCTGCGCACGCTCACCATCGTCGGCTTCCCGAGCGTGACCTTCCCCGGCCTGCTCGACGAGCTGAACCGGCTCGCCTTCGAGTATCGCTGGTCCACCCGCGCGCTGATGCTCGACAAGACCGACGCGACCAAGCTGCTGACCAGGATCAGGCGGCAATGGTTCGCCAAGCGCAAATCGGTCGCGGCCATCCTCAAGGAAGTCATGACCAACGAGGCGTCCACGCTGCTCGACAGCGACGCCTCGAACAAGGCCGCCGACGCCGACACCGCCTTGCAAGAGCTGGGCTCCGACTATGCCGGCATGGCCTATGTCACCGCGACGGTGACGGTGTGGGACGGCGATCCCGCCATTGCGGCCGAGAAGCTGCGGCTGGTCGAGAAGGTCATCCAGGGCCGCGACTTCACCGTGATCCCCGAGGGGATGAACGCGATCGAGGCATGGCTGGGGAGCCTGCCCGGCCACACCTACGCCAACGTCCGGCAACCGCCGATCTCCACCATCAATCTCGCCCATCTGATCCCCCTGTCAGCAGTATGGGCGGGGCCGGAACGGGACGAGCACTTCGGACAACCCCCCTTGCTCTATGGCAGGACCGAAGGCTCGACCCCGTTCCGGTTTTCCCTTCACCCCGATGGCAGCGATGTCGGCCACACGCTGATCGTCGGCCCGACCGGCGCGGGCAAGTCGGTGCTGCTCGCGCTAATGGCGATGCAGTTCCGCCGCTACGAGAACGCCCAGGTCTTCGCGTTCGACTTCGGTGGCTCGATCCGCGCCGCCACGCTGGCGGCGGGCGGAGACTGGCAGGATCTCGGGCTGTCCGACGACGGCGACGGCAGCGTCCAGCTACAGCCGCTCGCCCGTATCGACGATCCGGCCGAGCGCGCATGGGCGGCCGAATGGCTGGCGGCGATCCTCGCCAGCGAAGGCGTCCCCGTCGATCCGCAGGCCAAGGAGCATCTGTGGTCGGCGCTCGGCTCCCTTGCCAGTGCGCCCGTGCCGGAACGCACGCTGACCGGGCTCGCGGTTCTGCTCCAGAGCCAGCAGCTCAAGCAGGCGCTCGCCCCCTATTGCCTTGGTGGACCGTGGGGCCGGCTGCTCGATGCCGAGGTCGAACGGCTCGGCGAAGCGTCGGTGCAGGCGTTCGAGACGGAGGGCCTGGTTGGCGGCGGATCAGCCGCCTCCGTCCTGTCCTACCTGTTCCACCGGATCGAAGGCCGGCTGGACGGCTCGCCGACGCTCATCATCATCGACGAGGGCTGGCTGGTTCTCGACACCCCCGACTTCGCAGCCCAGCTCCGCGAATGGCTTAAGACCTTGCGGAAGAAGAACGCCAGCGTCGTTTTCGCCACGCAGAGCCTGGCCGACATCGAAACCTCTAACATCGCGCCGGCCATCATCGAGAGCTGCCCGACGCGCATCTTCCTGCCGAACGAGCGCGCCGCCGAGCCGCAGATCGCCGCCATCTACGAACGGTTCGGCCTCAACGCTCGCCAGATCGAAATCCTCAGCCGGGCCACGCCCAAGCGCGACTATTACTGCCAGTCGCGGCGCGGCAACCGGCTGTTCGAGCTGGGGCTAGGCGAGGTCGCGTTGGCCTTCGCCGCCGCGTCTTCCAAGACCGATCAGCTCCGCATCGCCGAACTGGTCGAGACCCACGGCCGCGAGCGCTTCGCCGCCGAATGGCTGCGCCATCGCGGCCTGGCCTGGGCGGTCGATCTTCTTCCCGAACCCCAACTCGATCCGCTGGCCGGTCGCCGGGAAGATGCCGGCCAGCTCCCCCTTGCCTTGAAGGACACGACCCCATGAAACCCAATATCCTGCGCCGCGCCATGCTGGCCGGCGCCATCGCCACATCGAGCATGATCGGCATCACCGCCGCCACGCCGGCGCACGCTCAGTTCGGCGGGATCGTCTATGACCCGACCAATTATGCGCAGAACGTGCTGACGGCCGCGCGGTCGCTCCAGCAGGTCAACAACCAGATTCAGCAAATCCAGCAGCAGGCGACCAGTCTCGTCAACGAGGCGCGCAACCTGGCTTCGCTGCCGTTCAGCTCGCTCCAGCAGTTGCAGCAGCAGGTGCAGCGCACCCAGCAGCTTCTCGGCGAGGCGCAGCGCATCGCTTATGACGTGCAGAACGTCCAGCAGGTGTTCAACGGCCGCTACAAGGGCGCGGCGCTCACCGGCACCCACGCGCAGATGGTCGCCAACGCCAATGCCCGCTGGGAGGATAGCGTCGGCGCCTTTCAGGATGCCTTGCAGGTGCAGGCCGGCGTCGTCGGCAACATCGAAGGCGCCCGCACGACGATGTACAGCCTGGTCTCGGCCAGCCAGTCGGCGACCGGCGCGCTCCAGGCGACGCAGGCGGGCAACGAGCTCCTCGCGCTGCAATCGCAGCAGCTCGCCGACCTCACCGCCGCGGTCGCGGCGCAGGGCCGGGCGCAGGCGCTGCAATCCGCCCGCCAGGCGGCCGAGGAGGCCGAAGGGCGCGAGCGGTTCCGCCGCTTCATGGGCAACTGAGACGCCCGATGTCGCGCACGGCGAAGATCGCAGGGGTGGCGGCGCTGGCCGGGCTGATGATGACGGTGGCGATCGTCGCCGCCGTCCAGCCCGATGAGCCTGCGCCCGCGCCCCCGCTCTTCCTGCCGGCGGACGAAGGCCAGGCCAGGCTCGCCCGCGAGCTGGATCGCTGCGCCTCGCTCACCAAGCCGGATAGTGGCTGCGAGGCGGCCTGGGCCGTCAACCGCCGCCGCTTCTTCCGCCAGGACGAGCCCCCGCCCGAGATCGAGCGCGGCAGCGACACGGCGCCGGATGAAGGCACCCGGCCATGAACGACACCGGCGTTATCGACAATTTCCTCAACATCTTCACCGGCTACATCGACTCAGGCTTCGGCCTGCTCGGCGGCGAGGTCGCGTTCCTCTCGACCACGCTGATCGCCATCGACGTAACGCTCGCCGGCCTGTTCTGGGCCTGGGGCGCGGACGAGGACGTGCTTCAGCGCCTCGTCAAGAAGACGCTCTACATCGGCACCTTCGCTTTCATCATCGGCAATTTCTCGCTGCTCGCGACCATCGTGTTCGAGAGCTTCGCCGGGCTCGGCCTCCAGGCCAGCGGCGGGGCGATGACGATCGACGAGTTCATGAAGCCCGGCACGATCGCGGCGAAGGGGCTCGAAGCCGCCAAGCCGCTGCTCGATGCGGCGGGCCAGTTCTCCAGCCTTTGGGCCGTGTTCTCCAACCTCGCGCTGATCCTCGTGCTGCTGCTCGCCTGGGTGATCGTGGTGCTCGCCTTCTTCATCATCGCCGTGCAGGTCTTCATCACGCTGATCGAGTTCAAGCTGGTGACGCTGGCCGGCTTCGTCCTGCTGCCCTTCGCCTTCTTCAACAAGACCGCCTTCATGGCCGAGAAGGTGCTGGGCCATGTCGTCTCGACCGGCATCAAGGTGCTGGTGCTCGCCGTCATCACCGGCATCGGCACCACCTTGTTCAGCCAGTTCACCGGCGCTGCCCTCGGCCCCGCGCCCGACATCAATCAGGTCATGGCCATCGCGCTTGCCGCGCTGTCGCTGCTGGGCCTGTCGATCTTCGGCCCCAGCATTGCGAACGGCATCGTCTCGGGCGGCCCGCAGCTCGGCGCGGGTACGGCGGCCGGGACCGCGCTGGCGGCAGGCGGCGCGCTGATCGGAGGCGCCGCCGCCGCACGCCTTGGCGTGGGCGCGGCCGGGTCCGCAGTCGGTGCGGCCGGCCGGATGACCGGCGCCGCCGCGCGTGGTGGCGCTCAGATGGCAGGCGGTGCCACCAGCGCCTACAGCCTCGGCTCGTTCGGCAAGAGCGGTGCAGGCGCTGTTGCGGGCGGCATGGCCGCTGTCGGCCAAGCGGCGGCGGGAAGCGCGGCGAACGCCGTCCTTTCGCCCTTGCGCAAGGCGGCCGCCAAGGGCGGCGAGGCGATCAAGTCCAATTTCCGCTCCGGCGCCCGTGCCGGATTCACCGCAACCGGCGGCACGATCACCGGCGGGCCGGCATCCGCCGCCCCGGCGGCTGCAACCGCTGGCGGTTCCGCGTCGGCCGGCGCATCCGCCCAGCCTGAATGGGCCGCCGCGATGAAACGCCGCCAGGCCGTCAGCCACGGCGCGACCGTCCTCGCCCACACCATGAAGGCTGGCGA
Source organism: Sphingomonas cannabina (assembly GCF_021391395.1). NCBI lineage: Bacteria > Pseudomonadati > Pseudomonadota > Alphaproteobacteria > Sphingomonadales > Sphingomonadaceae > Sphingomonas > Sphingomonas cannabina. The sequence goes on along the minus strand of NZ_CP090059.1, from coordinate 189,069 downwards.
CAGCCACGGCGGCGGCGCCGGTCCCGACATCAAAGAGAAGGACTGACCTCCCATGTTCCGACGCCCCACCATCCGCTACGGCCAGACGCCCGAACCCACGACACCCTATCAGCGCGCAGCCCAGCAATGGGACGACCGCATCGGCTCCGCGCGCGTGCAGGCGAAGAACTGGCGCCTCGCCTTCTTCGGCGCGCTGGCGCTCTCGGGCGGCCTTTCCGCCGGTCTCGTCTGGCAATCGGCGCGTGGGCATATCGTGCCCTGGGTGGTGCAGGTCGATCGGCTCGGCGAGGCCCAGGCCGTCGCCCCCGCCGAGGCGGGCTATCGCCCGACCGATCCGCAAATTGCGTTCCATCTCGCCCGCTTCATCGAGCAGGTCAGGGCGATCCCGGCCGATCCGGTGATCGTCCGCCAGAACTGGCTGCGCGCCTACGACTTCACGACCGATCGGGGCGCGGTGGCGCTCAACGACTACGCCCGCGCCAACGACCCCTTCGCCAATGTCGGCCGGGTGCAGGTCGCGGTGGACGTGTCGAGCGTGATCCGGGCATCGCCCGACAGCTTCCGCGTCGCCTGGACCGAGCGCCGCTATCAGGACGGCAGCCTTGCCGCCACCGAACGCTGGTCGGCGATCCTCACCATCGTCGTGCAGCCGCCGCGCACCCCCGACGCCCTGCGCAAGAATCCGCTCGGCGTCTTCGTCAACGCTTTGAATTGGTCAAGGGAGCTGTCGCAATGACGCACACGCCATTTCGCCGTTCCGCCTCGGCGGTCCTGCTTGTCTCCGCCACCGCGCTCGCCGGCTGCGCCACCACATCGGCGAAGCCGCCCGCGATTCGCTATGATGATCCGCCGCGCGAGATCGCGGCGACGCCGGCCGCGGAACCGCTCCGCGCCGTCGAGGTGGTGACGATCCCCGAACCCCTGCCGCTCCCCGGCCAATTGAAGCCGGTCGCGGCCGGGGCAGCGACTTCCGAGCCCGCCGATCCGCGCCGCCGTGTCGGGGCCGCCAACGCGGCCGCCCGCGTGCAGCCGGTGCGCGACGGTTTCCTCAACGCCATCCAGCAATATCCCTGGACGGACGGCGCGCTCTATCAGGTCTATGCCGCGCCCGGCCAGGTGACGGACATCGCGCTTCAGGAAGGCGAGCAGCTCGTGGGGCCCGGGCCGGTCGCGGCCGGCGACACCGTGCGCTGGATCATCGGCGACACGGTGAGCGGCAGCGGCGCGACGGCGCGCGTGCATATCCTGGCGAAGCCAACACGCCCCGACATTTCCACGAACCTCGTCATCAATACCGACCGGCGCACCTATCACATCGAATTGCGCGCGACCGCATCGACATACATGGCCTCGGTCTCATGGACCTATCCGCAGGACCAGCTCATCGCGCTGCGCGGCGCCAATGCCGCCGCTGCCCCCGTCGCGACCGGCCTCGACCTCGCGGCGCTCAACTTCCGCTACCGGATCGAGGGCGACCGCGTGCCGTGGAAGCCGGTTCGCGCCTTCGATGATGCAGCCCAAGTGTTCATCGAGTTTCCGGCCGGGATCTCGCAGGGCGAGATGCCGCCGCTGTTCGTGACCGGCGCGGCCGGCGATGCCGAGTTAGTTAATTACCGCGTGCAGGGCCGCTACATGGTGGTGGACCGGCTGTTCGCCGCCGCCGAGCTGCGCCTGGGCGACCGGCGCGGCGAGCAGCGCGTCCGCATCGTGCGCGACAATGGGCGCAGGGGGCGGCCGTGACCGATCCCGCCGACAATTCCCCGCCCGAGGCGGCCGCACCGCAAGCGCCGCGCCCCGATCCGCAAGCCTTCCAGCTTCGCGGCAACCCGCCGCGCGTCATGCGCCTGTCGCGCAAGGCGCTGGCCGCCCTCGGCGTCGTCGCCGGCCTCGGGATCGGCGGCTCACTGATCTATGCGCTCAAGCCGGCCGGCGAGAAGGAGGCCAAGGAGCTTTACAACACCGACAGCCGCGCCACGTCCGAGACCATCACGTCGGGACCGCGCGACTATAGCCAAGCGCCGAAACTCGGCCCGCCGCTTCCCGGCGACCTCGGCGGCCCGATCGTCTCGGCCCAGCAGCGCGGGGAGAATGTCCAGGTCCCGCCGGTCGGCGCCCAGCCCGATCCGCGCGCGCAGGCTGAGGAAGCCGCCCGCCAGCGCGCGCAGCAGGAGCGCGACGCCGCCCGCATGAGCGGCGTGTTCTTGGGTGGCAGCAGCGCCGGGGCCGCTGCGATGCCGTCTTTGCCGAACCTCGCGACGGCAGCGCCTGGTGCTCCTGCCTCACCGCAACCTGCCGAGACGGCGCAGGGCGACCAGGCCGCCAAGCGAGCCTTCTTGGCGCAGGCGTCTAATCAGCGGACGGTCAGCGTCGAACGCCTCGTGGCGCCGGCCTCGCCCAACATCGTGCAGGCCGGCAGCATCATCCCTGCCGCGCTCATCACCGGCATCCGTTCGGACCTTCCCGGCCAGATCACCGCCCAGGTAACGGCAAACGTCTATGACAGCCCTACGGGCCGCATCCTGCTCATCCCGCAGGGCACGCGGCTGATCGGCGAATATGACAGCGAGATCGCCGCCGGGCAGGCGCGCGTGCTGCTGGCATGGGATCGGCTGATATTGCCGGACGGCCGCTCGATCGTTCTCGAGCGCCAGCCCGGCGCTGATGCGGCCGGATATGCTGGCCTACAGGATCGCGTAAACCAGCATTGGGGCAATCTGCTGAAAGCCGCCGCCGTTTCGACACTGCTCGGCGTCGGCGCCGAATTGGGCGCGGATAGCGAGGACGAACTTACTCGCGCACTGCGTCGCGGCTCGCAGGACACCATCAACCAGACCGGCCAGCAGATCGTGCGTCGGCAGCTCAATGTGCAGCCGACGCTCACCATCCGGCCGGGGCATCCGTTGCGCGTGGTCATCACGCGCGACCTGGTGCTTGAACCGATCGGAGCGACACGATGACGAAATTGAAGTTGGGGCCGCTGGCCGACGATCGGCCGGTCAAGCTCTCCGTGGAGCTGCCCGCCGCCGTGCATCGCGATCTCGTCGCCTATGCCGCCGCGCTCGCAGCCGAGACCGGGGGAGCGCCGGTCCCGCCCGACAAGCTGGTCGCGCCGATGCTCGCCCGGTTCATGGAAACCGACCGCGCCTTTCGCCGGCACCGCGCGCAGGGGAAGTGAGAGCGCGCCGCCTGCCGTCAGTTGCCCATGAACTTCTTGAAGCGGTCGCGGCCTTCCGCCTCGATCACGGCCTGCTCGGCATTGGCGCACTCGCTGCCCCGCACCGAGCCTTCCGCGCATTGCCCCACGATCTCCCGTGCTTCATCGAGATGCGCCGCGAAATACTGCGTCCCGCGCGGTTCGGCCGGCTCCGGTGCGGCGGGGGCCGGACTCGCGAGGGCCGGCGCACGCTCGACGGGCATGATCACCGGGCGCAGCACGAAGCCCACGCCGAATCCGATGACCAGCGCGACCAGCACGATGAAGAGTGTCTTGCTTCGTGTCATGGCTATTTCTTTTCCGGTTGGTGATGTGATGGCTGCGGCATCAGAATGGGCGGCAGCGAATAGCGACCGGCCACGAGATCAAGGAAGCGCAGCAAGACGGGGTTGTCATTGTCTTCACGCCAATAGCCCGAGAAGCCGATCCGCATATGTCCATGACTGTCGTGGATTTCGCTGAACGTTACGCCTGGCACTTGGATACCCAAGGCGGATTCGGCGACAATCGAGAGACGCCCACCGAGCGCAATGGCGCTCAACATTGTCTCGCGTCCGATATCCTGCATGTCGATCTCTGGCATGCAACCGGGGACCCCAAGTTTGCCCATGAGGATGTTTCGGGTCTCTGGGCCGGGATCTCGTTCGGTCAGCAAAAAGTGTTCGCCGGTCAGGTCGGGCCAATGGATGCGTTCGCATTGGGTGAGTGGATGGCCTGCCGGCATTGCTACAAATATGCGCTCACTCCAGAAAGAACGGCTCATCAGACCCCGATAGGAGGCCTCCCCAATCATGATCGCGATATCGAGCAGGCCATTCTCGATCCCGGCCAACAGCATATCCCGATCGCGTTCAAAGCCGGATACTTTGACCTCGGGGTGGCGTTCGCCGAACTCGCTGAGCGTTGCCCGCAAGTTGCCGGCGGAGAAGGACGTATAGAAGCCTACGGCCAGCTTGCCGACGTGGCCGTTGTTCGTGGCGCGGACCCAGTTGTTCAGTTCCTCGAACTCCTTCACGATGCGCTGTGCCGTTCGCAGATAGGTTCTGCCATTCGGAGTCAGAGTGGCACCGCGGGTCTTGCGGTCGAACAGCGCCATGCCTAGCCGCTTCTCGATTTCGAGGACGTGTCGGCTGAGCGTTGCTTGCTTGATATTTATGCTGCGCGCCGCGCGACTGAAGCTACCGGCCTCGGCCGCCGCAATCAGGTAGCGGAGCTGGCGCAGCTCAATCACCGGGCTAACGGATCATCAGGCGGTGTCGTGAACTCCGTCCAGCCGCCACCCAGCGCCTTGTAGAGATTGATGAGATTACTGAGCCGCACCAGCTTGGAGCGGACCAAGGCTTGCTGTGACCCGTAAAGCGTGCGCTGCGCGTCGAGCAGGGCGAGGTTGTCATCCTCGCCTGAGTTGAGCCGCTGTTCCGCGAGCCTGTAGGCATTGCGGCTGGCATCGACCCGCTGCGTTTCCGATCGGATTTGGGCGTCCAAGGTTCCTTTGCCGGCGAGCCCGTCAGCCACGTCGCGGAAGGCGGATTGGATCGCCTTCTCATAGTTGGCGATTTCGATCCGTTTCTGCACGTCCGCGCGATCGAGGTTGGCTCTCAGCGCGCTGCCGCCGAAGATTGGAAGCGGCAGGGTGATGCGCGGCATGAAGCTCCATGCGCCCGACCCCGATGAGAACAGATCGTCGAGGCTCGCGCTCGCCGTTCCCGCCGAGCCGGTCAGACTGATCGTCGGGAAGAACGCTGAGCGGGCAGCGCCGATATTCGCGTTGGCGGCGCGCAGCGTATGTTCGACCGCGCGGATGTCGGGTCGGCGCGCCAGAAGGTCCGAGGGCACGCGATCGACCCGGCCGCCGACCGGCGCCGTGACCTGCGTAAAGGAAAGGTCGAGCCGTGCGGCGGCTACGGCCGCGCTACCGGCCTGCACCTGTGCGCGTGCGGCGTTCCGCTGCGCCAGCGCGTCGTCATAAGTCTTGCGCGAGATTGCGCCGGTCGCGACGAGTTGTTCCGAGCGGGTGAAATTGCTTTCGGCGAGCGTTGCGGAGGCTTGCGCCTGACGAAGCTGCGCCTGCGCCTGATCGAGCGCGACCTGGAATGGTCGCGGATCAATGCGGAACAGAAGCTGCCCCTTCCTGACGAGCACGCCTTCGGGGACATGGACGGAGACGATTGCGCCGCTGACGCGGGGCCGCAACTCGACGCTCTGGGGCGCCGATAGCGAACCGTTGAACTCGGCCGAGGGGGCAAGCTCGCGCACGACAACTTGCGCTACTGGCACTTGCGGCGCTGCCGCCGCTTGTGCGCCCTGATCGCCGCCCGATTTGCTACAAGCTGACGTAAGGCCGCCAATAGCCAAGGCTATGGAAGCCAGGAGAAGTGCGCTTTTTGTCGGCATGATATTGCCTTTCAACTGTGCCGCGCCTTGTTCATCCGTTCCGCGGCGTCTGATCGATTCCTGTTCGCTTTGCGGCTTCCAGCGTTGGCAAGGTCAAGGATTATTTTCAACAATCATTCATATGAATATAGATAAATATGAAAGGATAGGCGATAGGTCGAAGGGGCACGCCGGCATGGCGCGTCGAGCGTCGCAATGCCATCCTTGGTGCGCATCGCGACGAGATTAGGCGCGGCGCATTGAAGCTCGCGCGTGTCCTCAATGATGACGACGCGGTCGGGACCCTTGGCGACTTCGGCTAGAAGCGCCGCTTGGTCGGCGGCCATGGTGCCCGACTGCACATAGTCATCGAGCAACGTACCGGCGGCGTAGGTCCGACGTGAGCCCGAAGTGATTCATCCCTTGACCTTCCAAACGTTGGAAGAAGCATCGGTCTGCGGCAACAAACGAATCAATGCGGAAAGTCAGGAATTCCCGGATTCCTGAAGCCGTCCCTCAACCGCCGACGCCGTCATCGGCTTCTCCGAGCGCAAAAATGACGCTGCCATTTGCTCGTCATCGCCACGGCCAGCTCATGGTGGTGCTTGACTGCATCGAGTTGACATCAAACAAATGAACACATATTCATGTGCACATCTTATGGCTCCGTTTGAGATCGACATGCCCCATTCCCACAGCCACCACGATCACGATCACGCAAGACGGGAGCATGCCCATTTTCGCGATCTCGCGGGAGGACGTGCGATGCCTAGCAAGTCACCTATGTTTCGGAACCAGCCACGATGATGGCGCTCGTGCGGGTCGCGCTAACGCGACCGCTGACCTTCATCGTGATGGCCGTGCTGATCTTTGGCCTCGGCATCCTGTCCGTTCTGAGGATGCCGGTCGACATCTTCCCGCGCATCGGCGTGCCGGTGATCGCGACCGCCTGGACCTATAATGGGCTGTCGCCCGAGGACATGGCCGGACGGATCATCAATCCGTTCGAACGCGTGCTGACCACGACCGTCAACGACATCGACCGGATCGAGAGCCAGTCGATGAACGGCGTTGGCGTCGTGCGGATTTACTTCCAGCCAGGCGCGGACATTCGCACCGCGACCGCGCAGGTCACGTCGATCTCGCAGGCCATTTTGCGTCAGCTTCCGCCGGGCATCTCTCCGCCGTTCATCGTCAACTATGACGCCTCGACCGTGCCGATCGTCCAGCTCGCCCTCTCCGGCGAAGGGCTGAGCGAACAGCAGCTCTACGATCTCGGCGTCAATCAAATCCGCCCGCAGCTCATCACCGTGCCGGGCGTCGCCATGCCCTTCCCATTCGGCGGCAAGCAGCGTCAGATACAGATCGACATCGACCCTGAGGCGCTGCGCGCTCGCGGCCTGTCCGCCGGCGACGTCGCGGCGGCGATTGCCGCGCAAACCCAAATCATCCCGGCGGGCTTCGCCAAGGTCGGCGGCCTGCAATACACCGTCAGGCTCAACAATGCGCCGGGCTCGGTCGAGCAGTTGAACAATCTGCCAGTTCGCGTGGTCGACGGCGCGACGATCACCATGCGCGACATCGCCCAAGTCCGCGACGGCGCGCCGCCGCAAATGAACATCGTCCAAGTCGAAGGCCAGCGGTCAGTCCTGATGACCGTGCTCAAGAGCGGTGCGGCCTCAACCATCGATATCGTCAATACGGTTCGCGAGCGTATCCCACAGATCACCGAGGGCCTCCCGGAAACGCTGCGCGTCCAGCTTATCGGCGACCAGTCGGTGCTGGTGAAGGCGGCCGTCTCCACCGTGGCCTATGAGGGTGTGTTGGCCGCCGTGCTGACCTCGCTGATGATCCTGCTGTTTCTGGGATCGTGGCGATCGACGATCATCATCGTGACCACGATACCCTTGGCGATCCTCGCCGCGTTGTTGGCGCTGAGCGCGACCGGCCAGACGATCAACATCATGACGCTGAGCGGCTTGGCTCTGGCCATCGGCATATTGGTCGACGACGCGATGGTCACGATCGAGAACATCAACTGGCACCTTGAGAAAGGGAAGCCGGTTCTACGCTCGATCATGGACGGCGCGGCGCAGATCGTGACGCCCGCCTTCGTGATCGTGACGTGCATCTGCATCGTCTTCGTGCCGATGTTCTTCCTGCCGGGCGTCGCAGGCTATCTGTTCGTGCCGCTGGCACTGGCGGTGATCTTCTCGATGATCGCCTCGTTCATCCTGTCGCGCACGCTCATCCCGACGATGGCGATGTATCTGCTACGCCCGCATCGGGAGGGCGAAGAGGCCGAGCGCGCCCGCTCGCGCAATCCACTCGTCCGGTTCCAGCATCGCTTTTCGACCGGGTTCGACAGGCAGAAGGACCGCTTCGGGCGGGTGCTTTCCCGCGTGATGTCCGCACGGCGCATCTTCATCCCGGCGTTCCTCGGCGCGATGGTGGCGTCGCTGCTGCTCATTCCCACACTTGGCCGCGACTTCTTTCCCACTGTGGATGCTGGGCAAATCACCCTGCATGTGCGCGCGCCGGCAGGCACGCGCATCGAGGACAGCACGGCGCTGATCTCGCGGGTGCAGACGCGGGTGCGCGAATTGATCCCCGCCGAGCAGGTTGAATCGGTCGTCGCCAATGTCGGAATGTCCTCCGCGCTGCTCAACGTCATCTACAACAATACGGGGACGGTGGGACTGAACGAGGGCGATATCCTCATCTCGCTCGGGCGGAACCGAACCGCGACGGACACGCATGTCGCCACTTTGCGGCGCGAGCTGCCCGTGAGCTTTCCGGGCGTTGATTTCTCCTTCCTGCCTGCCGACATCACCAGCCAAATCCTGAACTTCGGCTCGCCAGCGCCGATCGATATCCAGGTGCGCGGCCGGAATCTCGCGGCGAACGAAGCTTATGCGCAAGCGATCCTCAAACGCGTTCGGACCGTGCCCGGCCTCGCCGACGCCCGACTCCAGCAATCCTCGCGCGCGCCGCAGCTCAACATCGACATCGATCGCTCGCGGATCGCGCAATACGGGCTCAACCAGCGTGACGTAACCACCAGCGTCGCGACCGCCCTAGCCGGCACGCAGCAGTCTGCGCCGGTTTACTGGCTCAATCCCGAAAACGGGGTGTCCTATCCTGTCGTGGCGCAAGTCCCCGAACTGGAGGTCGACACGATCGCTGCGCTGGAAGCGCTGCCGGTTTCGGCGACGGGCGCCGGGGAGGCCCAGACGCTGGGCGGTCTTGGCGCCGTGACTCGCAATACGACCATCAACGTAGCGAGCCGAGCAGACATCCAGCCGGTCATCAACATCTATGCCACGCCGCAGGCTCGCGACCTGGGCGCCGTGGCCGGCGACATTCATCGCATCATTGCCGAGATGGATGCCGAGCGCCCGGCCGGCGTAACCGTCACGCTGGCGGGACAATATGAGACGATGAACCACGCCTTCTCCGGTCTCGCTTTCGGGCTGATCGGCGCGATTATCCTCATCTACCTCGTGATCGTCGTGACCTTCCAGAGCTGGATCGACCCGCTGGTCATCATCGGCGCGCTGCCGGCCGCCTTCGCCGGCATCGTCTGGATGCTGTTCGTGACCGGCACGACCATCTCCGTGCCCGCGCTCACCGGCGCGATCATGTGCATGGGCGTCGCCACCGCCAACTCCATCCTGGTGGTCAGCTTCGCACGCGAACGCCTAGCCGAGACCGGCGACGCCACCCGCGCCGCGATCGAGGCGGCGGTGGTCCGTTTCCGCCCCGTGCTGATGACCGCGCTCGCGATCATCATCGGCATGACCCCCATCGCGCTCGGTATCGGCGAGGGCGCCGAGCAGAACGCTCCGCTCGGCCGCGCGGTGATCGGCGGCTTGATCTTCGCAACCGTGGCGACACTGCTGCTCGTGCCGGCGCTGTTCAGCATCGCCCATCGCAAGGGCGCGCCTTCCTCACCCGCAAGGGAGCTTGAACTCCAGCATGTCTGATCCAACCCCAAAGAAGCGCGCCGGCCTTTATCTCGGCGCGGCCGGTCTCGTGATTGCCGCACTGGTCGGAGGCGGCCTCGTTTCGCGCGGCATGGCCGAAAGCGAACAGGCAGCCATCGCGGCCGAGAACGCGCTGCCCACCGTCAGCCTGGTTCAGCCCCGCGTGTCCGAGGGAGGCGAGATCGTGCTGCCGGGCAGTCTCGATCCCTATAATCGCGCCGCGATCAACGCGCGGGTGAGCGGCTATGTGCGCGAATGGCGCGCGGACATCGGGGACCGGGTGCGGCGCGGGCAAACGCTCGCCATCCTCGATGCGCCCGAGATCGACCAGCAGCTCGCGCAGGCCCAGGCGGCCTATCAGACCGCGGCCGCTGATCGCGGGCTGGCCGAAACCACGGCGGCGCGCTGGAACAATCTGCTCGAAAAGGACGCCGTGTCCCGGCAGGAAGCCGATGAGCGGCAGGGGCAGTTTGCCGCTGCCGATGCGCGCGCACGGGCCGCTCAGGCGGACGTCGGCCGGCTGAGGGCGCTGACCGGATTTACGCGGCTGACGGCGCCGTTCGATGGCGTCGTCACCAGCCGCTCGGCCCAGCTCGGCGCCTTGGTCCAGACGGGCGCGCCGGGGGTGGAACCCTTGTTCACCGTTGCCGACGTCAGCCGCCTGCGCCTCTATGTGCGCGTACCGCAAGCTTTTTCGGGAAGGCTGGTGCGCGGCACGCAAGCGATGTTCACCGTGCCTGACAGACCGGGCGAGGTGTTCGAGGCCACACTGTCCCGTCTCTCCGAGGCGGTGGACCGCCAATCCGGCGCAATGCTGGTGGAATTTCTGGTCGATAACGGCGCTCGACGCCTGAGACCCGGCAGCTACGCGGAGGTGCGGGTGTCCGTGCCTGGCGGCGCCGAAACGGTCCAGGTGCCGGCGAGCGCCCTGATCCTCGGTTCCGACGGCGCGCGGGTCGCCGTGGTCGATGGCCAGGGTCAGGTCGCGCTTCGGGAGGTTGCGGTGGGTCGCGACCAGGGCGCGACCATCGAGATTATCTCGGGGCTACGTCCAACCGACCGCATCGTTCAGACCCCTCCCGACGCGCTGGCCACCGGCGACAAGGTCCGGGTAGTTCCCGCACGGCAACCGGCGGCTCCGAATGCGCAGCGCTAGGATAGCATTCGTCGCCGCGATCGGCCTCGGCGGCTGCGCCACCCTGCCGCCGATGCAAACGCCGGCAATCGAGACCCCGGCAAGCTTCCGCCATGTGGAAGGATGGACGACGGCCGCGCCCGGCGATCATCTAGACCGTGGCGAGTGGTGGCGCGGATTCGCGGACCCGGTGCTCGACGAGCTGATGGCGCGGCTGGACGAGCGGACCCCGACGCTCGCGGCCGCGCTTGCCCGTTACGACCGGGCGTTGGCGGCGGCACGGCTCGACCGCTCCAACCAGTTGCCGAATGTCGATCTGACCGGCGGGGCTTCGCGCGAGCGGCTTTCAGCCGGACGATCGATCGGAGCTGGCGAGCCCGTAATCGCGAACCAGATCCTCTTCGGTGTTGGTCTCGATTATGAGTTGGACCTTTGGGGCCGGGTCCGCAACAGCGTGCGCGCCGCTACGGCGGATGCCGAAGCGCAGGAGGCCGCCTTGCGCTCGGCGCGGCTCAGCCTTCAGGCTTCGGTCGCCGATCTCTATGTCCAACTTCGCGCCGTCGATGCCGAGCAGGTCCTGCTGACCAGGACCGTGGCCGCCTATGCGCGCGCCGATGATTTGATCCGCACCCGCCACGAAGGCGGCATTGCCTCTGGCGTGGACCGTAGCCGATCGACGGCCCAGCTCGCCGATGCCCGCGCCCGTCTGGAGGCGCTACGGGCGCAGCGCGCGGGGATCGAGAACCGGATCGCGGCGCTGGTTGGCGAGAGCGCCTCTGTTTTCGCCATCGATCCCGCGCAACGAAGCCTTGCGCTGCCTGACCTGCCGCCGTCCCTGCCCTCCGAACTTCTTCAGCGCCGTCCCGACATCGCCGAGGCGCAGCGCCGCCTGGTCGCCGCCAATGCGCGGATCGGCGTCGCGCGGGCCGCCTTCTATCCGCGCATCAGCCTCGGGCTCGGCGCGGGGTATCAGGCGGTCGAGGCGCCGATCGTCAGCGCGGATACTGGTTTCTGGGCGCTCGGGCCGATCACCACGATCTTCAATCTGTTCGACGGTGGCGGACGGCGAGCGCGGCTGGCCATCAGCCGGACGGACTATGAAGAACTCGCCGCGGGCTACCGCCAGACCGTGCTGGATGCGTTCCGGGAGGTGGAGGATGCCCTGTCTCGCATGGATGCCTTGACGGGTCAGGATCGCGAGCAGCGCATAGCCGCCCAAGCGGCGGCGCGGGCTGAGAGCCTGGCGCTTGATCGCTATCGCGACGGCGCGGCCGACTATCTGGAGGTGACGACGGCCCAAACCGCCGCGCTCGCCGCGCAACGCGCCAGCATCACGGTCGAATATGATCGCGCCCGAACGGCAATCGCCTTGATCCGGGCGCTGGGAGGCGCGACCCCGGACGACACATGACGGAGAAGCGCCGCCCTTCACGACGAGACCTACTGCAAATCGGCGGGGTGGTCGCCATAGGTTATGGCGTCAGCGTTTTTCTGAAGGCGACCGCACCACTCGGGATCAACGCGTCCGCTTGTTGTCGGACTTGTTGACCACGGCTTAGCGGGAGCGGCGCCGCATCGTGGAGCGGTGTCGAATATCTGATTCGTTTACGGTCGGTGCCGAAGGCGGCCCGTTGCCGCCGGCACGGATGCTGGCGCGGCGCCGGGTTCCTCCAGATCGGCAAGGATCGGGCAGTCAGGCCGATCATCGCCCGCGCAGCAATCCACCAGCGTTCCGAGCGTCGCGGCCATCTGGTTCAGATTTTCGATCCGCTCCTGAAGCTGGGCGATATGGGCCTGCGCGATCCGCTTCACATCGGCGCTCTGGCGGGCCTTGTCCCGCCAGAGGCTCAGAAGATCGTTGATCTCCGCGACCGAGAAACCGAGATCACGCGCCCGCCGGATGAACCGCAGCATATGAACATCCGATGGCGAGTAATCGCGATAGCCGGAGTCCTTGCGATCGGCTTTCGGAATGAGGCCGGTCTGCTCGTAATAGCGGATCATCTTGGCGGAGACGCCCGACGCCTTGGAGGCTTGTCCGATGTTCATGCCGTTCCTCCTGTCTCGCGTGGCTGAAAACCGCGCAGGCGCAACGAATTACCCAAGACGAAGATGCTCGACATCGCCATAGCACCCGCCGCGAACACCGGCGAGAACAGGATGCCCAGGCTCGGATAGAGCACGCCTGCCGCGACCGGGATCAGCGCCGTGTTGTAGGCGAACGCCCAGAACAGGTTCTGGCGGATATTGCCAATCGTCGCGCGCGACAGGGCGATGGCCGTCGCCACACCGTTCAGATGGCCCGACATCAGCACGACATCGGCCGCCTCGATCGCGATATCCGTGCCGGTGCCGACCGCTAGGCCGATATCGGCAGCCGCCAGCGCGGGCGCATCGTTGATGCCATCCCCGACGAAGGCGACGCGGCCATGCTCGGCCTTGAGCCGGGCTATCGCCTCCACCTTCCCTTCGGGCAGGACTTCGGCGACCACTTCGTCGATACCGAGCTGGCGGGCGATAGCCTCGGCCGTCATGCGGTTGTCGCCGGTCAGCATCGCAACCTTGAGGCCGAGCGCGTGCAGCGCCGCGATGGCTGCCGGCGTGGTCGCCTTGATCGGATCGGCCACCGCGATGATCGCGGCAAGCCGCCCGCCAATGGCGGCATAGAGCGGCGACTTGCCTTCCTGCCCCAACCGCTGTGCTGTCTCCGCAAAGGCGGCCACGTCCAGCCCAAGCTCGCGCATGTAGCGATCGGCACCGATCTGGACCAGCTCGCCACCCGCCACCGCCTTGACACCGAAGCCGGTGATAGAGTCGAAGTCGGTAATCGCGGGCAGCGCAATACCTTCCGCCTTGGCCGCGTCGACGATTGCGCGGGCGATCGGATGCTCCGACTTGTCCTCGACAGCGGCGACCAGACCCAGCACCGCCGCCCGGTCGAAGCCGTCCGTCACTTGCAGGTCGGTGAGCGCGGGACGACCTTCGGTCAGCGTGCCGGTCTTGTCGACCGCGACAACCCTGGCGTCCTTCAGCAGTTGCAGCGCCTCGCCCTTGCGGAACAAGATACCCAGTTCCGCTCCGCGCCCGGTGCCGACCATGATGGCGGTCGGCGTCGCCAGCCCCATAGCGCAGGGGCAGGCGATGATGAGCACGGCGACCGCATTCACCAGTGCAAAGGTCAGTGCGGGCGACGGGCCGAACCACAGCCAGGCTGCGAAAGTCAGCGCCGCCACACCGAACACGGCGGGGACGAACCACATCGTCACCTTGTCGACCAGCGCCTGAATCGGCAGCTTCGATCCCTGCGCCTGCTCGACCATGCGGATGATCTGCGCCAGCATCGTCGCGCCGCCAACGGCGGTGGCGCGGAACGCCAGCGCGCCCTGCTGATTGACGGTGCCGCCGACCAGCGTGGCGCCCTCAGCCTTGGCGACCGGGATGGGTTCGCCGGTGATCATCGACTCGTCGACATAGCTCTCGCCCTCGGTCACTTCGCCATCGACGGGGATGCGCTCGCCGGGACGCACTTCGATAATGTCGCCGGTGATGACCTCGCTAATGGAAACCTCGAACACCGCGCTGTCGCGGCGCACGCGGGCGGTCTTGGCCTGCAATCCCACCAGCCGCTTGATCGCTTCGGAGGTGCGGCCCTTTGCACGGGCTTCGAGGTAACGGCCCAACAGGATCAGCGCAACGATGACCGCCGCCGCTTCATAATAGACGTTGACCGTCCCGGCGGGCAGCAGACCGGGCGCGAAAGTCGCGACCAGCGAATAGCCGTAGGCGGCCAGCGTGCCGACGGCAACCAGCGAGTTCATGTCCGGCGCCAGCCGCGCCAGCGCGGGCAGGCCCGCCTTGTAGAAACGGATGCCGGGGAAGGCGAGCACCAGCGTCGTCAGGACGAACTGGAGATACCAGCTTGCCTGCATGCCGATCGTGCGGTCGATCAAGCCATGGACGCCGGGAATGACGTGGCTGCCCATTTCGAGCAGGAACACCGGCAGCGCCAGTACGGTCGCAAGGGTGAGATCGCGCTTCAGCGCCCGGCGCTCGGCGTCCTTCCGCTCGGCCGCTTCCTCGTCGCCAGAAACGCTGGCCTCAATTGGGCGCGCTGTATAGCCCGCGCCCGCGATCGCTGCGATGAGCGCCTCAACATCGGCCGCGCCGCGCACGCTCGCGCGTTCGGTCGCTAGGTTGACTATCGCCTCGGTGACGCCGGGGACAGCTTTGAGCGCCCGCTCCACGCGACCGACGCAGGATGCGCAGGTCATTCCCTCCACCGCCAGTTCGATGCCGGCGACAGATGGCACGCTGTAGCCGGCGGCCTCGACGGCCCGCACCAGCGCCTTTCGGTCGACGGCGGCGTTTGCTCGAATGTCGGCGTTTGCTCGAATGTCGGCGCGTTCGGTCGCCAGATTGACGCTGACGGACTGTACGCCCTCGACCTTGCTCAGCGACCGTTCGATGCGGGCCACACAGGACGCGCAGGTCATGCCCTCAATCGGCAAGCTGATCGCCGAATCGATGGATTCGTCCGAATCTCTCAGGGTTTCTGCGGCTATCATGGCTCGATACTCCACACTTCACGATTGGAATTTGTCGCAAGATGCAGGTTCCAATGATGGGAAGGTCAAGGGCAAAATATATCCTGACCTGATGAGAGCAAGCCGCCCTCGCAAGCACATGGCTCAACGGTAGGGCCGTGATCTCCTTTCCGATAGCGACCGCGAAAAACGGCCTTGACCCTCCAACGATGGGAAAGATTAGCTTGTGATCCGTTGTCAGGAACAATGGAGATTTCCCATGCAATTCCACGTCGAAAACATGAGCTGCGGTTCATGCATCAAGCACATCGCGCAAGCGATCACCGCGATCGACGCCAATGCGAAGGTCGAGGTGAGTATCGCGGACAAGAAGGTCACGGTCGATACCGTGGCTAGCGCGCAAGCTATCGAAGTCGCGCTCGCCGAGGACGGCTATCCCGCGCGCGCTATTGAAGTGGCATAGGGAGGCGTAGCCATACCACCAGGTCCGACCGGGCGGATGACGGCTGTCGTCCGTCCGGCATTTCCGGCCCTTGTTCCCGTTTCCGAAAATCGGGCACCTGCAGGACATAGAGACATGACACCATTCATTGAGCGCAGGTCGTTTTTACGAGCGGGAGCCATCGGCATAGCCGGACTCGGCATCACGGGGCTTGTTCCCGCCTGGGCCAGAACCGGCTCGACCGGGCTTGTACCGACCCTGCCCACACTCTCGGGCGAGGATATTCACCTCAGGATTGCCAATACGCCTTTCACCGTAGGCGGGCGGACCGGTCACGCCGTGACTATGAATGGTGTATTGCCCGCGCCGCTGATCCGGCTGCGCGAGGGGCAGAATGTGCGGTTGCACGTCGAGAACACGCTCGACGAGGACAGCTCGATCCACTGGCACGGGCTGCTCGTGCCATTCCAGATGGACGGCGTGCCCGGCCTCAGCTTTCCGGGGATCAAGCCGCGTTCGACCTTCGTCTATGACTTTCCGTTGCTGCAAAGCGGCACCTATTGGTATCACAGCCATAGCGGCCTTCAGGAACAACAGGGCCATTATGGTCCGATCGTGATCGATCCCGCCGAGCCCGATCCGATCGCTTATGATCGCGAGCATGTGATCGTGCTGAGCGACTGGACGTTCCTGCATCCGCACGCTCTCATCACCAAGCTCAAGGCGGAAGGCGGCTACTTCAATCGCCAGAAACAGACATTGTTCGGCATGATGAAGGGCGGCCCCGAGGAGGAAATGTCGGCATCGGACCGCGCCATGTGGGCGCAGATGCGGATGGACCCCACCGACATTTCCGACGTGACGGCCGTCACCTACACCTATCTCATCAACGGTCATGGCCCGCAGGAGAACTGGACCGGCCTGTTCCGTCCCGGCGAGCGGGTGCGGCTGCGCTTCATCAATGCCGCCACCATGACGATCTTCAATATCCGTATCCCCGGCCTGCCGATGACGGTGGTCAGCGCCGATGGCCAGAATGTCCGACCCGTAACGGTCGACGAGTTCCAGATCGGCAATGCCGAAACTTATGACGCCATCATCGAACCCGCCGAGGACAAGGCGTTCACGCTGGTGGCGGAATCGATCGATCGTTCCGGCATGGCGAGCGCCACGCTCGCATCCCGTATGGGGATGACGGCGCCGATTCCGCCGCTGCGCCCGCGTCCCACGCTCACCATGAAGGACATGGGCATGGGCGGCATGGACCACGGATCAATGGCGGGAATGGACCATAGTGCCATGGGCCATGGCGCGATGGCGGCCGGGGCAGACGCGGTGACAGCAGACCATGGCGGGATGGATCACAGCGGCATGGATCATGGCGGTTCCCATTCGATGGGCGGCATGAACATGCGTGACAAGTCTTTGGTTCCCGACAGCGTCAAGGTCGGTGTGGGCGTGGACGCCATCGCCATGGCGCCGGTCGATCGCACCGGCGATCCGGGGCTGGGCCTCGAAGATGTCGGCCATAAGGTGCTGACCTATCGCGATCTGATGTCCTTGACGCCCAATCCCGACACGCGCCCGCCGCAGCGCACGGTCGAGGTCCACCTCACCGGCAACATGGAACGGTTCATGTGGTCGTTCGATGGCGAGAAGTTCAGCGAGGGCGTGGAACCGATCCGCTTCGAGCGCAATGAACGCGCCCGCGTTACCCTCATCAACGACACGATGATGACCCATCCCATCCACCTGCACGGCCATTTCTTCGAACTGGTGAACGGTCATACCGGCAGCTATCCGCGCAAGCACACCGTCAATGTGCTGCCGGGCGGCAAGGTCAGCTTCGACCTGACCGCCGATGCGCCCGGCGACTGGGCGTTTCACTGCCATCTGCTGCTCCACATGCACGCCGGGATGTTTCGCGTCGTCACCGTCCGTCCGCTCGACGGAGACGCGGCATGATGCGGCTCGTGGGCATCGCTCTCCTCGCCGTCGCGACTCCCGCTTGAGCGCAACACGATCACCGGAGTCATGCTGGCGCCTCACAGCAGGACCCGGCCGATTCCCATGCGGGGCATCGTATGGACGGTGCCGAAGGCAATCCCCATGCGGGGCACGACATGCCGCCGGAACCCTCCGCAGCGCCCGATCCTCATGCCGGCCACGCCATGCCTTCAGCCGCGCCGATGGAAGCGCACCAGGCCCATGCAGGCCATGAACCGGGCATTCCCGACCCGCCGGTGCGCGGGCCATCGGCGGCGGCCATGGGCGGCCCCGATCACGCCGCCGATGCCATATTCGGCGCGGCGGCCATGGCTCCGGCGCGCGAAATCGTGCGCCGCGAACATGGCGATATCAAAAGCCACAATATCCTGATCGATCAGCTCGAAGCCGTGATCGGCAAGGGCAAGGACGGCTATGCCTGGGACGTGCAGGGCTGGTATGGCGGCGATATCGACAAGCTCTGGCTCAAGACCGAAGGCGAAAGCCACTTCGACGACAGCCCGGAAAGTGTCGAGGCGCAGGCGCTCTGGAGCCACGCGCTCGATCCGTGGTGGAACCTCCAGGCCGGCATACGCCACGATTTTCGGTCCGGACCGGACCGCACCTACGCTGTCATCGGCGTTCAGGGCCTTGCCCCTTACTGGTTCGAGATCGACAGTGCGCTGTTCCTGTCCGACAAGGGTGACGTCACCGCGCGAATCGAAGCGGAATATGACCAGCGCCTGACCCAGAAGCTGATCCTCCAGCCAACCGCCGAACTGAACTTCTCCGCGCAGGACGTTCCCGAGCTGGGCATCGGTTCCGGGCTGTCCACCGCCGAGTTGGGGTTGCGTCTGCGCTACCAGTTCGTGCCGGAGTTCGCGCCCTATATCGGCGTGAAATATGAACGCGCCTTTGGCGACACGGCGGATTTTCGCCGCGCCCGCGCTGAAAGCAGAGGTGGGTGGAATTTCCTGATCGGAATCCGGTCCTGGTTCTGAGGGATATGGTTATCGGACCGGCGGGCCTGATCGAGGTGCGCCGGTCCTCCTGTCTTTCTGTGAACAAATATTACTGGGCGCGATCATTCGTCGTCGTGATCCTCATCCATATGGCTGGCCATGTCGATGAGCATGGTGCTCACATGGGCATCCGCCACTTCATAGAATATCTGCTTGCCGTGTCGCTCGCTACGGACGAGGCGCGCGCCGCGCAGGAGGCGCAGATGGTGGCTGACCAGCGTTTGCGACAGATCGAGGCTTTCGGCGATGTCGCCCACCGATCGCGGCGTTTGCAGGCAATAGAGCAGAATACGCAGGCGGGAGGGATCGCCCAGCAAGCGGAAAGTTTCGGCCAGGATCGTTACGTCGTGGCTCGACAGTCCCTGAGAATGCTTAGGATTGCCATGATCGTCAGAGTTGGTGGTGTCGGACATCAGGAGCCTCTTATACGTGAATATATGACGATGTGTAGATTTATGATCCTTCTAGGGCCAGCCTTGACCACCCGCTAGCCAACCAATTGCCGGTTTTCCTCGATCATCCCCTTGCACTTGTGGAACCGGCTTGCCGGAGCAGCAGCGGAATGAGGCTCGTCGCGATTACCGGGAAAATCAGCCAATTGATCGCCATCCAACCCGAGCTGTGCAAGATCGTGCCGGCAAGAAAGGAAACAGCCGCTGTGGTCGCGAAGGCCGAGTCCGAACAGGCTGACGGGGAAGGTAACCCAGGCGGGATCGGGCGAGAGTTGCTGACCGACCAGCCCGCCGAGCGACATCACGATCGGCGGGCTGGCGCCGCCCAAGGCTTGCGCGGCAGTGAGAACAGCGATGTTCCTGCGGGCGTTTGGTTCCCGTTCATTGCCAAGAGCCACCTTCAGGCACCGGGAGGCAGTCTGACAGAGCATTTCAGATAGGCTGCACCAACGTCCGCCTATCAGTGGGAGCAAGCGTGTTTCACGCCGCCGTGGCTGTGGCTGGGATGGTCGTGCCCAGGTCCGCGTCCCTCATCCCGCTTGCTGCCGGGAGCGAGGCTGCACGTCTCGCCTTCCTCGTTCCAATCCACCGCTACAGTGGCGTGCTCGATCTCGAAATGGCTCTCCAACTCGCGTTCCACTGCACGCACCACTACGCGGGCCTCGGTGTCGTTCGCCGGTCGGACGTGCATCGTCGCCAGCGTGCGGCCCGACGTGATCGACCAGACATGGATATGGCCGACCGCAGCCACGCCCGGCACATGCTCCAGAATATGGCGCTCGATCTTCTCCGGCGCCGCGCCGTCGGGCGCGCCTTCGAGCAGGATGTGCAGCGACTTGCCCGCCAGTTTCCATGCGCTACGCAGTACCAGCAGGGAGACGACCACCGACAGGATGGGGTCGATCGGCGTCCAGCCCGTCAGGTAGATCACGATCGCCGCGCCCACGGCGCCGACCGAGCCGAGCAGGTCGCCCATGACGTGGAGCGCCGCGCCCTTGATGTTGACATGCTCGCTGTCGCCGCGCGTCAGAATCCAGAAGACGAGGATATTGACCAGCAGCCCCGCGATCGCGACCCCGAACATCGGGCCGGCAAGGATCGGCTGCGGCTCCTGAAAGCGCTGCCAGGCTTCATAGACGATCCAGCCGACGATCGCGAACAGGGTGACGGCGTTGACGAAGCCGGCGATCACCTCGAAACGCAGATAGCCGAAGGTGCGTTTGGAATCAGCCGCGCGCTGGCCGAAACGGAAGGCGGCATAGGCGAGCGCCAGCGCCGCCGCGTCGGTCATCATATGGCCGGCGTCCGCCAGCAGCGCCAGCGACCCTGAAAGCAGACCGCCCACGACCTCGACCGCCATGAAGGTGAAGATCAGGCCGAACGACAGCAGCACCTTGCGCTCATTGTCGCTGGTGATGGTCGGCGTGTGCGAATGATCGTGGTCGTGATCGTGGCCATGACCATGGTCGGCGTGCGAGTGGGCCATTATCGAGCTTTCATGACATATACATTAAACACATCAATATGTGTTCATATAATGTATGTCAATATGCCTATGTGCCGATGGATAATGACCCGGCCGACCTCTTGTTCTTTAGACAGTTTTGGGGATGAAAGCCGCATCGGTCTAGGAGCGGCCTGCATCCCATACCATCGTGTGCAATTGTCAGGCGGCCAGCCGTTGTGACGTTTCAGCTTGTGCTGTTGAGTCTTGATGGGGCGTCAGAAACCGAACCAACGCAGCCTTACGCGAGCCCCGATCAAGCGCATAATGTGTATGTGTCAGCTCAGCACCATTGAGCAGCGCATGGATGTAGCCGGACACCGTATCGGCCGCCATGACGAGGGCTGCATCGAGCGTATGCACATAACGGCTGGTGATAGAGCCGGTGGCATGGCCGAGAAGCGCCGCGATGGTGATCTCGGTGAAACCAAGGTCGTTCGCCAGGCTGGCGAAGCTGTGGCGCAGTACATGAGCGGTGATGTCCGCCAGCTCCGTCCCGGCGAAGATCTTTTCCCAATGCCGAGGGAAGCTGCCGAACGGCTTGGCCAGGTTCCGCTCGCCGGGAAACACATAGGGGCTGTCGCCGCTCATGTCCCGCTCGTCGAAATACTCCAGCACCGGCAAGCCCATCGGCCGCACGGACTGACCTTCCTTCGTATCCTCGAACCGGAAGCAACTCCCCACGGTGTCGAGTTCCGTTTTGCGCAGCTTGATGACCTCACTGCGCCGGCAACCCGACATGGCGATCTGACGGATCATCTCCACGGTGCGCGTGTAGCGTTCATCCTCGGCGGCATTGGCAAGGATGCGCCCGAGGGCGCGATACTCGTCCTCGTTCAGACGGCGCTGGCGCACGGCGTCCTTGGGCTTGCGGATGCCATGCGCCGGATTGACCTCGATGATGCCCAGGTCAT
The DNA here is from genome assembly GCF_021391395.1 of Sphingomonas cannabina. Classification (NCBI taxonomy): domain Bacteria; kingdom Pseudomonadati; phylum Pseudomonadota; class Alphaproteobacteria; order Sphingomonadales; family Sphingomonadaceae; genus Sphingomonas; species Sphingomonas cannabina. The sequence goes on along the minus strand of NZ_CP090059.1, from coordinate 167,497 downwards.
CCCGTGCATAGGTGAAGATGCCACCCAGGAGACCGACGGTGCGGCTAGCGACGCCGATGCCGCCCCGTACGATCGACTTACCGCGCAGTTTCTCCGTCTTCTCGATCCCGCGCGTCTTGCCCGCCATGATGTCCTTCATCATGGTCGTCACGTCGGCCTTGGTGACGTGGGTGACGCGCTTCTTGCCCAGGAGTGGGATGATGTGGCGGTTGATCCGGCCGAGGTCGGTGATCTTGGTGCTGGCCTTCTTCGGCCGCCCGCCCTTGCCGAGGATGCGGCCGGCTTCGAGTTCCGCGATATACAGCTCGCAAAGCTCCTTTACCGAGATCGCCTTGCGCGCGCTGTTCCGGTTTTCGAGGGGATCGTTCCCCTTGGAGACTTCGGCCAGGGCTTGAATGGCCAGCGTGCGCGCTTGCTCGGCGGTGATCTGTCCGTGCCGGCCCAGCTTCATCCGCCGCCGCACATTGTTGGCGTTTCGATAATCGACGAAGTAGGTCCGGGTGCCGGAGGGCAGGACGAAGACGCCAAAGCCCTTCAGCTCGCCGCACCAAACGGTGTATTGACGGTCGCGTGGTTCGGACTTGTCCACGACGGTTTTCGTAAGTTTCGACATAAGTACCTCGCTAGTGCGGGCTCAAAAACTCACCAAAATCTCACCACCGTATCGAAAACTGTGGGTGTCGTTGGCGTAGCACAGAGAACCCTTACGATCAATAAAATGCTGTATAAACAGCGTGTTATCGTACTCTAGCGTTGGATTGGTAAGCCTGTCGTAGCGTTGTGGTTCTAGCTCCGAAGGCAGAGGCCACAGGTTCGAATCCTGTCGGGTGCGCCAGTTTTTTGCGGTTTTAGCGGTACGTCCGCTGCGAGCACGCGTCAGCGAAAATGCGGACATTGCGCCTCAATCTTCCCCTGTCGCCTCCTTGATCAATGAGGTGACCTCGTCAGGACGCGAGATCATCAGTGCGTGCGAAGCGCCCTCCACGACGATGGTCTTCCGCGCGTGGGCACGCTCGGCCATGAACTTCATCACCGCGGGAGGAATGTTCCGGTCGGCGGAGCCGTAGATCATGTAGGACGGCAAAGACTTCCATGAGGCGGTGCGGGAGGGTTCCGCGAGCGCGGATTGGGTTATCGGGCGCTGGGTCGCTGCCATGACCGCGGCCTGTGCGGCCGGAACGTCGGCGGCGAATTGCGCGCGGAACTTGTCGGTCCGGATATAGAGGTCCTGCCCGCCATCGGGCAGCGGAACGGGCATCAGGGCGCTTCCCAGCGTGCTTCCGGGGAATTTCGCGGAGAGCGTCGCGCTCGATTCGCCGACTTCGGGCGCGAAACCGGCGACATAGACCAGCGCCTTGACGTTGGCGTTGCCGTTGGCGGCTTCGGTGATGACCGGCCCGCCGTAGGAATGGCCGACCAGCACGACCGGTCCGGTCACCGACTTGACGACGGCCGAGACGGCGACGGCGTCGCTGGCGACGCTACGCAGCGGATTGGCGGCCGCGATGACGCGATAACCGTCCTTCTCAAGTCTGGCGATGACCGGACCCCAGCTCGACGATTCCGCGAACGCGCCGTGCACCAGCACGATCGTCGGCTTGGCCGTGCGAGTTCCGTCCTGCGCGGCTGCGCTCCCGGACAAGACGAGCGCGGCGGTCAGCAGGGCAGCGATGGGAATGCGCATTATGTCCTCCATTTCCTGTAGGGAATGATCCTTCTCAGTTCGCCGCCTTTGCGGCCCAAGCCGGCTGCAGGCTGTCGCGCAGCCAGTCGTCGAACCTCAGCGAGGCGATATGGGCACCCGCCCCGGGAAGCAGCGATCGTTCCGCAAGCTCGGCGCCGAAGTAGCGGGCGTGAACGTCGGCCACGATCCGGCGGCCGTCCTCATATGCGGTCGCGATCTCGGTCGCGACTTCGTCCATGCGGAACCGTTCCGGCCCGGCGACCTCGACGGCGGCATTGAACGGATCGCTGAACACGGCGTCCGCCAGCGTATCGGCGACGTCCTCGCCCGCGATCGGCTGCACCAGTGCCGGCGAAATCGGAATCTCGCGGGCGGTGCCGTCCTGTACGACGTCGGCGATGAACTCGAAGAACTGGGTCGAGCGGACGATCGTGAACGGGATCCCGGAGTCGCGGACCAGCTCTTCCTGGATCTTCTTCGCGCGGAAGTAGTCGCTGGAGAGCAGGCCGTCGACGCCCACGATCGAGAGCACGACGTGATGCCGCACGCCCGCCGCCCGTCCCGCCGCCAGAAGGTTGCGCCCCGAGGTCTCGAAGAACCGCAGAGCCGCCTCGCCGTCGAGCGACGGCGAGTTCGAGACGTCGACGACGACCTCGGCATCGGCCAGCGCCTCGGCCAGCCCGACGCGGGTCACGGTGTCGACGCCGAAGGTCGGCGACGCCTCGAACACGCGGAAATCCTCCTGGCGCAGGTTGCGGACCAGCCGCTCGCCGATGCGGCCGCTGCCGCCGATCACCACGATCTTCATGACGACAGCTCCGGAGACGCGATCTGGCTGGCGGGGCGGGCATCGGGCAGCCCTTCCTCGGCGAGGGCGCGGCGGACGGTCTCGCGCTCCGCGACCCGCTCGAAATAGCCGACCAGATCGGGCGACATGCGCACGCCGAACGCCCGCGCCCAGCGCAGCATCACGAACAGATAGGCATCCGCCACGGTGAAGCGCGGGCCGAACAGATAGAGCTCGTTGATGTGGTCGGAGATGAGGTCCAGGCGTTTCGCGATCGTCTCGGCCGCCCGCGCCTTCTCGGCCTCGTCGTCGCTACTCCACAGCGGCGTGAACGCCACATGCAGCTCGGTCGAGATCCACGACAGCATCTCGATCAGCCGCGTCCGCCCGAGCGGGCCGCCGGGCTCCAGGTCGGGGGCGCGATCGGCGATGAGCGTCAGGACGGCGATGTTCTCGGTCACGGCATTGCCGTCGTCGAGCACCAGCATCGGCACATAGCCTTTGGGATTGATCGCGGTGTAGTCATAGCCTCGCTCGGTGATCTTGGTCTTGATGTCGACCCGCTCGAAATCGGCGTCGAGCCCGGCTTCGTGGAGCGATATCCTGCCGGACAGGCTGCAAGCGCCCGGCGCGTAATAGAGCTTCATCGACGTGACTCCTCGACATGGGGTTTGGGTTGGGCGATGGCCGGCAACCGCAGCGTGACCGTGGTGCCGATCCCCGGCGTGCTGTCGATCGAAACGCTGCCGCCGGCGGCGCGGACGAAGCGCTCGACCATCGGCAGGCCGATGCCGCCAAGCCCGTCCTTCTTGGTTGTGAAGCGGGGATCGAAGACGCGCGCGATGGTGTCGCGCGACATGCCGATGCCATGGTCGGTGACACGAAGCTCGACGCCGCCCGGTGCGATCACCTGCACTCGGACAAGGACGATCCCTTTGCCGCCCATCGCATCGCGCGCGTTGAGGACCAGGTTCAGCAGCGCCCTGCGCAATCCGAGGGAGTCGCATCGCGCGTCGGGCACGCCTGGCTCGGCGCCGATGTCGAGGATCAGGCCCGGCTCGCCCATGGCCTCGACCAGCGCCGCGACGTCCGAGAGGCAGGCGGCGAGCCCGGTGCGTTCGTCGCCCGCTTCGCGGTCGCGGAGACGGCCGAGATTCTGGCGGACGAGGGACCCCGCATGCTCCAGGCAGGACCTCGCCCGATCGAGCATCGGCCCGGCGTGGACGGCGGGCATGTCCGGCGTCCGGGCGATGATGTTGATCGCCGAAGACGCGATCTGGATCAGGTTGCCCAGATCGTGGACGACGCTGGCCGCCGCGATGGTCGAAAGCTCGCCCCGTTCGTCGATCGGGGGAAGAATCTCGGCATCGACGGGGCCGGAGGCCTGAAAGAGCTTCACGGGCATCTTCCCTTCAAAAGGGGCTGCGAGGCGCGCGCGGAGGGAGCTGTCGCCACACCTCGCAGCCACCATCGGTCAGGCGGCCGCGGCCGCCGACGCCTCGACCGGATGCACGGCGCGCAGGCCGATCTGCACCCGGTTCCACAGGTTGATCGCGCCGATCAGCAGCGTGAGATTGGCGATCTCGGTCTCGTCGAACTGGCTCTGCAGCAATGCATAGTCGGCGTCCGGCGCATGGGTCTTGCCGACCCGTGTCAGCACCTCGGTCCAGTTGAGCGCGGCGCGCTCACGGTCGGTGTACAGCGGGGACTCGCGCCAGCCGTCGAGCATGTGGAGGCGGATCTCGCTCTCGCCGTTGTTGAGCGCGTCCTTGACGTGCATGTGGATGCAGAAGGCGCAGCCGTTGATCTGCGAGGCGCGCAGCCGCACCAGCTCGAGCAGGCCGTGTTCGATGCCGCTCTTTCCGATCGCTGCCTCGACGGCCATCATCGCCTTCGCCCCTTCGGGAGCGGCCTGGAAGATGTTCAAGCGGGGGGTCATGGTCTTCTCCTTGAACGGGAGCGTCAGCGCTCCGCGGGGTGGAAGGGTGAGGTCGAGGGGGTCGCCCGTCCGGCGCGGCGGTCGCCCAGAGCCCAGAGGACCAGCGCCGCCCCGATGAGCGCGGGGAGCGTTACGGCAGGGAAATCCCGCGCCAGCGCCGACGGTCCGCAGATGCCGGCCGCGACCTCCCAAAAATGGAAGAGCGCGTGGCAGGCCAGCCACAGCGTCGCCGCACTCCACAAGACGATCCGGTAGCCGGGTCGGAAGGCTCCGATCAGGAACGCCGCGCCCAGGAACAGGAAGATGATGCCGATGTCGCGGATGAAGTGCTGGTTGAACGGGCCGGTGGTGGTGACGCCCGGCACCGCGAAATACCAGCCGTCGGGCGACAGCAGCATGAAGCTGCCGTTCGCGACGGCGGCGAGGCCCATGATCGCGGCCAGCGAGATGCAGATCTGTTTCAGCATCGCGCGCCTCACTTCTTCGCCGGCGGAGGCACGTTGGCGATCCACCAGTCGAAGCTGGTGGCGCCGAGGCGCGCGCCCGGTCCCGGCATCAGCGAGGCGTCGTCCAGCCGGACGCCGAAATAGGGCGCCTCCGGATCGGCGATCACGCGCCGCGGGTCCTTGTCGTGGTCGAGCACGCGGGCAACCAACTCGTCGATGCGGAAGGCCTCCGGGCCCGCCACCTCGATCGTGCCGTTCGCGGGTGACGCGAGCGCTGCCTCGGCGACCGCCGCGGCGACATCCTGCGCCGCCATCGGCTGGAAGCGCGCGGGAGACAGACGGACGGTGTCACCCTCGGTCGCGGACGCGGCGATCCCGCGCAGGAACTCGAAGAACTGGGTGGCGTGGAGGAGCGTGTAGGGGATCGACGATCCTTTGATCAGCTGCTCCTGCGCGAGCTTGGCGCGGAAATAGCCGCTGTCCTGCAGCCGCTCGGTGCCGACGACCGACAGCGCGACGTGATGACGGACGCCCGCCGCCTTCTCCGCATTGGCGATGTTGCGGCCCGTCGTCTGGAAGAAGTCCATCGCCGGCTGGTCGTCGAACGAGGGCGAGTTCGAGACGTCGACCACCACCTCGGCACCGTCCAGCGCACGGTCGAGGCCTTGGCCGGTGAGGGTGTCCACCCCCGTGTTCGGCGCGGCGGCGAACGCGTCGTGGCCGTCTCGGGCCAGTGATGCGACCACCTTCGACCCGATCAGGCCGGTGCCGCCAATCACCACGATCTTCATGCGTTATTCCTTTCTGTCGTTGAAGGGCGTCAGGCCGGCGCCAGCGATCGCCGAAGCCAATCCTCGAATCCGGTCCCGGCGATCCGCGCACCGGCGCCCGCGGTGAGAGATGCGTCGTCCAGCCGCGCGCCGAAGAAGGACGCACCCTCGTCCACCAGCACCGGGCGATAGTCCTCGTCGGCGGTCAGGATCTGCTCCGCGAGGGTCGAGAGCAGGTAGCTGTCCGGGCCGGCAACCTCGACGATGGCATTCTCCGGAGGCCCCAGCGCGACGCGCATCAGTGCCGCGACCGCATCGTCCGCGGCGATCGGCTGAATCCGCACCGGCGGCAGCCGGACGGCATCCTCCTCGCGACCGGCATCGACGATGTTGAAGACATATTCGAAGAGCGGCGCCGAGCGGACGATGGTGAACGGGATGCCCGCGTCGGCGACCAACGCCTCTTGCGCGTTCTTCGCCACGAAATAGCCGCTGCTCACCCGGTCGGAGCCGATCGCGGAGAAGATGACGTGATGCCGGACCCGCGCTTGGCGTTCGGCGGCGAGCAGATGGGCGCCCGACGCCTCGAAGAACCGCAGCATCGCCGCGGGATCGGCATAGCCGGGATTGGAGACATCCACGACCACCTCGGCGCCGTCGAGAGCCCTGGCCAGCCCTTCTCCGGTGACCGTGTCGACACCTGTCGAGCGCGCAGCGACGACCGCCTCGTGGCCCGCTTGCTTCAGTTGCTCGACGAGCTTCGATCCGACCAGGCCGGTGCCGCCGACCACCACGATCCTCATGACCTCACCTCCCCGTGAGCGGCGCCGGCATGGCGCCTTCAGGAACGGGAGGAGGATCGCGGATCGGGCCCCTCGCCTCTATCGTGCCGAGGAATGCATGGGACTCGCCATTCGGCAGGAGACCCTCACCCAAGGTGCAGGTCCCGATACGCCGCGCCACCCGCGGGACCGCGCATAGGCACCGGACTCGTGCCGGATGCGCCGACCGCCCCATCCTCCGGCGGTCATGACCACACCCCAGGGAGAGGACTCCCCTCCCCTGGGTCCGATCGATCGCGAGGATGCCTCACCCTACCCCGGACGGGCGCCGGACGCGGTGGGTCGCGCGGCGCTCATCAAAGGAGGTTTTCCATGCCGACGATCACCACCAAGGACGGACACGAGATCTATTACAAGGACTGGGGCGAGGGCCCGGTCGTGACCTTCTCGCATGGCTGGCCGCTGAACTCCGACGCCTGGGGCATCCAGATGCAGTTCCTGGCCGAGAACGGCTTCCGCACCATCGCGCACGACCGGCGCGGGCATGGGCGTTCGGCGCAGACCGCCACGCGCAACGACATGAACGGCTATGCCGACGATCTCGCCGCGCTGATCGAGGCGCTCGACCTGCGCGATATCACGATGGTCGGTCATTCGACCGGCGGCGGCGAGGTCGCCCGCTACATCGGCCGTCACGGCACCGGCCGCGTCGCCAAGGCCGTGCTGCTCGGCGCGGTGCCGCCGATCATGGTGCGCAGCGACGCCAATCCCGAGGGCCTGCCGATCGAGGTGTTCGATGGCCTCCGCCGCGACATCCTCCGCAACCGCTCGCAGTTCTACAAGGACTTCGCGATCCCCTTCTACGGCGCCAACCGGCCGGGTGCCGACGTGGCGCAGAGCCTGCTCGACGAGTTCTGGCTGCTCAGCATGCAGGTCGGCCTCAAGAACGCCCATGACTGCATCAAGGCCTTCTCGCAGACCGACTTCACCGAGGACCTCAGGAAGTTCGACGTGCCGACGCTCGTGGTCCATGGCGACGACGACCAGATCGTGCCGATCAAGGACTCCGCCCATAAATCCGCCAAGCTCATCAAGGGGGCGCAGACGATTTTCTACCCCGGCCTGCCGCATGGCCTGACCGCGACGCACGCGGACCGGTTCAATGCCGACCTGCTCGCGTTCCTGCGCAGCTGAACACCGAGCCCGGCGGCGCTCTCGAGGCCGCCGGGCGTCACGCCTCAAGCGCGGGAAGCGTGAACTCGAAGCGCGCGCCGCCTTCATGATGATTGGAGGCGGAGATCGAGCCGCCATGCGCCGCGATGATCGACTGGCAGACGGCAAGGCCGATCCCCATCCCGTCCGCCTTGGTGGTGAAGAAGCCGTCGAAGATGCGATCGAGATTCTCCTCGGCGATGCCGGCGCCGTTGTCGCGGATCGAGAAGCGGATCGTGTCGTCGGCACCGGTTGCGGTGGTCAGCGCGATGCGCCCCTCCCCCGCGCTCTTCTGCGCCAGTGCCTGGAGGCTGTTGACGAGCAGGTTGACGATCACCTGCTGGAGCTGGACACGGTCCCCCAGCACGCGCGGCAGGGTGATGTCGAAGCGCACCGAAAGGACGATCGCGCGCGCCTCGATATCGTGACAGACGAAGAGCAGCGCCTCCTCGACCACGCCGTTCAGGTCGATGGGGACGCTCTCCGGCACATGCCGCGCCACCATCCCCCGGATGCGCTGCACGATCTCGCTCGCATGGCGCGCGCTGTCGGCGATGCGGGTGGTGAGCTGCGAGACCTTGGCGAGGTTGGGATCGTCGCGCGACAGCCATCGCAGACAGGTTTCCGCGTTCATCGCGATGGCGGACAGCGGTTGGTTGACCTCATGCGCGATCGAGCTGGCCATCTCGCCGAGCGTCGCAATCCGCGCCGTCCGGCTATAGTCCGCCTGCAGCTGCCGGAGCTGCGCTTCGGTGCGCAGCCGCTCGGTGATATCCTCGAGGGTGAGCAGGGTCACGTCCAGGCTTTCCGGCGGAGTCGGAAAGGTGACGGAAAGCTCGACGTCGATCAGGCGGCCATCGAACGTCCTGAGCTTCATCCGCTCGACATGGCTGCGGCGCCCTTCGAAATGGGCGACGACGATCCTTCGCGCGGCCTCGGGGGCGTTGGCGAACAGATAGGCGACCGAACCGACGAGATCCCCGACGCCGGCGACGCCGAACAGCAGCGCGGCGCCGCCGTTGCCATCGGTCACCCGCACGACCTCGCATGCGGTGGCGACCAGCTCGGGATGCTCGTCCAGATAGGACGCGATGTCGGTCACGCCCTCCGACCGCAGCCGGTAGAAGATCGCGCCCATCGGCCGCGCATCGACCTGCAGGAGCGCGCCGGGGAGATGGTGGATCAGCCTGCGGTAGCGCTGCTCGCTCGCCCGTACCGCCCAGAAGGAGCGGTCGTCGGCGATCTCGCCGTCGACCGCGATCCACAGCGTGTCCGGCGCCGCGCCCCCTGCCGCACCCCACACCATCAGGACCGCATCGCGCAGCAGGAACGAATTGACCCGGCTGGTCCTGACGGCATGATCCGGCCGATCCGACGCGACCGCGACGATCAGCTCGGCGAGGATGGGCCAGCTTTCGGGCGGGCAGAAGCTCGCGACCGGCTGGCCGACGATGATGTCGCGCGCGATCGGCGAGCCGACGAGCTCCAGGGCGCGTGCGTTGACCTCTATGATGCGCGCCCCGTGCAGCAGCGCTGCCACCCAGTCGATCCACGCGCCGCCATCGGCGACCGTGTCGATGAGCGTGCGGACCTGCGACAGGTCGACCCGCCAGCACGCCGCGGACTCCGCGGCCACGCCCATCGGCATGACGGTCGCGTCCGGGTCGGATATCGCGGCGGAGGACAGGGACCTCATGTCAATGGGCCAGGGGCAGCACCGTCCGCAGCGTGTGCAGCAGAGCCTCGTTGTCGACCGGCTTGGTGAACCAGGCGGTCGCGCCCTCTCGCAGCGCACGCGCGCGCGTCGCTTCCTCGGTGGAGGAGGTGATGAAGATCACCGGCATCGACGAGCCATAGGCGCGCAGGCGCCGCTGCAGCTCGGGTCCGTCGATCTCAGGCATCCGCACGTCGGTAATCACGCAGTCGAAGCCCCAGACGGCCATGTCAGTGAAAAAGGCGGCCGCGCAATCGAAGGTGCACGCCGCCAGGCCCTCTACCTGAAGGAAGTCGAACAGCGCCTCGCGCACGGCTTCGTCGTCATCCACGATCGCGATCACCGACGTTTTGGACAAGCAGAGGGCCCTTCTCGACGCGGCCGGCGCGGCCTCCTCCGGATGTCGCTGAATATCCAGCGGATTGTAACCATACCATGGTCTAGGTCGCCTCCCCGCGTAGCTCGGCGGGCAGCGTGTCCCAGGCGCGGATGAGCTCGCCGACCGTCGTCGCCGCCATCTTCTTCATCACGCCGCTGCGATGGAGCTTGACCGTGACCTCGGTGATGCCGAGATCGAAGGCGATCTGCTTGTTGAGGCGCCCCTGCGCCACCTGCCGGAACACCTGGCGCTCGCGCTGCGTCAGTGTGGCATAGCGGTCCGCATACTGCCCGATCCTCCGCGCGCCGATGCGCTGCGCGAGATCACGCTCGATCCCAGCGGCCACGGCGTCGAGCAGCGACTGGTCGCGGACCGGCTTGGTCAGGAAATCGATCGCGCCGGCCTTCATCGCCTGCACCGTCATCGGGATGTCGCCGTAGCCGGTGAGGAAGACGATCGGCTTCGCGTTGCCGCTGGCGGCGAGATGCTGCTGGAGATCGAGGCCGCTGGACCCGGGCATGCGGACGTCGAGCACCAGGCAGCCCGGCCGCTCCGGCACGTCCGCCGCGAGCAGCTCGCGCGTCGAGCCGAAGCCGACCGCGTCGATCCCCACCGACAGCATCAGCTCCTCGATCGAGGTGCGGACGGCCGCATCGTCGTCGACGATCAGCACCAGCGGGCGGTCCTCCGCTGCCGCGGCATCCGGCGCGGCCTCCCGCTCCATGTGATTCAGCTGCGATCCGTGGTTCATCGGGCGTGCTCCGACTGGAGACGATTGACTGTCTCATGGTGAACGTCGCGGCGGAATCCCCGGAACGGTTAGCCCGAGCCTCCCCGATCCGGGGAGCGCGGGTCGACCCGGATGACGCGGCGGCCGAAGCGGTGCGCGTCGATCGAATAGGCGCCGGGACCCAGCAGGACGAGCGCACCGGCGCCGCCGGCCGATGCCGCAAGGAGCAGGAACGCCTCTCCCCGGGCAGCGAGTAGGCTGGAGATGAGCGCCAGCACGAGCAGCGCGGCCGCCACGCGCGTGCCGAACCCCGTCGCGAGGGCCAGGATCACGACGACGCAAAGCGCCGCGACCGGCCACGGACGGGCAAGCCAGGAAAACGCGATCAGCGCATAGGACAACCGCATCAACAACAGGGCGGCGCCGGTGACGCCGTCCGGATAACTTAAGATCAGCTTGGGCACTGCCCCGCGATAGTCTCGCCGCGAGGTCGGGTCAGCCTTCGGTCCGGGGATGTTCCGATCCCCCATTCGGGGGTAGCATCCTTGAGGGCTCCCGGCGAAGGGCCGCATTGGCTAGGGCGTGGCGGAGGACCCACCGAAATTACGGGAACGGCGATGCAGCTGATCAGGGCGCTTCTCGTCGCGACGATGCTGCTGCAGCTGTTCGTCGCGTCGGCCGGCGTTCGGGGACGCAGTATCGCCGACTATACCCATCAGCGCTGGAGCGAAGAGAGCGACGCGCCGCGGCCGGTCTTCGCCCTGGCGCAGGACGGGCGCGGCTACCTTTGGGTCGCGACCGCGCTCGGCCTGTTCCGCTTCGACGGCATCCGCTTCGAGCCGGTCAGCACCGGCATCGACCTCGTCGAGCATGGCCCGCCGTCGGCGATACTGGTCCGGCGCAATGGCGAGGTCTGGACCAATTTCGAGCGCTCGGGGCGGTTCGCGGTCTATCGGAATGGTCAGCTGAAATTCCTCGACGCGCCACGGGCGCCGCATCGCGTCATCGCGATGAAGGAGACGCGGGACGGCACAATCTGGGTGCTCACCGAACGCATCGGGCTTCCGCTCATGCGTTTCCAAGGGGGACGTTGGACCTCGTTCGGGATCGAAGCCGGGGCGCCGCTCGACAATCCCTTCAGCATGGTGGTGACGCGCGACGGTACGGTCTGGGTTTCGTTCACCGCCTCGGTGGCGCGGCTGCCGCCCGGCGGCCGGCGCTTCGAGTTCGTGCGGCGCGAGAGGGGTGCCACCGGCCGGCTGTCGCTGGACCCGCAGGAGCGGATCTGGCTGACCGAGCGCCGCGGCACCTATCCCATCACCGGGCCGGGAGGGCGCGGCAGCCCGCCGCCGCTGCGCCATCCCTATGCGACCGACAGCGCCAAGATCCGCGGCTGGCCCATCTTCGACCGCGAGGGCAACCTGTGGATCGCCACCTATTATGACGGGCTGCAACGCGTGGCGGCACCCGATCCCCGCGGCGCCGCCTCGGCGGCCGAGGCCGTTTCCCGGGTCGAGCGCTTCACGGTGCACGAGGGCCTGTCCTCGAACGCGACGGCCCAGGTCTTCCAGGACGCGGAAGGCAATGTCTGGGTCGCCAGCGAGGACGGCCTGGACCGGTTCTGGCCCGCGACGCTGCGGTCCGAGCCCGAGCTTCGTCAGCCCGCGGCGTTCGGCGACCTGCTGCTGCAGGCGAGGGACGGCAGCGTCTATATCGGAGAGGCGTCGGCCGTGTACCGAGTCCGCCCCGGCGGACGTCCCGAGGCGATCTTCAGGACTAAGGTCGAACCCCGCACATTGTGCGAGGCGCCTGACGGTGCGATCTGGATCGGGACCGACGACAGGGAGGTCGTGATCTGGCAGGACGGCCGGACGCGGCGCCTGGGGCAGAAGGTGCCGGTGTCGGACACCATCTACGACTGCGCGTTCGATGCCGCCGGCAACTATTGGGTGACCGCGGCGCTCGGCGGAATGGCCCGGTTCGGCGCGGGCCGCTGGGAGCGAATGTTCGGACCGACCGGCGATGCGTTCCTGCCCAAGTCGATGACGGCCGACGAGCATGGCGGGATCCTCGTCCAGTGGAACGATCGCACCCTGAACCGCCTCGACGGATCGATGCGCAGCGCGGTGCCGATCCCGTTCGGCAGCTACCAGCCCTACGACGTGGCACTCTACCCGTTGCCGCCCGATACCGTGTACGTCGCCGGCCGGTTCGGGCTCGCCCGTCTCCGCGATGGTCGATTCCAGAGCATTTCCGCCCGCCGCCTGCCTCTGTTCAGCGGCCTGAGCGGTATGGTCCGGACGCCGGACGATCATTTCTGGCTCGCCGGTCCGGGAGGGATCGTGCGCATCGCGTCAGCCGACCTCGAGCGGACCTTCTCCAATCCGGACCGGACGCCGCCGATGCAGGTCTTCGGCCCCGACGACGGGCTGCGCAGCCGGCCCCATTCGCACAGCCGCCATTCGATCGTGCGTGGCGGCGACGGGCGGCTGTGGATCGCCACCCAGGCCGGAACGCTGTGGCTCGATCCGAACGACGTCAGCCGCAGCCGCACACCGCCCAAGGTGGCGGTGAGCGCCCTCGTCGCCGACAAGCTCTATCGCGACCCGACCGCCGTCACACTGCCCGCAGGCAGGTCGAGCATCCAGATCGACTTCTCCGTGCTGAGCTTCTCGAACCCGCACGCGGTGCGGGTCCGCTATCGGATCGAGGGGCAGGACGCCGACTGGATCGAGGCCGGAAGCAGGCGGCAGGCCTTCTACACCAATCTCGCGCCGGGCACCTATCGCTTCCGGCTGATCGCCACGAACGAGGACGGCGCCTGGACCGAGCAGGGAGCGGCGGTCGAGTTCGTCATTCCGCCGACCTTCGTGCAATCCCGCTGGTTCGCCCTGTTGTGCGGCCTCCTGATCCTGGCGGCGCTTTGGCTGATCTACCGGCTGCGCACGGCCCAGCTCGCCAGCCGGATCCGGACACGGCTCGAGGAGCGGATGGGCGAACGCGAGCGCATCGCGCGGGAGCTGCACGACACCCTGCTGCAAGGCATCCAGGGACTGGTCCTGCGGTTCCAGTCCGTGGCCAACAGGATGCCGGCCGAAACGGCGTCGAGGGCCCAGCTCGAGGCCGCACTCAAGCGCGCCGACGAGGTCATCGCCGACGGGCGTAACCGCGTGCAGGACCTGAGGGGTGCCGACGAGCCGGCCGACCTGCCCGATCTGCTCAAGCAACGCGCGGCCGCGGTGGATTTCGACCCCGTCCCGACGATCCGCATCGTCGTGGAAGGCAAGCCGCGCCGGGTCGACCCGCTCGTCTCGATCGAGCTCGGCCGGATCGCGGACGAGGCGCTGTTCAACGTCGCGCGCCACGCCAGGGCAGGCTGCGTCGACATCACCGTGCGCTTCGGCGCCCATCAGCTCGGCGTCGAGATCCGCGACGACGGGATCGGGATCGCCGAGGACGTGCTCGAGAACGGGCACAAGCCCGGCCATTTCGGCCTGATCGGAATGCGCGAGCGCGCGGAGCGGATCGGCGGCAGCTTCTCGATCCACAGCTATCGGGGCATGGGATCAGCGGTGACGATCGCGCTGCCCGGCCGCCTCGCCTATGCCGATCATGCGCCGAGCCGGCTGTTTTCCCGGCTTTTCCCGAGAAGGAAGGAACCGAGCCGTGGCTGACAGGGGTCCCTCGCCCATCCGCATCCTCGTCGTCGACGATCATCCGGTGCTGCGCGAAGGCGTCGCGTCGATCCTCGAGGACCGCACCGACATGGTCGTGGTCGGCGAGGCGCGCGACGGCGCCGAGGCCGTCGCACGCTTCCGCGAGCTCCGGCCGGACGTGACATTGATGGACCTCCAGATGCCGGTCATGAACGGCGTCGATGCGATCGTCGCGATCCGCGCCGACTATCCCGATGCACACATTCTAGTCCTCACCACCTATGCCGGCGACGTGCAGGCGGTGCGCGCGCTCAAGGCGGGAGCGACCGGCTATCTGCTCAAGAGCAGCCTCAGGACCGAGATGCTCGACGCCATCCACAACGTCCACCGCGGCCGCCGCCACGTCCATGGCGAGGTCGCCGCCGAGATCGCGCTCCATGTCGCCGACGACAGCCTGAGCGAGCGCGAGATCGCGGTGCTGCGCCTGGTGGCGATCGGCAAGGCCAACAAGGAGATCGCGCACGCCATGTCGCTCTCGGAGGAAACAGTGAAGGCGCATCTCAAGAACATCTTCGCCAAGCTCGACGTCACCGATCGCACCCATGCGGTGACGGTGGCGGCGCGACGGGGAATCATCGAGCTTTGATGGGCGATCACAGCAGGGCCATGCCGCCATCCACGCGGAGATTGATCCCGGTGATGAAGCTGCTGGCATCGGAAGCGAGAAAGAGCGCCGCCTGCGCCAGCTCCTCGGGTCGGCCGAGACGGCCGAGCGGGATCGCGGCGGCCATTCCCGCCTCGAAGTCGGCACGCTGTTCGGGAGCGACGCCGAGCTTGGCGAGGATTTCGGTGTCGGTGGGTCCCGGACTCAGCACGTTGACCCGGATGCCGCGATCCTTGAGCTCGAGTGCCCAGCTGCGGGCAAAGGCGCCGATCGCCGCCTTTGAGCCGGCATAGACGGCATGACCGTCGAGCACCTTCTCGCTCGCCAGCGATCCGGTCAGCACGATCGCACCGCCGTCGCGCATGATCGGCACCATCTTCTGCACACCGACGAAGACGCCGCGCGTGTTGACCGCGAACTGCGCGTCATATTCGGCTTCCGGCACCTCGGCGGAGTGGCGGATCGTATTGATCCCGGCATTGGCGACATAGATGTCCAGCCCGCCGAGCCGCCGGGCGATCTCATCGGCGAGCCGGTCATGATGTCTCGGATCCGCGACGTCGCCATCGAAGCCGATCGCGCCGGCCCCGATCAGCTGCACCGCGTCGTCCACCGCCTGGCGGCGGCGGCTCGAGATGACGACCTGAGCGCCTTCGACGGCAAAGGCCTTGGCGATGGCGAGGCCGATCCCGCTCGTTCCTCCCGTGATCATCGCGGTCTTGCCGGCCAGCATTCCCATTGTCGTCCTTTCAGGTCTGTCCGCCCGGAAGCTATGGTCGCCGACCGCTTCGATAACCTGGGCCTCGGTCGAGGCCGCCATCACCTAAGGTCCAGGGCAGGGGCGACCGAAGCCTCAGGCCGCTATGATCGCCGAGCAGGACAGGCACATCGATCGCACAGTGCCGTCTTGCCGATCCGGTGATACCCTCCGTCCCTTTCGTAGCGGCTCCGCCCTTCCAGGGCGCAGGTGGTCGCCGCCGACCTTCGGTGGGCAAAAGAACCGCGACGACGCGTGCTTGCTCCGTGTCCCGACCTCCGGCTCGGTCATGGAGGAGCTTGGGGAGCCGTGTTAATCGGACGCGACAGGGATGATGAACGCAGGGGTTTTTCCGATTTCACCCTGCGGCCGACGAAGCGGCAGTCGAGCATCCAACCTGTCCGGCTCTTCGAGAGATGACGGCCGCTTATGATCAGAAGGAACAGACGATGGCTTCCGCGATCCGCATCCTGCTGCAGACGACCATTCCGCCGATCGCGGACGATTGGCACATCGGCCGGTTCTCGATGCTCCGCGACTATCTCGCGGGACTCACAGACGAAGCCGGTGCGCCGCTGTGCGAGGTGACGGCGCGCGATCGCACGGCTCCGGGCAGTCCTGATCCGGTCCTGTCGACGATCGACCGGTCGAACTTCGACCAGCTCTGGCTGTTCGCGGTCGACACCGGCGACGGGCTGGACGCGGAGGATTGTGCTGCGATCAGCCGGTTCCGCCGGAACGGCGGCGGCCTGCTGGTGACGCGCGACCATATGGACCTGGGAAGCTCGGTCTGCACGCTCGGCGGCGTCGGCAACGCGCATTTCTTCCACAGCAAGAACATCGAGCCGGACGAGGCGCGCCACGTCATCGACGACAGCGAGACCAGCTACATCCTCTGGCCCAACTATCATTCCGGCGCAAACGGCGACTTTCAGGAGATCACGCCCGTCGGCCCGCTGCACCCGGTGCTGCTCGATCCCGCCGCGCCCGGCGGGTCGATCCGATTTCTTCCCGCCCATCCCCATGAGGGAGCGGTCGGAGCCCCGTCCGACGATCCTTCCGCCCGCGTGATCGCGACCGGCGTCAGCAAGGTGACCGGCAGACGCTTCAATATCTCCGTCGCATTCGAGCCTGCTGCCGGAGCAGGGCCGGCCGTGGCGGAATCGACCTTCCATCACTTTGCCGACTACAACTGGGACCCGGCGATGGGCTGTCCCAGCTTCGTCAGCGAGGCGCCGGGCGACGGTCTCGCGCAATCGCCCGAGGCGCAGCGTTCGATCCGCCGCTATGTCAGGAATCTCACCTTGTGGCTCGCCGGCCGATCCACGATCGACGGCGACTTGGAAGCTGATCGCGACGGTGAGCTGGACGAAGCGCTCGAAGAGAGCTTTCCGGCCAGCGATCCGCCGGCGATCCTTTGACGCGGGCGTTGTCGGCCGAACCGGAGGGCTACACCCTCCGGTTCGCCCCTGATCAAACGAGCGATCAATAATCCCAGAAGGCCGGCACCCAGCGGAAGGCGTCGCCGTCGACCGCCACCCGGCCGACGGACGGGAACGGCAGGTGGGTGGCCACCAGTTGTTCGCCGGTCGCTGCCAGCTCATTCAAAAGATCGATCCGGACGCGAGCTGCCTCCGCCGGATCGTGTTCGAAGCCGTTGTACCAGTCGGGATGCTCGAACCCGACCGCGAACACGGCGTCACCGGCGAAGATCAACCGATCGCCGCCGGACATCACGCGGACCACGCTGTGTCCGGGCGTGTGGCCGCCGGTGCGATGGACGACCACGCCCGGCGCCACCTCATGCTCGTCATCAAACAGCCGCAGCTGGCTGTAGTATTCCTGCGCGAACCGCTTCGCGGTCGCCCGCAGCGCATCCGGGAAGCCTGCCGGCATGTTGACGTGGGTGAAGTCGGGCGCCTCCCAGAACTTGACCTCGGCGGCCGCCACATGGATCCGCAGGTCCGGACGCAGCTGGTCCTTCACCCCGTCCACGAGCAGCCCACCGATGTGGTCCATGTGCATGTGGGTGAGCACCACGTCGGTCACGGATGCAAGATCGACACCGGCGGCCTCCAGTCGCTTGATCAGCTGCCCCGCCCGCGGCAGGTTCAGGTCCGGATCCAGGCCCAGCCCGGCATCGACGAGGATGATCTGGTCGCCGCTGCGGACCACGACCGCGTTCAGCGACCAGTCGAAAGCGTCCGGCGGCAGGAACATGCCGTTCAGCCAGGCCGCCCGGTCGCCCGGATCGGCATTGTATCCCAACATCTCGGTCGGGAGCGGCAGCACTCCATCGCTGACCACCAGCACGTCGATCTCCCCGATCCGCACCGCGTAGCGTGACGGAACCAGTTCTTCGGGGCCGGGCCTCATGGGGCGTGAGGCGATGTCTAGGCTCATGTTCGTCTCCTGCTGATTGCCGTCTACACACGGCATCCGCGGCGATAATATTTGGGCACGCATGCGGTCGATCGGGCCAAGGGAGAGGGCCGGCCACGCCCCGGTATAGGTTCTGTCGCCGTTGCCGGGTGTCGACTAGCCGGACGAAGAGATCGCATCGAAGCTATGCTTGAGCGCGAGTTTGCCATCGTGGACATGACCTCCATCGTGGAGACAATCCATGAACCAGGGCATGTCGGCGCTGCCTATTGGGGAAGCTCTCGTTCTTGAACTTCTCAGCGCTTCTCGATGAAGGCCTGGACGAGTCGAACCGTTGTGGCAGGGTTCTCCTGCATGACCCAGTGACCGGAGTTCGGGATCAGTCCGGCGGTCACATCGGAAGCAGCGGCACGCATGATGTCCGCCATTTGCATGCCGAGACCCTTTTCCGCGCCCAACGCCAGCACGGGCATCGCCAGCTTTCCGTGAGCGGCCACCCATGCTCGGTTGTCGTTCGCATCCTGATCGAAGGCACTATATTGCTCGAACACGGAGTGCATCGCACCGGGGAGCGCATAAAGCGCGGCATAATGGCGTCGCGACCGTTCCGTAAAACGCTCTGGGTTCGCCGAAAACTCGTTCCAGAAGCGATCGAGATAGATGCGCTCGCGCCCCTTCACGAGCCGCTCCATGTCGGGGCCGCCAAAACGGAAATGCCAGGTCGCCGGGCTCTTTACGATCTCTTCCCACGAGCCGATCCCGGGGATCGGCGCATCGATCACTACGAGCTTGGTAACACGGTCCGGGTATTTTTCCGCAAAGGCAAAGGCGACCATGTTGCCAACATCATGTGCAACGATGTCGGATTGCACGACTTTCAGCGCGTCCATCACCTCCGCGATGTCGGTAGCCTGGTTCATCTTCGAGAAGCCGCACGCCGGCTTCGACGATCGCCCCATGCCGCGAAGATCGGGCACGATGACGGTGTGATTGCGGACCAGGCTTGCCGCCAGCGGAGCCCACATATCGCCACTCTCGCCAAAACCGTGGATCAGGACAATCGCCGGCCCATTGCCGCCGATGCGCACGTGAATCGTCACGCCATTCGCTTCGATCTCCTCCGTGCGGAATTCGGCCGGATAGGGCAGCTCCTGTGCCTGGGCGGGTACAGATACCGCGAGCAAGGCAGCCACCATGAGAGCGAATGGAAACTTGTTCAAAAGGCGGTCGGGCAAGCTCGTCTCCTGGGCAGATCCGTTTGGTACGGCGCCGGCGCCCTCGAGACATCTATTCCAAAGCAGTGCCTTACCTCCACGCCGGCATGTTGCCACCTGGCGGAACGCCCGGCGGCCTGGTGCAGCGCTTGGTCAAGGAGGTGCGGATTCCGCCGCTTTTGCCGGGGCGGCTGCACGAGAAAGTCACGATCGGCCTCAGTTGGCATTACCGCTGGTAAGGTGCAGGATGTTGCCGTCGGGATCCTTGAACCAGATCACGCTGAACGCGCCGCTGACATGAACCCCGTCAACGACCCTGTCGAAGCCGTCGGGATATTCGTCCAGCGTCACCCCTTTAGCACGCAAGTCCGCGGCGATTGCCTCAAGTTCGTCGCCGACCGCCCAGACGACGGCGTTTGCCTGATTGGTGCCCGCGTAGTCGCTGAGATAGACGTTGAGCTTTGTCGCACCGGTTCCGAAGACAAAGCCGTTGCCGTGGTCGGCGACCAGCGGCAAGCCAAGTATCCTGCCATAGAAGTCCTTGGCCCGAGCGAGATCGGCGCACGGCACGATCGCCGACGATGCATGATCCTTGAGCATGTCCGTATCCTTCAGGTGATGGGCAGTTCCAGCGACGATCGCTCGCGCACTTCAAATTAAACTCGGCCGTTCGACACCGGCTCCTCAAGCTGATCCGGCGCTCGCGCCGAGCCGTGGCGTCTTTGCGGCGCGAATGCTCCGATCGCATCTGCCAAATGGCAGCACCCGACCTCGTCCAAGGGTGTGGTCCGCCTGCCGATTGGCGAGCGCCATGCAATCCTCGGGATGATGGCCGCGATCCACCCAACCGCGCCATTTTTCTCGTTGTCGCCGACAGGAAGGGGCAGCCCGCATGAAGATCGTCGTCATTGGTGGAACCGGCCTGATCGGATCGAAGATCGTCGCCTCGCTCGTCGGGCAAGGTCATGACGCGCTTGCCGCGGCGCCGAACACCGGTGTGAACACGCTGACCGGCGAAGGTCTCGACCGCGCGCTGGACGGATCGGACGTGGTCGTCGACGTCTCGAACTCGCCCTCGTTCGACGACAAGCCGGCAATGGACTTTTTCCTGACCGCAGGGCGGAACATCGCCGCGGCGGAAAAGGCCGCCGGCGTCCGCCACCATGTCGCGCTGTCGGTGGTGGGGACCGATCGCCTGCAGGACAGCGGCTATTTTCGCGCGAAGCAGGTCCAGGAATGGCTGATCAAGGATTCGGGTATCCCCTGGACGCTCCTGTACGCTACGCAGTTCTTCGAATTCCTCCGCAGTATCGCGCAGTCCGCCACCGAAGGGGATTTGGTCCGTCTCCCTCTGGCGCACTTCCAGCCGATCGCGGCACAAGAGGTCGCGGCGACGGTAGTCGAGACGGCGCTCGCAAGACCGATCGACGACATAGTCGAAGTGGCCGGACCCGAGGTTTTCCGCATCAACGAGCTGGTCGCGCGCTTACTCAGGCATGATGGCGATCCGCGGCGCGTGGTTGCCGATCCCGAAGCGCCCTATTTCGGCGTCAGGCTTGCCGATGACACGCTCCTCCCCGGGGCGGGCGCGCGCCTTGGCGCCATAGATTTCGACCGGTGGATCGCCAACCTACCCTCTCGGGACGGGCGTGCCCCCGTCGAGGTGGGCCGCGCCTCGCACGCGCTGATGGTCTCGCGTCCTGATGAGGTCGCTGCGCCGATCGAGGCGGCGGCAGGCGAGTAGCCAAGCCTGACGGACATACTGAAACCCCGGAGAGCGTAATCATGGTGATCCCGAAAGACAGTTTCCCGGTCACACGGGAGGCATTGCTGCACGCGCTGTACGAAGCGGCGGAGCTCGAGCAGAACCTGATGTGCACCTATCTCTACGCCGCCTTCAGCCTGAAGGCCGGCGAGGCGGAAGGATTGAGCGCGTCCGAGGCGGAAGCCGTGGCGCGCTGGCGTCATACGATTCTCGGTGTCGCGGTCGACGAGATGAGCCATTTGGCGGCGGTCTGGAATCTCACCTCGGCACTGGGCGGAGCGCCGCGGTTCGGCCGCACCAACTTCCCGCTCGAGGCCGGCTATCTGCCGGCGAACATCGTCGTAAAGCTCGCTCCCTTCAGCGAAGACGTAATCCAGCACTTCATCTATCTTGAGCGGCCCGACACGTCCGATGAGCCGGACGGTGAAGGATTTGCGGCACCGGTGACCGGCCCCCGCACGCCGGCTGCGCTGCGCCTGACGCCCACTGGTTTCGACTACGCCACGATCGGCGACTTCTACCAACGCGTGGAATCGGACTTGCGGGCGCTTGTCGCCGCATTGGGAGAGAAGACCGTCTTCTGCGGGGATCCTGCGCTCCAACTCACCGAAGCGGAGAACCGTCTCAAGGGCGCCAGGGCGGTCACCGATCTCGACAGCGCGCTGGCGGCGCTCACCGAGATCGTGGTGGAAGGCGAAGGCGCTCCGGACCACCGGGAGAATTCGCACTTCGCGCGCTTCCTGGCGGTACGATCGGAGCTGCGGCAGCTCAGGGCTGCGAACCCCGATTTCGCGCCGGCACATCCTGCCGCGGTCAATCCTGTTCTGCGCAAGCCTCCCCATCCCGATGGAAAAGTCTGGCTGGAGAATGCCGAAGCCGTCGCCACCGTCGACGCAGCGAACGCTATTTATGCGTTGGCACTCCGCCTTCTTGCCGGAGCTTATGCCGTTCCTCGACCGGATCCCCGTAAAGCGACCTACGTCGCCTGCGCGGTCGGGCTGATGCACGCCATCGGCGCAATGGGCGAGCGTGCTGCTCGCTTGCCTGCCGGTTCCTCGCATCCCGAATGCAAGGCGGGGATCTCGTTCACGGCACCGCGCGAGGCTGCCTCGCTTCCCCAAGGGACTAGCGCGCACGAGATATATACCGAGCGCCTCGATCAATTGCTGACTGCTGTCGAGGCGATGGACCCGGCCGATCCAAATTGTGTTCGGGTTGCGCAGATCCTGCAGAGCCAAGCCGATCGCCTTCGTGCCTTATGAAGGATCGAGCAGCGATAACGGCGTGTGTCGCGACCCAAGCTTTCGGCCAATCTCGATCACAGACCAACTGGCGAACAGCGTCAGCTTTCGGGCAGAGCCACGAGGATGCGGAATGACCGCTATGAGGCGCGTGGCCGTCAGATCCGGGTGTCCACGGTCGAGCGTTCGCTCACGCCCCAGTTGCGGACGCTTTCGTCTTCGTGCAGCCTTCCCGAAAGCGGACGGAGTTGGTTGATCGTATGTGGTGGAAGCTCGGGATTCTCGTAATCGTGACGGCCGGACTGATCTTTTTCATCATCCCAATCCGCACCCACGCCGTTTTGTTCGATCCGGCCAACCCGCCACCACCGACGCGGTGGACCTTATCGTCCGCTGTTTCGAATATGTATTTGACCCCCGGCGCCATCGCTCTGATCTGTGCGGTGCTAGCAGTGGCGGGCTATTTAGCTTTCAGGATCGTGCGTAGCGGTTAGTCGGAGCAGCGTCCGCTTACTTCGCTAAGACGCAAATGCCGCACGTCGGCAATCCACCCAATAACGGACGGTCGATCGTCACCTGAACGAACGGCAGGTTTCGGGATCGCGGGCGACCCGGCGGAATGACCGAAATGAGGGCGCAAAGCGGTCGTCAGCGGTTCACCGGTACAGAGATTCCCCAATGATTTGAGTGCCCACCAAATTCACGCCGGGCGCGCCAGTTTTCTGCGGTTTTTGAAGATTGCCCGTTCGGCCCTGTGGCAGTTATGTAATCGTAACGACCCAAATCGCGTTGCAACCGAGCTGCCAGTGAGCGTCGGCATAGACCGCAACAAGCAGAAGCTCTTTGAATTTCGAGACCGTCTAGCAGGTCGAGACCTTGGCAAACTCTACGGCCAGGTTTTTCTCATTACACAAGAAGAACCTCCCCACCGAGGCTTCGGTAAGAGCGATCAAATTGCTCCTTCAACGAGGTTTCCGCGCGCAAGGCAGCATCGCCGTCAGGCAGCGGTCGCGAGCGTAGGAGTAACCGCCATCGCAACTTCGCGGCCGGGGGAGGCAGGCATTTGCACGCGCGATCGACTTCGTGGTCGGCGAGCGCCTCGCCGAATGGACGAAGGTAGGAGGACGGGCGTCTCTCCAGCTCACCCAGAAAGGACTGACGCCGCCAGCGAAATCGAAAAGGTCGAGGACAGCCGCCGCCTCAAGGCTGCTGAGGAAAGCCAATTCCACTCGCGAATTCTCAGGCGGCCGCGTAACAGCGTGGAGATCGCGAATGCTTGGCCTTGGCGAGCCAAATCAAGATAGATAGGATAGTATCCTTGTCTACTCAATTGTAAAATAAGCTAAAAAATATGAGAGCGCTAACTGTTCCTTAGCTCAAATTTCGTTCAATATCGCTGCCAAGCAAAGGATCGGCGATGTGCAGGCCCGTGATGTGCGTATCAAGGTTGCTGGACGCGGCGAGCGCCTCTACCGCCTCAACAGCCAAATCATCATAAGCATCTGATCATGCAGCGAATTCCAGTTTGCTCGCCGCGCCGGTCCCTACCCATGAACATGGTGGCTTGAATGCGTATCATCGTTCTTGAAGAGGGGGCGGGTTCCGATGAGCCATTGCACAAACGCCTGCGGCGTGAGGGCTTCGAGGCTGAAGGCGCCGGGTCGGCGCTGGAGTTCTATCGAAGCATGGCGATGGACAGCTATGACATCGTCGTGATCGATGCCGGCCCGTCCGATCAGGTCGGGCTGGAGATCGCGTCCTGGCTGCGCCGAAAGGGCGGTGTCGGCATCATTCTGCTTACCGTCGGCAACCGGCCGCAGGATCGGATCGGAGCGTTCGAGAGCGGCGTCGATCTCCACCTGGCGAAACCAGTCGCCGGCGATGAGCTGGTTCACGGGGTGCACAGCCTCGCCCGGCGGATCGTCCGCGGCGAAATGCGTGTTCCGGCACCCGTGACAGCGGAGCCGCGCTGGTTCTTCGATCCGGTCCATTGGACGCTGCAGGCTCCGAACCGAAGGCTGGTGAAGCTGACCGCTGTGGAAACGCGGTTCGTCCAGCGACTGCTGATCCAATCCGGTGCGGTGATCGCGCGTGCGGAGCTTCGCGCGGAGCTCGGTTACGGCACCGACCAGGCCGGCGACAAGAATCTGGACGCCGTGATCCGCCGGCTCAGGCGCAAGATCGAAAAGGCGACCGGCGATCCCGCCCCGATCCAGACCGTGCATGGCCGCGGCTACCTCTTCTCCGCTCCGATCCGGCTGGAACGGCGCAGGACGCCCGCCCGCTAGCGCTCCGCAGAAGCCGCGGCTACCGTTCTCCGCCATATCGGAGTCGATCTCCGATCCGGCCCTTCTTGGCATTCGCGCAAGTCCGTCGATCGCCCGAGTCGTCGGCTCATATGCACTTATTCGCAACAAAATGTGTCGCGGAAGAACAGTAGAATTTAGTAGGAAATAGTATGCAATCGTATACAGTTGATATTGTCTAGCTAATTCCTACTTGGTTTATTACACATTTACTAATGTCGATTGAAAAATTTTGTAACACCATATTGAACTTCTCCCGAAGATGGACCTAGTCTGAATGTATCCGATCTGGATAAAGGGGCGGGTCATGGCGAAAGCAGGGTTTCGCGCTCATCCATCCCCTTCGACGGGTCGATCCTAGACGTCAGTCTGGCAACAAGGGGGTTTGTCTGCATGACCGAACGATCTTCCAAGGTCTGCACTTCATCGCATCAAGAAGAACGCGTGGACGTCTCTCGCCCGCGGGCCCGGCGCCTGGTTGCCGCCGTGCTCGCCATATCCCTCGCCGCCGGCGCATCGGCCGAGACCCGCCCGCCCTCCGCGGCCAAGGCTCCCGCGGGCAACGTCAACGTCTTTCAAGAGCAGGCGGGGCGGCTGGGCGTGCGCAAGTGCGCCAATCTCTTCGCCGCCATGGGCCAGACCGTCTCCCACGGCGCCGCCTACACCGTCCAGGCACAGACCGAAGGCAGTGCGCCGGATGGCCATGGCGTACAGGGCGTGGTCGGCATGACCTACAACACGCCCGGCTATAGCGCCCAGGCGGCCGGCATCGTCATGGCGGCACCGGTCGGCGGGAAGTGCGAGGGCCAGCTGGTCCGCGTCGCGCCGTTCCAGCGCGCGTGCAGGGACGTCGTCGCTCTGCTGCCAGCGGGCAGCACCGCGGCGGGATCGCTGTCCGGCGTGCCGCTCTACAACCTCGGCGGCAACCAGGGGCAGGCGATGCTGGTCTCCAGCGGCGGCGCCTGCGTGGTGGTGACCGTCGCGCGAGGGGCAGACTTCGGATGAATGGGGGGGCGGGATGAGCTGAGGCTCGTCGCGCCGCTCCCGATCGGACTGAACTGAATTTCTGAATTTCGTGGAAGCGTCCTCGCACCTCGGGGCGGCGGGGAAACTGTGTCTGTTCGCTCCGTGCCATCGGCCGAGGTGCCGTGGCCAGTTCAACAAGGGGAAGTGGCATGTCCGGATTTGAGTCGCAGAACGTTCGTCGCGCCCGCTTTGCCGCGAACTGGGTCGTCGGCGCCGAGGGCGCGAGCTGGTCGCAGCGGCGCCGGCTGATGGCGGTGCTGCGCCGGGCGCATCGGGTGTTGGGCGTCGATCGCAAGGATATGGGCGTCGGATCGCTGGGCTTCGGCGGCGGCGTGCGTTCCGCGCTGCTCGGGTCGGCTGGCTCCTCGGGGATGATCGGCGGTCTGGCGGCAGTCGCAATCGGCATTGCTGTGATGCCGCAGATTGCAAGTGCCCAAAACTACCAAGCGGGCGGCGGAACCGCGTCGGGGAATAACTCGGTGGCGATCGGCGCGAGCAGCGCGGCGACCACCACGACCGGCGGCAATGCCGTAGCCATCGGAGGCGGCGCGAAGGCAGCCGTGACCGGATCCGGCTCTCCGGTCGCCATCGGGGCGAACGCCAATGCCAGCGGCGCCGCCGGCACTGCGCTTCCAGGCGGCTTCACCTCTTTTGAGGCGGTGGCAGTGGGCAACAGCGCGACGGCGACGGGACAGGGCGGCACGGCGATCGGTGTTTCAGCCGGTGCGACGGGGCTCTGGTCCACCGCCCTGGGCGTGAGCGCCACTGCGTCGAATCAGCGGGCGATAGCGCTCGGTGCCCAGGCTGCGGCGTCCGGAACGGATTCCATTGCCCAGGGCTCCAGCGCCAGCGCAGGTGCCCAAAATGCCGTCGCGATCGGCTTCGCGGCCCGCGCGACCACGATCAATTCCGTCTATCTCGGCTCCCGCACCGTCCCGACATCAGGCGCTCTCGCGCAGAGCGCCATTGCCATCGGCACGGATGTGACGGCATCTCAGAACGATGCCACCGCGATAGGACGCCAAAGCGTGGCGTCGGGACAGAATTCCACCGCCACCGGCTTGAGGGCGGCCGCGTCGGGAACCAATTCCATCGCGATCGGCAGCGACACTATCGCGAGCAGCACCAACGGTACCGCGATCGGCGCCAACACCAGCGCGACCGGCGATCAGGCAGCGGCGCTGGGCCGCGATTCCCATGCGACTGGCCTCGCTTCGCTGGCAGGCGGCAATCAGGCGCAGGCGCAGGGCGACTACACGGTCGCCTTCGGATCGGGAGCAAGGGCTGTCGGCCAGGCTGCCGTCGCGGTCGGCCAAGGTGCGGGTTCCGGTTCGACCACCAATGCCAATTCGGTCGCGCTCGGCGTGGCAGCGGGTGGCTTCGTGAGCGGCGCCCAGAACACCGCGATCGGCGGCGGCGTCGCCAACGCCATACGAGGCGCGGGCTCGGGCGTCACCGGCACGCGCAACATTGCCCTCGGGACCGGCGACGGCACGGTCGCCTATGACGCCACCGGCGACGCCTCGGCGGGCAATCTGGTGACGGGCGACGACAATATCGCGATCGGCACCAATGCGGGCATCGGTGTCGCCACCAACAGCACGACGTCGATCGGCCTCAATGCCAATGCGACCGCCGACAACGCGGTCGCCCTCGGCACCGCGACCGTCGCCGATGCGGCCGAATCGGTCGCGATCGGCAACGGATCGAGGGCGACCGGCGGCAAGGCGGTCGCGGTCGGATCGGGCAACGTCGCGAGCGGCGACGGCGCGGTCGCGATCGGCGATCCCAACACCGCTTTCGGCGACGGCGCGATCGCGAGCGGCAAGGACAATACCGCGAACGGCAACGGCTCGGTCGCGATGGGCAACACCAACATGGTCGGCGGTGGCGGCCAGGCGGTGAGCACGCCCGGCATCGCCGCGCAGGGCGCGGTCGGCATCGGCTATCAGAACACGGTGGTCGGCCAGGGCGCTGTGGCGCTGGGCAACACCAGCAGTGCGCAGGGCAACGGCGCGCTGGCCTTCGGCGACACCGCCGCTGCGAGCGCCGACGCCGCCATCGCACTGGGCAATCAGTCGAAGGCCAGCAATGGCAGCGCCATCGCCGTCGGCCGCAACAGTTCGGCCAGCGGCCTCGATGCCATTGCCCTCGGCGTCGAGGCAGGCGCCGCGGGCGTGAATGCCCTCGCGCTCGGGCCGGGCGCCAAGGCGGTCGCCGACGAAACGGTTGCTCTGGGACTCTTTGCGACGGCCAACGGCACCGGCGGCCTCGCGTTGGGCAGCGGGGCAACCGCGACCAGCGCCGATGACGTGGCATTGGGCTCGGGCTCGGTGACGGTTGCGGCCACACCGACCGCCAGCACGACGATCCGCGGCACGACCTACACGTTCGCCGGTACCACGCCGACCAGCGTCGTCTCGGTCGGCGCTCCGGGCGCCGAGCGGCAGATCCAGAACGTCGCAGCCGGACGGATCGACGGCAGCTCGACCGACGCGATCAACGGATCGCAGCTCTTTGCCGTGCAGCAATCGCTGGAATCGGCGGTGACCGGCGCGGCGGCACATTATTACAGCGTCAACGACGGCGGCAGTGTCACGGGCAACTACAACAATGACGGCGCCACCGGGACCAACGCGCTTGCGGCCGGCGTGCAGACCGTAGCCAGCGGCGCCAACTCGGCTGCGGTCGGCGTGACCTCGACCGCCTCGGAAGCCGGCGCTCTCGTTTTCGGCAACAACTCGACCGCCTCCGGCGTCAACTCGCTCGCGCTGGGTACCAGCACCGTCGCGAACAATCTCAATGCCATCGCGGTCGGCACGCAGGCCCAGGCAGCGGGAGTAGCGGCCACGGCGATTGGCGCGCTCGCCCAGGCGAGCGGCGGCACCAGCGTCGCGGTCGGCAGCCAGGCCAACGCGAGCGGGCTGGAGGGCGTCGCGATCGGCAATCTGGCCCAGGCGACCGCCACCAACGCGACCGCCCTCGGCAATCAGATCGTGGCGGCAGGCGACGGCAGCGTCGCGATCGGGGCGAACACCGGGCTGGCCGTCGACACGGCTTCGACCAACGGCATCGCGGTCGGCTGGGGCTCGACCGTCGCCAATGCGGCCTCCGGGATCGCCTTGGGCGACACGGCGAGCGCCAGGGCGGCCAACGCAGTCGCCTTGGGTACGAACGCCAGTGCTTTCGGCAATGGCTCGATCGCCCAAGGTCAGGGCGCGGTGGCAGGCGTGAGCGGCAGCGCGATCCAGACCGCCAATGCCGTCGCCGTCGGCACCGGCGCACAGGCGCTGGCGCTCAACACCATCGCGCAGGGCACGGATGCCAGCGCGGACGGTTCCGGCGCGATCGCGCTGGGCTGGGACGCGACGGCCGGCGGAGATGGAACGCCGAGCAATGTCGCGATCGGCCGGGCCTCGACGGCCCGGGGCGGCGCCAGCGTCGCGCTGGGCAACAACGCCAATGCCGCGCTCGACTTCAGCACGGCGATCGGCAACGGCGCCAGCGCGCTCAACGTCTACAGCGTCGCGGTGGGCACGCAGGCCATCGCCAACGGCCTGGCATCCGTCGCGCTCGGCGAAAACGCGATCGCCAACAACACCAACGACGTCGCGCTGGGAAGTGGCTCGACCTCGGACGCAGCAGTCGGCACGGCCGGTACCGTCATCAACGGCGCCACCTATTCCTTTGCTGGCGCCACGCCGACCAGCACGGTGAGCGTCGGCAGGGCGGGCGCGGAGCGGACCGTCACCAACGTGGCCGCCGGTCGGATCAGCGACGTCTCGACCGATGCGGTCAACGGCTCACAGCTCTTCGCCACCAACCAGGCGGTCGAATCGCTGGCGGACACGGTCGAGGCGACGGCCGTCCATTATGTCAGCGTCAACGACGGCGGCACGGCCGGCGGCAACTACAACAACGACGGCGCGCTCGGGGTCGGTTCGATCGCGCTGGGCGTCGGCGCCTCGACGGACGCCAGCGGCGTCGATTCGATCGCGTTCGGAACGGGTGCCTCGACGGCCGGGGCCAACTCGATGGCGTTCGGCACCAGTGCCTCGGTAAACGGACCAAATGCCATCGCCATCGGCAATGGTGCCAGCGCTTCGAACTTGACCGGCGGAACGATCGGATCGGTGGCGATCGGCAATTCGGCGAGCAGTTCGTCGGACACCAGCACCGCGGTTGGCGGCAACGCCAATGCGGGCGCCGCCGCCACCGCCGTGGGCAGCAATGCTAACGCGTCGACCAGTAGTGCGGTTGCGATCGGCGGCGGCGCGGGCGGCGCGCAAGCGACCGGCGTCGGCGCCATCGCGATCGGCGGTGGTGGCAGTACCGGTGTTCAGGCCGCGGCGTCCGCCACCGGGCTCCAGGCCGTCGCGATCGGGCAGAATAGCGTCGCCGCTTTCGGCCGGTCGGTTTCCATGGGCTATGCGGCCGTCGCAGGCAGTTCGTCCTCGGTCGCTATCGGCGCCAGCGCCACAACCGGCGCGACCGGGCAGAACGTCGCGGTCGGCAGCGGCAGTACGGCCAACTCCGCCGCAGCCGCTGGCGGCGCCGTGGCTGTCGGACGCGCCAATACCGCGACCGGCGACGGTGCGGTGTCGGTCGGCATGAATAACACCGCCACAGGAGACGGCTCTGTGGCGCTTGGCCGTCTCAGTCGCGCCAGCGCGGAGGGGTCGCTTGCGTCCGGCGACAGTACCAACGCCACCGGCCGCCGCGCCGTCGCTCTGGGCTCGACGTCGCAGGCGACGTTCGACAGCGCCGTGGCGATCGGCAATGGTGCCGAAGCGGGCACCGGCTTGGGCGCCGTTGCAATCGGTCGCCTGGCCGAGGCCGCAGGCGCAGGGGCTATCTCGCTCGGCAACAGTGCAACAGCGACCGCCGAGGGAGCGCTGGCCTTCGGCGAAAATGCGCAGAGCGCCGGCGAGAACAGCATCGCTATCGGCGGCGAGAGCCAGGTCACCGGCGAACGGTCCATCGCCATAGGCGTGGGCCATCAGGTCACGGGCAATAATTCCGGCGCGATCGGCGATCCCAACACGGTCAACGGCAGCGGCTCCTACGCGCTCGGCAACAACAACACGATCAACTCCAACAACACCTTCGTCGTCGGCAGCAACGTGAGCGTCGCCGCCGGCCTCGACGGTGCAGTGGCGCTGGGCGCGGGCAGCACGGTGACGGCATCGAGCCCGACTCCGAGCGCGACGATCAACGGCACGGCCTATACCTTCGCCGGCGGCAGCCCGGCGGCAGGTGCGGTGGTGAGCGTCGGCGCGGCCGGGGCGGAGCGGCAGATCCAGAACGTCGCGGCGGGCCGGATCAGCGGCGGCTCGACCGACGCGATCAACGGGTCGCAGCTCTATGCCACCAACCAGGCGGTCGACAATCTCGGCACGCAGGTGACCAACCTCGACGGCCGCGTGACGACAATCGAGGGCGATCTTACCAACATCACGACCGGCGGCGGGATCAAGTATTTCCACGCCAACTCGGCGCTGCCGGACAGCCAGGCACTGGGGACGGACTCGGTCGCGATCGGTCCCAATGCAGTGGCCAATAACGCCGGCGATGTCGCGATCGGCCTGAATGCCGTGTCGGGCGCCACCACCGCGGTCGGCGGGGCGACGATCGGCGGCACCGCCTACACCTTCGCCGGGGCGACGCCGAGCGGGGCCTTCTCGATCGGCGCGGCCGGGGCCGAGCGGCAGATCCAGAATGTCGCGGCCGGACAGTTGAACGGAGGCTCGACCGACGCGGTCAATGGCTCCCAGCTGTTCGCGACCAACCAGAAGGTGGACCAGAACACCACCGACATCGCCAACCTCGACGGCCGCGTGACCACGGTCGAGGGCGACGTGACCAATCTCGACGGTCGCGTGACGACGATCGAGGGCGATCTCACCAACATCAACAACGGCGGCGGGATCAAATATTTCCACGCCAACTCGAGCGATCCGGACTCGCAGGCGCTTGGGACGAACTCGGTGGCGATCGGCCCCAATGCGGTGGCCAACAACGCCGGCGACATTGCCCTCGGCAGCGGCTCGACCACGGACGTTGCGGTGGCCACGGGCGGCACGACCATCAACGGCACGGCCTATACCTTCGCGGGGACGACGCCCACCTCGACGGTGAGCGTCGGCGCGGCCGGAGCCGAGCGGACCATCACCAACGTCGCCGCCGGACGGGTCGACGGCGGTTCGACCGATGCCATCAACGGCTCGCAGCTGTTCGCCACCAACCAGGCCGTCGACGGCCTCGGCACGGAGGTGACCAACCTCGGCAACACCGTCACCAATCTGGGCAACAGCTTCACCAGTCTCGACGGCCGGGTGACGACGGTCGAGGGCAGCCTCACCAACCTCGGCAACACGATCACCAACATCGCCGGGGATACCAACTCGGTCTTCACCGACGCGAACGGTGACGGCATCCGCTACGCCCGCACCAACGAGACGGGCCTCGCGCCGACCGACGCCTTCGCCCAGGGGGTAGGATCGACGGCGCTCGGCTATCAGGCGCAGGCGAGCGCCGGCAATGCAGTGGCGCTGGGCCGCGGCGCCCAGGCCACCGTCGACGGATCGCTGGCGCTCGGCGCCGGCTCGGTCGCGGATCGCGCCCTGGCGCCGACCGTCGGTCAGATCCCGGCGACCACCGGCTACATTCCCTACAATACCAGTGATCAGACGCTGCTCGGCGCCATCTCCGTCGGCAGTGCCGGTGCCTATCGCCAGATCACCAACGTCGCCGACGGCACCCAGGCGCAGGATGCGGTGACGATCCGTCAGCTGGCGGGGGCGCTGTCGTCCTTCGCGGTGACGCCGATCATGTATTTCCATGCCAACTCGACGGCGGCGGATTCGCTGGCGATTGGCCAGGAATCGGTCGCGATCGGGCCGCAGACCGTGGTCAACGGCAACAACGGCATCGGCATGGGCAATGGCGCGATCGTCCAGGCGACCGCACCGGGCGGCACCGC
The DNA here is from genome assembly GCF_021391395.1 of Sphingomonas cannabina. Taxonomy (NCBI): domain Bacteria; kingdom Pseudomonadati; phylum Pseudomonadota; class Alphaproteobacteria; order Sphingomonadales; family Sphingomonadaceae; genus Sphingomonas; species Sphingomonas cannabina. The sequence continues at coordinate 135,061 of NZ_CP090059.1, read as the reverse complement.
GATCGGTCAGAACGCGCAGGTCGCCCAGGCCGACGCCATCGCCCTCGGTACCAATGCCCAGGGCAACGGCATCCAGTCGGTCGCGATCGGCGCTGGGGCGAACGCCACCCATTCGGGCAGCGTCGCGCTGGGCGCCGGGGCGACGACTTCGGTCGGCTCCGAGAGCGGCTACACCGGCTATGGCCTCACCGCGCCGCAGAACTCGGCCGGCGAGGTCTCGGTGGGCAGCGCGGGCGCCGAGCGGAAGGTCACCAACGTCGCCGCCGGCTCGGCGGCGACCGATGCGGTCAACGTCAGCCAGCTTCAGGCGGTCGACAACAAGGTGACCAACCTCGACAACCGCGTCACCAACGTCGACAACCGGGTGACCGAGGTCGCCAACAATGTCACCAACCTCGGCGACAGCGTCGCGAACAGCTTGGGCGGCGGCTCGACCTATGATCCGACCACGGGCACGGTGACCACCCAACTCAACGTCGGCGGCAACACCTACAACAACGTCAACGACGCGCTGCAGTCGCTGAATCAGACGGCGAGCGCGGGCTGGAACATCCAGGCCAACGGCGGTCCGTCGACCAACATCGGGTCGAACGGCACGCTCAACGTCACCGCCGGCTCCAACACCGTCGTGACCTTGAACGGCAACCAGCTCCAGGTCGGGGTGGTCGACAATCCGACCTTCGCCGGCATGGTGACGGCGAACGGCGGGCTTACCGTCGGTGCCAACACCAGCGTCAACATGGGCGGCAACGTCGTCCAGAACGTCGGCGCGGGCGCGGTCAACGCCACCTCCACCGATGCGGTCAACGGCGCGCAGCTCCATCAGGTGCAGCAGGTCGCCAACAATTCGGTGCAATATGACGCCGACCATAATTCGGTGACGCTCAATCCGGGCGGGTCGGCGGCGACCATCCACAATGTCGCGGCTGGCGTGGCGCCGACCGACGCGGTCAACGTCCAGCAGCTCAACGACGGGCTGTCGAAGACGCTGCAGTCGGCCAATGCCTACACCGACCAGAAGGTCGCCGGGATCCAGTACGACCTCTCGCAGGTCCGGCGCGAGGCCAATGCCGGAACCGCCGGCGCGCTCGCTGCGGCGGGCATGCCGCAGGCGTTCGAGCCGGGTCGCGGGATGCTGGCGTTCGGCGGCGGCACCTATCGCGGCCAGTCGGCATTCGCGCTCGGCCTGTCGCGGGTGATGGATGATGGCGTGACCGTGGTGAAGGCAGGCGCCACCTACGACACCCAGCAACATGTCGGCGCGAACGTCGGCGTCGGCTTCCAGTTCTGATCCTCGTGAACCCCATCATCTCAAGGAGGACACAATGACCCTCAAGCTCCTCGCCCTTCCGCTTCTGGCCACCCTCGGTCTCTCGCCGGCCATCGCCGGGGAGAAGGCCGGCACCACCTCGGCTTATGTCGGCAGGGTCGATCCCAGCGCGTTCCACCCGACGCCGCTCGAGCACAAGAAGCTGGGCGTGGTCGTCGATCCCGCCGCGGTCCGGATGATCACGCCGGGCGTCGACAAGTTCACCGTCTACCGGCTGATCGGCACGCCCCACTTCGACGAGGGCATCACCCGGCGATGGAACTATGTGCTGTTCTTCCCCACCGCGCCGGGGAGCACGGAGCGGGTGCGTTGCCGGATGGAGATCCGCTTCACGCGCCAGCGCGGCCTCTACAACGTCTCCGTGTCGGAAGTGATCTGGCAGGACCAGGCCTGCGCAGACCGGGTTGCGGCCGCGGACTGATTGGGCGAGAGGCGGCGATATGCGCTCGATCAGCCTCATCGCCGCCTCCCTGCTTGCCTGCGCCGGGATGCCGGCCCAGGCCCAGACCTTCGGCCCGCCGATCCAGGGCCTGTGCCTGCTGTCGCGCGCCGGTGCGATTGCCGCCTCCCGTGCAGGCCAGTCGATGCAGGCGCAGCTCAAGCAGATGCAGGGCTCGCTGAACGGCGATCTTGCCCAGCGCCGCGCGGCGCTGGATCAGCAGCGCCGGCAGCTCGAGGCGCGGCAGAGCGCGATTGCGCCGATCGAGTATCAGCGTCAGCTCACCGCCCTCAATCAGCAGGCGCAGACGCTCGAGCAGCAGCAGAACGCGCGCTTCATCGCCGTTCAGCAGCGCGGTCAGCAGCAGATCGACGGCGCGCTCGGCCAGGCGCTCAGCCGCGTCGTCACCCGCACCGCCTGCAGCGTCGTCATGGAACGCGACCACGCCTATGGCTGGAATAACGCGATGGACGTCACCGGGGCGGTGACCAAGGAAATGGACGCGATCCTTCCCGCAATCGCACTGCAATAGGTCGGGCGGCCACGCCCGCGCCTCACGTCAAATCGGCGCGTCGCGATTTCGCTTGCGCGGCGGCACGGCTGCTATAGGCTAAAGACGCTTTCATATGTGAAATAGCGGAGACGGAGAGGCGATGAGGGCAATCGTGTGCGAGCAGCCGCGTCGGCTCGACATCACGGAGCGCCCAATTCCCGCTCGCGGGCTGGGCGAGGTACTGATCCGCATCCGCCGGGTCGGCCTGTGCGGCACCGATTATCACATCTTCGCCGGCGACCAGCCCTTCCTCAGCTATCCGCGCGTGATCGGGCACGAGCTCGCCGGCGAGGTCGCCGAGGCGGACGAGGACAGCGGGCTCCGGCAGGGCGAACTCGTCACGATCAATCCCTATCTCGCCTGCGGCGACTGCGTCGCCTGCCGCAAGGACAAGCCGAATTGCTGCGTGTCGATCCGCGTGCTCGGCGTGCATGCCGACGGCGGCATGTGCGATTATCTCGTCGTTCCCGAACGAGCGGTGATCCCGGTGGGCTCGCTGACGCTCGATCAGGCGGCGATGGTCGAGTTCCTGTCGGTCGGCGCTCATGCGGTCCGCCGCGGCGAGGTGCAGTCGGGCGACCGGGTGCTGGTGGTCGGCGCCGGGCCGATCGGCGTTGCAGTTGCGCTGTTCGCGGCGCAGACGGGAGCGGCGGTGACGCTCGCCGACACGAGCCGTCAGCGACTGACTTATGCGCGCGACACGGTCGGCATCGCCGATGTCGTCGCGGTCGACGACGATCTCGACGCGATGCTCGCTTCTCGGACCGACGGCGATTTCTTCGACGTCGTGTTCGACGCCACCGGCAATCGCGCGGCGATGGAGCGCGGGTTCGGTTTCGTCGCCCATGGCGGCAGCTATGTGCTGGTCGGCCTCACCAAGCAGGCCGTCGCCTTCGCCCATCCCGAGTTCCACAAGCGCGAGATGCGCCTGATCGGCAGCCGCAATGCGACGGCGGAGGATTTCCGCGCGGTCATCGCCGCGATCGAGAGCGGAGCGATCCCGACGGAGGCGATCATGACCCATGCCTTCCCGCTTGCTGAGGTTCCCGAGCGGATTCCGGCGCTGATCGATGAACAGGGATCGGTCATGAAGGCGATCGTGACGGTATAGGGAAGAGAGAATGGCAGGCACCAGCATTCCCATCGACACGGATACGTCGCCAGCGCCGCGCGGCGCCTTCATCACGCCCGGCTATCTCGCCGGCTTCGCGCTGGTGACCAGCCTGTTCTGCCTGTGGGCGATCGCCAACAATTTCAACGACATCCTGATCCGCCAGTTTCAGAAGGCGCTCGATCTCAACCGCACCGAGGCGGGGTTCATCCAGTTCGTCTTCTACCTCGGCTATTTCACCATGGCGCTGCCGGCCGGCCTGCTGATGCGGCGGTTCGGCTATCGCGCCGGCATCCTCGCCGGGCTCGGCCTCTATGCCTCAGGTGCGCTGCTCTTCTATCCCGCGGCCGAGGTGCGCCAATACGCCGTGTTCCTGACTGCGCTGTTCGTGATCGCATCGGGCGCGGCGTTCCTGGAGACCGCGGCCAACCCCTATATCGTCGCGTTCGGCGACCCGAGCCGCGCCTCGCAGCGGCTCAACTTCGCGCAGGCGTTCAACGGCTTCGGCGGGTTCATCGCGCCGATCATCGGCGGCCGGTTCATCTTCTCCGGAGTCGAGCACAGCCGGGGTCAGCTCGCGGCGATGGCCCCCGCCCAGCTCGAGGCCTATCGCCTCGCCGAGGCGCGGATGGTGCAGGGGCCTTACCTCACGCTGGCATGCGTCGTCGTCCTCGTCGCGATTGCCGTGGCTCTCGTCCGCCTGCCGGAGATCGGCGCGGGCCCGGCACGGCAGACCGAACGCACCTCGCTGTGGCAGGTCCTGAAGGTCCCCAGTCTGGCGGGCGCGGTGGCGGCGCAATTCTTCTACGTCGGCGCACAGGTCGGCATCTGGAGCTTCTTCGTCGATTTCGTGAAGGAGCTGGTGCCGGCGACGCCGGAGCGCACCGCCGCCTATCTGCTGTCGGTCAGCCTGATCCTGTTCATGTCGGGCCGCTTCATCGGCACGCTGCTGATGCAGCGGATCGCGGCGAGGCGGCTGCTCCTGGTGTTCGCGCTGGCCAACATCGCGCTCACCGCCGTCGCCATCGTCGCGTCCGGATGGGTGGCGGTCGCGGCGCTGGGGCTCACCAGCTTCTTCATGTCGATCATGTTCCCGACGATCTTCTCGCTCGGCGTCAAGGACCTCGGCGACAAGGCGATGCTGGGATCCTCGCTGATCATCATGGCGATCATCGGCGGCGCGGTGTTCCCGCCGCTGATGGGGTTGGTCTCGCACTGGGCGGGGACGATCCAGGCTGCGGTCGCGCTGCCGCTGGCCTGCTTCGTCGCGGTCGCGGTCTATGCGCGGGCCCGGACGGTGTGATGAGCGGCGACCGGCAGCCCAGAGCGCTCAAGAACACCTATTCGGCGCCTGCGCTCGAAAAGGGTTTCGACGTGTTCGAGCTGCTCGCGGACCATCCCGACGGGCTGACGCTGTCGGAGATCGCCTCCGGGCTCGGCCGCTCGATCAGCGAGCTGTTCCGGCTGATCGTGGTGATGGAACGCCGCGGCTATCTCCGCAAGGAGCCGGAGTCGGACCGCTACCGGGTCACCTATCGCGTGCTCGACCTCGCCCATCGCGCGACGCCGGTGCAGGACCTGACCCATGTCGCGGCGCCCGTCATGTACGATCTGGCCCACGCGGTCGGTCAGTCATGCCACCTCGTCGTGCCGGCGGAAGGGCAGGGGCTGGTGGTGCTGCGGCAGGAGAACCCGGGGCCGACCGGTTTCGGCGTCCGGCGCGGCGCGACGATCGACCTGTTCAGCAGCTGCTCGGGGAACCTGCTGCTGGCGCTGACCGATGCGGAGCGGCGCTTCGCGCTGCTCGGCCCACGCGCGGAAGAGGCCGAGTCTGTGCTGCCGAAGCTGGAACCGACGCTGGCGGCGATCCGCGCGCGCGGCTTCGAGCGGCGGCCGAGCGCGATGACCTATGGCGTGATCGACATCAGCTATCCGGTGTTCGGCTTCGATGGCCGGCTGGCGGCGGCGCTCACCATCCCGTTCCTCGAGCGAATCGACGGATCGCAGCCGGTCGCGATCGACGCGAGCCAGGAGCACCTCGCCGCCGCCGCCCGTACGATTTCAGCGGGCCTGGGCTGGTTCGGGCGCGGCGACGGCTAGACCGTCACGCCCTGCTTCCACAGCGCGATCTCGCGCTCGCCGTTGCGTTCCGAGCGGGTCGGAGCGCCGGATGCCGTGGCGACGACCAGATCGAGCAGCCGCCCGGTCGCGTCCTCGGCGCTCTCGCCTGCGAGCAATGTGCCGGCGTCGAAATCGATCCAGTTGGGCTTGCGCTCCGCCAGCGCGCTGTTCGACGCGATCTTGAGCGTCGGTGCCGGAAAGCCCATCGGCGTGCCGCGGCCGGTGGTGAACAGGATCACCGTCGCCCCCGCAGCGGTCAACGCGGTCGAGGACACCGCGTCGTTGCCCGGCGCCTCGAGCAGTGTCAGCCCGTGCGCGCCGACCCGCTGGCCGTAGCGCAGCACCTCGACCACCGTCGAGCGGCCGGCCTTCTGCACGGCGCCGAGCGATTTCTCGTCGAGCGTGGTGATCCCGCCTGCCTTGTTGCCGGGCGAGGGGTTCTCGTAGATCGGCTGGCCGTGGGCGATGAAATAGCCCTTGAAATCGTCGACCACGCTCCGGATCTTCTCGAACACATCCTCGTCGCGCGCGCGGGCCATCAGGATGCGTTCGGCACCGAAGATCTCGGGGATTTCGGTCAGCACCGGCGTGCCGCCCGCTGCGGCGACCGCATCGGCGACGCGGCCGACCAATGGGTTGGCGGTGACGCCGGAGAAGCCGTCCGAGCCGCCGCACTTGAGGCCGATCACCAGCTCCGACAGCGGCACCGGCTCGCGCCGGTCCTGCTCGGCGCGGGCGACCAGCTCTTCGATCATCGCCAGGCCGGTCTCATATTCGTCCGCCACCATCTGCGTAGTGAAGGAACGGACGCGATCGGGAGCGAGATCGGTCGCTTCGGCGAGCAGCGCGCCGAGCTGATTGTTCTCGCAGCCGAGCCCGACGATCAGCACGCCGCCGGCATTGGGATGCTGCGCCAGAGCGGCGAGCATCTGCCGCGTATGCGCGAGATCGTCGCCGAGCTGCGAACAGCCATAGGGATGCGGAAAGGCGTGGATGCCGTCGACGCGCCCGGCGAAGCGCGCGTTGGCGAGCTCGGCGAGCCGCCGCGCGGTCGCGCCGACGCAGCCGACGGTGCAGAGAATCCAGATCTCGTTGCGCGTGCCGACGCGGCCGCTCTCGCGGCGATAGCCGAGGAAGGTGCGCGGCGGCGCGACGGTCGCCTCCTCCTCGCCGGCGGCAGGGCGGAACTCATAGGTCTCGACCCCGTCGAGCAGCGTCGCGACGTTCTGGACGTGAACATGCTCGCCCGCGGCGATCGCGCGGGTGGCGCGGCCGATCGGCCAGCCGAACTTCAGCACCTCCTCGCCTTCGCCGATCGGACGGATGGCGATCTTATGGCCGGTCGGAATCTCGTCCCGCACCTTGATCGGCCCGTCGGGCGCGGCGACCCGCTCGCCCGAAAGGAGGTCGCGGAGCGCGGTGGCGACATGATCGCGCGCGTCGACACGATGGATGGCGTGCGGTGCGGCTTCGAGCGTGAGAGTCATCGTGGTCCTGGAATGGGAACGCCTGGGGAAATGTCAAATGCCCGTTCGGCAATGACCGGCCCGCGGACAATTTGAGATGTTATAATCGCGAATTGAGATATTAGCTACTGTATGAAGCGACGCGACCTTCTCCATGCTCTGGCTGCCACTGGTGTTTCGGCTGCGCTGCCGCGGGCCGCGTCTGCCCAGACCGAGGGTGAGATATCGATTGGCGCCCAGGCGACCGGACCGACGATCCCGCCGGACTATGTCGGACTGTCCTATGAGGCGGCGCAGCTCGCCAATCCCGATTTCTTCGCGCCCGCAAATGCGGCCCTGGTCACGTTGTTTCGGGAGCTGTCGCCCTCGGGCGTCCTGCGCATCGGCGGCGGATCGAGCGAATATACGCGCTATTCCGATGCCGATCCCGCCGGCCCGCCGCCGTTCGAGATCTTCGGCCCCGACACCTCCAAGACCGTCAAGCACGGCACCGTCACCAGCGCCCGCGCGCTCCGCAATCTGCGCGGCTTTCTCGATGCGGCCGGATGGCGGTGTCTCTATGGCCTCAACTTCGGGCAGGGCAGCAGGGAGAATGCCGCGATCGAGGCGGCCGCGGTTCAGCGCACCCTTGGGGATCGCCTGATCGCGCTCCAGATCGGTAACGAGCCCGACTCGTTCCGCCGGCGCTACCGCCCGGCCGGATGGACGCCGGACGACTTCATCCGCGAATGGCGCGACTTTCACGATGCGGTCGCCGCCGCGGCGCCGGGCGTGAAGTTCGCCGGCCCCGATATCTCGAACAAGCTCGATTATCTCACCGCCTTCGCCGCCGAGGCGCCGCGCCATCCCGACGTGATCATGCTGAGCGGCCATTATTATGCGATGGGACCGGCCGGCTCGCCCGATGCGACACTCGACCAACTGATGGAGCCCGACCCGAAGACCGCGACGATGCACCTCGCCGGCATGGACGTGGTGCAGGGTGCGGTGCGGACCGCCGGGCTGCCCTTCCGCATGACCGAGGGCGGCTCGTGCTGGGATGGCGGCAAGCCGGGGGTGTCGGATACGCTGGCGTCGGCCTTGTGGTGCGCGGACGCGATGCTTCGCTTTGCGCAACGGGGTTGGATCGGAGTCAATTGGCACGGCGGCGGCAACGGCTTCTACACGCCGATCGCCGGGGCGCCTTCGACGGGCTTCACGCGCCGGCCGCAATATTTCGGCATCCAGTTCGCGCAGCTGCTTACGGGCGGGCGCTTCCTGCCGCTGACGGCGAGCGGTCTCGATCCCCATGTCACTGCCTATGCGCTGCAGCAGGATGGTCGGCGCCGGCTCGCGGTCATCAACAAGGCCGAGAGATCAGCCCGGATCACTCTTCCCGGGGCCGTAGGCGCGAAGGCGGAGATGCTGACCGGCCCGGCGCTCGACAGCAAGGAGGCGACCTCGTTTCGGACCGTCGCCGTCGTGCCGACGCGGACCATTACGGTGCCGCCGCACACGGCAATGCTGTTCGGCCTTTAGAGGCTCCGGCGAGCGCCGAGCTCAATGCCCGCGGCAACCGAGCGCGTCGATGATGTCCTCGATCCGCGCCGGGTCGCCGGCGGCGATCACCTCGCCGGTACTGCCGGCGTGGAGCGGATCGCCCGCCCAGTCGCACATCCGGCCACCCGCGCCCTCGACCACCGGCACCAGCGCGGCGAAATCGTGGAGCTTGAGATTGGCCTCGACCACGATATCGAGGTGCCCCGAGGCAAGGCAGGCATAATTGTAGCAGTCGCCGCCGAGCACGGTCGAACGCACCGCGCCGTCGAGATGCTCGAAGGCATGGAGCTGGGCGTCGTCGAAGCAGGCAGGTGAGGTCGTGCCGAGCAGCGCCCCGGCGAGATCGCGGCAGGACCGGGTGCGCGCCGGCGCGCCGTTGAACTCGGTCGGCCGGCCCGTGACGCCGATCCAGCGCTCCTTGAGGATCGGCTGGTCGATCACCCCCAGCACCGGCCAGCCGTCCGCGACCAGCGCGATCAGCGTGCCGAAGATCGGGCGGCCGGCGATGAAGGCGCGCGTGCCGTCGATTGGATCGAGCACCCATTGGCGGCCGCTCGATCCCTCCTCGATCCCATATTCCTCCCCGGCGATGCCGTCGCGCGGCGCCTCGGCCTTGATCAGCCGCCGCATCGCGGCCTCGGCCTCGCGATCGGCGCGGGTGACGGGGGTCTCGTCGGATTTCATCTCCAGGCCGAACTCGGCGCGGAACAGTGGGCGGATCGCGGCGCCCGCGGCATCGGCGAGCCGGTGCGCAAGCGCGACGTCTGAGGGGGTGACAGCCATGACCCCCGCCTAGCGCGCCTGTCGGCGGACGGCTAGGAGTTCCGCCCGCAATGCGCCTCCTTCCCTTGATTCTCGCCGCCGCCGCGACGCCCGCCGCGGCTCAGGTCCGACAGTTGCCTGCCCCGATCGCCTCCGCGGAGGCGGCGCGGCAGGGCGTCGACATCTATCTGGTCAACGAGGGCGAGGCCGCCCAGAGTTCGGTGCCCCCTGCGCGGCTCGAGATCACCGCCGCGGACGGCACACGCCTCGTCCTCGAGCCGGTGAGCGGCTCGCCGGCTGAGGTGCCGGCGCACGGCTTCGTCAAGCTCGGCTATCGCCTGGCCGAGACCGGCGTCGCCGCGGCTCAGCCGGCGCCGCCCGCCGCCGCGCCGATCGCGCGGGAGACCGTCGTCGCCTCAGGCAATGGCGAAGCTTCCGGTTTCCTCGACCGCTTCGCGCCCTATGAGCCGATCTACGGCGTCGTCGGCGCCGACGACGCGGGCGCCAAGCTGCAGGTGAGCTTCGCGCTCAAGCCGTTCGGCGGCGACGGACTGCTGTCGCGCTTCACCTTCGCCTATACCCAGACGATGTTCTGGGCGATCGACCGCCCGTCCGCCCCGTTCCGGAGCACCACCTACAGCCCCGAGGCCTTCTTCGACATACCGGTGGCCCACGATCTCAACGTCGCCGCAGGCTTCCGCCATGACTCGAACGGCGAGGACGGCCCCGGCTCGATCTCCGTCAACCGGCTGACCCTGCGCGCGGCCAAAAGATTCGACCTCGGCGACGGATGGCACGCCGAGCTGGTGCCGCAGGTCTGGGCGTTCCTCGACGACACGTCCGGGCTCGACCGTTACTGGGGCTATACCTCGCTCAAGGCCGCGATCGGCCAGGCCGACGGGATCAAGCTATCCGTCACCGCGCGCGGCAATCCCGGCACCGGCAAGGGCGGGGCCGAGCTGTTCGCGTCCTATCCGCTCGCGGGCGTGGGCGACGGCATCGGCATCTATCTCTTCGGCCAGGCCTTCACCGGCTATGGCGAGGCGCTCGACGACTATCGCATCAACGATACCCACGCCCGCTTCGGGATCGCGCTCACGCGGTGATGACTCGCGCCCGGCGAAGGCGTATCCGAAGGGGCGTTCCCAGCGAAGGACCTGCCCCATGCGCCTGCCCCTGATCGCCGCCGCCGTCGCCGCCCTGCTCGCCGTTCCCGCCGAGGCGGCGCTTGCCCCCGGCGCGAAGGCCCCCGACTTCGCCACGCGCGGCGCGGTCGCCGGCAAGATCGTCAACGTCCGCTTGCACGACCTGCTGAGGAAGGGCCCGGTCGTGCTCTATTTCTTCCCCGCCGCCTATACCGGCGGCTGCAACGCCGAGGCCGCCGCCTTCGCCGAGAAGATCCCCGAGTTCACCCGCGCCGGCGCGACCGTGCTCGGCATGTCGGCCGACTCGGTCGATGTGCTGCAGAAATTCTCGTCGGAGAAATGCGCCGGCAAGTTCACCGTCGCCAGCGCAGGGCCCAATGTGGTGAAGGGCTATGACGTGGCGCTCGGCCGCTCGATCAAGACGCCGGGCGGCGCGACGATCAACGCGACCAGCCGCACCAGCTACGTCATCGCGCCCGACGGCCGCGTTGCCTATGTCCACGACGATCCCAGCCCGACGGGGCATATCACCGGCACGCTCGCCGCGGTACAGGGCCTCGGTAAGCGGCGGTCGTGACCTCACTGATATATCGTAGCGACAACCCGATGTTAGCAGTTCGGCATTAGACGCGTGCCTGAGCGGCCGCGCCGGGCTGGGCTGGCCGCGAGGGGATCGGAAAAGATCATGAAGGGGGCTCACGTCGTCCGCTCCGAACAGGCCGGCTCAGCGCCGCGCCAGCTGTTCGACCGGATCGGCGATTTCCTGACGGCACAGCGGCTCGACCCCGATCCGGCCAACTACGCCTTCGCCTATGCGATCCTCGCCTATCCCGATGCGCCGCTGGCGCAGGCAGTGGCCCGACTGACCGACGGCGGCGTGCGGCTGACGCTGCGCGATATCGAGGCGCTGGGGGGCGAGGTCACGCCCGGCACGGGCAGCGAACGCGATCGTGCCGACGGGCTGATCGCGCAGACGCAGCTCCAGGTCGAGGGCTTCGCCGACATCATCCAGGGCCTTCATGCCGAGACCCATGGCTTCGGCCGGGAGCTTGCCGAGAGCGCCGACCGCATCCGCCAGCAGCAGGCCGCGCTCGATAACGGGTCGGCGGCGGTGGCGGAGGTCGCGCGGATCACTGCCGCGATGGTCGCGCGCGTGCGTACCGCCGAGGCACGGCTGGAGAGCGCGACCCGCGAGGCCGCGGAGCTGCGCGCCAAGCTCGAGGAGGCGCGCGACAACGCCCGGCGCGATCCGCTGACCGACCTTCCCAATCGCCGCGCCTTCGAGGAGGCGTTCGCCAGCCATGCCGCGACGGATGCGACGATGTGGCTCGCCGTGTGCGACATCGATCATTTCAAGTCGGTCAACGACCGCTTCGGACATGCGGTAGGCGACCGGGTGCTGAGGGCGATCGCCGCTGCGCTGCGCGAGGCCTGCGGCAACCATCTCGTCGCCCGCTACGGCGGCGAGGAGTTCGTCGTGCTGTTCACCGACATGGACGCCGGCTCGGCCCGCGCGACGCTGGAGATCGCGCGCGAGCTGGTCGCGACCAAGCGCTATCGCCTGCGCGAGACCGACGAGCCGCTGGGTGCGGTCACCTTCTCGGCTGGCCTGGCGCCGGTAGCAAAGGGCGACACGGCCCGCGCCGCCTTCGGCCGCGCCGACCGTCTGCTCTACCGGGCCAAGAACGAGGGCCGGAACTGCATTCGCGTCGGCTGAGCGAAGGGCGTCCGTTCAGCCGTTGACGACTGTTCCGCCATTGGGGTGCAGCACCTGCCCCGACATGTAACTCGAATCCTCACACGCCAGGAACAGGAAGGCCGGTGCGACCTCGTTGGGCTGGCCGGCCCGGCCCATCGGGGTGTCCTTGCCGAAACCCTTCATCTTCTCGGGGCGCGTCCCGCCGAACGGGTTGAGCGGCGTCCAGATCGGCCCTGGCGCCACCGCGTTGACGCGGATGCCCTTGCCGATCAGGTTTTCCGACAGCGAGCGGGTGAAGGCGGTGATCGCCCCCTTGGTCGACGAATAGTCGAGCAGTTCCTTCGATCCCTGATAGCCGGTGATCGAGGTGCAGTTGACGATGCGCGCGCCCTCCTTCAGGTGCGGCATCGCCGCCTGCACCATGAAGAACATGCCGAAGATGTTGGTCTGGAAGGTGCGCCTCAGCTGCTCCTCGGTGATGTCGGTGATGTCCGGGTCGGGATGCTGCTCGCCGGCATTGTTGACCAGGACGTCGAGGCGCCCGAACGCGTCGATCGTCTCGGCGACGACGCGCTCGCACATCTTCTTCGAACCGACATCGGCGGTCAGCGTGATCGCGCGGCGGCCCTCCGCCTCGACGATGCGCTTGGTCTCCAGCGCGTCCTCGGTCTCGCATAGATAGACGATCGCGATGTCGGCGCCCTCGCGGGCGAACAGCGCGGCGACGGCGCGGCCGATGCCGCTGTCGGCGCCGGTGACGATCGCGACCTGGCCCTGGAGCCGCCCCGATCCGGGATAGCGCGGCCGCCAGTCGGGCTTGGGCTCCAATGCGCTCTCCTGTCCGGGAAGCGCATCCTCATGGATCATTTCGATTGTGTCGGTCATCGCTCCCATGTCCTCGGCCGGGAATGATCGTCCAACCGGCGGGAGCGCGACGTTGTTCCTCCCGTTGCGGGAGGGAAGCGGCAGCCCGGGGCTCAGGCCGCGATGAGATGAACCCCGGGGGCGGTGGCGCTGGCGAGGATCAGCACCGCGGTGAAGGCGAACGAGACGGCGCCGATGGCGAACGAACGAAGCATGACGTGAACTCCTGGATCAGCGTTGGGGGTCGGGGGCTCCGACGTTCCGGTCAGGCGAGCGGAACGTGCGGAGCCGAAGCGACGACCAGCATCATGGTGGCGATCAGCGCACCGAACACCGCGACGGCGCTGCGCTGGAAGGTCTCGAAACGGATAGCCATGGTAACGAACTCCCTGTCTTGTCTTCGGTGCCGGACCATCCGGCGCCGATGCCAAGTGTTTTGCAGGGGTCGTGCCAATTTTCTAAGTTATTGATTTTGCTAAGGGCGCGATTTGGATGTGGTGTCAAGCGCCAACATCTTCCGCAAATCACGCCAACTGTTGGCGATCAGGCGGCGGCAACCGATCCCACGCGCCCGGTCGGCGCCGGCTCGCCGCGCGAATAGGTGCCGGTGATCAGCCCGGCGGCGAGCACGCGCCCGCGCATCGCCGCGATGGCGTTGCCGCGGCTGGGGGTCTCGCCGGGCGTGTCGCTCGGCGCGAGCGCGAACAGCTGGAAGACGTAGCGGTGCTCGCCGTGGCCCGGCGGCGGGTCAGGCGGCAGCCAGCCTTCGCGGCGGAAGCTGTTGCGGCCGACGTCGCCGCCTTCGCCGCCCGGTCCGTCGGCGACGATCGCGCCTTCGGCCAGCCGCCCGTCCTCGCCGGGCATCCCCCAGATGATAGCATGGACGAGCGGGCTCGGCGCCGGTGCGTCGGGGTCCTCGACGATCAGCACCAGGCTGTCGGTGCCCTCGGGCACGCCGGTCCAGAACAAGGGCGGCGACACGCCCGCGCCGTCGGCGGTGAAGCGTTCGGGCAACCGCCCGCCATCGGCGAAGGCGGGGCTGCGCAGCTCGAGTGCGGCGAAATTGCCGAGGTCCGGCTGGACGATGGTGAGCTTGTCCGCGCCCGCCCGCACCCCCTTGAGCACGGCGCCGAGCCAGCGGGGAACGTGTTCGAGCATCGCTTGCCCCCTTACTACAGGTCCAGCTTCTCGTAATCGGCGGGCGGGCTCACCAGTTCCATCCGCTCGGCGAGCAGCGGGCGGAAGCTCGGCCGGCTCTTCATACCGACGTACCAGCGCTTGGCCTGCTCATGGCTCTTCCAGTCGATCCCGCCGAGATAGTCGGCGACCGAGATCTGGGCGGCGGCGGCGAGGTCGGCCAGGCTCATCGTCGCGCCGGCGAGCCAGGTGCGGTGGTCGAGCAGGTAATCGATATAGTCGAGATGGCCGACCACCGCCTTCATCGCCTCGCGCAGCGCGGCGCCGTCGGGCGTGCCCTGGCGCGTCACCCGCTTCAGCATCCGCTCGTTGAGGAACGGCGCGGTGATGTCGCGATAGAATTGGGTGTCGAACCACGCGACCAGCCGGCGGATCTCGGCGCGGTTGGCGGCGGTGCCGTTGATCATCGCCGCCTTCTCGACCGTCTCCTCGAAATATTCGCAGATCGCCATCGAATCGATCAGCACGGTGCCGCGCTCGACGTCGACCATCACCGGCGTCTGGCCGGCGGGATTCATGTCGATGAATTCGTCGCGCCTCAGCCAGGGCGATTCGCGCACCGGCTCATAGCCGACGCCCTTCTCGCCGAGCAGCAGACGGACCTTGCGGGAGAAAGGACAGAGCGGGAATTGATAAAGCTGCCACATCCCCGCCACTCTTACGGCGAGCGCGGCGCGCGTCTAGGCGTGGACATCAATAATGATCGTCGTCGGATGCGGCGGAATAGGACCTCAGCGCGGCGACCATCGGGGCGAGCGCCGCCTTGAGCCGCGCGCCGGTCGCCTTGAGCTCGGCCGCCATCGCGCCGGCGTCGCGCGCCGCCTGGCCCGCCATCGCCACCGACTTGCGGGTACGATCCTGAAGGTGGCGGCGGTAATCGGGATCGCGCCGCGCCTCGAGATCGGCAAGCGTGTCGTCGGGGCGGATGTCGCCGTCCGGATCGGCATAATGCGCGAGCGGCCCGATCCGTGTCGCCAGCAGCACGTCGGCGAGGTTGGTCACCGCCTGGGCGGCGCCTTCCTGCACCATCGGATTCGACAGCGCCTCACCGACCTTGGCGACGGGTGGCGCCGTTTCATGGTCCTGCGCGGCGGCAGGGGCAGCGACGACGAGCGCGGCAGCGCCAAGAGCGATGACTGGGGTCAGAACGAGACGCATGACATCCTCACTCCTTCGGGAGCGAATCGGGGGCGCTCCCTAGCTCCGGCCGGCTGAGCCGAAGCTGAACACCCGTGCGATCATAGCCGGTCGATCGCCGGGAACCTAGCCTGTTCAGGTCTGAGTGGCGGTCAACGCGCATAGAGGCTCACCCAATCCGCCGGCTTGCTGCCCGTGCGCGACGCCAGCGCCGCGGCGACGTCGCGATAGGCGGGATCGACCAGCGCCGCCATCGCGAAGGTGTTGACCGCGCTGCCCGCCTTCCAGGGACGTGGCACATAGGCGCTCTCGCCCGCCGCCGCGCGCTGGCGGTCGAACGGCACCGTCGAATTGACGAAATCGACATGCGCCTTCCCGCCCGTCGCATAGGGTTCGAGCCAGTCGAGCGCGCCGGCGAGGCTCGATCCCGCCGGGCTCTTCCAGTCGATCCAGTCCTCGCCGTGCGCCTTGGCCGCGAGCGCCGCCATCAGCAGCGGATCGAGATCATAGGTGACATAGTGGAGCGCATCGCGCTGCTCGAAATCGAGCGTCGATCCGTCGGGCCGGATATTGGCCGTCACCTGCCGCCGGAACGCCTGACGCGCTCGCGAAATCAGTCCGGGATCGCCCACCGCATAGGCGGCCATGGTCGCGAGCTTGACGCGATGGCTCTGCCAATTGTTGGCGCTGTTCCTGGCCTTGCCTTCCATCGCGTCGAGATAGCCCGACGCCATCCGGCGCCAGAAATCCTGGAGCTTGTCCTGGAGCGGCGCCGGCAGGTCGGCCTCGGTCAGGTCGGTGGCGAGGATCAGCGCGTCGAACCCGGTCTCGTCGATCGGGTTGAACGACATCCGATAGGTATCGACCCAGGCTTCCAGATAGCGGCCCGCCTGGTCGAGATAGCGCCGGTCGCCGGTCAGCCGCCATGCCAGCGCGAGGTCGAGGACGATCGGCTGGTCCTGCTTCGCCTGCAGGCTGGCGTCGCGGATGCCCTGGCCGGGCAGCGTCCCTTCGGTATGGAGCTGCGGAACCGCGCCGGGCGGACGGTCGAGCGCGGCACCCGCGCGGCGGATGACCGCGCGGGCGGCGGGATCGTTGCCGGCGTCCTGCCCGAACCGGGGGCCGAGGATCGCGTGATCCTGCGCCATGGCGGGAGGGATGGTACCCAGCGCGAGCGCGAGGGTGCAGCAGACGGCGGAAAGCTTCATGCGGGCCAGCCTTCAAGAGCGACGCGAAGCGCGGCCCCTGCCGCTCCGCATCCGGGAGCCGCTACAAACCTCCGAATTGGCCGATGGGTCCAGCCGAATGCGACGAACCGAAACGCATACGAACCAATGCCCGGACAAACGGCACCGGTGCTCCTGCGAAGGCAGGAGCGCTGGCAAGCCGGGATGCTCGTGGCCAAGGCTCCTGCCTTCGCATGAGCACGATTCAGACCTGGCGCCCTACTCCGCCGCGATCACCTCCACCTCGTCGTCGAGCGGATAGGCGAGCCGCGTCACCATCTCCTTCGGGCACACCTGCCAGAACTGGCCGCGCACGCGGTCCCAGTCCTCGAGCAGACCTGCCGCCCAGGCGCTGTCGGTCGCGTCGACATGCGCGCGGATCATCGCCAGCAGCACCGATTCCCAATGGCGCGAGGCGAGCCGCTGCCAGACGATGCTCTCCGGATTGGCGCGCCGCTCGAAGCTGCCGTCGGCGTTATAGACGAAGGCCATGCCGCCGGTCATGCCCGCGCCGAAGTTGGCGCCGACGCGGCCGAGCACCACGGCGGTGCCGCCGGTCATATACTCGCAGCCGTTGGCGCCGCAGCCCTCGACCACCACCTCGGCGCCCGAGTTGCGGACGGCGAAGCGCTCGCCCGCCTGGCCCGCCGCGAACAGCCGGCCCGAGGTCGCGCCGTAGAGCACGGTGTTGCCGATGATGGTGTTGTCCTGGCTCGCGAGCGGCGAGGACACCATCGGCCGTACCGCGATGATGCCGCCCGACAGCCCCTTGCCGACATAGTCGTTGGCGTCGCCGAACACCTCGAGCTTGACGCCCTTGCACAGGAAGGCGCCGAGCGACTGGCCGGCCGAGCCGCGCAGGCGGATGGTGACATGGCCGTCGTCGAGCGCCGACATGCCGAAGGTGCGCGTGATCTCGCTGGAGAGCCGCGTGCCCACCGCGCGGTGGGTGTTCCGCACCGAATAGGTGAGCTGCATCTTCTCACGCCGGCTGAACACCGCAGCCGCGTCGCGAATCATCTGCGCGTCGAGACTGTCGGGCACCTCGTTGCGGAAGGTCGACAGGCTGAAGCGCCGTTCGGCATCGGTCGCGTCGACCTTGGCGAGGATCGGGTTGAGGTCGAGGTCGTCGAGATGCTCGGCGCCGCGGCTGACCTGGCGGAGCAGCTCGGTGCGGCCGATCACCTCGTCGAGGCTGGTGACGCCGAGGCGCGCCAGGATCTCGCGCACCTCCTCGGCGATGAAGGTCATCAGGTTGATGACCTTCTCCGGCGTGCCGGTGAACTTGGCGCGCAGCCGCTCGTCCTGGACGCACACGCCGACCGGGCAGGTGTTCGAATGGCACTGGCGCACCATGATGCAGCCCATCGCCACCAGGCTCAGCGTGCCGATGCCATACTCCTCGGCGCCCAGGATCGCGGCGATGACGATGTCCCGCCCGGTCTTGAGCCCGCCGTCGGTGCGCAGGCGCACGCGGCCGCGCAGGCCGTTGAGCGTCAGCGTCTGGTTGACCTCGCTGAGGCCCATTTCCCACGGCGTGCCGGCGTATTTGATGCTCGTCTGCGGGCTGGCGCCGGTGCCGCCATTGTGTCCCGCGACCAGGATCACGTCGGCATGCGCCTTGGCGACGCCCGCCGCGACGGTGCCGATGCCGGCGGCGCTCACCAGCTTGACGCAGACCCGCGCGCGCGGGTTGATCTGCTTGAGGTCGTAGATGAGCTGCGCCAGATCCTCGATCGAGTAGATGTCGTGGTGCGGCGGCGGCGAGATCAGGCCGACGCCCGGAGTTGCGTGGCGCAACTTCGCGATCAGCTCAGTGACCTTGAAGCCGGGGAGCTGGCCGCCCTCGCCGGGCTTGGCGCCTTGCGCCACCTTGATCTCGATCTCATCGCAGGCGTTGAGATATTCCGCGGTGACGCCGAAGCGGCCCGAGGCGATCTGCTTGACGCTCGAGTTGGCGTTGTCGCCGTTCTCATAGGGCTTGTAGCGCGACGCATCCTCGCCACCCTCGCCCGACACCGCCCGCGCGCCGATCCGGTTCATCGCGATCGCCAGCGTTTCGTGCGCCTCGGGGCTGAGCGCCCCCAGCGACATGCCCGGCGTCACGAAGCGCTTCCGTATCTCGGTGATCGCCTCGACCGAATCGATCGCCACGCCCTCGCGCGGATAGTTGAACTCGAGCAGATCGCGCAGATAGACCGGCGGCAGATCGCGCACGCCGCGCGCGAACTGCAGATAGGTCGAATAGCTGTCGGTCGCGACCGCGGTCTGCAGCGTGTGCATCAGCTGCGCCGAATAGGCGTGCGTCTCCCCGCCGTGCCGCTGGCGGTAGAAGCCGCCGATCGGCAGCGTCGCCACCGCGCTGTCGAACGCCGCGTCGTGGCGAAGCTTCGCGCTCAAATGCAACGAGGCATAGCCCTCGCCTGAGATCTTGGCCGGCATCCCCGGGAACAGGTCGTTGACCAGCGCGCGGCTGAGCCCGACCGCCTCGAAGTTGTAGCCGCCGCGATAGCTGGAGATCACCGCGATCCCCATCTTCGACATGATCTTGAGCAGCCCCTCGTCGATCGCGGTGCGATGGCGCTGGAGGCATTCGTCGAGGCTCAGGTCGCCGAACAGCCCGCGCGCGTGGCGGTCGGCGATGGCGGCTTCGGCGAGATAGGCGTTCACCGTGGTGGCGCCGACGCCGATCAGCACCGCATAATAATGGGTGTCGAGGCACTCGGCGCTGCGGATGTTGACGCTGGCGTAGCTCCTGAGACCGCGGCGGACGAGATGCGTGTGCACCGCTGCCGCCGCCAGCACGCCGGCGATGGCGACGCGGTCCGGGCCGATATGCTCGTCGGTCAGGAACAGCTCGCTCTTGCCCTGGCGCACCGCCTGCTCGGCCTGGGCGCGGATGTCGGCGATGGCGGCGCGCAGCGCCTCCGGCCCGGCATCGGCGGGGAAGGTGCAGTCGATCTCGGCCGCATGCGTGCCGAAATGCGCCTTCAGGCGATCCCAGTCGCCGTTGGTGAGCACCGGGCTCTCGAGCACCAGCACCTTGCTCGGCGCCGCCTGGGTGTCGAGGATGTTGGCGAGGTTGCCGAACCGCGTCTTGAGCGACATCACGTGCCGTTCGCGCAGGGAATCGATCGGCGGGTTCGTCACCTGGCTGAAGTTCTGGCGGAAGAACTGGCTGATCAGCCGCGGCTTGTCCGAGATGACGGCGAGCGGCGTGTCGTCGCCCATCGATCCGATCGCTTCCTTGGCCCCCTCGACCATCGGCGACAGGATCAGTTCCATGTCCTCCAGCGTCTGCCCCGCCGCGACCTGGCGGCGCGCAAGCTCGGCGCGGTCGAAGCGCAGCGGCTCGCTCTTCGCCCGGGGAAGGTCGTCCACGCTCAGGAACTCGCCGATCATCGATCCGTAATCGGCCTCGCCGGCGAGGCGGTCCTTGACCTCGCGGTCGTGGAGCAGCTGGCCCTGGTCGAGGTCGACCGCGATCATCTGGCCGGGACCGAGCCGGCCCTTCTCGACCACTGTGCTCTCGGGCACCACCACCATGCCGGTCTCCGACCCGACGATCAGCAGCCCGTCGCCGGTCAGCGTATAGCGCAGCGGCCTCAGCGCATTGCGGTCCATGCCCGCGACCGCCCAGCGGCCGTCGGTCATCGCCAGCGCGGCGGGGCCGTCCCACGGTTCCATCACGCTCGCCAGATACTTGTACATCTGGACATGCGCGAGCGGCATCTCGCCCTTCGGCCCCCAGGCCTCGGGGATCAGCATCAGCTTGGCGGTCGGCGCGTCGCGGCCGGAGCGGCAGATCGCCTCGAACACGGCGTCGAGCGCGGCAGTGTCGCTGGCGCCGGCCGGGATCACCGGCTTGATGTCCTCCGATCGCTCCCCGAACGCGATGCTGGCCATCTTGATCTCGTGGCTCAGCATCCAGTTCTTGTTGCCGCGGATCGTGTTGATCTCGCCGTTGTGCGCGAGGCAGCGGAACGGCTGCGCCAGCCACCATTGCGGGAAGGTGTTGGTCGAATAGCGCTGGTGGAAGATCGCAACCCGGCTCTCGAACCGCTCGTCCTTGAGGTCCGGGTAGAATTCGCTGAGGCTCTCGGCGAGGAACAGCCCCTTGTAGACGATCGACCGGCAGCTCAGCGAGCAGACGTAGAAGCCGCTGATCTGCGCCGCGATCACGCGCTTCTCGATGCGGCGGCGGATCAGGTACAGGTTCTTCTCGAACTCGGCCGCGTCCTGCTCGTCGGGGAGCGGGCCGGCGATCATGATCTGCTCGATCTCCGGGCGCGTCGCCTGCGCCTTCATCCCGATCACCGACACGTCGACCGGCACCTGGCGCCAGCCGTAGATGGTGTAGCCGGCCTCGATGATCTCGCTCTCGACGATGGTGCGGCACGTCTCCTGCGCGGTCAGGTCGGTGCGCGGCAGGAACATCATGCCGACCGCGAGCCGGTTCGGCAGCACGCGGTGGCCCGAGGCGACCACGGCGTCGTCGAAGAACTTGGCGGGCAGGTCGACATGGATGCCGGCGCCGTCGCCGGTCTTGCCGTCGGCGTCGACCGCGCCGCGGTGCCACACCGCCTTCAGCGCGTCGATCGCAGCGGCGACGACGCGGCGCGAGGGCACGCCGTCGGTGGCGGCGACCAGGCCGACGCCGCAGGCGTCGCTCTCGAACTCGGGGCGGTACATGCCCTCGCGGGCGAGGCGGAGGCGTTCGGTGTCGAGCTGGCTCATTGGGAATCCTTCGCGGGAAGCAGCAGCGCCTCGAGGCGTGCCCGCTCCTCCTTCGACAGTGACTTGGCGTCGCGCGTCTTGGGCAGGTCGGCCGTGGCCGCGGTCACCTTCGTGATGATGCCGGGCATGGCCTGCATGATCTTCGGCATCAGCGTCTGCATCCGCCGCATCATCGCCGGATCGGCATAGATCGCCATCGACTGCGAAGCGTAGGCGCTGCCGGTCGGCGTCGCGAAGAAACGATCGAGCTCGGCGAGCTGATTGGCGGAGAAGCGCGTGGCATAAGCCTCCGCCAGACCGGCGCGATACTCCGGCTCCATCTGAGTCATCAGCTCACTCATCTCGTCGCCCATGACCTTCATTGTGATGCGCATCCGCTGATCGAATGCCGGGTCCATGATCTCGGCGATCTGCCGGATCGTTCCAGGACCGAGCTTCGCCGCCTGCTCTTCCGAAAGGCCGCCCGCCTTGACCAGGTCGCGAACCGGCATCGCTCCGATCTGATCGGTGAACATCGACGTCACCTGATCCATGGTCGCCTTCATGATCGTGCGGTAGGTGCCGTCGGGAAGAAGGCGTCCCGCGATGCGCTGGCCGAGGGCGAGCTTTGCCGGATCGGTCGCGGCGGCCGAAGAAGGAACCGGCGGGGCGGCCGTCGTCTGCGCGGCCGCCGGCGTCGCCAGCGCAACCAACAAGGCTCCGGTCATCCCCCTCATGCCGCCACCTTCCCCTTGACCTTGAGATACTGGTGCATCTTCGCCGCAACGTCGCGGCCGTCGCGGATAGCCCACACCACCAGGCTCGCGCCGCGCACGATGTCGCCGGCCGCGAACACGCCGTCGAGGCTGGTCATCATCGTCTTGTTGTCGGTCCTGAGCGTCCCCCAGCGGGTGACGCCCAGCTCCGGCGCGTCGAACAGCCGCGGCAGGTCCTCGGCGTCGAAGCCGAGCGCCTTGATGACGAGATCGGCTTCCAGCCGGAAGTCGCTGCCCGGGTCCGGCTCGGGGGCGCGGCGGCCGGTGGCGTCGGGGGCGCCGAGCCGCATCTTCTCCGCACGGACCGCCGTCACTCGTTCCGCTGCCTCGAATGCCTGCGGGGCGGAGAGCCAGACGAACTCGACGCCTTCCTCCTCGGCATTGGCGACCTCGCGCTGCGAGCCCGGCATGTTGGCGCGGTCGCGGCGGTAGAGGCACTTCACCGACGCCGCGCCCTGGCGGACGGCGGTGCGCACGCAATCCATCGCGGTATCGCCGCCGCCGATCACCACGACATGCTTGCCCTTGGCGTCGAGGCTGCCGTCCTCGAACTCGGGCACCGCATCGCCGAAACTCTTGCGGTTGGAGGCGGTGAGGTAGGTCAGCGCCTCGACCACTCCGGCCGAGCCCACGCCGGGCGCCTTGATCGCGCGCGGCTTGTAGACGCCGGTAGCGATCAGCAGCGCGTCGTGCCGCTCGCGCAGTTCGTCCAGCGTCGCGTCGCGGCCGACCTCGAACCCCTCGTGGAAGACGATGCCGCCCTGCTTCAGCCGGTCGACGCGGCGCATCACCACCGGCTTCTCGAGCTTGAAGCCCGGGATGCCGTAGGTCAGCAGCCCGCCCATCCGGTCGTGGCGGTCGTAGACATGGACGTCATAGCCATAGCCGCGCAGATACTCGGCCGCGCTGAGCCCCGCCGGACCCGCGCCGATGATGCCGACCGACTGGCCCCGCGCCGGCCCCACGGCGACCGGCTCGACCCAGCCCTCTTCCCAGGCGGTGTCGGTGATGAACTTCTCGACCGATCCGATCGTCACCGCGCCGTGGCCAGAGAACTCGATCACGCAATTGCCTTCGCACAGCCGATCCTGCGGACAGATGCGGCCGCAGATCTCGGGCATGGTCGAGGTGGCGTTGCTCAGCTCATAGGCCTCGCGCAGCCGCCCCTCGGCGGTGAGCCGCAGCCAGTCCGGGATATGGTTGTGCAGCGGGCAGTGCACCGAGCAATAGGGCACGCCGCATTGCGAGCAGCGGCTTGCCTGCTCCTCGGCGGCGGGCACGCCGTAGCGCTCCGCGATCTCGCGGAAATCCTCGGCACGCGCCTGCGCCTCCCGCTTGGCGGGGTACGCCTGCGTCCGGGTCACGAATTGAAGAAGCTTTTCGCCTGCCATGATCGACCTTTCGCCGCCCGGTAACGCGAAAGGCCGCCAAGGGCATAGGTCAAATCGGCAGATATGGCATCAATCCTGCCCTATCTCCGTGGCCGAAATGGTCTTTTCGGTCGTCGAGACGAAATGACCTTTCAAAAATAGTTCCGATTATTGACCTATCTGAATTGCAACCACACCAGCGCCAGCGCGCCGGCGGCGATTCGGTACCAGGCGAAGGGCGCGAAGCCGTGGCGGGTGACGATGCCGACGAACCAGCGGATCACCAGCAGCGCGACGACGAACGATACGACAAAGCCGACCGCGATCTGGCTCCAGCCGGTGTCGCCGAGATGTTCGTGGTTCTTGTAGAGGTCATAGGCCGAGGCGGCGAGCATCGTCGGCACAGCCAGGAAGAAGCTGAACTCGGCCGCGGTGCGCCGCTCGACCCCCAGGCCCAGCGCGCCCATGATCGTCGCCCCCGAGCGGCTGACGCCGGGAATCATCGACAGGCACTGGATCACGCCGATGCCCAGCGCGGTGCGCCAGCTCATCCCCTCGACGCTGTGCACCTTGGCGTCGCGCACCAGCCGTTCGATCACCAGGATGGCGACGCCGCCGACGATCAGCGCGACCGCGACGATCGTCGGATTCTCGAGCATCGCCTTGACCGCCTTGTAGACGATCACCCCGATCACCGCCGAGGGCAGGAAGGCGAGAGCCAAGTTGCGGATGAAGATCAGCGCCCCGCGCTCGACGCGGAACAATCCCTGCGCGACGTCCCAGAACCGCCGCCAGTAGAGCACCACCACTGCCAGGATCGCGCCGAGCTGGATGACGATGTCGAAGGTGCCGGCGCTCTCGCCATGGAAGCCGAGCAGCGCACCCGCCAGGATCAGGTGCCCGGTCGAGGACACCGGCAGGAATTCGGTCACGCCCTCGACGATGCCGAGCAGGATCACGGTCAGAAGGTCCATCACGGCCTCACTTTCAGGCCGCGGACGGGCGGCACGCTAACAGGAACTCGGGTTCAGGCGGGCAGGCGCTTGGCGAAGCGTCCGTGGCGGCGGAAGCGTACCAGCCAGGCAGGCGCGACGCTGGCGAGCGGCGTGGGATCGATGCCGAAGGCGCCCAGCCCCTCGGCGCCGACGCTCACGACATTGTCGCGCTGGAGCATCCGCCACTGGTCCATGGTGATCGGCGCGCCCGGTAGGAAGCCGAACGCCGCGATCAGGCTGCCGAGCGAATCGGGCAGGTCGATCATCGGCGGCTCGCGCCCGATGGTGCGGCCGAGCCAGCGATAGAGCTCGGTCATGGTGAGCACGTCCGGCCCGCCGAGCTCATAGGTGCGGCCGGCATGGTCCTCGGGCGCGGCGAGCGCTTTCACCGCCGCGCTCGCGACGTCCTTGACGTAGACCGGCTGGAAGCGGGTCGCTCCGCGCAGCACCGGCAGCACGGGCGCGCCCGCGATCATCCCGGCGAAGCGGTTGGTGAACTGGTCTTCGCGCCCGAACACCAGCGACGGGCGCAGGATCGTCGCGCCCGGGAACGCGGCGAGCACTGCCTTCTCGCCCTCGCCCTTGGTGCGGCCGTAGGTCGAAGGCGACTCGGGATCGGCGCCGAGCGCGGAGACATGGACGAGCGCGCCGATGCCCTTGGCGGCCGCCGCCTCGGCGACGACGCGCGCGCCGCCGGCGTTGACCGCGGCCATGTCGGCGAAGCTGCCGACGAGATTGACGACGCCGTCCGCCCCCTCGATCGCGCGGGCGACGGTGGCGGGCCTGGTCACGTCCGCGGCGACGAACTGGGTCTGCCCGAGGCCGCCGAGCGGCTTCAGGAACCAGGCGTCGCGGGGGACGCGCTGCGCGACTCGCACGCGCGCGCCGGCGGCAAGCAGTGCCTGCGCCACATAGCGGCCGACGAATCCGCCGCCGCCGAACAGGGTGATGAGCTGGTCCTTCATTGCGCCTGTCGAGGATTCCTTGGGTAGTCGCCGGCTCCATGCCCCGAGCGCGCGCGATCGGCAAGGCCAACAGCCGGTTGACAACCGCAGATCCCATTCATTAGAGCGCGCCGCCTACCCCGTGCCCAGATGGCGGAATTGGTAGACGCACCGTCTTCAGGTGGCGGCGCTCGAAAGGGCGTGGAGGTTCGAGTCCTCTTCTGGGCACCACTTTCCCGTCCACGGACGTCCAAGAACGTCCCGTAAGTGGCTCGGAAACAAGCGCTTTTTCTGCTACTTTGTCCGGCGAGGTTCGGGTGGGTTTGCCCACAGATACCCCGCTTTTGGGGTACTTTTCGGGGCCCATGATCCACCCGTTTTCGGATGGAGATACCCCCTTGGCGCTCACCGTTCTCGCCATCAAGAATGCCCGGCCTCGAGCAAAGGCGTACAAGCTCTTCGATGAGCATTCGCTCTTCCTTCTCGTCACTCCGACCGGTTCGAAATACTGGCGACTCAAGTATCGCTATCTCGGCAAGGACAAGGTGCTGTCGCTCGGCGTCTGGCCCGAAGTCAGCCTACCGGAGGCACGGGAGGCGCGTGATGCCGCCCGCAAGCTGGTCGCGGACGGCATCGATCCAGCTGCGGAAAAGAAGCTCAAGCGGATGCGGGCGCAGTTCGACGCCGGCAACAGCTTCAAATCCGTCGCGGAGGAATGGGTCACGAAGATCACCCGCGAAGGCCGCGCCGGGATCACGCTCGAAAAGGTGCAGTGGCTGCTCGGGATGGCGTATTCCGATATCGGCTCGCGCCCGATCAACCAGATCGAGGCGCTGGAAGTCCTGGCCGTGCTGCGCAAGCTCGAGGCGACGGGGCGCTATGAAAGCGCCAGGCGCATGCGCAGCGTTATCAGCCGCGTCCTCCGCTACGGCATCGCGACTGGCCGGGTGCAGCGGGACGTGGCCGCCGACCTAAGGGGCGCGATCGTTGTCCCGAAGACCCGCCACTACGCGGCCATCACCAACCCCAGGGACGTGGGTGAGCTGCTGCGCGATAGAGGCGTTCTCCGGGTACGGCATCACCCAGTACGCGCTACGGATGTCGCCGCATGTGTTCGTCCGGCCGGGCGAGCTGCGTCAGGCCGAATGGAGCGAGTTCGATTTAGAGCGCGCGAGCGGCCGAACGTTAGCCGCCATGTGGCCTGCGACGCCCGCGAGGAAGAACTAGGAGAACCATTGGTGGATCACCACCATCAATCCGCGATCCAGCTCGAAGAACATCAGCAGACCTGTGCCCGCCATGGGGGAAGAACGCGCCGATCGTAAGTGGCGTCGCCCATCCTCTAAGCATCGGCAGCTTAGGCATCGGCGTGCGCTGGGACGGCGAGGCCCATCGCATCGAGATGGCGCTCCAGTTCGGCGAGATGCGCGGCATCGACGATCGCCCCGACATATCCGTCGGGCCGCACCAGCACCCAGTCGCCTGTCGCGACGCCATAGGCATTCTGGAAGTGCCGTTCCCGGTCGACCAGGGCCTCATCGGCGCCGATGCGGTGGATGTGCAGACCCTCGCGTGGAGCAATCCCGGTGCCACCGGGCTCATAACCGAGCAGCGTCCAATGCGGCCCGGCGAACAGCTCGAATAGGCGGCGATCCTGGCCGGCCGCTCCGGCCACGGGTGCGTCGGGTGCCCGTTCGCCGGCGAGCAGCATGCCCTCACGCGCCGGCACCTCGAGCGACAGCGGCGAATCCGGATAACCGATGTCGAGTTGATGCACCTCCCGCCCGCGCCGCATGTCGCCGCGCTTCGCCGCATCGAGCAGCCTCGTCGCGAGCCCCAACATCGCCCCGGCGACCGGCCGGCGTTCATCCTCATAGCTGTCCAGCACCGCGGGCGAAGCCCCGGCGAGGGTCGCAGCGATCTTCCAGCCGAGATTATAGGCGTCCTGAACGCTGGTGTTGAGGCCCTGTCCCCCCGTGGGCGGATGGATATGGGCGGCATCACCCGCGAGAAACACGCGTCCGACCCGATACCGGTCGGCGAGACGCGCGTTCATCGTATAGGCCGAGGCCCAGGAAACGCTCTCGATGCGAATCCCGCTTCGTCCGATCCGCGTGTCAACCATCGCCTGGAGGCCCGACGCGGTCAGGTCGGCGTCGCCTTCGAGCGGGATCGGGGCCTGGATCTGGAACATCGGCGTACCCGGCAGCGGGCAGAAGGAGATCTGGGTCTCCATGTCGCCTTCATTGAAGCGATGCCAGGCATCGCGCCCCAATCCGGTCAGCACCACGTCGGCGACCATCGCGCGGATGCCCAGCGTCTTGCCGGGGAAGTCCAGCTCGAGGCTCTTGCGCACGAAGCTGCGGCCGCCGTCGGTGCCGACCAGATAACGTGCGCGCACCGTCTGCTCCCCGCTGGGCATGAGCAGCCTGGCGGTCACGCCTTCGTCGTCCTGCACGAACGCGACGAGCTCGCATCCGAATTCCGGCCGGTGCCCCAGCTCGGCAAGCCGCTCGCGCATCACCCGTTCGGTGAGAAACTGCGGGACGAGCAGCGCGAGGTGGAAGGGTTCGGCGGGCGTCGGAGCAAAGGATTCCGCCACCAGCGAGTCCTGGAAGCTGCCGTCGCCGCGATATTCACGCAGCGGCGGGTAGAGCCCGCCTGTGGCGACAATGCGGTCGAGGATGCCGAGATCCTCGAAAATCTCCTGGCTACGCGGTTGAATACCCTTGCCGCGCGAGCCGGGGAACGGGGCCGGCAGCTTGTCGATCAGACGGAACCGTACGCCCCGGCGCGCAAGCTCGATGGCCAAGGTCAGGCCGGCGGCGCCGGCGCCGGTGATCAGCACGTCGATATTTGCCGCTTCCATGTTGGCCTCCATTGCGTGTAAGTTGCACATATCCATCGGGAGCCGGACAGTGTCAATAAAGAAAGTGCATCATACACATATTTCGGAGGTGCTCCCCCGACTGCACCGCTCGCTCCTCGACATCGTCGCGGTGATCAACGAGCCGGAGCGGGACGAGGAAATCCTGCGGCTGGCCGGGCTTACGCTCGAGCGTGCGCTTTTCCCGCTCATCGTGGGGATCGAGCGGCTGGGGCCGATCGGGGTCGTCGATCTCGCCGCGAAAGCCGGCCGCGACTATACGACCGTGAGCCGTCAGGTGGCACGACTCGAGGAGCTCGGCCTGGTCGAGCGCCGCCCTAGCGCGGCGGATCGTCGTGTGCGGGAGGCGGTGATCACCAAACGCGGCAAGGCGGCGACCGATGCCCTGGATGCCGCGCGCGAGCGGCTGGCGATCGAGATGTTCCGCGACTGGAGCCGGCAGGATTTCGACGATCTGGTGCGGCTGCTCCGGATGCTCGCCGACGGTATGAACCGCGACATCACTGCTGGACGCGACATCGCTCCGCCCGGTCGGGAGAGCTGATCGGCGGGCCGGCCGGAAAGGTCGTATGAGACCATTGAGAAACCACCGCGGTTCTTCCGGATGCCGCGGCCACGCGGGCGGCTCGCTTCAGGTCTCCGGCCGCGTCGACGAATAAGCGATCGAGGCGATACGCCACCACCGCCGCCCTTGACCAGCTGTCAGCATTCGCTGTCTCGCCTCACAATGCGCGGGCGGTCCGCGACGGCGCGATCCGGACGCTCGAGGGCCGCACGATAGCGAGAACCGGGCCTCTGCCTGTCGCATCGGCTGCGCAAGACGATGACCGACAAGGCCTGTGATGTCGTGATCGACACGATCTCGTTGACGGTTCGCTGTTCTACGGCGAGCATGTGATTGCGGCGAGAAGGACGGCGAAGTGCTGATCTCCGCAGCCTGTCAGCGTGCTGACGTGCCTGCAACGAGTGGAAAATGGCTGCTCCACGTCAGCGGATGAGATGCTCTGCCTGGAGGGCGTTCAGCATCATGATCACGACACCGGCCGCCACGATAGGGAACAGGATGATATAGGCGATGACATTGTTTCTGTAGAGGCTCGGAGCGTCATCCCGATATACCCGCTTTTCTGGAACGCCGGTCACGACGTAACCGTGCATCGCGGCGGTGTAGAGTTGCCTGGCCAAGTGCCAAATAGCCCACGGTCCCGGAACGAAAACTGCGAGCAGCCACAGAAGATTCGAGCGCCCCGCGATCGGGGGAACGGCCCATAACAACACCGGCGCCGCAACAGCGATAATGATTGCGAACATGCTGCGGCGAGTAAGCACGATGCTGAACTTGTCCTCCGCTGGCATCAGCGACAGGTGGCGATGAAATCGGCGACCGTCGTCGGCGGCTGCTGCGCCACCGCCGCCGGAACGACCGCCATCGCCAGCGCGAGCGCCAGCCCGGCAAGTCTCATGAAAAACCCTCCCGCACCTTTCGATGCGGGAGGGCTAGGAGCACAGAGTCAGCCGTCAATCGGCCCGCGATCAAGCGCCCTGCGGGGCCGGATTGCCGAACGGTCCCTTGGGTCGGCGCGTCTTGGGCACGGAGGTGCCGCTGACCGGCACCGGCGCCGCCGCCGCACCGGAATCGCCGCGGTCGATCGTTTCGCCGGCAAGCAGCCGCTTGATCTCGTCGCCGGACAGCGTCTCGAACTCGAGCAGCGCCTGCGCCAGCGTGTGGAGCTGGTCGCTGTGCTTGGTGAGCAGCTCCTTGGCGCGGGTGAGGCCGGACTCGACGATCCGCTTGATCTCGGCGTCGATCTTGAGCGCGGTCTCGTTCGACATCTGGCGCGAGCGGTTGACCGAATAGCCGAGGAACACCTCCTCGTCGGCCTCGGCGTACTGGAGCGGCCCCAATTCGTCGGACATGCCCCAGCGCGTCACCATGTCGCGGGCGAGGCCGGTCGCGTACTGGATGTCGCTCGACGCGCCCGAGGAGACCTTGTCGTAGCCGAAGATGATCTCCTCGGCGACGCGGCCGCCCATCGACACCGCCAGGTTCGCGTACATCTTGTCGCGATGATAGCTGTAGCTGTCCCGCTCCGGCAGACGCATCACCATGCCCAGCGCGCGCCCGCGCGGGATGATCGTCGCCTTGTGGATCGGGTCCGAGGCCGGCTCGTGCAGCGCGACGATGGCGTGGCCGGCCTCGTGATAGGCGGTCATGCGCTTCTCGTCGTCGGTCATGACCATCGAGCGGCGCTCGCTGCCCATCATGACCTTGTCCTTGGCCTCCTCGAACTCCTGCATCGCCACCAGCCGCTTGCCCTTGCGCGCGGCCATCAGCGCGGCCTCGTTGACGAGGTTGGCGAGGTCGGCGCCCGAGAAGCCCGGCGTGCCGCGGGCGATCGTGCGCGCGTCGACGTCGGGCGCCAGCGGCACCTTCTTCATATGGACCTGCAGGATCTTGACCCGGCCCTCGATGTCCGGGCGCGGCACCACCACCTGGCGGTCGAAGCGGCCGGGGCGCAGCAGCGCCGGGTCGAGCACGTCCGGCCGGTTGGTCGCGGCGATGATGATGATGCCCTCGTTCGCCTCGAAACCGTCCATCTCGACCAGCAGCTGGTTGAGCGTCTGCTCGCGCTCGTCGTTGCCGTTGCCGAGGCCGGCGCCGCGATGGCGGCCGACCGCGTCGATCTCGTCGATGAAGACGATGCACGGCGCCGACTTCTTGGCCTGCTCGAACATGTCCCTGACACGGGAGGCGCCGACGCCGACGAACATCTCGACGAAGTCCGAGCCGGAGATGGTGAAGAACGGTACGCCCGCCTCACCCGCGATCGCGCGGGCGAGCAAGGTCTTGCCGGTGCCGGGCGAGCCCACCAGCAGCGCGCCTTTCGGGATCTTGCCGCCCAGGCGGGCGAACTTGGTCGGGTCCTTCAGGAACTCGACGATCTCCTGCAGCTCCTCGCGCGCCTCGTCGATGCCGGCGACGTCGTCGAAGGTCACGCGGCCTTCCTTCTGCGTCAGCATCCGCGCGCGCGACTTGCCGAAGCCCATCGCGCCCGATCCCGAGCTCTTCTGCATCTGCCTAAGCACGAAGAAGGCGATGCCGAGGAACAACAGGAACGGCAGCGATTGGTAGATCAGCAGCAGCCAGATATTGGTGCCCTCGTCCGGACGCGCGTTGATCTGGACGCTCTTCTTGCGCAGATTCTGGATCAGCGTCGGGTCCTGGATCGGATAGGTGCGGAACTTCTCGCCCGAGGAGAGCGTGCCGGTGATGACGTCGCGCGATATGTTGACGTCCTTGACCGTGCCTTCGTCGACCTTGTCGAGGAAAGTCGAATAGGGGATCGAACTCCCCGCGGTCGCGGTCGAACGGCCGTCGATCAGCGTGACGAACAGCGCCAGGCCGAGCAGGATTGCCACCCAGATCAGCAGGCTCTTCATCCAGGGGTTGCCGCCGCCGTTGTCCTGGCCGCCGGGCTGCTTGTCGTTGTCGTTCATCGCGTGGGAATCACCTTTCCGCCCGATAAGATAGGACTTGCCGGGTTAATGGCAATGGAACGGACGAGGGATCGGGTCGATCAGTGCGGACGCCGCGGCGGGGCTGCGGCGAAACGCCAACGCCCGCGGGAGGAGCGGATCGCCACTCCGGCCTGCGTCGCGCCGCGGCCGCCGTCGAGCGCGTCGAGCAGCGGCTCGACATTGGTGGCGTCGGACCAGGCGGGGGCGGTGATGCCCGCCGTGCGACGGATCTCGGCGATTCCGCGGCGCACCGCCCGGCGGCGAAGCTCGCGCGGCAGGCCGGCCGGGTCGAAGGTCAGAGCGGCCCCGTCGATCCGCGCCCGCTCCGCCCAGAGCTGGTCGAGCCAGGCGGCGAGCGCCTGTTCCGCCTCGGCGAGGTGCGCGGCGCTGCGAGCGAGCCCGGCGGCGTCGAACCAGCGGTTCTCCTCCAGCAGGCGCCGCACGCGCGTGCGGTCGAACGCGTCGTCGCGGTTGCTGGGGTCGTCGACGAACGGCAGGCCACCCGCCTCCACGATCGCGCGCAGCTCGGCCCGGCTCCAGTCGAGCAGCGGACGGATCAGCGGCACCACACCCAGATCGCGCCGCACCCGGACCGCAGCGAGCCCGGCCACGCCCGACCCTCGCGCCGCGCGCATCAGGAGGGTCTCGGCTTGATCGTCGCGATGATGCGCGGTGAGCAGCGCCGCGGCGCCTTGCTCCTCCGCCCAGCCACTGAGCAGCGCATAGCGCGCCTCGCGCGCCCGCGCCTGGATGCTGGCGCCGGCGATCGGCTCGGCCGGAACGAGCGTGGCGTGGGGAATGCCACGCCCACTGCACCAGGCGGCGACCATCGCCGCTTCCTCGGCGGAGGCGGCACGGAGGCGGTGATCGACGGTGGCGGCGACTACGCGCCCGGGAAAGGCGGCATGCGCCAGCGCCAGCATCGCCATGCTGTCAGGCCCGCCGGAGACGGCAAGTGCCAGCCGCTCGCCTTCATCCAGCCCGCGCCCGAGCGCCGCCGCGACGTCGACGGCGAAACGCTCGGGGCCGGTCACGTCACTGGCACTTGGCAGCCGCGCGACCCTTGGCGATGTCGGCGGCCATGGCGGTCGTGATCTTGCCGGCATAAACCGAGCTCAGCTCGCTGTAGACCTTGCATGCATCCGCCGGCTTCTTGAGCTGGACCAGCGCCTGCGCCAGGTAGAACAGGCTGTCCGGCGCCCGCTCGCCGTCCGGGAACTTCTTGTAGCTGTCGTAGAAGGCGAGCGTCGCAAGGTTGGGCTTGCCCTCGTCCAGATAGGCGCGGCCGAGCAGGTTCTGGGCATAGCTCGCGCGGCGGTGCTTGGGGAACTTGTCGGCGACCGTCTTCAGCGCCGCCTCCGCCTCGGGATAGAGCTTCGCCTGCCACAGGCGATAGCCGTAGACATAGCCGTCCTCGGCCTCATCGCCGGTCTTGGGACGCTCGATCCCGGCCGCGGCGGCGCGTGCCGGATCGGCGCCCGCGGA
This sequence comes from Sphingomonas cannabina, assembly GCF_021391395.1. NCBI lineage: Bacteria > Pseudomonadati > Pseudomonadota > Alphaproteobacteria > Sphingomonadales > Sphingomonadaceae > Sphingomonas > Sphingomonas cannabina. Next base: position 101,780 of record NZ_CP090059.1, on the reverse strand, counting down.
CGCCGCCGGGCGGGTCGGCGTGACCGGCGGCGGCGCAGCCTCGGCCGGCCCGCCCACCGCGGGGGCATCGCCTGCCGGGACGCCGCCGCCCTCCAGCGCCTTCAGCCGTGCGTCGGTCGCGGTTTTATAGGCGTTGAACGCCTCCTCAAGCTGGCGGACCCGGTAGTTGGCCTGCTCGACCTGCCCGGTGACGTTGCGCACGCCCGCTTCCAGCGCACTCACCCGCGCGGTCAGGTCGACGAGCCCGCCGCCCGCCGGCGTGCCCGGTTCGGCGATCGGGGCCTGCGGCGCGGTGATCTGCGGCTCGACCGTCATCCCGGCGCCGCCCGGGAACACCTTGCGCTGCACCGCGCGCATCTCGCTCTCGAGCTTGCCCACCCGTCCCTCGAGCCCGCTCTGCGCCTGCGCCGGAGCGGCGAACCCGAGCGTTGCGGCAACCAGCGCTGCGGCCAAAACGATACGCATCCTCATCAATCCCCGGTGTCTCGAACCCAGGGCGCCCCTATCGCAGCTTTGGCGTCATGCCGCCAGTATCAGGGTGCGGCGGTCGTGTTCGACCCACCGGCCTCAGCCGGCGCCGCGCCGCGCGCGAGCAAGGCGGCGGCGCTGATCGGCACGTCCTTGATCGCGACCTTGCCGTTGCCGAGCGGCGCCACCTTCGAGCCGTTGACGGTGACGTCGAGCTTGTCCGGCCGGCCGATGTTGATCATCGGCCCGTTGGCATCCATCGGCACGTCGTAGCGCTCGCCGGGCGCCAGCGTCTTTATCAGCAGCGTATTGTTCGCCGCGTCATAGATGCGCACCCACACCTCGTCGGTCGCGGTGAGCGTGACCTGGCCGCCGGCCGGCGTCGGCGCGGGCGTCGGCACCGCCACGGTCGCCGTGTCGGCCGGCGCCGCCTGAGGCTCCGCAGTCGCCTCGGCCGCGGTGGGCGCACTGTCGCCGCGGAAGATGCCGGTGCCGTACCACAGGCCGATGCCGGCCAGGATCAGCAGCGCGAGCAGCGCCCCGCCCCACACCAGCCCGCTCGGCGGCGTGCGCGAGGGTTCGTCGGCCTCGTAGATCGGCGTCGCCGGCTCGCGGCTCGGCAGCATCGACAGCTCACCCCGCACCTGCGTGCCGAGCGTCACCTCGTCGACGCCGACCGCGCGGGCATAGGCCTTGGCGAAGCCGATCGCATAGGTGGTCGACGGCAGGCTCGCATAGTTGCTCGCCTCGATCGCCTCGAGATGGCGCTGAGGGATGCGCGTGCGGGCGGCGACGTCGGCGATCTCCAGCCCCTGCGCGATCCGCGCGTCGCGCAGGACCTCGCCCGACTGTTTCGGGAACAAATTCGCGTCGCCTTGCGCCTCGCCTTCGACCATCGCCGTCTCCGTGGGGGCCACGCCACGAACTGCGGCGCGCGGGTGTGTCCCATGGCCCCGAAGCGCTTGTCAATGGCGGAAAAGCGCGATTCGGTGCCGAACCCGAACTCCGGAGTCGGCTCTGATGAAGTCAAATCGTGCTCCTGTGAAAGCAGGAGCGCAGGCCGCAAGCGGGTCGGCAGTGATCCTGGGCTCCTGCTTTCGCAGGAGCACTGACACGCTTCGATCTAAGAAGACTAGTCGAGCACGACCCCGTGCGCCCGCGCCCATTCTTCCAGCACACCCCTCAGGTCGCGCGACGGCGGCGCGGCGAGCCACTCCTGCATCTGCGCCATGATCGCAGCGCGGTCGAGGCTGCGCACCATCGCCTTGATCGGCCCCACCGCCGCCGGGGTGATCGAGATGCGATCGATGCCGAGCCCGATCAGCGCCATCGCCTCAAGCGGCCGCCCGCCCATCTCGCCGCAGACGGCAAGCGGCTTGCCCAGCGCCTGCGCCGGCGCCGCGACGCGGGCGAGGAAGCGCAGGATCGAAGGGCTCAGCCAGTCGTAGCGCAGCGCCAGCTTGGGATGCGCGCGGTCGGCCGCGAACAGGAACTGGGTGAGGTCGTTGGTCCCGACCGACAGGAAGTCGAGCCGCGGCAGCAGCTGGTCGAGCACCTCGGCCAGCGCCGGCACCTCCAGCATCGCGCCGTAGCGGATCTCGTGCGGCATCTTGCGGTTGCGGCCGGCCAGCCATTCGCGCTGTGCCTCGAACAGCGCCTTGGCCTCGTCGAACTCCCAGGGTTCGCTCACCATCGGGAACATGACGTTGAGCTGCCGCCCGGCCGCCGCCTCGATCAGCGCGCGCGCCTGCGCCTTCATCAGCCCCTCGCGCTCCAGTGCCAGGCGCAGCGCGCGCCAGCCCATCGCCGGGTTCTCCTCCTCGCCCATCTCGTCGTGGTTGAGGTAGGGCAGCGCCTTGTCCCCGCCGATGTCGACGGTGCGGAAGGTGACCGGCTTGTCCGCCGCGGCGTCGAGCACGTCGCGATACAGCCGCTGCTGGCGCTCGCGCTGCGGCAGCGTCGCCGAGACGAGGAACTGGAACTCGGTGCGGAACAGCCCGATGCCGTCGGCCCCGCTCAGGTCCAGCGCGGCGACGTCGTCGCGCAGGCCCGCGTTCATCATCACCGTGACCCTGTGCCCGTCCTTGGTGACCGGCGGCTGGTCGCGGAGCGCGGCGAAGGCGGCACGGCGCTTCTGCCCCAGCGCCAGCTTGGCCTCGAACGCCTCCTCCATCGCCGTCGAGGGACGGACGATCAGGCTCTCGGCAGTGACGTCGAGCAGCAGCTTGTCGCCTTCCGCCACCAGCCGGCGGAGGTCGCGTGCGCGGCCGAGCACCGGCACGCCCATCGCCCGCGCGACGATGGTGACGTGCGCGGTGAGGCTGCCCTCCTCCAGCACCACGCCCTTGAGCCGCCGCCGGTCGTATTCGAGCAGCTCGGCCGGCCCCAGGTTGCGCGCCAGCAGGATCGAATCCTCCCGGAGGCCCATCTGCGCCGCGGTGCCGAGCCGGCCCGAGACGATACGCAGCAGCCGGTTGGAGAGATCCTCCAGGTCGTGCATGCGGTCGCGGAGCAGCGGATCGTCGATCTCGCGCATCCGCATCCGCGTGCGCTGCTGCACGCGCTCGATCGCCGCCTCGGCGGTCAGGCCGCTGTCGATCGCCTCGTTGATGCGGCGCGACCAGCCCTCGTCATAGGCGAACATCTTGTAGGTCTCGAGCACCTCGTCATGCTCGCCGCCGACGCCGAACTCGGCCTGCGCCGCCATGCGCTCGATCTGGTCGCGCATCTTGTCGAAGGCGGAATAGACGCGGCGCCGCTCCTCCTCGATGTCCTCGGCGACGGTATGCTCGATGACGATGCGCGGCTGGTGGAACACCGCGACGCCCGCGCCCATGCCGTCGACCAGCTTGAAGCCGCTGATCCGCGCGGTCGCGGTCGACTGCGGCCGGGTGGTGCCGCCGCCGGTCATGTCGATCAGGCCGGCGTTGGCGATCAGCTCGCTCAGCACCATCGCCACCGTCTGCAGCGCCTCGATCTCGACGTCGTCGTAGCGCCTGGGCTCGACATGCTGGACCGCGAGCACGCCCACCGCACGCTCGCGGCGGATGATCGGCACGCCGGCGAAACTGTGGAAGCGTTCCTCGCCCGTCTCCGGCCGATAGGCGAAGTCGGGATGGCTGGCGGCCTCGTCGAGGTTGAGCGTCTCGACATTGCCGGCGATCGTCCCGACCAGGCCTTCGCCGGGCGCCAGCTTGGTGACGTGCACCGCCGCCGCATCGAGCCCGCGCGTCGCGAACAGCTCGAGCACGCCTTCGCGCAGCAGGTAGATCGAGCAGACCTCGCTCTCCAACGCCTCGCCGATGATGTCGACCACCGCGTTGAGCTTCGCCTGCGCGCTGGTCCGCGCCGCCATCACGTCGTGAAGGCGGACCAGGATCTCGCGGGCGGAGGCGGCGGCGGTGAGGGCCATGGCCTATCAGATAGACGGGGCCGGTGCCAACGCAAGCGATAGCTGCAACGGTTGCCTGCCGCCCGCTCGTCGCAAATCGATTGCTTTGCGGCAGCTTGCGGGCAAATAGCGGTAGCGAGGGCACTGAGGGGGCCGCATGATCATGAAGTTCGGTTCGTTTGCCTGCGCGCTGGCCATGAGTGCGACGCTCCTGCCGGCGGCGGCGCATGCCGACGACCCCCGCGATCCGGCCATGCGCAGCGCCGCGGCGCGCGCACGCGATAGCGCGACCATCAGGCGGATGAACCAGGATCAGCTCGACTATGTCCGCCGGCGCGACGGCAGGAATTGGCAGAACTATCGCGACGCGCGCGACACCTATGCCGACGCCCATGCGGAATACAGGCGCAAGATGGCGGCCTGGCGCCGCGCCGTCGCCGCCTGCAACGCCGGCCGCTGGGAATATTGCGACGATTGAGCCGGCGAGCGGGTGCGGCCGGGCCTGAACGGCTCGCTCGATATCTGGCGCGAATCTGGGCCAGGTCGCGTCGGGTGACGCCGATAAGCCCGACCATCGCGCTGTAAGGCTGGCTCTATTTCCCGTGGATCGTCTGGCCCGCCGCGCACATCGCCACGAACTTGGCGATCCGCGCCGCGCGCGTTTCAGGCTTCTTTGCGTCGTGAATGCGATGAAGGATCGCGTAGCGATTGGCGCCGGTCAGCGTATCGAAGAAGCTGCGCGCGGCCGGTTCGGCGTCCAGGGCGGCGGCGAGATCGTCGGGCACTTCGGCGGCCGAGGCCGACGCATAGGCGGCATCCCAGCGACCATCAGCCTTCGCGCGATCGATTTCGGCCTGCCCGGCGGCCGCCATCCGTCCATCGGCGATCAGCTCGATCGCCCGCGCCCGGTTGTTCGCCGACCATTTGCTGCGTGGTTTGCGCGGGGTGAAGCGGGTGAGGAACCAGGCGTCGTCATAGGGGGCGAGCTGACCGTCGATCCAGCCGTGTATCAGCGCGGCGTCGATCGCCTGCGCCTTGGTGACCGAGGATTCCGGATTGCCGGCCTTCGCGAACTTCAGCCACACCCCCGGCGAGGTCCGCGGCTGCACGGCGAGCCATTCCTCCCAATCGGCGACATTGGCGAAGGCGCGGATCGGAAGGCCATTCCGCTGCTCCATGTCACCCCGCCCGCTTCTCCAGCGCATGCGCGGCCTCGACCATCAGCGTGGCGACGATCTCGGCGACCGGCTCCTCCCTGGTCACCATGCCGACCGACTGGCCGGCCATCAGGCTGCCGTGCTCGACGTCGCCGTCGATCACCGCGCGGCGCAGCGCCCCGGCCCAGTAATGCTCGATCTGGAGCTGCGCCTCCGCCATCTCGATGCCGCCTTCGTCGAGCGCCTGCGCCACCTCGCGCTGCTTGGCGGTGAACAGCTCTGTGCCGGCGTTCTTGAGCGCACGCACCGGGATCACCGGCAGCCGCGGATCGACCTGGACGCTGGCGACCGCATCGCGGGCCGAGGCGCGGAGGAACGCCTTCTTGAAGTTGGGGTGCGCGATGCTCTCGGCCGCGCAGACGAAGCGGGTGCCGAGCTGCACGCCGGCGGCGCCCATGTCGAGATAGCCCGCGATCGCCTCGCCCCGGCCGATGCCGCCGGCGACGAACACGGGCACGTCGGCGGCGACCTCGGGCAGGATTTCCTGCGCGAGCACGCTGGTCGAGACCGGGCCGATATGACCGCCGGCCTCCATCCCCTCGATCACCAGCGCATCGACGCCCGAGCGGATCAGCTTCTTCGCCAGCGCCAGCGCCGGGGCAAAGCAGATCAGCTTGGCGCCGTTGCCCTTGATCGCGTCGAGACTCCCCGCCGGCGGCAGCCCGCCCGCGAGCACGACATGGCTCACCCGGTGCCTGGCGCAGACCTCGATCAGGTCGAACAGCTGCGGGTGCATGGTGATCAGATTGACGCCGAACGGTCGGCCGGTCAGCGCCTTGGTCCCGGCGATCTCGGCGTCGAGCAGCTCGGGGCTCATCGCCCCGCACGCGATCAGGCCGAAGCCGCCCGCATTGGAGATGGCGGCGACGAGGTTGCGCTCGGACACCCAGGACATGGCGCCGCACAGGATCGCGACGTCGGAGCCGAGGAACTGCGCGCCGCGCGCCATGCGCCGGGCGAGACGCTCGCGGCCGATCGAGGAATCAGTCATAAGGCACGGCGGTAGCTTCGCCGCCGCGGCGCGGCAAGCGGCTCGTCAGGCCGCCGCATCCTCCGGCGCGTCGAGGCCATAGGCAGTGTGCAGCACGCGCACCGCGAGCTCGGTATAATCCTCCTCGATCAACACGCTGACCTTGATCTCGCTGGTCGAGATTGCCTGGATGTTGATCCCGCGCTCGCCGAGCGTGGTGAACATCGTCGACGCGACGCCGGCATGGCTGCGCATCCCCACGCCGACGATCGAGATCTTGGCGACGCGGGTGTCATGGACCAGCTCGCCGAAGCCGATCTCGCCCTGCGCGCGGTTCAGCACGTCGATCGAGCGGGCGAGGTCGGCGGACGGCACGGTGAAGGTGACGTCGGTCGACCCCGCATTGTGCGCGATGTTCTGGATGATCATGTCGACGTTGATGCCGGCCTCGGCCAGCGGCGCGAAGATGCTGGCGACCGCGCCCGGCTTGTCGGGCACGCTGGTCAGCGTGATCTTCGCCTCGTTCTTGTCGTGGGCGATGCCCGTGATGAGCTGGCGTTCCATGTCTCCGATCTCCTCTTCCCCGACGATCATCGTGCCGGGCTCCGCCTCGCCGTCCTCGTCGACGAACGACGAGAGCACCTGGACGCGGACATTCTCCTTCATCGCGAGCCCGACCGAGCGCGTCTGCAGCACCTTGGCGCCGACGCTGGCGAGCTCGAGCATCTCCTCATAGGTCACCCGCTTGAGCTTGCGCGCCCTCGGCACGATGCGCGGGTCGGTGGTGTAGACGCCGTCGACGTCGGTGTAGATGTCGCAGCGGTCGGCCTTCATCGCCGCCGCCATCGCCACCGCCGACGTGTCGGAACCGCCGCGGCCGAGCGTGGTCACGCGCTCCCCCGCCGCCAATCCCTGGAAGCCTGGGATCACCGCGACCTCGCGGTTGGCGAGACTGGCGTTCAGCGCGGTCGTATCGATTTCGGCGATGCGCGCCGAGCCGTGACCGTCGGAGGTGCGGATCGGCAGCTGCCAGCCGAGCCAGCTGCGCGCTGGCACGCCGATCGCCTGCAGCGCGATCGCGAGCAGTCCGCTCGTCACCTGCTCGCCACTGGAAACCACCACGTCGTACTCGCGCGGATCGTAGAGCGACGACGCCTCGCGGCAGAAATTGACCAGCCGGTCGGTCTCCCCGGCCATCGCCGAGACGACGACCGCGACCTCGTTCCCCGCCTCCCACTCGCGCTTGACGCGCGCGGCGACGCTGCGGATTCGCTCGATGCCCGCCATCGAGGTGCCGCCGAACTTCATCACGATGCGGGCCATGGGTGTCGCTTATCCCTTGGGTGAGGTGGGGCGCCCTGATAGGGAGGCGGCATGGGTCACGCAACCGTAACAGCCGCAACTATCGATCCGGCCGAGGCCGCGCATTTCGGCAGGCTCGCCGCCGACTGGTGGGACCCCAAGGGCTCCTCGGCGATGCTCCACCGGCTGAACCCGCCGCGACTCGCCTACCTGCGCGAGCAGGTCGATGCGCATTGGGGCGGCGATCCGGCGAGCTTCACGCCGCTTGCGGGGAAGACCGCGCTCGACATGGGCTGCGGCGCCGGGCTGCTCGCCGAGCCGCTCGCCCGGCTCGGCGCGGCGGTGACCGGGGTCGATGCGGCACCGGAGAACATCGGCGCCGCCCGTGCGCATGCGGCGGCGGGCGGCCTCGCCATCGACTATCTCGCCGGCGGGATCGAAACCGTTGCCGGCCGGCGCTTCGACCTGGTGGTGAGCTTCGAGGTGATCGAGCACGTCACCGATCCGGCCGCCTTCGTCCGCGGGCTGGCGGAGGTGCTGACGCCGGGCGGCCTGATGCTGCTGTCGACGCCCAATCGCACCGCGCTGTCGCGCCTCGCGATGATCACCATCGGCGAGGGCACCGGCCAGATTCCCAGGGGCACGCACGACTGGGACAAGTTCCTGACGCCCGACGAACTGACCGCGCTGGTCGAGAATGCGGGGCTGGAGGTGATCGACACGCGCGGGCTCAGCCTGTCGCCGGGCCACGGCTTCGTGCTCAGCGACAGCCGCGCGCTCGATTATTTCATCACCGCCCGCCGCGCCTGATCAGGCAGCCCTGGTCTCGGGCAGCGCCGGATAGTCGGTATAGCCCTCGGGACCCGGCGTGTAGAAGGTCCTGGGGTCGGCCGGGTTGAGCGGCGCCCCTTGGCGCAGGCGCTCGGCCAGGTCCGGATTGGCGATGAACGGCCGGCCGAAGGCGATTGCATCGGCCAGGCCCGCATCGAGCGCGGCCTGCGCGGCCGCAAAATCATAGTCCTGGTTGAGCACTAGCGGCCCAGGGAAGACCTCGCGAATCTTGGGGCTGAGCGGAGGCACCTCGCTCTTGCCGAAGGTCCCCTCCGGCGTGAGCTCGCGCAGCTCGAGGAAGGCGATGCCGCGCTCGGCGAGCGCCCTCGCCGCCGGCACGAAAATCGCTTCGGGATCGCTGTCGTCGGCGCCCTGCGTCTCGCCGTTGGGCGACAGGCGCACGCCGGTGCGATCCGCGCCGGCCTCGGCGATCAGCCGGTCGACGACTTCGAGGAGCAGGCGGATGCGGTTCTCGGGCAGACCGCCGTAGTCATCCTCGCGATGATTGACGCCGTCACGCAGGAACTGGTCGATCAGATAGCCATTGGCAGCGTGCAGCGCGACGCCGTCGAACCCGGCGCGCAGCGCGTTGCGTGCCGCCGCGGAATAGTCGTCGAGCACGCGTCTGATGTCGTCATGCGTCGCCGGCCGCGGCTCGTCGTACGGGTTGGGCTTGCCCGGCGCATAGGGCGCCTGGATCGGCGAGGACGACAGCGATTGCTGGCCGGTGACGTCCGGCCGCGCGAGCCGGCCCATGTGCCAGAGCTGCGGCACGATCCGCCCGCCCGCCTCGTGCACCGCGTCGACGATCGGCTTCCACGCGTCGACCTGCTCGTCGGTCCACAGGCCCGGCGCGTTGGGCCAACCCAGCCCTTCGCGACTGATGCCGGTACCCTCGGTGATGATCAGGCCGGCACCGGCACGCTGGCGGTAATAGTCGATCATCAGCGGCGTCGGCACATGGCCCTCGGTCGAGCGGCCGCGGGTGAGCGGCGCCATCAGCACGCGGTTGGGTGCGCGGATCGCACCGAGGTCAATGGAATCGAACAAGCTGGGCATGACCGGATAAAACCTCCCTTGGGGGCGACGCGGCGAAGCTAGGACGTTACAGGGCCGCATGCACCGGAGCGGAGAGCCAAGAAAAGCTGCGCCGCAGCAAAGCCAAATCTTACCCTTGCTGGCCGTGGCGGGGGCGAACGTCGCGCTCGCGTTCGGGCCGTGGTTCGTGCGGATGGCCGATGTCGGGCCGGTGGCGGCCGCCTTCTGGCGCATGGCGATCGCCGCGCCGCTGCTGCTGGCGGCGACCTGGTCGCTCCGCCAGCGCCCGATCGCCAGCGCCAAGGGGCTGTGGTGGGTGCTGGGGGTGAGCGGCATCGCCTTCGCCGCCGATCTTGGCAGCTGGCATGTCGGCATCCACCAGACCACGCTCGCCAACTCCACGCTGCTCGGCAATGTCGCGACTTTGGTCTTTCCCGTCTACGGCTTCATCGCCGCGCGGAGCTGGCCGACGCGGTCGCAGGGTGTCGCGCTGGGGATCGCGGTGGCCGGCGGCGCGCTGCTGCTCGGGCGCTCGGCCGAGCTGTCCTCCCGCAATCTCGTCGGCGATCTCCTCTGCCTCGCCGCCGGGCTGTTCTACGCCCTTTACTTCATCGTCATGTCCCGGGTGCGCGAGCGCATGGCGCCGCTGCCCGCGCTCGCGCTGTCGAGCATCACCAGCGTGCTGCCGCTGCTCGTAGCCGCCTGGCTGCTCGGTGAAGCGATCCTGCCGCATCGCTGGGGGCCGCTGGTCGCGCTGGCGGTGCTGAGCCAGGTGGTGGGGCAGGGACTGATGATCTACGCGCTCGGCAAGCTCTCGCCGCTGGTGGTCGGCATCGCGCTGCTGATCCAGCCGGTGGTGGCGGCGGCGATCGGCTGGGTCGTCTATGACGAGCGGCTCGGCACGCTCGATTTCGTCGGCGCCGCGCTGGTCGCCCTCGCGCTGGTGCTGGTGCGCCGGGGCGGCCGCACGCCAGTGCAGCTTGCGCCGGTCGGCGCGCAGGCGCAAAGGAGCCTGGATGGCTGACCTCCAAGATGCCACGCTCGACGAGATTCGCGATGCGCTGATCGGCGACGTCGCGGTCAATGCCGCGTTCGACGGCTGGACGCCGCGCGCCGTCGCCGCAGCCGCCGCGATGCGCGGGGTCGATCCCGACGTGGCGAAGCTCGCCTGGCCGGGCGGCGCGGTCGAGATGATCGATGCCTGGTTCGCGCACATCGATCGGGAGATGCTCGCCAAGCTGCCGCCGGCGACGCTGGCGGCGATGAAGGTGCGGCAGAAGATCGCGGCGCTGGTCGAGGCGCGGCTCGAGCTGCTCGCCCCGCTGCGCGAATCGCTCCGGCGGGCCTATGCGGTGCTGGCCCTGCCGCAGAACCTGGTGCGGGCGGCGAAGCTCGGCTGGCGCTCGGCCGACGTCATGTGGCGCGCGGCGGGCGACACCGCGACCGACTATAACCACTATACCAAGCGGGGCATCCTCGCCGGCGTCTATGCGGCGACGATCCAGGTATTCCTGGGCGACGAGAGCGAAGGCCACGTCGATACCAGCGCCTTCCTCCAGCGGCGCATCGACGGCATCATGGCGTTCGAGAAGACCAAGGCCGGCTTCCTCGCCCGCATCGCCCATCGGCCGAGCCTGTCGCGCTTCGTCGGGCGCTTGCGCTATCCGGTACGCTAGGGGTCGCACTTTGCGCTGGCATCGCCGCGCTACTATTGATAATCACTCGCAGCAATGAATGCCCCTGTCTCCTTGTCCGCTCCCGTCCGACTCGGCCACCTCCCCCGTCGCGTGCCCGGCACCGTCGCCGCGGTCGACTGGGACACGCTGAGCGCCCCGGAGGCGCGGCGGCTGCGCGAGCTCGGGCTCGACGAGGGCGTCGAGGTCGAGCTGCTGCACAAGGCCTCGCTCGGCAGCGGGCCGATCGCCTGCCGGATCGGGCGGATGACGGTGGCGATCCGCCGCCACGTCGGCCACGCCATCCACGTCGCCCCCGCCAGCTAGAGTAAGTCCGACGCACGCCCCCGCCACCCTCGCGCCGCTGGTCGCGGTCGTCGGCAATCCCAATGCCGGCAAGAGCGCGCTGTTCAACGCGCTCACCGGCGCGCGGCAGAAGGTCGGCAACTATCCCGGCGTCACCGTCGAGCGCCATTCCGGGCGGATGGCGCTGCCCGACGGCCGCCCGGTCGAGCTGATCGACCTGCCCGGCGCCTACAGCCTCGACCCCGCCTCGCCCGACGAGCGCGTGACGCGCGACGTCGTGCTCGGCCGGCAGGAAGGCGAGCGGCTGCCCGATGCGATCCTGGTGGTGGTCGACGCCGCCAATCTCGACAACCACCTGCGCTTCGCGCTCCAGCTCATCGCGCTCGGCACGCCAGTGGTGATCGCGCTCAACATGATCGACCTCGCCGAGCGCGACGGGCTGGTGCTCGATCCGGCGCAACTCGAGGAGGAGCTCGGCGTGCCGGTGGTGCCGACCGTCGCGGTCCGCAAGCGCGGCATCGACCAGCTCAAGGACCGGCTCGCCGCCGCGGTGCAGGTCAGCGGTGCGCGGCCGATCCGGGCCGGCGGCGGGCCGGTCGACGACATCGCCACGCTCCAGCGCCTCGCCCGCACCATCGCGGCCAAGGCCACCGTCTCGGAGACGGCGGTGCGGCGCTGGACCCACCGGCTCGACGCGATCGCGCTGCACCCGGTGGCGGGACCGGCGCTGCTGCTGGCGCTGCTGTTCGTGATGTTCCAGGCGGTGTTCACCTGGGCGGTCATCCCCGCCGATGCGATCGACGCGGGCTTCACCTCGCTCGGCAACTGGGTGCGGGAGGTGATGCCGGACGGCTTCGTCCGATCGCTGATCACCGACGGGCTGATCGCCGGCGTCGGCGCGGTGATCGTGTTCCTGCCGCAGATCCTGATCCTGTTCCTGTTCATCCTCGTGCTCGAATCGACCGGCTACATGGTGCGCGCGGCGTTCCTGATGGACCGGCTGATGGCGAGCGTCGGCCTGTCGGGCCGCGCCTTCATCCCGCTCTTGTCGTCCTTCGCCTGCGCGGTGCCGGGGATCATGGCGACCCGCACCATCGACGATGAGAAGGATCGGCTCACCACCATCCTGATCGCGCCCTTGATGACCTGCTCGGCGCGCTGGCCGGTCTATACTCTGATCATCGGCGCGATGATCCCCAACACCCAGGTGCTGCCGTTCGTGCGGCTGCAGGGGCTCGTCATGTTCGGCCTGCTGATCGTCGGCGTGGCGGGAGCCTATGGCGCGGCGCTGGTGCTGCGGCGCACGGTGACCAAGGGCGCCTCCTCGGGCTTCATGATGGAGATGCCGAAGTATCAATGGCCGAGCATGCGCGACGTGCTGCTCGGCCTGTGGCAGCGCGCGATCATCTTCCTGAAGCGCGCCGGCACGATCATCGCCGCGACCACGGTGGTGCTGTGGCTGCTGCTGAGCGTCCCCAAGCCGCCCGAGGGCTCGGGCATCTCCCCCGTCGATTACTCCATCGGCGGCCGCATCGGCCATGCGATCGAGCTGGTGGTGAAGCCGATCGGCTTCAACCGCGACATCTCGCTCGCGCTGCTGCCGGCGATGGCGGCGCGCGAGGTGGCGGTGGCGGCGATCGGCACCGTCTATGCCATCGACGGCACCGACGCCGCCAACGAGGGGCGCATCCAGGACCAGCTCAAGGGCCGCTGGTCGTTGCCGACCGCGCTCGCCTTCCTGATGTGGTTCGTGTTCGCGCCGCAGTGCATCTCGACCATCGCCGTCACGCGGCGCGAAACCAACGGGTGGAAATGGCCCGCGTTCATGGTTGGCTATTTGTTCGCACTGGCCTACATCGCTGCGGGAGCGACCTATTGGGTCGCGACGGCAATTGGATTGTAGGAATTTTTGAATGGCGGGCAGCGTCAACAAGGTCATCCTGGTCGGCAACCTGGGACGCGATCCCGAGAGCCGCAGCTTCCAGAACGGCGGCAAGGTCGTCGAGCTGCGCATCGCGACGTCGGAGAGCTGGAAGGACCGCAACACCGGCGAGCGCAAGGAGCGCACCGAGTGGCACACGGTCAAGGTCTTCAACGAAGGCCTCGCCAACGTCGCCGAGCGCTATCTGCGCAAGGGCAGCAAGGTCTATGTCGAGGGCGCGCTGCAGACGCGTAAGTGGCAGGACCAGCAGGGCCAGGACCGCTATTCGACCGAGATCGTGCTGCAGGGCTTCAACAGTGTGCTGACGATGCTCGACGGCGCGCCGGGCGGCGGCGCTGGTGGCGGCGCCCCGCGCGGCGGTGACGACTGGGCGGGCGGCAGCGACGATTTCGCCGGGCAGAGCTCGGGCGCGCGCGGCGGCAACTTCAACTCGGGCGGGCAGCGTTCGGGCGCGGCCAAGGGCAACGACTTCGGCGGCGGCTTCGCTGACGACCTCGACGACGACGTGCCGTTCTGAGCTGCCCGAAGCTTCGCATTAAGTGACCTCGTGCTCCTGCGAAAGCAGGAGCCCTGGATCATCGAGGGTATCGCGCGAGGCCGGAGCTCCTGCTTTCGCAGGGCACGATCGATCTCAAGGCTTGTTGCCGCCCGTCGTCTCATTGGGATTGTCGGGTCCGTGATAGTCGACCTCGCTCAGGCCGCCGTGGCCGAGGAAGCCCGACCATTCGCCCTTTCGCTTGACCAGATTCTTATCGGCGTAGGCACCGCCGCCCGATTCCCCGCCACCCTTGCGGCTGGCGATGTCGCTGACACCGTCTCGCTTGCCGCCGGGACCGCCGCTCGCCTGCGTCGGCTGCTTGTCGCTCATCATCGCTCTCCTTCGAGGAGAGAACGCATCAGCGGCGGGGTTGGCTCAGGAGGAACACGGCGTGCTCGGCGAACAGGTTCGCCGCGGCCGGCCGCGCCGGAGCGCCGTTGGCGAGGAACCAGGCGCCCTCCACCGTGATCCCGCGCTGCCGCACGAAGGCGCGGAAGTCGTCGACGGTGACGTGGTGGATGTTGGGCGTCTCATACCATTCGAGCGGCAGCAGCCGCGTGACCGGCATCCGGCCGCCGAACAAGAGCGACGCGCGCACCCGCCAATGCGCGAAATTGGGGAAGGACACGAAGGCTCGCCGGCCGATCCGCAGCAGTTCGTCGAGGACATGGTCGGGCCGCCGCGTCGTCTGGAGCGTCTGGCTCAGGATCGCATAGTCGAACGCGTCGGTCGGATAGTCCTTGAGGTCGGTGTCGGCGTCGCCCTGCACCACCGACAGCCCGCGCGCGACCGCCGTCGCGACATCGCCCGGATCGAGCTCGAGCCCGCGCGCGTCGACCCCGCGCTCGTCGCGCAGCGCCGCCATCAGCGCGCCGTCGCCGCAGCCGACGTCGAGAACGCGGCTGCCCGGCGCCACGTTGGCGGCGATGATCGCCAGGTCAGGACGCAGGCTGCTCGGCATCGTCCTGCATCAGCTGAAGGGCCCAAGGCGCCAGCCGCTCCATGAAATAGTCGGGCCGGTGGAGCGGCGTGAAACCGCACGCCGCATAGACGTCATGCGCATCGCGCGTGACGAGGCCGGTCCGCCGGATCGTGGCGAAGTCCGGATGGTCGAGGAACCAGCGCACCATCCGCCGGGCGATGCCGAGCCCGCGCGCCGCCTCGTCGACCCACACGTCCGCCAGCCAGGCGAAGGTGGCGTGATCGGTAATCATCCGTGCGAAGCCGACCTGCTCGCCGCCCCGATAGGCGCCGAGGCAATGCGATCCCGCAATCGCGCGCTCGACCAGCGACCGCTCGATGCCCGGCGACCAGTAGCTGGAGGCGAGCCAGCCGTGGATGCGATCCACGTCCAGGCGGGCCCGATCGTCGGAGAGGATGATCTCAGTCATGTCCGTTGGTCCTGAGGAAACCGTCGACGACCCGGTTCAATTCGGGCGATTCGAGCAGAAACGCATCGTGACCGTAGGGCGAGTGGAGCTCGACGAAACTCGCGGCGGCCCCGGCGGCGTTGAGGGCGTGGACGATCGTGCGCGATTCGGCAGTGGGATAGAGCCAGTCGGTGTCGAAACTCACCAGGCAGAAGCGGGTCTTCGAACCACGAAAGGCATTGGCGAGCAGGCCGCCATGCTCCTCCGCCAGGTCGAAATAGTCGAGTGCGCGGGTGATGTAGAGATAGGAGTTGGCGTCGAAGCGATCGGTGAAGGTCAGCCCCTGGTGGCGCAGGTAGCTCTCGACCTGGAAATCGGCGTCGAAGCCGAAGGTCTTCACCTCACGCGCCTGGAGCTTGCGGCCGAATTTCTCGGTGAGACCGGCCTCGGAGAGATAGGTGATGTGCGCGGCCATGCGGGCGACGGCGAGGCCCGCGGTCGGCGGGTCGCCGGTGCCGTAATAGTCGCCGCCGCGCCACTTGGGATCGGCCATGATAGCCTGGCGACCGACCTCGTGGAACGCGATGTTCTGGGCCGAATGGCGCGCGGTGGACGCGATCACCACCGCCGCGCGGACGCGCTCGGGATAGGTCGCGGCCCAGCTCAGCGCCTGCATTCCCCCCATCGATCCGCCGACGACCGCCGCGAGCGTCGGAATGCCGAGATGGTCGAGCAGCATCGCCTGCGCCCGCACCATGTCGCGGATGGTGATGACCGGGAAGCTCATGCCATAGGGACAGCCGTCCGGTCTCAGGCTGGCGGGACCGGTGCTGCCCATGCAGCTTCCCAGCACGTTGGTGCAGATGACGAGATAGCGATCGGTGTCGATCGGCTTGCCCGGCCCGACCATCCGCGTCCACCAGCCGGGCTTGCCCGTGCGCGGGTGGTTGGAGGCGACGTGCTGGTCGCCGGTCAGCGCGTGGCAGACGAGGATCGCATTGTCCTTCGCCGGCGAGAGCTCCCCATAGGTCTCATAAGCGATCTCGACCGACGCCAGGCTGGCACCGCCGTCGAGCGACAGCGGCGTTGCGAGACGGGCAATGCGGTCGAGGCCGAAGCGGGCGTCGCTCATCGTCCCGCTGCTAGGCCGTTTCCCCGGCAACGCAAGTCCCGTGCCGCGCCGCAACGCTTGCCAGCACGCGCGCATTGGGCCATCGGCTCGCCTCCATGAACGCTCCTCTCCCCAAGCCCTGGATCATGGCGATCGCGCCCTATGTGCCGGGGCGCTCGACCACCGACGACGGCCGCAAGGTCGTCAAGCTCTCGTCGAACGAGAATCCGCTCGGCACCAGCCCGGCCGCGCGCGCGGCGTTCGCGAGCGCCGCCAGCCGGCTGGAACGCTATCCCGACGCCAGCGGCGCCGAGCTGCGCGAGACGCTGGCGGCGAAATACGGGCTCGATCCCATGCGGATCATCTACGGCAACGGATCGGACGAGATTCTGCATCTCGCCGCCGGCGCCTTTGCCGGGCCGGGCGACGAAGTGATCTTCGTGAAGTACGGCTTCGCGGTGTACGAGATCGCCGCGCGGCGCGTCGGTGCGACGCCGATCGTGGCGCCCGACAAGGACTATGCGACCGACGTCGACGCGATCCTCGCCGCGGTCACGCCGCGCACGCGTATCGTCTACATCGCCAATCCCAACAATCCGACCGGCACCTATGCCAGCAAGGCGGAGATCGCGCGGCTGCACGCGGGCCTGCCGGGCGACGTGCTGCTCGTGCTCGACCACGCCTATGCCGAATATATCGACGGTGATGCCGAGGACGGCGGCATGGCGCTCGCGGAGAGTGCGCCCAACGTGCTGGTCACGCGCACCTTCTCCAAGATGTACGGGCTCGCCGCCGAGCGGATCGGCTGGGGCTATGCCGCCGCGCCGATCATCGAGGCGATGCACCGCATCCGCCTGCCCTTCTCGATCACCATCGCCGGCACGGCCGCCGCGATCGCCGCGCTCGGCGACACCGGCTTCGTCGAGCATACCCGCGCGCACAATGCCGAATGGCGGCGCTGGTTCGCCGACGAGGTGGCCAAGCTCGGCAACGCAGGCCTGCGCGCGGTGCCCAGCCAGGCCAATTTCGTGCTGGTGCTGTTCGAGGGCAAGCTGACCGCCGAGGCGGCCTACAAGGGGCTGATGGACGCCGGCTATATCGTGCGCTGGCTGCCGGGACAGGGCCTGCCGCACGGCCTTCGCATCACCATCGGCACCGAGGACGAGACACGCGGCGTCGCCGCGGCGCTGCGCGACCTGGTCGAGAAGGCCGGCTGATGCTGCCGTTTTCGCGCATCGCGGTCATCGGGCTCGGGCTGATCGGCTCGTCGATTGCGCGCGGCGTGCGGGAAGCGATGCCGAGCGTGGCGCTGTCGGGCTACGACGCCGATCCCGAGGTCCGGGAGACCGCGCGCGCGCTCGGGCTTTGCGACGATATTGCCGATAGCGCCGGCGCATCGGTGATCGACGCCGATCTCGTCGTGCTGTGCGTGCCCGTCGGTGCGATGGGAGCGGCCGCGGCGGAGATCGCCGCCGACCTACCCGCCGATGCCATCGTCAGCGACGTCGGCTCATGCAAGGCCAGCGTGGTCGAGGCGCTGGCGGCGGCTCTACCCGGCGCGAAGATCATCCCCGCCCATCCTGTCGCCGGGACCGAGAACAGTGGCCCCGAGGCTGGCTTCGCCGCGCTGTTCCACAAGCGCTGGTGCATCCTGACCCCACCCGAGGGTGCCGATCCGGTCGCCGTCGAGCGGGTCGCGGAGTTCTGGCGGCGGCTCGGCGCCAATGTCGAGCAGATGGCGCCCGACCACCACGACCGCGTGCTCGCGGTGACCAGCCATCTGCCGCACCTTATCGCCTACACCATCGTCGGCACCGCTTCCGATCTCGAGGAGGTGACGAGCTCCGAGGTGATCAAATATTCGGCCGGCGGCTTCCGCGATTTCACCCGCATCGCCGCCTCCGATCCCACGATGTGGCGCGACGTGTTCCTGGCGAACCGCGAGGCGGTGCTCGACATGCTCCAGCGCTTCTCGGAGGACCTGACCGAGCTCCAGCGTGCGATCCGCTGGGGCAAGGGCGAGGTGCTGTTCGACAAGTTCACCGAGACGCGCGCCGTCCGCCGCTCGATCATCGAGCAAGGCCAGGACGACGCGCGGCCGGACTTCGGCCGGTCGGATCACTGACGGCTGAAGTCCCTCCACCCGAACACCAGCAGCACCATGGCCACCACCGCAGCCCAGGTGCGGACCGTGTTCCAGAAGGTCCAGTCCTTGAGATAGGTCGCCCACAGCGCCGCGGCTTCCTGCGTCGCCGGATCGGCCGCTGCGAGTTGGTTGTTGAGCGGCACGTTCAGCATCATCGTCACGCCGAAGGTGCCGATCGCATAGGCGAGCCCGCCGACGATCGCGAGCACCGCGCCCGGCGTCCCCAGCCGCAGCACCCCGCCGCCGGCCAGCACCGCGCCGACCACGGCCGTCCCCATGAACACGGACAGGAACAGCGGGTTCAGCACCACGACGTTGACGTGCTGCATCGCCGTCGCCCCCTGCGCCGGCGGCATCCGGCCGAGCGCGCCCATCACGGTGTTCGAGAAGGCGAAGAAGAAACCCGCCATCAAACCCGACCCGATCGCGCCGATCAGCGCCAGCCAGCACAGCACCGTCTTCATCGTGGCTATCCTCTCACATTGGACTCCAGGACATTGATCGCGGCATGGACACGCGCCTCGATCTCGCGGCGCGGCAGGCCCGGGGGGATGGGATCGCCGAAAGCGATGGTGACGGTGCCGGCGCGCTTGGCGCCCCGCTTCGGCCACAGCCGACCGCTGTCGAGCGCGACGGGGATCACCGGCAGGCCGAGCGCGCGGTAGAGGCCGGCGAAGCCGGGCTTGAGCGGCGGCATCTCGCCTGGCTTCACGCGCGTCCCCTCGGGGAAGATCACCACCGGCCGGCCCTCCGCCAGTGCCTGCTCGGCATCGCGCATCATCCGCCTCAATGCCGTGGCGGAGGCGCTGCGGTCGACCACGATCACGCCATAGCGCTGCGCCGCCCAACCCCAGACGGGGATGCCGGCGAGCTCGCGTTTCATGATCGGCGCCGGCGTGCCCAGCATCCGCGCGACCTCGAAGGTCTCGAACATCGCCTGGTGCTTGCAGGCATAGAGCGCCGGCCCTTCCGTCGGCGCGCCGACGATGCGGGTGCGGATGCCGATCAGCCGGCGCGTCGCCCAGCTGTGGAAGTCGAGCCAGGCATGAGCGTAGCTCCGAAGCGCCGCCCGCCCGAACAGCGCGGCGACCGGCGCGCCGAGCACGAACGGCACCGATCCTCCCCAGAAGACGAGGATGAACAGCAAGGTGCGCGCCCAGGCGATCATCCGCCGATCCCGAACAGGATCGCCGCCCGGCGGACGAGGTATTTGTTGTATTCGCGCACCAGCATCCCGAACCTCGGATGAGTGACGACGGCGTCGCCAACCACCTCGACATCCGGCCCGAGCGCATGGGTCAGCTCGAGCCGGGCGCGCGGCATGTGCCATTCCGCCGTCACCAGCCGCACCGATCGGAAGCCGTGGGTGCGCACCCATTCGGCGGTCTCGTCGCCGTTGGAGCGGGTGTCGACCGCCTCCTGCCCCAGATCGATGCAGCAGGCGAACCATCTGGGCTCGACGCCATATTCGATCGCGAGCTCGATCGGGCGCACGTCCGGGGCGGTGCCGCTGATCAGCATCCGCTTCGCCTCGCCCGCCTTGAGCACCGCGATCCCACGCGAGATGCGGCCGGGGCCGCCGGTCGGCACCACGATCGCATCGGTCTTACGCGCACCGAGCGGACGGCCGAGCGAGAAGCTGAACAGCGCGAAGCCAAGCAGATAGAGCAGCGCAGCGACCGCGAGGAGGCGGACGAGGATCCTCACAACACCTGCCTCAACGCACGGATCACGGTGACGCGCGCCGCCGCCATCGCCAGCAGCGCGAAGGCGAGCGGCATCAGCGCGAGCAGCGCCCAGCCGAGCGCCGAAAGCCCGATCCCGTTGGTCAATGCCGAATCGAGGCTGGCGATGCGGCTGCCGAGCAGCGCCACCGTCGCCAGCGCGAAGACGGTCCCAATCGCGCCGCCGATCAGCGTATCGAGCGCGATGCGCCGCTGGAACAGGCGCGCGACCTGGACGTCGGTCGAGCCCAGCATGTGCAGCACCTCGATCGTGTCGCGGTGCGTGTCGAGCCCGGCGCGCGCCGCCAGCAGCACGATCGCGGTGGTCGCGCCCGCCATCAGCAGTACCAGCCCGCCCGCCAGCCAGGCGAGCGACAGCACGAAGCTGCGCACCGGCGCCAGCCAGGCGGCATTGCGGTCGACCCGTGCGCCGGGAGCGGCGGCACGGACGGCTGCCGAAACGCGTGCGGCGGCGGCGTCCGCGGGATCGCGGAGGTCGACGTCGATCATCGCCGGCATCGGCAGGTCGGCATCGAGCCCGGCGTCACCGAGCCAGGGCTCGAGCAGCTCTGCCAGCTCGGTGCGGGGCACCTGCCGCACCGCCTTCACCTCGGGCATCGCGCGCAGGCGCCGGGCAAGGTCCGCCGCCGCATCGTCATCTGCGCCCACCAGCTGCACCGTGAGCCGCCCCGCAAGCTGGCTGTCGAGACTGGTCGCCGCGCCGAGCGTGCCGAGCCCCAGCGCGCCGGCAAGCACGGTCAGGAACAGCATCACCGCCATCACCCAGCTCATCGCCCGCGTGCGCCGGCCGTCGTCGAGCAGCCGCCAGCGCGACTTGACCCGGCCGACCTCCACGATCTCCTCCTCGATTTCGCTCATGTCGGCCGCCCGGGCGGATGGCGGAGGCTGCCGGTCGGGTCGAGCAGCTGGCCGTGCTCGATCCGCATCATGTGCGCGTTGGGGATGCGGCTCAGGAGATGAAAGTCGTGCGTCGCCACCACCACGGTGGTGCCGAGCCGGTTGAGGCTGTCGAACAGATGGAGCAGCCGCGCCGCCATCTCGGGATCGACGTTGCCGGTGGGCTCGTCGGCGACCAGCATCTCGGGCCGGCCGATCACCGCGCGGGCGATGGCGATGCGCTGCTGCTCGCCGCCCGACAGCGTTGGCGGCCGGGCGTGCGCACGCTCGGACAGGCCGACCCAGGCGAGCATCTCGCGCACCGGCGCCTCGATGTCGCCCTCGGGCACCCCCGACAGGCGCAGCGGCAGCGCGATATTGTCCCAGGCGGTGAGGTGCGGGATCAGGCGGAAATCCTGGAACACCACGCCGATCCGGCGGCGGAAGCCCGGCAGGCGCGAGCGCGGCAGCATCACCGCATCCTCGCCGAACAGCCGGATGGTGCCGCGCGTCGGCCGCTGCGCAAGGTAGAGCAGCTTCAGGAGGCTGGTCTTGCCCGCCCCGCTGGCACCGGTCACGAAATAGAAGGCGCCGGTCGCCAGCGTGAAGCTGACGTCGGACAGCGTCTCCGGCCCCGTGCCGTAGCGCAGGCCGACATTCTCGAACTGGACGATGTTCGCCATGCCGGCGCCGGCTTACCCGCTGCTTGCCCCGATGCCCACAGCCATCGCACAGGCGCCACCGTGCCACAATATGTCTCTTGACTCTTTCGAGACTCTTGCTCCCCGAGTCGTTTCGTGTTTAGATTCAGCGCGGTTGATCGGGTGTGATGAGCCGAACAGCCTGTGTGAGTGACGACGCATGATCCTAGAATGCGCCGAGTGCGGCACGCGATACCTCGTTCCCGACAGCGCCGTCGGTGCGGATGGCCGCACCGTCCGCTGCGCCAATTGCAAGCATAGCTGGTTCCAGGCGCCGGCCTCGGCGGCGGTCGACCGATCGACCCCTGCGGTCGAGCGTGCGGCGGCACCGCCTGATCCGGTGCCATCGGCGCCGCGGCCGATAGCGGCCGAGCCTGCTCCCGCGGCACCGGCACCCCAGCCGGTGGCGGCCGAAGCGGCGCCAGTTGCGGCAACGCGGGCCGAAGCGGCGCCTCCCGCCGCCGAACCGCGGCCGGCGCCGGTCCGAAGCTATGTCGACGATGCCGTGGCCGAGCCGCGGCGCGATTTCGACGCGTTCGCGCACCGCCCGCCGTTCAAGCCGCGGCGCAATCCCGCGCGGCGCTGGACCGCGGCGGCGATGGTCGCGGGCGCTTCGATGCTGATCGGCGCGGGGGCGATCCTCTACACGGGTCAGCCCGGCATTGCCGCGCAGCTCGGCCTGCCGCTGGGCGACGCCGAGACGCCGCTGCGTTTCGCCGACAAGTCGATCGACCGCCGCAACCTCGCCAGCGGCAACGAGCTGTTCGCGATCTCAGGCCGGGTGGTGAACCCGACCGGCGCGGTGCAGCGCGTGCCCGACATCCGCGCGGAGCTGCGCGATGCGCAGGGGCGGCTGGTCTACAGCTGGACGATCGAGCCCAAGGTGCGCTCGCTCGCGCCCAACGGCGGGATCGAGTTCAATTCGGCCAAGCTCGACGTGCCGGCCAATTCGCACGTGCTCGAGCTGAGCTTCGCGCGGGGGATTTAGCCCTCCAGATCCTCCCCGAGCTCGCTCGGGGAGGGGGACCGCCGCCAAGGGCGGTGGTGGAGGGGCGGCGGCGCAGCCGCCGTTCCGGCGGTCCCCCCCACCATCGCTGCGCGATGGTCCCCCTCCCCAAGCAAGCTCGGGGAGGATTTAGAGTCGCCGGCTCACCCAGCCGAGCCGGAGGCCGTTGAACAGCGCCGCCGCGACCATGCCGATGCCCGAGGCCCAGACCAGCGCCATCGGGCCGACGCCCTGCTCGACCAGCAGCCAGCCGAGCCCGCCGGTAACCACGAAAAAGGCGGCGATGCCGTTGAGGCCTGCCGCGACCTGGTCACCGAGCGAACGCAGCGTGTAGACCAGCACCACCTGCATCCCGTCGAACAGGATGAAGGGCGCCCAGACGAGCAGCATCGCCGCGGCCAGCACATGCACCTCGGCGGCGGCGGGGAAGGCGCCGGTGACGCTGCGGTCGAACACGAGCAGAATCAGGGCGCACACCCCGGTCGCCGCGGCTGCCAGCGCCGTCGCGATCGTCGCGCGCCATGGCGCCTCGCGCGGCAGGCCCTCGCCCACCGCATTGCCCGCGCGCACGCCGGCCGCCGAACCCATGCCGAGCGCGAGCGCGAAGGTCACGTTGTGGATCGAGAAGACGATCTGGAAGGCGTGGGTCGCCGCCTCCCCCAGCCGCGTCGACAGCGCGATCAGCACCGAGAATCCGGCAAGCTCGAGTGCGGACGCGATCGCAGGCACCAGGCCGAATGCGGCGAGCCGGCGCACGCCCTCTCCCGTCGCCCGCCACCGGCGCACCCCGCGCTCCTCGGCCCGCGCCAGCGTAAGCGCGGCGCCGATCATCAACGCGGCGCCGAGCACCGACGCGATCGCCGTCGCTGCCGCCGCGCCGACCGCGCCGAGCGCGGGCAGCCCGGCGTGGCCGCCCGACAGCGCCCAGGCGAGCACCGCATTGACCGGCAGCGTGATGAAGTTGACCACCGTCACCCGCCGCGGCCGGCTGACGCCTTCGAGGAAGAAGCTCGCCGCGATGATCAGAGTCTGGAAGGGATAGGCGAGCGCCATCACCCGCACCACCGCGGCCGCGTCCGGCGCGATCGCGGGCGCCACGCCGATCGCCAGCAGCATCGGCTCGGCGAAGGCGAACAGCAGCGCGCCCGCGGCGAGGCCCAGCGCCAGGCCGAGCACCAGCCCCTCCTGGAACACGCGGCCCGTCGTCGGCAGGTCGCGGGCGCCGTCGGCGCGGGAGGCGAACACCAAGATGCCGGTCAGCCAGCCGAGCACGGCGACGATGCCGATGAAGGTCAGCGCCCGGCTCGCCCCCAGCGCCGCCGCCTGCTCGGTCGAGACCAGCCCGACCACCACCACGTCGGTGACGTGGAGGATCGTCCAGTTGAGGCTGGTCAGCACCACCGGCCAGGCGAGCGCCAGCAGCCGCCGGGTCTCGGCGGCGACGTCGCGGGCGGGAATGGCGGGTTCGGACATGGTTTCGCCGGTAACCGTTCCCGCGCGATCAAGGAAGCTTGCCAGCACGGTCCGGCTGCGCTAGGGGCGCTCGCCTTACCAGCCGCCGGCACGTCCGGCGGGTTTCATGTGCGGTCGTGGCGGAACTGGTAGACGCGCAACGTTGAGGTCGTTGTGTCCGAAAGGACGTGGAAGTTCGAGTCTTCTCGACCGCACCATCACCCCGGCTGAGCCCATAGGCCGCTCAGCCTCCGAAGGTCCCCCGCCGATAGAGCAAGGTGATCGCGACGCGCCGGTTGCGCGGATCGGCGGCATTCTTGACGATCATCGGCTCGCGGTCGGCGACTCCCTCGATCCGCTCGAAATGCGTCTCCGGCACGCCGCCCAGCGCCAGCCGGCGGCGCGTCGCCTCCGCGCGGCCTGACGAGAGCATCCAGTTGTTCATCGCCCTGGGATCGCCCCAGGCGAGGCTGTCGGTATGGCCGCGGATCATGATCGGATTGTCCATGCCGCGGATCGATTCGGCGACCAGGCCGATCAGCTCCGACGCATCGGGCACCAGCGCGGTCGTGCCGAGCGCGAACATCGAATAATCGGCATCGTCGAGCAGATCGATGCGCATCCCGTCGCGCGTCGCGACGAACTTGACGTGCTTGCCGAGCTTGGCGAGCCGCGCGTTCTGCTTGATCTTGAGCTCGACCTGGCGGCGCAGGCGATTGAAGTTGGCCTCGTCCTCCGCGAAGATCGAGGCGCGCTTCATCGAACCGCGATCGCCCGAGCCCTCGCGCAGCCCGCCGGTCGCGCTCACCGGCACGGTCAACGCGCGCGTGCCGGTCTGCGACGCGCGGTGCGGATAATTGTCCTTGTCGACGAGCGAGGCCCCGCCGAACAGCCCGTTGGAGCCGGCGCTTTCCTGCCGCATCTCGACCAGCGTCGGCGCGAAATAGTCGGCGATCGACTTGCGCTGCTTCTCGGTGGTGGCGCCGAGGATCCACAACAGCAGGAAGAAGGCCATCATCGCCGTCACGAAATCGGCATAGGCGACCTTCCAGGCGCCGCCGTGATGCGCGCCGTGCTCCTCGACATAGACCTTCTTGACGATGATCTTGGGCGGCTGGTTCGAGCCGTGCGGCGCCCTTGCGGCGGGCATGGCCTATCTTCCCCTCAAACCGTCGAATACCTCGCCGAAGCCCGGCTGGTTCTTGTGCGCGATGCCGGAGCGCGCCGCCTCGATCACCAGCGGCTGCGGGTGGCCGTGGAGCGAGGCGATGATGATCTGCTTGACGACGTGGTAGATCGCGCCGTCGGCGTCGATCACCTGCTTGAGGCGATTGGCGAGCGGGCCGACGATGCCATAGGCGAGCAGCACGCCGAGGAAGGTGCCGACCAGCGCCGATCCGATCATCGCGCCGAGGATCGCCGGCGGCTTGTCGATCGAACCCATCGTCTTCACCACACCCAGCACCGCGGCGACGATGCCGAGCGCGGGCAGCGCATCGGCCAGCGACTGGAGCGCACCCTGCGGGCTCTGCACCTCGTGGTGGTGGGTCTTGATGGCGTTGTCCATCACCTCCTCGACCGCGTGGACGTCGAGCGTGCCCGACGAGACGACGACCAGGCGCAGCGTGTCGGCGATCAGGTTGACCAGCGTATCGTCGGCGAGGAGGCGCGGATATTCGGCGAAGATCGCGGAGGACTTGGGGTCCTCGACATGCGGCTCGAGCGCAATCGGGCCGTCGGTCCGCAGCATCTTCATGAGCTTGGAGACGAGGAAGATCGTATCGAGATAATCCTGCTTCTTGTACTTGGGGCCCTTCAGCACCTTCATCACGCCGCCGCCGAGCGCCTTCAGCTCCTTGCCCGAGTTGCCGATCACCAGCGCGCCCAGCGCGGCGCCGCCGATGATCAGCATCTCGTGCGGGATGGCATGCATCACCGGCCCCAGCGCGCCGCCCGTGATGACGAAGCCGCCGAAGACCATTGCGAGCAGGATGACGAGACCGATCGCCGGAAACATGAACTCGATTACCCCCTGGCGAAGACCGTTCCTGTCAGGGTTAACGGCCGTTTCGGGTTATCTTTGAGGGCTGGAGGTGGGAATTTGGTTAAAGCGGGTGAGGAATCTTTTCCGCCTCTCAAAGCCCCTCCCCAGGGAGGGGCTTTCCTCCCAGCTAGCTCAGATAGTTGAACAGCGACAGCGACGTGAGCTTGGAAAAGCTCGCCTGGGTCGCCTGCAGCACCGTCATCGTCTTCTGCAGCTCGATCACCGTGGCGGTGACGTCGGTATCCTCCAGCGAGCTGCGCGTCTCCTCGCGCGCCGCGGCAGCCTTGGTGAGGCGCTGCTGCTCGAGGTCGAGCCGGGCGCCGCGCGCGCCGAGCGAGGCGCGGGCGTTGCCGATCGAATCGATCGCGGTCTTGAGGTCGTCGATCGCGGTACCGGCGTTACCGCCGGCCTTGAGCGAGGCGGAAAGGTCCTGGAGGACCTTGAACATGTCGGTGGTGGTGCCGTCCGCCTTGGGCAGGTTGTTGAACACCTCTTCGCCCGTGATCGTCGCGCGCAGGCTCGAGCCTTCGCCGATCGGGATCGCGCCGGGTGTGCCGGTGCCCATGTAGCTGATCGTACCGTCGGCCGCCTGGGTGTAGGCGGTATCGCCGCTCGCCCCGCCGAACAACGGAGCGCCGCTGGTGTCGCGGGTGTTCACCAGCTTCAACAGGTCCTCGATCATCGCATCGAGCGTGGAGGCGATGGTCTTTTTCTGATCGGCGGGCAGCGTGCCGCTATTGGCCTGGATCGCCAGCTCGCGCGCCTGCTGGAGCTGCTCCTCGATGTCGCCGAGCGCGGCGTCGGAGGCGCTGAGCAGGGTGCTCGCCAGCGTCACGTTCTTGGCGTCCTGGGTGGCGTCGGCGCCGGTGCGGGTGACGTTCGACAGCTGGCGGTAGGCGACCGCATCGCTCGACGGCGCGGTGAGCTTCTTGCCGGTCGAGATCTGCGTCTGCAGCTCCCCCGCGCGCTCGCTGAGCGTGCCCAGCGTGGCGGTGGCCTGATTGTAGAAGAGGCTGGAGGCGATGCGCATGGGAAGGCTCCTCAGCGGATATCGAGGATGTTTTGAAGCGTCTCGCGCGCGACCTGGATGATGCGGCTCGACGCCTGATAGGCCTGCTGGAAGCGGATCAGCTCGACCGCGCTTTCGTCGAGGTCGACGCCCGTCACCGAATCGCGCGCGGCGACCGCGGCGTCGCGGATCGAGTTCTGCGCCGCGGCGACGTTCTTGCGCGCGGCGAGCGCGGCGGCGTTGGTGGTGATGGTGTCGGACAGCCCGGCCTCGAACTTGCCGTCGGTGCGCAGCGTCGCGAGGTTCTGGAGGTTGGAATTGCCGCGCGTGCCCTCACCAGGCGCCGCCGCGGCGATACCGCGCGGGTCGGTCAGCACGAGGCGGACCTCGGTCGGCGGGTCGCCCGCCGCGAACATCGGCGTGCCCGCCGCACCGTCGAGGTCGCGGCCGCCGGCCTGCACCGCGTTCACGCCGTCGACGAAGCGGGTGGCGAGATCGTTCAGCGCGTCGCGCGCGTCGGCGAGGCGCTGCGCCCCTTCGGTGATGCCCGCGAAGGCGCCGCCCTGCGCCGGGATCACCGTCGCGCTGGCGCCGCGGTGGAGCTGGAACTGCGCGGCGCCGGTGGCGCTCATCGCGAAGCTGACCTGGCTCGCGCCGGCCGCGTCGACCAGCACCGGCCCGGCTGCGCCGCCGGTGCGGACGATCGCGCGGCTCTGTGCGTCGAAGGTCACGTCGACGTCGACCAATGCGCTCATGCTCTCGAGCAGGCGGTCGCGCTGGTCAAGCATCGACATCTGCATCGCCGAGCCCTGATCGGCGCGGGAAAGCCCCTGGTTCACCTGATAGAGCTGCTGCGCGAGGTCGTTGAGGTCGCGCGCGGCGTCGCGGCCGGTGAGGCTGAGGTCGCCGATCGCGGTGTCGAGCGCGCGGCCGGTGGCGGTGAACGAGTTCGCCAGCGTCGCCGCGCTCTCGATCATCACCCCGCGCGGCGCGACCGAAGCGGGATCGGCGGCGACGCCCTGCGCCGCGTTGAAGAAGGCGGTGAGCTGCGCGCTAAGCTCGTTGCCGGTCAGCACCTGCTCGACCCGGTCGAGCCAGACGATGCCGGCTTCGGTCCGCGCGAGATCGGAGCCTGACGTGCGAACGTCGGTGTTGCGGAACTCGTTCGCCGAGCGGGTCAGCGCGGTCGCGAGCGAGCCGTTGCCCGACATGCGCAGGCCCTTGGTCGCCGGGATCTCCTGGACCTGGACGGCGCGGCGCGCATAGCCGGCGGTGCCGACGTTGGCGATGTTCTCCGACGTGGTGCCGAGTGCCGACTGATAGGTGCGGACGCCCGAGGCGCCGATGTAGAGCAGGTCGCTCATGTCGTCGTCTCCTCGGCGGTCGGTGTGGATTTGGCGAGGAACTCGGTCATCGCCTTGCCGATGCCGATCGGCGTGTGCGCGGCCATGCTCTCGGCGAACTGCTGGTCCTGCATGTCGCGGAACTGCTCGCCGGCCTTGTTGTCGAACAGGCCGTCGGCGAGCTTGGCCGAGCGCATCGACTTCAGCATCATGTTGACGAAGATCGCCTCGAAGCGCTCGCCCGCCTTCTGCAGGTTGTCGCGCGACGCTGTGCGCGACGTGTCATTGGACACGCCGCCCGCGGTCGAGGCGATCGGGGTGCCGACGCTCGTCACAGCACCACCAGCTCGGCGTTGAGCGCACCGGCCTCCTTGAGCGCCTCCAGGATCGCGACCAGGTCGGCCGGCGAGGCGCCGATGGCGTTGACCGCCTTGACCACGTCGCTGAGCTTGGGTCCCGGCTCCAGCAGGAACATCGGGCGCTTCTCCTCCTCGACGCCGACCGCGCTCTGGCGCTCCAGCGCGGTCTGGCCGCGGCTGAAGGGGGCGGGCTGGCTGATCCGCTGCGATTCGTCGATGCGGACGGTGAGCTTGCCGTGCGTGACCGCGGCCGGGCTGACGCGCACGGCGGAGTTGATGACGACGGTGCCCGTGCGCGCGTTGACGATCACCCGGGCGGGCGCCTCGGCAGCGGTGACGGGCAGGTTCTCGATCGCGCTCATGATCTGCGCGCGCACGTCGCTGCCCTGCGGCGCCTGCACGGCGACCGAGACGGCATCGACGGCGCGGGCGGTCCCGACGCCGAAGCGGCCGTTGATCGCGTTGGCGACGTTCTGTGCCGTGGTGAAATCGGCGCGGGCGAGGTTGAAGGTCAGCGTCGGCGCGGTGGCGAAGCCGGTGTCGACCGCGCGCTCGACCGTGGCGCCCTCGGGGATACGCCCGGACGAGGGGATGTTGACGACGATCTTCGAGCCGTCCGCGCCTTCCGCGCCGAGCCCGCCGACCGCGAGGTTGCCCTGCGCCATCGCGTAGATCTGCCCGTCGGCGCCCTGCAGCGGCGTCAGCACCAGCGTGCCGCCGCGCAGGCTCTTCGCCTTGCCCATCGCCGAGACAGTGATGTCGAGCTTCTGCCCCGGCTTGGCGAACGGCGGCAGCTCGGCCGTCACGATCACCACCGCCGAGTTCTTGAGGCTCGGGTTGACGCTCTGCGGCAGCTGGAGGCCGAAGCGCGAGGCGACGCCCTTCATCGACTGGACGGTGTATTCGAGATTGTCGTCGCCCGTGCCCGGCAGGCCGACGACGATGCCGTAGCCGGTGAGCTGGTTGGTACGGATGCCCTGGAACGCGCCGAGGTCCTTGACGCGCTCGGCGTGGGCCGGAGCGGCGATCAGCAGCGCTGCGAGGGTAGCGAGGATCAGACGGAGCATTTGGCGCATCCTCAGAACGGGCTGATGACCTGGAAGAAGCGGCTCAGCCACCCCTGGCGGCTGGCGCGGGCGACGTCGCCGCGGCCGGTGTAGGCGATGCGGGCGTCGGCGACGCGGGTCGATAGCACACGGTTGTTGACGTCGACATCGGCGGGACGGACCAGGCCGCGGATCTGGACGAACTCGTCGCCGCGGTTGAGCGTCACCGTCTTCTGGCCCTGGACGACCATCGTGCCATTGGGCAGCACCTCGGCCACCGTCACGGTGATCTCGCCCGACAGCGCGTTCGACTGGTCGGCGGTGCCGGTGCCGTTGAAGTTGCGCTTGCCGCTGGCGCTGGCGTCGGTCGGATCGAACAGATGGAGCGCCCCGGTGCTCGGGCCGGTCAGGCCGAAGCCGCCGCCCGAATCGAGCTTGGAGCCGGCCGATTTCGATGCCGAGGTGCGCTCGACCAGCACGATCGTCAGCGGATCGCCGACCGACCGCGCGCGCGCGCCCTCGTAGAGCCCGGCATAGCCGCGGGTCGGCTGGAAGATCGCGCCGTTGGCCGGCTCCGGCGGTCGGATCGGCTGCGGCGGGGTCGCCTGGTATTCGGGCGGCGGCGCGACCTTCTTCTTGCCGCCGAAGATGCCAGCGTCGGCGGACGCCGGCGCGAGCATGGTGGCGAAGGCGCCGAGGATGAGGGAAGAGCGCATCGTCCGCCTCAGATGTTCTGGTTGACGTATTTGAGCATGTCGTCGGTCGCCGAGATCATCTTCGAGTTGACCTCATAGGCGCGCTGGGTCTCGATCATGTCGACCAGCTCCTCGACGACGTTGACGTTGGAGCCCTCGAGCATCCCCTGGCGGACCTTGCCGCGGCCGTCCTGGCCGGCGATGCCGAGGTTGACCGGGCCGGAGGCGGCGGTCTCGACGACATAGTTGTCGCCGCTCGCCTGCAGCCCCGCCGAATTGGGGAAGCTGGCGACCTGGATCTGGCCGAGCTGGCTCGCCTCGGTCTGGCCTGGCACGGTCGCGGAGACGGTGCCATCGGTGCCGATGGTGATGTTGGTGGTGCCCTCGGGGATAGTGATTCCCGGCATCACCTGATAGCCCTCGCTGGTCACCAGCAGCCCTTCGGGCGAGCGCGTGAAGTTGCCGGCGCGAGTATAGGCGAGCGTGCCGCCCGGCATCTGCACCTGGAAATAGCCGTCGCCGTCGAGCGCGAGATCGAGGCTGTTGCCCGTGGTTTGCATCGACCCCTGGGTATCGATCCGCGCCGTACCCTGGATGCGCACGCCGGTGCCGAGGTTGAGCCCCGTCGCGTAGCGCGTCTCCTGCGTGCTGGCGGCGCCGGGGGCGGTGACGACCTGATAGGCCAGCGTCTCGAACGCGGCGCGATCCTTCTTGAACCCCGTCGTGTTGACGTTGGCGAGGTTGTTCGAGATCACCCGCATCCGGGTGTCCTGCGCGTCGAGCCCGGTGCGGGCGATATGGAGAGCGGCGGACGACATCGCTTGATTTCCTTTCTCAGACCGGCATCCGCATCAGCGATGCGGAGCTTTCGTCGAGATTCTTGGCTTCCTTGAGCAGGTTGGCCTGCACTTCGTAGCTGCGCTGGTTCTCGATCATGTCGACCAGCGCCTGCGTCAGGTTGACGTTCGATCCCTCGAGCGCGCCCGACTTGACCCGCGCCTCGGCATCGTCGGGCAGCACGCCGCCGCCGCGCACATGGAGCAGGTTGTCGAGGCCCTTGACGGTGTCGGAACCCTCGGCGCTGGCGAGCCTGATCTTGTCGATCTCCTGCGGCGCCTGGCCGGGTTCGGCGCCGAGCGGCACGATCGAGATCGTGCCGTCCTCGCCGATGATCACCTTGTCGGCGGGCGGCATGGTGATGGGGCCCCCCGACCCCATCACCGGGAAACCGTCGCCGGTCTCCAGCACGCCCGAGGCCGCGATCCGCAGATCGCCGCGCCGGGTGTAGGCTTCGCTGCCGTCGGGGGCCTGCACCGCGATCCAGGCGGTGCCGGTGACGGCGACGTCCAGCGGGTTGCCGGTGTCCTGGATGGCGCCGCCGCTACGGTCGGCGTCGCGCACTTCCTCGCCGGAGGGCGCGCGCGATTCGAGCCCGCCGCCGCCCTTCAGCATCATCGCCTCGAAGGCGACGCGGTCGGCGCGATAGCCGGTGGTCGAGGCGTTCGCGATGTTGTTCGCGATCGCCGCCTGCGCCGCCATCTGGCCCTTGAGCCCTGACAATGCGGTGTAGACCATCCGGTCCATCGTTCAGCCTCCCTGGGGGTTCGCGCCGTTACGAACGGATGTTGAAGATCGACTGCGAGATCTGGCTCGACGCATCGAGCGCCTTCGCATTCGCCTGGAAATTGCGCTGGGCCGCGATCAGGTTGACCAGCTCCTCAGTGATGTCGACGTTCGAGCGCTCGATCGCGCCCGACATCAGCGCGCCGAAGCCGTCCGCGCCGGGCTGGCCCATGCGCGGATCGCCCGACAGGCCGGTCGGCGACCAATAGCTGTTACCGAGCTGGCGCAGGCCCGAAGGATTGGAGAAATTGGCCAGCGCGACCATGCCGAGTGCCTGGCTGTCGCCGTTCGAGAAGGTGGCGCGGACCATGCCGTTCTCGTCGACGCTGAGCCCCTCGAGCTTGCCGACCGCGGCGCCGTCCTGGCTCTGTGCGACCAGGTCGAACGGCTGGGCGAGCTGGGTGGTGGCGCTGCCGAAGTCGAGCGAGATCGTCTGCGGCTTGGCCGCCCCGGTCGGGGTGAACTCGCCGAAGGTGGTGGCGCCGGTCGGCGCGGTCAGCGCGCCGTTGACGTCGAAGCTCAGCGTGATCGGATTGGCGCCCGCGGTGCCGGCATCAGCATCGAGCTGCTGGTCGCCGACGAAGGTGTAGACCTTCCAGGTGCTCGGCCCCAAAGGCGCGACCGTCGCCGGCGGCACCACCGCAGGGGCGGTTTCGCGGACGAAATAGCTGGTCATCGTCATCGCGTTGCCGTCGGTGTCGTACACCGTGGTCTGGGTCGAATTATTGTAGGTCGCCGGGTTGAAGCGGTCGAAGGCATAGGGGTTGGCGGTGGTGAACACCGGATTCGACGACGGCACCGACGCATTGCCCGACAGGTTGAGCGACTGGCTGACCGCGCCGGTGGCCTTGGGCGTACCGCTGAAGGCGGGGACCCGCAGGCTCGTCGTCGCGCCGGCGCCGGTGGCGACCACAGTGCCCGAGCCGTCGACCGGATAGACCTGGAGATGTCCGCCGTTCGCATCGACGACGTAGCGGTCGGGATCGACCATGAAGCCGCCGTTGCGGGTGTAGTTGACCTTGCTGCCCTCGAGGTCGGGCTTGACCACGAAGAAGCCGTCGCCCGAGACCGCGAGGTCGAGCGAGGATTCAGACTGGACGAGTCCGCCCTGGCTGAATTCCTGGCGGATCGCCTTCACCACCGAACCAGAGCCGACCATCTGGTTCGGGTTCACCGACACGCTCGACGCGATGACGTCGGCAAACTCGGTGCGGCTCTTCTTGAAGCCGTTGGTCGAGACGTTGGCGAGGTTGTGCGAGATGGTCGACATCTCGGTCTGCGAACCCTTGAGCCCGCTGAGCGACGTGTAGAAGGACATGGAACTTGCTCCCTTGAAGGTTCTTGGGTTCAGCCGACCTGGCGGACGGCAGAGACTGGGACCTGGCCGATGCCGGCCACCGACAGCACCGGCTCGCCGGTCGACGGGATCGAGACCGAGGCGACGGGCGCCCACACCAGGGTGCGGCTGTCGACCTTGGTGGTGCCGTTGCGGGCGGTGGCGGTGATGGTGAACGGGCCGTCGCCGGCTTCGCCGCCGGTGTCGGTGCTGCCGTCCCAGTCGAAGTCGACGGTGCCCTTCTTCTGGGCGCCGAGGTCGACGGACTTCAGGACCTTGCCGTCCTTGTCGGCGATGGTGACGATGACGCCGGTCGTGTCGCCGTCGAGCTCGACCTGGCCGGCGAAGCCACCCGCGGTCCGCGGATAAGCGACCGATCCTTCGGTCAGCACCGTCTTGCCGACATAGGCCATCGCGTCGCTGGCGGAGGTCGCATTGAGCTTGTCGGCGATCGACTTCAGCGTGGTCGACATCTCGGTGATGCCGGCCAGGCTGGAGAATTGCGCCATCTGCGCGACCATCTGGGTGTTGTCGACCGGGTTGAACGGGTCCTGGTTCTGCATCTGCGCGGTCATCAGCTTCAGGAAATCGGCCTGGCCGAGCGTCGTGTTCGCCGACGAGGCGGGCTGGACCGGCGTGCCCGAGTTGGTGCGCGGTATGCCGAGCGCGTCGAGCGTGGAATCGAAGGAAGAGGCCATGGTCAGCGTCCCAGCTTGAGGGTATCGACGATCAGCGACTTGGCGGTCTGCATGACCTCGACATTGTTCTGGTAGGTGCGCGCAGCCTCGAGCATGTCGACCAGCTCGCGCGTCTCATCGACGGCGTTCTCCCAGACGTTGCCGTCCCGGTCGGCCATCGGATTGCCGGGGTCGTAGCGCTTGGTCGGCGCCTCGCCGGCGGTGACGACCTGCTCGACGTTGACCGTCGCCATGCCGCTCGCCTGGTCGAACTGGGTGCGGAACACCGGCTTCATCGTCCGATAGGCCGCATCCGGCGTCGAGGCGACGCCGCCGGCGTTGGCGAGGTTGGACGCCGTGGTGTTCATCCGCACCAGCTGCGCGCTCATCGCGCGGCCGGCGACCTGGAAGATGGACATCGGATTGTCGGCCATCGTCATTCGCCCTTCAGCGCGCGGGTGATCTGGCCGATGCGGCCGTTGAGAAACGACAGCGTCGTCTGATAGGCGATCGCGTTCTCGGCGAAGGCGGTCTGCTCGGTGGCGAGCTCGACGGTGTTGCCGTCCATGCTCATCTGCAGCGGGGTGCGGTACTTGGTCGCCGCGGCGATGCCCGTGTCGACATGCCCGCTCTCCGCCGAGCGCAGCGCCTCGGCGAAGTCGATGTCCTTGGCCTGGTAGCCGGGGGTCGAGGCGTTCGCGATGTTCGACGCGAGCACGCCCATGCGCTGCGAGCGCACTTCGAGCGCCGCGCCATGGACGCCGAACAGGCTGTCGTTGCTCATCTCGTCGGTCTCCCGCACTGGTTCGAGGGCAGCTTTGCAATGGGCGTGCCAAATTGATGAGGGCGCCGGATTTGTTGTTGTCGGCCAAGGGAAGCGGCAAGGTCTTGCCGGTGGCGGCAAGCGATTGCCGGATGCGCGTCGCCCTATTCATCGTCATGCCGGGCTTGACCCGGGATCCAGAGTCGCAGGCAACGCCGCTCGTGACCCTGGATCCCGGATCAAGTCCGGCATGACGAGCGAGGGGGCGAAATTGGCCCCACCCTTGCAACGCGTGAGGGTGATGATGCTGCATTCACTTCCCTCCCTCGGTAGCTTTGCCGATCCCGCCGCGTTGGCGATCGTCGGCGGCGGCACGCTGCTCGCCCTCGTGCTGCGCACCCCCGGTCGCGACCTGTTCCGTGGGTTCGCCGCGCTCGGCGTGCTGTGGCGCAAGCCCTTTCAGGCGGACGCGCTGCTGACGCAGATCGACGCCCTGTCTCGCATCTCGGCACGGCACGGCGTGGTCCGGCTCGACCGTACCGTCATCGCCGATCCGGACATTGCCGCAGCCGTCGGCCGCATCGTCGATGGTGCGGGCGGCGAGGAGATCTCGGCATTGCTCGACCAGCGCCGCGTCGCGCGTGCCGAGCGGCATCGCGCCGCGATCGACCTATGGTCGGCGGCGGCCGAGATCTTCCCGGCGATGGGCATGGTCGGCACGCTGATCGGACTGGTCAGGATGTTCGCCGGCATGACCGATCCCGCCACCATCGGCGGATCGATGGCGGTGGCGGTGCTGGCGACGCTCTACGGCGCGCTCGCAGCCAACCTGATCGCCATGCCGATCGCGGCGCGCCTCAAGCGTCTCGCCCGCGCCGAGCTGATCGAGCGCGCACGCCTGGTGCAACCCCTCGCCGCGCTCGCCGAGCGCGAGCGCCCGCGCGTCAGGAGGGATGCGGCATGAGCGACCTCACCATCGACGATCCGTTCGAGGAAGGCGCGCGCCGGCCGCTGTGGCTGATCACGCTCGCCGATCTCATGCTGCTGCTGGTCGGCTTCTTCGTTTTCCTCCAGGCGAATCGCGCGCTCGATGGCCGCGCCATCGCCGAGGGGCTGCGCCAAGGCTTCGATGCCGAGCGCGTCGCGCCGATGCCGGTCGATGCCAGCGTGATCGCCGGGTTCGCGCCCGGCTCGGCAGCATTGCCTTCCAATGACGCGATCGCCTGGGCGCGCGAGGCCGCGCGCGACCCGCGCACTACGCTGCGGGTGATCGGCGGTACCGACGGCACCCCTGGCGACGTCGACCGCGCAACCGGCAGCGCCGCGATTCTCGCCGCCGACCGTGCTCGCGCCGCCGCCGCGCTGCTCGCCCGCGCAGTGCCGGCCGACCGCATCGCCATCGAGACCCGCCCCGGCGCCGGCCGCGCCGTCCAGCTCCAGATCGGTTTCGCAGGAGACCCGCAATGATCCGTCCGCTGCTTTTCGCCATCCTCCTCGCGCCGCTGCCTGCGGTTGCGCAGACGATCCGCTTCCAGGATACCACGGCGATCGACGTCGCCGTCGCCGCCTTCACCGGCCACGCCGTCGGCGAGGAAGGCGGCGCCCGTGCCGCCGTCGACAAGCGCCTCAAGCTCGCCGCCTGTCCGCTGCCCAAGCTCGACTGGCGCGGCAGTTACCAGGACTCGGTGGTCGTCACCTGCGACGCACCGGCGTGGCGCATCTACGTGCCGGTGATGACGCCGCCGCGTCCGCGGCCGGTGGTCGCCGCCGCCGCGCCGATCGCACCTGCGCCCAAGGCCGAGCCGGTGATCCGCCGCGGCGACGCGGTGACGCTGGAGGTCGGCGCGCCCGGCTTCTCGATTACCCGCGACGGCGTCGCGATGGGCGATGCGCCCGCGGGCGGGAGGGTCGCGATCAAGGTCGATTCCGCCAAGCCGCCGGTGCAGGCGGTCGCGGTCGAAGCCGGCCGGGCGACGCTGCCCGGCTGGGCCCAATAAAAAATGCTTAAACTTGTCGGCGGCCGGTCGTTTGATCGTCTGAAGATACTATTCGAGGACGGAGACCATGGTGGATCCGATCGGGTCCAAGCCCAGCGTACCGATCGACCGGCGCATCGCACCGGTCGCATCGAGCGCGCCCGTGTCTGCAGCCCAGCCGGCGACGCAGGACGTGGCGGTGCGCGCCGATCCCTCGACTTTGCGTGCGCTGGCGCAGCCCCTCGCGGCGACGCCGCCGGTCGACGCCGATCGCGTCGCCAAGGTCCGCAAGGCAATCCAGGACGGCAATTTCCCGCTGCTGCCCACGACGGTCGCCGACCGGCTGCTGGCGCTGAAGATGCAGTGGGCGCCGCATGGAGGCAGCGATGACGCGTCGTGACGCGCTGGTTCGCGTGATCGAGGCGCTCCATGCCGAGATCGCCGCGCTCAAGGCCAACGACATCGACGCGCTCGAGGCGGCGACCAGCGCCAAGCTCAAAAGCATCGACGCGGTCGCCGCGGCTCGTGAGCCGTCGACCCCGGAGATCGAGGAGCTCGCGCGCGAGGCGCACCGGCTCAACGAGACCTGCCGCGTCTACGTCAACCTGATGGCGGCAAACGTTCGCCGCCGCCTGCAAGTTCTTGCCGGTGCCCCGGCGCAATCCTATCGGCCTCTGGGTGGGGCCGCCATCGCCTAACCCCGCCCCGTTCGCCCGGAGCTTGTCGAAGGGCTGTTTTTTCCAGAGCCTATCCTACCCTCGTCCGTGCTCCTGCGAAGGCAGGAGCTCTAGATCATAGGTGCATCGCTTGCGGCCAGGGCTCCTGCCTTCGCAGGAGCACGATTCCGTTTCGCCTCCGCCACCTCCAAATCTTGGCACGCTCCTTGCTGAATGTCCCGGTAACCATGGGACTTCAGGCAAGAGCTCGATGAGCATACCCTCGATCCAGCGCCTCGGCGGCGTCCAGAACGCGATCGCCGTCGCCAGCGAACGCACCGGCATCGACTTCAACTATCTGCTGGGCCAGGCCCAGGTCGAAAGCGGCCTGCGCCCGAATGCCCGCGCCGGCACCTCCAGCGCGACCGGACTCTACCAGTTCATCGAGCAGAGCTGGCTCGGCGTGGTCAAGCAGCATGGCGCCGAGCACGGCCTCGGCTGGGCGGCCGACAGCATCAGGCAGACCGGCAGCGGCCGCTTCGTCGTGAGCGACCCCGCCGCGCGGCGGGCGATCCTCGACCTGCGCAACGATCCCGCCGCCGCCTCGCTGATGGCGGCAGAGCACGCCAGTGACAACAAGGATGCGCTGGAGGCGAGCCTCGGCCGCGCGGCGACCGGGACCGACCTCTACATGGCTCATTTCCTCGGGATCGGCGGCGCGAAGAAGTTCCTGTCGGCGATGGACGCCAATTCCGGCCGCAGCGCGGCGTCGCTGTTCCCGGCGGCTGCCCGCGCGAACCGCAACGTTTTTTATACCGCTGAAGGCCGCGCGCGATCGCTCGGCGAGGTCTATCAGCGTTTCGCGGCCAAGCTCGACAAGGGCGCGGCGGCAGGCGGCGGCACCGGGCTCGCCTCGGATGCGCTCGATGCCGGCGATCCGAACGTCGAGGTGGTGCTCGGCACCGGCGCCGCCAACGGCGACCGCGATTGGCTGGCGAGCACCCTCGACCGGCTCAAGGCGGCCCAGCCCGCCGCCGCAACCGGCTCGCTGCTCCGGCCCAATCCTCAGAATGCGCGGCTCGCCTATCTGATGCTCGCGAGCCTGGGCGGCTAAGCGATGGCGACGCTTCCGTTCCTGCCGGCGCGCGCGGCGCCGATGGCCAAGAGCTTCGCGCTGCCGATGGCGATGCTGACGCTGGTCGCGCTGATGGTGGTGCCGATCCCGGCGGCGCTGCTCGACGTGTTCTTCGTCACCAACATCATGATCAGCCTCGCGGTGCTGATGGTCGCCCTCAACGCGCAGAAGCCGCTCGACTTCTCCGCCTTCCCGACCGTCCTCCTGTTCGCGACGCTGTTCCGGCTCGGCCTCAACGTCGCCTCGACCCGCGTCGTGCTGGTCCATGGCCACGAGGGCGAGGCCGCCGCGGGCCATGTCATCGAATCCTTCGGCACCTTCCTGATCGGCGGCGATTATGTCGTCGGCCTGTTCGTGTTCGCGATCCTGATCATCATCAACCTGATGGTGGTGACCAAAGGCGCCGGCCGCGTCTCCGAAGTCTCCGCGCGCTTCACCCTGGATGCCCTTCCCGGCAAGCAGATGGCGATCGACGCCGATCTCAACGCCGGCCTCATCACTCCTGACGAAGCGCGCGCGCGCCGGGTCGAGGTCGCGACCGAGGCCGACTTCTACGGCGCGATGGACGGTTCGTCGAAGTTCGTGAAGGGCGACGCCATCGCCGGCCTGCTGATCCTCGCGGTCAACATCGTCGGCGGCCTGATCCTCGGCACGCTGAGCCACGGGCTCGGCGTCAAGGAAGCGGCGCAAACCTACGTCCTGCTCGCGATCGGCGACGCGCTGGTGGCCCAGCTCCCGTCGCTGATGCTGTCGATCGCCGCCGCGGCGATCGTGACCCGCGTCACCTCGACCGACGACCTGGCCGGCCAGATCGGCAGCCAGTTCAGCAGCCACAAGACCTGGACGCCGGTCGCGGCGATCCTCGCCATCCTCGGCGTGATCCCGGGGATGCCGCACTTCGTGATCCTACCCGCCGCCGCCGCCGCCGGCTTCGCTGCCTGGCGGCTCAAGAAGGCCGCGGGTCGCCCCACTCCCGTCATCGAGGCCGCGCCCGAGCCGCAGGACCTCTCCAAGATCGGCTGGGACGAGGTCACCG
Organism: Sphingomonas cannabina; assembly: GCF_021391395.1. Classification (NCBI taxonomy): domain Bacteria; kingdom Pseudomonadati; phylum Pseudomonadota; class Alphaproteobacteria; order Sphingomonadales; family Sphingomonadaceae; genus Sphingomonas; species Sphingomonas cannabina. The sequence continues at coordinate 61,999 of NZ_CP090059.1, read as the reverse complement.
ACACGATGCAGGTGATGCTCGACATCGGCTATGGCCTGGTGCCGCTGGTCGACGAGCGCAAGGGCGCGCCGCTGATGGGGCGCATCACCGGGGTGCGGCGCCAGCTCTCCAAGGAACTGGGCTTCGTCGTGCCGCAGGTGCGCGTGCGCGACGACATCAACCTGGCGCCCTATACCTATCGTATCCTAGTCAACGGCGTGATCGTCGGCGAAGACCAGGCCTCGCCCGACGAGATGCTGGCGCTCGACACCGGCCAGGCGGTCGGCACCATCCCCGGCAAGAAGGTCAAGGACCCGACCTTCGGCCTCGACGCGATCTGGATCGGCCAGGCCGACGCCGACGCGGCGACCGGCGCGGGCTATCTGGTGGTCGACGCCGGCACGGTGATCGCGACCCATCTCAACCAGAATTTGCTCGCCCATGCCTCCGAGCTGCTCGGCCCGGACGAGGTCCAGTCGCTGCTCGACGGACTCAAGGAGCGCGCGGCTGCGCTGGTGGCGGCGCTGTGCCCGCAGCCGGTACCGCTCACCACGCTGACGCTGGTGCTGCGCGGGCTGCTGGCGGAGGGCATTCCGCTGAAGGAGTTCCGCCGCATCGCCGCCGCGATCGCCGTCGCCGCGCAGCGTACCGCCGACGCCGAGGAGGTGATCGAACTGATCCGGCCCGAATTGGGCGGCCTCATCATCCAGAAGCTGTGCGGCGTGCGCGAGCCCTTGCGCGTGATGACGCTCGAGGGCCAACTCGAGGCGCTGCTCGGCCAGGCGGTCCGTTCCGACCCTGCGCGCCGCCACACGATCGAGCCCGACCTCGGCCGCCGCATCGTCGACGCGATGCAGCGCGCGGCCCAGCCGCTGATGGCCGAGGCCAAGCCGTTCGCGCTGGTCGTCCAGCCCGCGATCCGCATCGCAATGCGCAAGCTGGTCAAGTCGGTGCTGCCCGACACGCCGGTGATGAGCTTCTTCGAGGTCCCCGAGGACAAGGCGGTCGAGGTCGTCGCCGTGATCGGCGCGCCGGAGGCGCTGCCGGCATGATGCACGCTCGTATCCAGCCCGATCCGGGCCAGCTGCTCACCTACGCGCCCACCCCGGCGCGCGACGTCGAGGGGCTGGTTCGCAAACACCTGCCGATGGTCCGCCGCATCGCCTGGCACATCCATGGCAGCATGAGCACGATCGTCGACATCGAGGATCTCGTCCAGGTCGGCCTGGTCGCGCTGGTCGAGGCGGTCGGCAGCTTCGAGGAGCGCGGCGCCGTCGCCTTCGAGCAGTATCTGCTGACACGCCTGCGCGGGAGCATGATCGACGAGCTGCGCCGCCAGGCGACGCTGACGCGCGGCGCGATGCGGCGGCGACGGGCGTATAACGACGCGGTGTCCGGCCTCGTGGAGGCGAACGGCCGTCAGCCCACGGACGGCGAGGTCGCGGAGAAGCTCGGCGTCACCGTCGAGAAGCTGCGCACCGACTATGCCACCGCCGAGGCGGTGCGCTTCGATCCGATCGACGACGTCTATTCGGACGAGGGCCCCTGGTTCATGTCCGACGAGCCCTCCGCCTTCGACCAGCTCGCCGAGGCCGACCAGCGCGACGCGCTCGCCGCCGCGATCGCCGAGCTGCCCGAGCGCGAGCAGATCGTCGTCCAGCTCTATTACGTCGAGGAAATGAACCTCGAGGAGATCGGCCAGGTGCTCGGCGTCGGCGCCGCGCGCGTCTGCCAGATCAAGGCATCGGCACACGGACGGCTCAAGAAGGCGCTGGCGCGGCGGCTGGGCTGATCGTCAGCCGTGCGCCGCCCGGCTGTCGTCGGGTGCTTCCTTGCGTCGCGTCATGCCGTAGTCGCGGATCACCTCCGCCACCCGCAGCCGATAATCGGCGAGCACGCCGGTGCGCCCCTCGGCCTGCGCGGCGCGGTGGCCTGGTCGGTTGCGCCACGCCCTTACCGCCGCTTCGTCGCGGAAGAAGGAAAGCGAGAGATAGCGGTTCGAGTCGCCCACGCTGCGGAAGCGTTCGATCGAGATGAAGCCGTCGATCGCCTCCAGCTCGGGCCGCAGGTCGCCGGCGAGCTCGAAATAGCGTTCGGCATCGGCGGGCTCGAGCTCGAAGATCACCGCGATCATCGATCGACCCTCTTGAGGAAGATCCGATCCTCCCGGCGGATGAAGCCCTCGGCCTTGGCGAAGGCGAAATTGTCGCGGCCTGCCGGATCGGCCTTGAGGCGGGTGCGATAGGCCTCGTAGGCGGCGAGATCGGCGATGTCGTAGACGCCATAGGCGGTGGTCGCGGACCCTTCGTGCGGGGCGAAATAGCCGATCAGGTCGGCGCCGCAGCGCGGGATCGCCTCGCCCCAGGCGCGGGCGTAACGTTCGAACCGGTCGACCTTGAAGGGATCGATCTCGTAGCGGATGAAGCAGGTGATCATTGCGTCGCCTCCATTTACTCGCCGCCGTCTAGCGCCTTGTCCGCGGACAATGCTTCGGTTATCACCGAAGCATGAAGGACGGGCCGAGCATCGCCGCCGTCGCCGCGCTGATCGGCGATCCCGCGCGGGCCAACATGCTGACCGCGCTGATGGACGGGCGCGCGCTCACCGTCAGCGAGCTGGGCGACGCGGCCGGCGTGGCGCTGCCGACCGCGAGCGAGCATCTCGCGCGACTGTCCGCGGCGGGGCTCGTCGCCGCCGAGAAGCAGGGGCGTCACCGCTATTATCGCCTGTCCGGCGCCGATGTCGCCGACGTGCTCGAGTCGCTGATGGGCCTCGCCCAGCGCACCGGTGCGACCCGGGTGCGGCCGGGACCGCGCGATGCGGCGCTCAGGGAGGCGCGAGTCTGCTACGATCACCTCGCCGGTGCGCGCGCCGTCGCGCTGGCCGAAGCCCTGGTCTCGCGCGGGTTGATCTCCGCCGGCGAGACGCCTCGGCTGACCGATGACGGCCATGGTTTCCTGGCCGCGCTCGGCATCGAGCCAGGCAAGGGATCGCGGCGTCCGCTCTGCCGCACCTGTCTCGACTGGAGCGAGCGGCGGCACCACCTCGCCGGACGGCTCGGCGCCGCCATCCTCGATCATGTGATCGCCAAGGGGTGGGCGCGGCGCGGCGAGGGGCGGGTAGTCAGCTTCACGCCGCAGGGCGCCGCCGCCTTCGACGCCGCCTTCGGCCTATGAGAAAAGCCCCGGCGGCCGTCCGGCCATCGGGGCTTCTCGATACGCGGTACGGGTCGCTTCCCGGCGCCCTGAAGGGGGGAGGCGCCGGGAAGGGACCTTGGGCTTAGCGCAGCAGCTGCAGGACGCCCTGCTGGCTCTGGTTCGCCTGGGCGAGCATCGCGGTCGAGGCCTGGCTCAGGATCTGCGCCTTGGCGAGCGCCGTCGTCTCGGCCGAGAAATCGGCGTCCTCGATGCGGCTGCGCGCGTCGGTCAGGTTGGTGACGTTGTTGGTCAGGTTGTTGACCACCGACTGCAGGCGGCTCTGCACGGCGCCGAGCTTGGCGCGGGTGTCGGTGACCGTCTTGAGGGCGGCCGAGACCGAACCCGCGGTCGCCGCATCGCCGAGCAGCGTATTCGCATTCGCCGCGGTCGTCACGTCGCCCAGCGTCAGCGTCAGCGCCGAGAGGCCCACGGTCACGGTTTCGCCGGCATTGGCGCCGACCTGGATGTCAACGTCCGCAGCGCCGGTGCCGAACAGGGTGACGCCGTTGAACTTGGTGTCGGTCAGAATGTCGGTGATCTGCGTCTTGAGCTGCTGGACCTCGGTGTCGAGGTTGGTGCGGTCGTCAGCCGAATAGCTGCCGCTGGCGCTCTGCACCGCCAGCTCGCGGATGCGCTGCAGCATGTTGCCGACTTCGTTCAGCGCGCCTTCCGCGGTCTGCGCCAGCGAGATGCCGTCGTTGGCGTTGCGGATCGCCTGGTTCATGCCGCGGACCTGCGTGGTCATCGACGAGGCGATGGCGAGGCCGGCGGCGTCGTCCTTGGCCGAGTTGATGCGCTTGCCGCTCGACAGGCGCTGCATCGCGACGTTGAGCGCGTCGTTGGCCTGGGCGGAGGCGTTCCCCGCGCGCAGCGCCGAAATGTTGGTACCGATGACAGTCATGTCTTGTCTCCGTTCAAAGCCGGCGATCCCGTCATCCCCCCGTTCACGGGAGCTCAGGCCGCCACAGGGGGTAACGGCCGGCCGCGGCGGCGATTAAGCACTTTCGCAAACCAAGGCGGCAAAGGGCCGGAAACCGCCCGGCGTTTCGCTTCCGCGGGGAATGGAAGAACCCCGCGTGCGGGCCTTCGCGCCCCCGGTTTCCTTCTCCGTGCAGGCGCGCCCGGAAAGAATTTGCCGCCGGGCCGCCGTGCTTTACGCGACATTAACCATCGCTGCCCCATCTCGTTCTCGTCACGGGGGAGCTCATGGTTTCACTTTTTCCATCCGCGGCGGTGATCCGCCAGAAATATGCGCTCGTCTCGGGCCTGCGTGCCCAGGGGTTCGACATCGGCTCGTTCGAGACCGGCCGGCCGACGCCGGGCGACCTGTTCCTGATCGCCGACGGCGAGACGCCGCCCGTTCCCGGCCGCACGCTGATCGTCGGCGACGACGGGCTCAAGGCGATCCCGTTCCGCGACGGCAATCCCGCGCGGCTGAGCTACGGCCAGGACGACAGCGGCCTCGGCGCCGGCTTCGCCGCGGCGATGCTGCGGCCCGGTGCCCCGATCGCCGCCGATCCCGAGAGCCTGGCGCTCTACGCGCTCGCCGAGCGCATCGCCCAATCCGACATCACCGTGCTGGTCGGCGGCCCGACCGGCACCGGCAAGGAAGTCCTCGCCCGCGCGATCCACCTGGGCAGCGCACGCGCCGAGGGGCCGTTCATCGCGATCAACTGTGCCGCGCTGCCCGAGACGATGCTCGAGGCGATGCTGTTCGGCCATGTGAAGGGATCGTTCACCGGCGCTAGCTCGGGCGGCCAGGGCTTCTTCCGGGCCGCACATGGCGGCACCCTGCTGCTCGACGAGATCGCCGAAATGCCGCTCGCGCTCCAGGCCAAGCTGCTACGCGCGCTGCAGGAGCGCGAGGTGGTGCCGATCGGCGCGACCGAGGCGGAGAAGGTCGATGTCCGCGTGATCGCCTGCGCCAACCGCGACCTCCAGACCGAGGTCGCCGCCGGGCGCTTCCGTGCCGACCTCTACTATCGCCTCTCGGTGTTCCCGCTCGCCACCCGCGCGCTCGCCGAGCGCCGCGGCGACATCCCCGCGCTCGCCGCGGCGATGATCGTCCGTCATGCCGGCGACCGTGCGACGCTGCCGTGGCTGAGCGACGAGGCGCTGGACGCGCTGCTCCGCCACGACTGGCCGGGCAACGTCCGTGAGCTCGAGAACGTCATCCAGCGCGCGCTGCTGCTGGCACGCGGCGACCGGATCGAGGCCGGCGACATCATCTTCGACCGTCCGGCCGCGCCGGCGCCGATCAGCTTCGCCGACGACGAACCCGCCACGCTCGGCAAGGTCGTGCAGATGAGCGAGTTCGCCGCGATCCGCGAGACGCTGGCGGCGTGCGGCGGCAGCCGTACTGAAACGGCGCGGCGGCTCGGCATCTCCGAGCGCACGCTGCGCTACCGCCTCGCCAAGGCTCGCGAGCAGGGTGAGGATATCGCCCAGGCCCATAGCCAGGCGATTTCGGCATGAGCGGCGTCCCGGGCGTGAACGGCGCGATAGGCGTCGATCGTGTGATGGAGCTGCGCGCGCAGATCCTCGAGCGCAACGCCGCGCTTCAGCGCGCCAATGCCGCAGCGGCTGCCCAGCCGACCGAAACCAGCCCGGTCGCGAGCTTCACCGACGCCTTCAAGGACGCGGTGACCTCGGTCAACGACAGCCAGACCCGCGCCGGCGCGCTTTCCGCCGCCTATGAGCGCGGCGAGACGATCGACATCGCCAAGGTGATGCTTGCCCGCCAGGAAGCCTCGGTCGGGTTCGAGGCGACCCTGCAAGTCCGCAACAAGCTCCTTGCCGCATACAAGGACATCATGAGCATGCCGGTATAAGCCATGGCCACTGACCTCGCCACCGTGCCGCAGGGCACGCCGCTCGCCGGGCGCTTCGCCAATCCGCTGAAGCAGGTCGCCGGCCTGCTGGGCCAGCCCGCGATCAAGCGATCGCTGCCGCTGATCTTCATGATCGGCCTGATCGCTGCCGCCGCGCTCGCCTGGGCGATGCTGCGCCAGCCGCCGCAGCGGGTGCTGTTCCCCAATCTCGCCGACAGCGACAAGGGCGCAGTGGTGCAGGCGCTCAAGGCCGCCAGCATCGCCAGCGACATCGATTCCTCGGGATCGGTCACCGTCGCCGAGGACGATTATCACCGCGCGCGGATGCTGCTCGCCAGCCAGGACCTGCCGAAGGCGGCGCCGGGCGGCTATGCGCTGCTCGACCAGCTGCCGATGGGCGTCAGCCGCGCCGTCGAGGGCGAGCGGCTGCGCCAGGCGCGCGAGACCGAGCTCGCCCGCTCGATCGAGGAGATCGACACCGTCGCCGAGGCGCGCGTCCACCTCGCCACGCCCGAGAGCACCGTGTTCGTCCGCGACCAGGCGGCGCCGTCGGCGAGCGTGATCGTCAAGCTCCAGCCCGGCCGCGCGCTCAGCGACGCGCAGGTGCGTTCGATCGTCAACCTCGTCGCCTCGTCGGTGCCGGGGATGAAGCCCGATGCGGTCACCATCGTCGACCAGATGGGGGCGCTGCTGTCCAAGCCCGGCGGGGGCGGCGACGGCGCGGCCAGCGACGCCCGCATCGCGCTGCAGCGCCAGGTCGAGGACAAGGTGCGCGCGCAGATCAACCAGCTGCTGACCCCCCTGCTCGGCGCCGGCAACTTCACCGCCGAGGTCCAGGCCGACGTCGACATGGACGAAACCCAGGCGACGCGTGAGAGCTATGACAAGCAGGGCGCGCTGCGGGCCGAGCAGGGCAACTGGACCGGCAATCAGCCCGCGGGCACGGCCGGCGCGCCCGGCGGCATTCCCGGCGCGCTGTCGAACTCGCCGCCGGCGCCGGCCACGCTTCAGCTCGCCCAGGGGCAGCAGCCGCCGGCCGCCAACGCCCAGGGCACGCCCGCGACACCGGCCGGGCCGGTCACCCAGGCGATGAAACAGTCGGACAGCTTCACCCGCGCCTACGACCTCGGCAAGGAGGTGTCGGTCACCCGCGCCGCGCCCGGCGGCATCAAGCGGCTGTCGGTCGCCGTGCTGCTGCGCGAGCCGGACAAGGGCCGGCGCACGGCGATGGAGATCCAGCAGATCACCGGGCTGGTCCAGGCGGCGGTCGGCTACAATCCGGCGCGCAGCGACCAGGTGACGGTGATCTCCCGGAAATTCTCCGGCGCTGCCGACGCCGCGCCCCAGCCGGCCTGGTATCAGGCGGAATGGGTGCCGATGGTGTTGCGCAACGTCACCGCGATCGTGATCGCGCTGCTGGTGCTGCTGCTCGGCGTCCGTCCGCTCGCCAAGGCGCTGATGAAGAAGCGCGACGAGGCCGGTGCGCGGCTCGCCTTCGCCAATCCCGAAGCGGCGCCGGGAGCGGTTCGCGCCGACGGCTCGGGACCGGTGACGGTCGAGATGCTCGACAATGCCCGCGGCTATGACCAGCGCGTCGGGCTGGTGCGCGGCTTTACCCGCGAGAACCCGGCCCGCGCCGCGCTGGCGGTGCGCGACATGATCAAGACGGAGGGTGCGCAGTGACCATGCCCGTCCGCCTCTACAGCGGCGTCGAGCGCGCCGCGGTGCTGATGATGCTGGTCGGCGAGGAGGAGGCCGCGGCGATCCTCCAGAAGCTGGATCCCGAGGAAGTGCGCCAGCTCGGCAAGGCGATGTTCGCGGTCGCCGACGTCAGCGAGGCGGAGGTCGAGCTGGTGCTCGACGACTTCGTCGCCAGGGCCAAGGAGCGCACCGACGTCGGCTTCGATCCCCGGCCCAAGATCGAGACGATGATGACCCGCGCGCTGGGGCCGGACAAGGCCGACAGCGTGCTCTCCCGCATCACCCCGCCCGAGGCGGCGGGACAGATCGACCTGCTCGACTGGCTCGATGCCGGCGAGATCGCCTCGCTGATCGAGAACGAGCATCCGCAGATCGCGGCGGTGCTGATCGCCAACCTCGATCCCACGGTTGCGGCGCAGGTGCTGGAGATCCTGCCGGAGCCGATGCAGCCCGAGGTCGTCCACCGCATCGCCAAGCTCGAGCCGGTCTCGCCCGAGGCGCTCGACACGCTGCGCTCGATGCTCTCCAGCCGGGTCGGCAGCGCCGGTGCGCCCGCCGGCGTGCAGCTCGGCGGCACGCGCGAAGCGGCCAAGATCATGCAGAACGCGCGCAAGATCACCGAGGCGCGGGTGATGCCTAAGCTCGCCAAGATCGACCGCGAGGTCGCCCGTGCGATCGAGGAGGCGATGTTCGTGTTCGACAATCTGCTCGAGCTCGACGACAAGAACCTCGGCATCCTCATCCGCAACATCGACGCCGACACGCTCACCCGCGCGCTCAAGGGCGTCGACGAAAGCGCGCGCGAACGCTTCCTCTCCTGCATGTCGAGCCGCGCCGCCGACGGCATCCGCGACGAGATGGAGGAGCGCGGGCCGATGCGCCTGTCCGAAGTGCTGGAAGCGCAGAAGGCGATCATTGCGATCGCGCGCAGCCTGGCCAAGGACGGCACCATCATCATGCGTGGCGGCGAGGATGACTATGTCTGAGTTTCGTGCGGGTTTCGTCAGCCGGCATGACGCCGCCGCCGCCGCGCTGACCGCCGCCTTCGCGCTGCCCACCGGGTTCGAGGCGATCGACCCGCGCGAGCGGGCGAACGGCCGCGTGAAGCCCAAGTCGTTCACGCCGCAGGGCGAAGCCGGTCCGCGCCATTTCGCTCCGCGCGATCCCGATCCGGCCGATGCCGAGACCGGTCAATTCGATCCGGGCACCTTCATCGATCCGATCACCGCCGCGCGCGAGGCAGGCTATGCGGAAGGTTTCGCCGCCGCTCTCGCACAGGCGGAGGCTGACACCGACCGCGACCATATGCTCGCCCAGGCGATCGGCGCGGCGCTGGCCGGCGGCGACCGGCTGGATCGCGAGCGGATCGCGCGCCAGCTGCGCCAGACGGTGATGCTGCTGGTGTCCCGGCTGGTCGGCGAGGCGGGCGTGTCGGGCGAGCTGCTCGCCGCACGGATCGACGCGGCCGTCGAGCTGCTGGCCGATTCGGCCGAATCGGCGCTGCTCCGGCTCCACCCCGCCGACATGCCGCTGATCGAGGGCAAGCTGCCCAAGACATTGTTCCCGGTCGCAGACCCGGCGGTGGCGCGCGGCAGCTTCGTGCTCGAAAGCGCCTCGACCATCGTCGAGGACGGGCCCGAGCAGTGGCTTGACCAGCTCGCCCACGCGATCGACCGGGTGGCGATGCCGAAATGATGCCAAGATCATGATGAACGCCTTCACCGCCGACTATCTCGACAATCTGGCGCTGCGCGATTTCCGGCCGCAACCGAGGGTGTCGGGGCGGCTCGCCTCCTATGACGGGCTGCTGATGGAAGCGGTCGGCCTGTCGCTGCCGGTCGGGACCGTCTGCACCGTAGGCGAGACGATCGAGGCCGAGGTCATCGGTTTCCGCGACGGTAAGACCCTGCTCATGAATCTCGGCGGTCCCGCCGCGCTGCTGCCTAATGCGCCAGTGCGCCCGGTTGGCCCGCCGGGCGAGGCGGAGGTTGGCGCAGCGCTGCTCGGTCGCGTCGTCGATGGCGCCGGCAAGCCGATCGACGGATTAGGCTCCATCCGAGGCGCCGATCACTGGCCGCTCGCCGGCCGGCTGCAGTCGCCGCTGGATCGCGGAAGGGTGCTCGAGCCGCTCGACGTCGGCGTGCGCGCCATCAACGGCCTGCTCACCATCGGCCAGGGCCAGCGCGTCGGCATCATGGCGGGATCGGGCGTCGGCAAGTCGGTACTGCTCGGCATGATCGTGCGCGCCGCCAAGGCCGATGTCGTCGTCGTCGGACTGATCGGCGAGCGCAGCCGCGAGGTCGCGGACTTCCTCGAAACCAAGGTGTCGGGCGAGGCGCGCGCGCGATCGGTCGTCGTGGCGGTCCCCGCCAACCATTCGCCGGTGCTGCGCATCCGCGGCGCGCTGCGCGCCACCGCCATCGCCGAGGCGTTCCGCGCCGAGGGCAAGCGCGTGCTGCTGATCATGGATTCGCTGACCCGCGTCGCCCATGCCGGGCGAGAGATCGGGCTGGCGCTGGGCGAACCTGCATCTGCGCGCGGCTATCCGCCCTCGGCCATCGCGATGCTGCCGAGTCTGATCGAGCGTGCCGGCACTGACGTCACGACCGGCGGCTCTATCACCGCTATCTACACCGTTCTCGCCGACGGAGACGACGGCAACGATCCGGTGGTCGATTCGGCGCGGTCGATCCTCGACGGCCATATCGTACTCTCCCGCGCGCTCGCCGAGCGGGGCGTCTATCCGGCGATCGACATCGGTCCGTCGGTCAGCCGCGTGATGACCGACATCGCAGCCCGCGAGCACGTCCAGGCCGCGCGCGTGCTGCGCCGCCATCTCGCCACTTATGAAGAGAATCGCGACCTGGTGCTGATGGGCGCCTATCGCGCCGGCGCCGATCCCGCGATCGACGCGGCCATCGCCTATCATCCGGCGGTGATGGACTATGTCCGGCAGGACGCCGACCAGGTCGTACCGCTCGACGAGGCGGTGACCGAGCTGGTCGGGGTGTTCGGCGATGGCTGATCGCGATCGCCTGAATCGCCTGCTGCGCGTCCGCACGCTCCAGCTCGGCTGGGTGCGGGCCGAGGAGATCGCCGCCAACGCGCGGCTCGACAGCGAGACGGCGCTCAAGACGCGCATCGTCCAGCTCGCCGACAATATCGCGCCGCAGGAGGCGGAGGCGGGTTTCGCCGCCAGCCTCGCCGCCGCAGCCTATTACCGCGACCGGCTCCATGCTTCGGCGCTGGCCGCACAGGCACGGGTCGAGGCCGCCGAAGCGGGCGTCGAGCGCGCCCGCGCCGCCACCCGCGAAGCACGGCGCGACCAGTCGGCGATCGAGAAGCTGATCCAGCGCGCCGAGGCCGAGGAAGCGATCAAGGCCCTCCGCGCGCTCGAGGAAGCACCGGCCTTCCGGAGAAAACGGCACGCTCCTTGCTGATCCTCCGGCGAAGCTTCGCCACGGGGAATTGTCCGCATGATCCAGATCACGACCCTGCTCGCCACCGGGCCGATCGACGCGCCCCGGCCTGCGGGGTCGATTCCGCCGATTTCCGCCGATTTCGCGGTGGCGCTGGAGCAGATGCTGGCGCCGGCGGCAAGCCCGCTCGCGCCCGGCGCGGCTGCGGACATGCCGGCGATCGGGCGGCAAATGCCTGCCGCGGGCGGCAAGGATTTGCCGGCGGTGGAGATTGCGGACCTCCCGGCGCTCGATATCCCCACGGCGACGGGGACGCCCCCTGCTCCGCCGGTGGCGCGACCGAGGACCGACATCGACGTCGCCGCGCTTGCTGCCGTTGCCGCCGGAGAAGCCCTAACCGATCCCGAAGCCTCGGGCGCAAAGGCCCGTGAAACGGCCGAAGCACCCGCGACGCCCGCGATCCTGCCGACCCCGTCGGGCGCCAAGAAGATCAAATCCGAAAGGCACGCCCGCACCGACGCCGAACCGGTGAGCGGAAAAAAGGTCCGCATGGCGGAGGTGCCGGCACAGCCTTCGGCCGAAATGGTCGCGGAGCGACCGGAGGCCGGGAGCAAAGTCGAAGCTGAGCCTGAACCGCATGATCGGAAGGCGAAGAAGGCGAAGGATGTAGCGGTCGCGATCGCGTCGCCAACGGTGCCGATTCCCGAACCCGTCGTGATCCACGCCGCACCGGAGATCCGATCCGGCCGATCCGCGCCACCGAACCTCGACATCGCGCAATCGAGTCCGCTCGCAACGACCGGCCGGGCCGCTTCTGAACCGACCACAGCCGCTGCGCCCGATGCGCCGGTCGGGCCCGAGACGAAGATCGAGCTGCCCGCAACGCCGCGCCAGCCGGCCGAATCGGTGCCCGAGCCGACCGCGCAACCGCAGCCCGCCCTCGTCGCGGCCATGCCGCTGCGCCCGAGCCGGCCTCTCGAAAGCGAATCGGCGCCGGTGATACGCCTTCCCCTCGCAGCACCGGAGCGGCCTAAGCCAGGCGCCGCGCCTGTCGTCTTGCGCCCGGCCACCGCCGCGCCGAAGCCTCAGCCGATCGGGACGGCCAGCCCCGCCGCGCAGCCCGCTGCCCAGGCCTTCGCCGCGGCAATCTTCGCCGCCGAGCGCGCCGCGCCGGCGAAGCGCGAGGATGCGGCTGCCGATCCTGCCGCCATTCTGCCGGGCGTCTCCGCGCCGGCCGGGCAGGCGCCGGTCGCGGTGCACGCCTCCGCTCAGGCGCACGGCGCGCCGCTCGACACCCGCCGCGACGACTGGATGGGCCAGATGATCGAGCGGATCGAGATGATCCGCGACGAGGGCGGCGCGCGCGAGGCGCACATCCGCCTCGCGCCCGACGCGCTCGGCAAGGTCGACGTCGCGATCCGCCACGACGGCGACACCGTCCATGTCCAACTCACCGCCGACACGCCTGCGGCGCGCACGTTGCTCGCCGACGCCGCCCCGCGGCTCGCGGAGATGGCGGAGAGCCGGGGCCTGAAGCTCGGCGGCTCCGGCGTCGATTCCGGCAATCCCCAGGCGCAGCCGGATGCGCGCGACCCGCGCCAGCCCGCCGCGCCGTTCCGCCCGCGCAGCCCTGCCGCTGCCGCCCGAGACCTCCCAGAAACGAGCGACGAGCGCGTCGCCTGACATCCGAAGGACTGAACCATGAGCGACAAGACCGAAGAGACACCCAAGAAGAAGAAAGGCGGCGTGGTGAAGCTGCTGATGATCGGCGGCGGCCTGCTGGTGCTGATCGGCGGCGGCGTCGGCGCCGGGCTCTATGCCGCATCGAGCGGCCTGATCGGCGGCGGTGGCGGTCATGCCGCCGCGCCGAGTGGCCCCCGCCTCGTTCCCGCCTCCGAGCAGAAGCCGACGGCCGCGGGCGAAGGCGGCGGCCACGGCGAGGAGGGCGAGAGCAAGGGTGCCAGCCACGGCCAGCCCACGCCGGCCGGCTCGGGCGGGGACAAATATGCCTCCAACTACTACACGCTCGACAAGGAGTTCACCTCCAACCTCAAGGAGAGCGTCCATTTCATCCAGGTGGGCGTCGCCGTCTCCACGCCCTACGACGACACGGTCATCAACAACCTGAAGACCCACGAGATCGCCGTCCGCTCGGCGATCCTGATGGAGCTCGGCAACACCGAGGAGGACAGCGTCTTCGCCGAGGACGGCAAGCGCGCGATCCAGAAGCGGCTGACCGATGCGATCAACCGCGTGCTCAAGGAAAAAACGGGCTTCGGCGGGATCAGTAACGTCTACTTTACCAATTTCGTTGTTCAGTGACCGGGCATGGTTAACGACACGGCAACCACGAATCGCGACGAACGACGCGGGCGCGCACGCGCGGCGGCGGAGCATGTCGCGTCGCTGGGCGCCGCGAACCTCAATCCGTTCGGCGACCTCCACACGGTCCAGCATCTCTCCGCCCGCCTCGCGCGGACGCTGCGCGGCGTGTTCGAGCCGGTACTGCGCCGTTCGGTCCGGAGCTGGGCCGAGCCGCTCGTCGTCCAGCGCTTCGCCGACTATATCGCCGAACGCCCGCACGGCCTCACCGCCTGGCTGCCGCTGGCGATGACGCCGGGCGAGGCGCGCGCGCTGATCGTGTTCGACGGCGGCTTCGTGCTCGAGACGCTCGACCTCTATTTCGGCGGCCCCGGGGAACGTCCCAAGCCGCTGCCGGGCGAGTTCACCCCCGCGGCCGAGGCGATGATCATCCGGCTCGGCCAGATGCTGACGGAGCCGCTCGCCTCCGCCTGGGAACCGCTCGCGCGCATCGGCTTCGCCCCCGGCCATCCCGAGGCGAGCCCGGCGATGCTGCAGCGCCTCGACGGCGACGATGCCATGGTGGTGACCCGCTTCGGCATCGCGGCGGGCGAGAGCCACCCGGTGTTCGTCGACATCCTCTATCCGGTCGCGGCGCTCAAGCCATTCGCGCCGACGCTGATGGGCAAGGTGGTCAACGGCCGCTCGACCGCGGTCGAGCCCCGCTGGCGCGCCGGCCTGACCCGCGCGGCGATGAACGTGCGCTTCCCGGTCCGCTCGGTGCTGGCCGAGCCGGTGATCTCGCTCGGCGCGCTCATGGAGCTCAAGGTCGGCGACGTGCTGCCAGTCAGCTTCGGCGCCGAGGTGCCGATCATGGTCAACAACGATCGCCTCGGCACCGGCCTGGTCGGCACCGCCAACGGCCATGCCGCGATCCGCATCACCCAACTCAACCGCTTCGACGAAGAGGAAGCCGTCCAATGAACGACATGACCGGCACCGCCCCGGTCGACCCGTCCGTCGCCGCCAATTTCCGGCTGCTGCAGGACGTCGACGTCAAGCTGACCGTCGAGATCGGCTCGACCTCGCTCACATTGCGCGAACTGCTCGCGCTGGGCGAGGCGAGCGTGATCGAGCTCGACCGTCACGCCAACGAGCTGCTCGACGTGTTCGTCAACGGCACGCTGATCGGCCGCGGCGAGGTCGTCACGGTCGGCGACAAGTTCGGCGTGCGCATGACCGAGCTGGTCAGCCCCGACAAGCGGGCCGACCGCTGATGATGTGGGGCTATATCCTGAAGCTGGTCGTGCTGCTGCCGCTCGTCTGCGGCCTGCTGATCGGCTGTCTCTATCTGTGGCGCCGGCTCGAGGCGCGGATGCCCGGCAACCAGGGCGAACGGCTGCTCAAGGTGCGCGAGACGATGATGATCTCGCCGGGCCTGAGGCTCGCGGTGCTCGATTTCGAGGGGCGGCGGCTGCTGGTCTCGGTCGGCCGCGGCGGAGTCAATCTGATCGACAAGGCCGACCAGTGACGCTTTCCGATTTCCTGCCGGCCGCCCGGAGCAATTCGGGCCGGACGCTCCGCGCGTTGCTGATCGTGCTCGCGCTCATCACCACGCTGCTGGTCGCCTTCCCGGCCTTCGCCCAGGCTGCTCCCGCGGTGCCCGCGCCGGCGACGCCCGGCGTCGGCGATGCGGTCGACCGTGCGCTGGGCGATCTCGGCGGCGGCAATGCGCCGCTCAGCCTCAGCTTGCAGATCCTCATCATCATGGGGCTGCTCACGGTGCTGCCGGGCATCCTGCTGATGATGACCAGCTTCACCCGGATCGTGATCGTGCTGGCGATCCTGCGCCAGGCGCTCGGCCTCCAGCAGTCGCCGCCCAACCAGGTGCTGATCGGCCTTTCGCTGTTCCTGAGCTTCTTCGTGATGTCGCCGGTGATCGGCGAGATCAACACCGCGGCGATCCAGCCCTATGCCGCGAGCAAGATCGGCGCGACCGACATGATCGCGACCGCGGCCAAACCGCTCCACGCCTTCATGGTCAAGCAGACGCGGGTCAAGGACGTGACGATGTTCGCGGGCATGGCGAAGAGCGGCCCTTATGCGAACTCGGCGGACGTGCCTTTCTCGGTGCTGCTCCCCGCCTTCGTCACCAGCGAGCTCAAGACGGCCTTCCAGATCGGCTTCCTCATCTTCCTGCCCTTCATCATCATCGACCTGGTGGTGGCGACGGTGCTGATGTCGCTCGGCATGATGATGCTGAGCCCACAGATCATCTCGCTGCCGTTCAAGCTGCTGCTGTTCGTCCTCGTCGACGGCTGGGCGCTGACGATGGGCAGCCTCGCCAACAGCTTCGTGAGCTGAAGCGATGGACGCCGATTACTTTCTGACGGTGGCGCGCGAGGCGATGTGGGTGCTGGCGCTCGCCGCGGCGCCGATCCTGATCCCGGCGCTGCTCTCCGGCCTGATCCTCGGCATGATCCAGGCGGCGACCTCGATCAACGAGCAGACGCTGAGCTTCGTCCCCAAGCTGATCGTGGTGGCAGTCAGCCTGGTGATCTTCGGGGGCATGATCCTGGGGCTGCTCAGCGATTTCACGCTCAGCATCTTCGAGCGCATTCCCGATCTGGTGAAATAGCCGATGATGGGCTTCGGCCTCTCGATCGAGCCGCAGCTCTGGGCGCTCTTGTTCTGCATGGTGCGGATCGGCGCGGCATTCGTTGCAGCGCCGGTGTTCAGCGCGGTGGCGGTGCCGCTGCCCGTGCGCATCACCCTCGCCGGCGCGATCGGGGTGCTGGTGATGAACGTGACGCAGATTCGCGCGCCCGAGCAGATCTTCGCGCTCGCGACCTTCCTCGCGGTGGCATCGGAGGCGCTGGTGGGGCTCGCGCTCGGCTTCGTGCTGCAGATCGCCTTCGCCGCGCCGCTGGTCGCGGGCGAGCTGATCGGCAGCTCGATGGGAATCGGCTTCGCCGCCCAAGTCGATCCGCAGCATGGCGTCTCCACGCCCGCCGTCGGCAACTTCCTGTCGGTACTGCTGACGCTGCTGTTCCTGTCGGTCGACGGCCATCTCGTGCTGGTCGACCTCGTCGTGCGCAGCTATGAGGCGCTGCCGCCCGGCGCCGCCTGGATCGCGCCGGGGCGGCTGATGAACATCGTGCTGTTCGGCGGCTATACCTTCCTCGCCGGGCTGCTGCTGGCGCTGCCAGTCGGCTTCCTGCTGCTGTGCCTCAACATGGTCGTGGGTATGCTGTCGCGTTCGGCGCCGGCGCTGAACCTGTTCGCGGTGGGTCTGCCCGCCAGCCTCGCCGTCGGGGTGGTCGCGCTGTTCATCGCGCTGCCGGCGATGGGCGACTACATGCAGGTGATCGTCCGCGAGGCGCTCGACATGGCCGCGAAGCTGGTGCTCGGTTGATGGCGGAGGGCGATCGCACCGAGGCCCCGACACCCAAGCGCCTGCAGAAGGCGCGGGACGAGGGCGACGTCCTTCGATCGCGCGAGTTCGCCTCGGCGCTGGTGATCCTGATCGGCTGCGGCTGGATGGTGTTCTTCGGCCCCGCGCTGCTGGCGGCCTGCCGGCAGGTGATGGCGGCGAGCTTCGCCTTCGGCCGTGCCGACGTCGAGCATTTCGAGCCGTTCCGCCCCCTTGCCGAAGCGGGGTGGAAACTGGCGCCCTCGCTCGGCGCGCTGTTCGCCGTGGCGATCGCCGCGGCGGTCCTGAGCCAGGCCGGACTTGGCGCGCTCACCTTCAACGCCAAGAACCTCGGCTTCAAGGCGAACAAGCTGAACCCTGCGAGCGGGCTCAAGCGCATCTTCGGGATGCAGGGCTGGATCGAGCTCGCCAAGTCGCTGCTCAAGGTGGTGCTGCTCGGCGCGATCGGTTTGTGGATGCTGTGGAACACCGCGCAAGGATCGCTGGGACTGGTCTCCTCCGATCTCAATCGTGCGGTGGGAGCGCTCGGCTCGACCTTCCTCACGCTGCTGTTCGCCATGGCCGGCGGGCTGGTCGCCATCGCAGCGATCGACGTACCGGTCACCGCCTTCCGCCGCCTCCAGAATCTGCGCATGACCAAGCAGGAGGTGAAGGACGAGCATAAGGAAAGCGAAGGATCGCCCGAGGTGAAGGCGGCGATCCGCGCCAAGCAGCGCGCCATCCTCAAGCGCAGCTTCCGCAAGGCGGTGGCCGAGGCGCATGTCGTGCTCACCAACCCCACCCATTTCGCGGTGGCGCTGCGCTACGACCGGATGAGCGATCAGGTGCCGGTAGTGGTCGCCAAGGGCCGCGGCGAGACAGCGCTCGCGATCCGCGAGCTCGCCGGCGAGATGGCGGTGCCGGTGCTCGAATATCCGACGCTCGCCCGCGCGGTCTACTACACCAGCCAGGAAGGGCAGGAGGTCCGCGACGACCTCTACCTCGCGATCGCGACGGTGCTTGCCTTCGTGTTCGGCATCAACGCGCAGGCGGGCGGGGCGCCGCCACCGGTCACCGTGCCGGAAACCGCCCGCTTCGACGAGAACGGGCGGAAAGTGGACGTGACGCGATAGGTGCCTGTGCTCCTGCGAAGGCAGGAGCCGTGGCTCCTGCCTTCGCAGGAGCACGAGAGGAGTCCTAAAGTTTCGCCGCCCGCGGCCGATTATCTTTGAGAAGGGGAACAGGCGATGGTCGATTCGATTACCAAGACGCTCGGGGTCGGGTCGGGCATCGACATCCAGGCGCTGGTGACCTCGCTGGTCGACGCGCAGTTCGACACGCGCACCAAGCTGCTCGACAAGCGCGAGGAGACGCTGACCGCGCAGGTCTCGGCGGTGTCGCAGCTCAAGAACGGCATCACCGGCTTCAACACCGCGCTCAAGTCGCTGGTCACCGGCGGCACGCTCCAGACGCAGCCGACCAGCGCCAACAGCGCGATCGTCAAGGTGAGCGCGCTCGCCGGCGCCAAGCTCTCCGGCCTCAACGCCACCGTCGAGGTGCGCGCGCTCGCCTCCGCGCAGGTCGCGAGCACCGCGACGGCGGTGCCCGCCGGCACGCGCATCGGCACCGGAACGCTGCAGTTCGCCTTCGCCGACGGCACCAGCGTCGCGCCGATCACGATCGGCGACGGCGACGCGACGCTGTCCGGCATCGCCGCGAAGATCAACGCCGCCGGTATCGGCATTACCGCGTCGGTGGTGAGCGATTCGACCGGCGACCGGCTGGTGATGAAGGGCGCGACCGGCGAGGCCAAGGCGTTCACCCTGAGCGCGACCGAGACCGCCGGCGATGCCGGGCTCGCCGCGCTCAACGTCGGCGGCGGCGCGACCGGCACCCAGATCGTCTCCGCGGCAGCCGACGCGCTGGTCGCGGTCGACGGCGTCGAGGTCCGCCGCGCGTCCAACGTCATCACCGACCTCCTCCCCGGCGTCCGGCTCGAACTCCAGACGGCAGCGGTCGGCACCAAGGTCGCGATCGGCAGCGCACCCTCCACCGCGGCGCTGTCGCAGGCGGTGAACGACGTCGTCAGCACCTACAACGAGCTCTACGCGATGCTGAAGGAGGCGACCGACCCGGTGAACGGCAGCCTCGCCCGCGATTCCGGCGCGCGCGACATGCTCGCGCGGCTGCGCCAGCTCACCACGATCAACCTGACCGGGACCGACGACAGCATTCCCAACAGCCTCGCCGCGATCGGCGTCGTCACCAATCGCGACGGCACGCTCAGCCTCGATTCGGCCAAGCTCGCCACGCAGCTCGCCAAGGCACCCGACGCGATCGAGGCGATGTTCGCCGACCGCGGCGACGGCACCGGCCTGTCGTCGGCGCTCAACGCCATCACCGTCGCCGTCACCAGCCGCACCACCGGTCTCGGCGCCAGCGAAACGCGCTACAGCCAGGCCCAGACCGCGCTGGGCGAGGACCGCGACAAGCTGTCGGCCGACGAGGACAAGACGCGTACGCGCCTCACCCAGCAATTCGGCAGCATGGATGCCAAGGTCGCCGCCTACAAGAGCACGCAGAGCTTCCTGGAGCAGCAGATCGCGGCCTGGAACAGCAGCAACGACTGAGCGGGGACATGCGCTATTCTTCCGCCTTCGCGCGTCCCGAGGACACCTATCGGGCGGTCGACCTTGCCGGTCGCACCGGCGGGGAGGACCCGGCTGGCCTGGTCTCGCTGCTCTATGCCGAGGCGTCGCGCGCGCTGCGCACCGCCGCCTGGGCGGCCGAGCACCGCCGGTTCGACGTCAAAAGCGAGCGTGTCACCCGTGCGCTCTCGATCCTGTTCGCGCTCGAAGGCGGGCTCGACTTCGACAAGGGCGGCGAGGTGTCGAAGACGCTCGCCCGCGTCTATCAGGGCGCGCGCGCCGAGCTGGTCGAGGCGAGCCTCGATGCCGACCCCAAGCGCTTCATCGCCATCGCCGAGACGATCGAGGAGATCGCGGCGGCGTGGGAGACGGTGCGGCGGGGGTAAGTCGTCGGCCATTTCTCCTGCATTCACCCCTCTACCGTCACCCCGGCGAAGGCCGGGGTCCACCGTGCGGCGAGCAACGGACAAGCGGTTCAAGCGGCAACGCCTGCTGCCTGGTGAACCCCGGCCTTCGCCGGGGTGACGGAGGGAATGGGGGCCACATCTCCAAAAAATGGTGCGCCCCGCCGCCGCTTGCACTAACCGGCATCGCATGAGCCAGCCGCATATCGTCGCTCTCGGGGGCACCACGCGCGCCGAATCCGCCACCGGCCGCACGCTGGCGGCGGCATTGCGGATCGCGGAGGCCCAGGGCGCCCGCACCACCTTGCTCACCGGCGAAGCGATCGATTTCCCCAATTACGACCCGGCCGGGATCAAGAACAGCGCCGAGATCGATGCCTTCCTCACGGCGCTGCGCGGTGCCGACGGGATCATCCTCGGCTCGCCGGGCTATCACGGCACCTTCTCCGGCCTGGTCAAGAATGCGCTCGATCACGTCGAGCTGATGGCGAAGGACGAACGGCCCTATTTCAGCGGGATGCCGGTGGGGCAGATCGCGATCGCAGCGGGCTGGCAGGCGGCTGTGTCGACGCTCACGGGCCTCAGGACCATCACCCACGCGCTGCGCGGCTGGCCGACGCCGCTGGGGGTCGCGATCAATTCGGCCGAGCCCGACGCCATTGCCCGCGCCGAGCCGCAGATCGCGCTGATGGTGGGGCAGATCCTGGATTTCCTGGCACGGCGCTGAGTCCATTATCGTCATCCCGGCGGAAGCCGGGATCTCACGCGATCATGCATGCGGCTTGAGATTCCGGCTTTCGCCGGAATGACGGGTGGAGCTACCGTGTCCAGTGCTGCCGGACGAAATAAACGGTGATCCCGACGCCGATGATCGTGCAGAGCGCCATGATCGCGTCGAACGCCCAAGGCTCGTGCGCATAGGGCAGTCCCTCGACGTTCATCCCGTAGAGGCCGGTGATGAAGGTCAGTGGCAGGAAGATCATCGCCGCGATCGCGATGATCAGGCTGCGCTGGTCGATTAGCTCGCCGCGCAGGTCGGTCAGCGTCTCGTGCATCAGGCCCGCGCGCTCGCGGATCGCCTCGACTTCCTCGGCCATGCGCGCTGCGCGGTCGGCGGCGGTGACGAGGTGCTGGCGGTCGTCGTCGTGCAGCCAGTCGCACGGCAGCGTGGCCAGCTTCTCCAGCGCCGAACGCTGGGGGACCAGGAAGCGGCGATAGCCGATCGCCTCGATCCGGGTGCGTGTGACCTGGCGGCGCAGCTCGAACGCCCTTGTCGCCTCGAGCTCGCTCTCGCAGGCGTCGAGGTCGTCCCCCAATTGGGCGACGATTGGATCGAGCTCGGCGGTTATCGCCATCGCGAATTCGGCAATGAGGTCGCCCGGATCGGCGACCATGCCGCCGACGACCAGCTTGCGGACCTCGTCGAGCGCGTTGAGCGGACGGCGTGTGACCGAATAGACCGTCCCCGCCTGCGCGTAGATGCGGACCGAGGCGAGCTCGTCGAGCTCCGGGTCGGGCGACGGACCGCGCAGGTTGATGAAGGCGCCGGGCCCCATCGCATCGCAGCGCGGCCGCGTCTCCGCAGCGGTGAGCGCGTCGATCACATAATCGGGCAGCTTGGCCTCACCGCCGAGCCAGTGCTGCGCTTCCTCGTTGCCGACGGTGAGGTGGACCCAGAGCAGCTCCGCCTGCTGGCCGGGTGCCTGCTTCAGCGGGACTTCGTTCACCTGCCCGTTGCTGACGCTGTAGGCGAAGCCGCTCATTCCGCTATCTCCAGGGCCACGCTGAGTCCCGGCAACGGATCGGCCGGCGGGGTACCGACGATGCGCTCGGCGTCGCCTCGTGCGCGGTCGAGGATCGCCGCCGGCACCTCTGGTGAATGGTAGATGCGGTCGGCGAGTCCGAGGGCTCGCGCGGCGCGGAGGGTGAGGTCGTCGGGATCGGCCGAGGCAAGCGTGACGCTCACCAGCCGCGGCTGCGGTGCGGTGTCGGTCGAAGCCAGCCAGGCATCGACATCGCCCGCGGCGAAGGGATCGAGCGGCCCGCCCTCGGCGAGCGCGGCGCCGATCGCGCGGCGACGGTCGTCGAAGTCGGGCCAGCGCGCGTGAATCGCCTCGCGCGCTCCCTTGAGCCCCGCCGCCAGCGCGCCGAGACCGGCGGGCAGCCACGTCTCCAGCCGCTGGCGGAGTTGCGCCGACAGGCCGGCGGAGGCGCCGCCGGTGCCGACCGCGACCACCACGTCGCCGCGCTCGACGATCGCCGGCATGGTGAAGTCGCAGAGGTCCGGGCGGTCGGCCATGTTGACCAGAAGCCCGCGTGCGCGCAGCCGGATCGCCGCCGCCTCGTCGCCGACAACGAAGGCGAAGCGCGCCTCCGCATTCTCCTCGCTGACGACGAGGCCGCCGGCGCGCTCGATCAGGCGGCGCTTGGCGTCCGCGATGTGCCCCTCGCCGACCAGGATCACCGGCCGCCCGGCCAGCCGCGCGAACAGCGGCAGGCTGTGGAGGGTCACAGCCACTCGGGCACCCGCTCCGCCGCCATGATCGTGCCGGCGGCGATGCGGTCGGCGACCACGGCGTAGCGGTCGCCGTCGACCAGCACCTCGGGCACGAGCGCGCGGCTGTTGTAGGTCGAGGCCATGGTCGCGCCATAGGCCCCGGCGGTGTGGAACACGGCGAGGTCGCCGCGCACGACGGCATCGATCTCGCGGCCCTTGGCGAAGGTGTCGCCGCTCTCGCAGACCGGGCCGGCGATATGGGCGGTCACGCGCTCGCCGCTCGGGCGCACCGCGCTGAAGCCGTGATAGGCGTCGTAGAGCGCCGGGCGCGTGAGGTCGTTCATCGCCGCGTCGACGATCACCCAGGGATTGCCGACGCCCGGCTTCACCCAGATCACCTCGGTCAGCAGCACCCCGGCGTTGCCGGCGATGAAGCGGCCCGGCTCGAACATCAGCTTGACGTCCCAGCCGGCGGTCGCGCGCGCGACCATCGCGCCGATCTCGGCCGGCGTGGGATAGACCTCGCCCGGACGATAGGCGACGCCGAAGCCGCCGCCGAGGTCGACATGGGTGACGGTGTGACCCGCCGCGCGCAGCTCGGCAACCAGCTCGCCGAGACGGCGGTAGCTGATCTCCAGCGGCTGGAGGTCGGCGATCTGGCTGCCGATATGACTGGCGATCCCGCGCATCGCCAGGCCCGGCAGCGCCGCCAGCCGGGCATAGATCGCCGGCGCCTCGCTGATCGCGACGCCGAACTTGTTCTCGGCCTTGCCGGTCGAGATCTTGGCGTGGGTACCGGCGTCGACGTCCGGGTTGACGCGCAGCACCGCGGGCGCGCGGACGCCGCGGGCGAGCGCCAGTTCGGAGAGCACGGCGCCCTCCTCCTCGATCTCGAGGTTGAACTGGCCGATGCCGGCGTCGAGCGCCGCCTCGAGCTCGTCGATGCGCTTGCCGACCCCGGAGAAGAGGATGGTCTCGCGCGGCATTCCCGCGGCGAGCGCGCGATGCATCTCGCCCGCCGACACGACATCGGCGCCATAGCCGAGCTTCGCCAGCACGTTGACGACGGCCAGGTTGGGATTGGCCTTGATCGCATAGGCGAGCTGCGCGTTCGGGACCTGTGCCAGCCCCTCCTGCAGCGATCGCGCGTTCGCCTCGAACGCCGCGCGGGAATAGACATAGACGGGCGTGCCGACCTCCCGCGCGATGCGCGTGAGCGGGACGTCCTCGGCGTGGAGCTCGCCGTTCTTCAGGTGGAAATGGGTCATTCGGAAGCTCTGGCCCTGGTCAGCGTGGAGGCAGGTCGAATTCGTCGCTGTCGCGTTCCTCGGAGCTCTTGAGCAGCTCGTCGGTGCGTTCGGGACGGGCTTGGGCACTAGGGGTCATCAACTGGTCGGGCGTCGGCGTCGCCTGTGCGCCATAGGGTTTGACCGGCAGCGCCTGGCCCGGCGCGGGCTTGAGCGCGCCGCGGCCGCCGCAGCCGGCGACCAGCAGCAGGATAAGGATCGGGGCGATCGCTTTCATCTTTCGGCCTCCCGTGCCGCCTTGGCAGCCGCCACCGCCTCGCGCACGCGTGTCGGCGCGGTGCCGCCGAAGCTGGTGCGGCTCGCGACCGAAGCATCGACGCTGAGCACGTCGAAGATGCGGCGGTCGATCCGCTCGTCGATGTCGCGGAACGCGCCGAGCGGCAGCGAATCGAGCCGCACGCCCAGACTCTCGGCATGGGCGACCGCGCGGCCGGTGATGTGGTGCGCCTCGCGGAACGGCACGCCCGCCTCGCGGACCAGCCAGTCGGCGAGGTCGGTGGCGGTGGAGAAGCCGGTCTCGGCGACCGCGCGCATCCGGTCGGTGCGGAAGGTCGCGCTCTCGACCATCCCGGTCATCGCCGCGATCGACAGCGCGAGCAGGCCGTGCGCCTCGAACACCGGCGGCTTGTCGTCCTGCATGTCCTTGGAATAGGCGAGCGGCAGGCCCTTCATCGTCACCATCAGGCTGACGAGGCAGCCGGTGATCCGCCCGGCATGGCCGCGCACCAGCTCGGCGGCGTCGGGGTTGCGCTTCTGCGGCATGATCGAGCTGCCGGTCGACCATTGGTCCGACAGGCTCGCGAAGCCAAACGGCTGCGACGCCCACAGCACGAATTCCTCGGCGAGGCGCGAGAGGTGCAGCGCGCACTGGCTGGCCGCCGTCAGATATTCGATGGCGAAGTCGCGGTCGCTGACCGAATCGAGCGAGTTGGTGGTGGGGCCGTCGAAGCCCAATGCCCTCGCCGTCGCCTCACGGTCGATCGGGAAGCCGGTGCCGGCGAGCGCCGCCGATCCCAGCGGGCACCTGTTGAGCCGTGCGCGCGCATCACGGAGGCGGCCGCGGTCGCGCGCGATCATGTCGTGATAGGCCATCAGGTGATGGCCGAGCGTCACCGGCTGCGCGCTCTGGAGATGGGTGAAGCCGGGCATCACGCTGGCGGCATGCTCCTCGGCGCGGGCGATGAGGGCGTCCTGGAGGCCGCCGAGCGCCGCCTCTGCCTGGTCGATCGCGTCGCGCACCCACAGGCGGAAGTCGGTCGCGACCTGGTCGTTGCGGCTGCGCGCGGTATGGAGCCGGCCCGCCGCCGGCCCGATCTTCTCGGCGAGCCGCGCCTCGGTCAGCATGTGGATGTCCTCGAGGGCGAGGTCCTCGGGAACGCCGTCGCGCTCATAGTCGGCCGCGACCTGGTCGAGCCCGGCGAGGATCGCATCGACGTCGGCTTGATCGACGATCCCCTGCGCGCCCAGCATCGCCGCGTGCGCCTTCGACCCGGCGATATCCTGCCGCCACATTTGCTTGTCGAACGGGATCGAGGCATTGATCGCACGCATCACCGCCGACGGGCCTTCGGCGAACCGCCCGCCCCACATCGAATTGGAGTTGCTCATGCGATCAGCGATGGCTCCGGTCCTCGTCATGGCCCTGCTGGCCGGCGGCTGCGATAGGCAATCGCCGCCCGCGGCACAAGGCAATGTGGGCGCGGGCAATACCGCCGACGACGTGCCCCCGCCCGCACCCGACGAGGTCGCCGCGCCGTCCGCCGCGGCTCCCAAGGCCGGCAGCTTCGACGCGACGCACAAGGGTGAGGCGGCGCCCGACTTCGCTTTCCGGGACCCGGCGGGCAAGGACGTGACGCTCGCCGACTATCGCGGCAAGCCGGTGCTGCTCAATCTCTGGGCGACCTGGTGCGCACCGTGCATCAAGGAAATGCCCTCGCTCGACGCGCTGGCGGCGCGCGAGGGGGCGAAGCTCCAGGTGATCGCCCTCGCGCAGGACCTCGACCCGTCCAAGGTCGCGCCCTTCTGGGCCAAGGGCGGCTACAAGGCGATCCGGCCTTCGCTCGATCCAAAGATCGCGTTCAGCACCGGGCTCGGCGCCAATCTGCCGACGACGATCCTCTACGATTCGCGGGGGAAAGAGGTGTGGCGCGTGAGCGGCGCCGTCGACTGGACCGGTGCGGAGGCGGCGAAGGCGCTCGCCGTCGCGACCTAAGGCGTCCGTCGCGCGGTCAGGATCTTGACCGGCGCCGCCAGCATCTGGCCTTTCATCGCGCCCTCCCCTTCGGTGGGAGAGACCGGTGCCGCCTGAATCTTCCGCACCACGTCCATCCCCTCGACGACATGGCCGAACGCCGCGAAGCCGGTGTTGTCGCCGGTTGCCTTGGGATTGGCGTCGAGCCCGGTCATGTCGCCGATCATGATCGAGAAGTCCGCGGTCGCCGTCCCCGGCGCGAATCGGGCCATCGAGATGGTGCCGTCGGTATGGCTGAGCCCGGTCTGGGTGGTCGGCTCATGCGCGATCGGCGGGAACAGCTTGCGCGGATCGCGCTGCCCGGCCTGGATCAGCCCGCCCCAAGACAGCTTCATCGCCCGATAGAAGGCGATGCCGTCGAAACGCCTGGCATCGACGTAGCGCAGGAAATTGGCGGTGGTGACCGGCGCCCGCTCCTTCTCGAGCTCGAGTACGATCGGCCCCTCGGTGGTGGCGAGCGTCACCTTGACCGTCGCCGGCTTGGGTGCGGGCGGATTGGGCGGCGTGACGGCATCCTGCGCCATCGCGGGCAGGGCGAACAGCAGCGCGGCAAGCGGAAGAAGGGCGAATCGCGGCATCATGCAGCGATCATAGCGGGAAGAGAGGAGAGTGGATGCCCCGCGTGGATTCGAACCACGATTGACGGAGTCAGAGTCCGTAGTCTTACCATTAGACGACAGGGCAATGGGCCGCGCCAATTAGGGCGCGCCTCCCCGGCTGTCAACGCCCGTGAACCGCCCCGCTTGTCGTTTCGCCGCCACGCCGCTAGCATCGGCCCCAAGCACCGAGCGGCGCAATACGGCGCCGTGACGGACGAGAACATAAGTAGTGAGTACGACGGCACGTGGGGGATCGACCCGCCAGCATGCCGACCGCCCGGCGCCACGATGCGCCGCGACCGGCTCCAGAGGTTCCAGCGCGCGGGCGCTGGCCGCACGCGCGGCACTATGCCGCGCTCGACCTCGGCACCAACAATTGCCGGCTGCTGATCGCGCGCCCGCAGGCGAACGGCTTCGCGGTGGTCGACGCCTTCAGCCGCATCGTGCGGCTCGGCGAGGGACTCGCCGCCACCGGCCGGCTGTCCGAGGAGGCGATCGAGCGCACCATCGCCGCGCTCAGGGTCTGTGCCGACAAGCTGCGCCGCCGCGATGTCGCGCTCGCCCGCTCGGTCGCGACCGAGGCCTGCCGCCGCGCCCTCAACGGCGCCGAGTTCATCCAGCGCGCCTATGCGGAGACCGGCATCCTGCTCGACATCATCTCCGCCGAGGAGGAGGCGAAGCTCGCCGTGCTCGGCTGCCACGCGCTGATCGAGCCGGGCGAGGGGCCGGCGCTGGTGTTCGACATCGGCGGCGGCTCGACCGAGCTGGTGCTGGTCGACACGCGATCGCCCGTTCCCGCGATCCTCGACTGGCACAGCGCGCCCTGGGGCGTGGTGTCGCTCACCGAAAGCGTCGGCATCGGCGGCCCCGGCACCTATCAGGTGATGCGTGACAAGATGCGCGAGGCGGTCGCCCCGTTCGCCGACCGCCTGCCGCCGCGCGAGGGGAGCCTGCGGCTGCTCGGCACCAGCGGAACGGTGACCACCCTCGCCAGCGTCCACCTCGGCCTTTCCAGCTACGACCGGTCGGCGGTGGATGGGCTGCTGATGCCGGCGAGCGCGATGCGCGAGGTGAGCCGGCGCATCGCCAGCCTCGACATGGCCGGCCGCGCCGCGGTGCCCTGCATCGGCCAGGAGCGCGCCGACCTGGTGGTGGCGGGTTGCGCGATCCTGGAGGAGATCCTCGACCTGTGGCCGGCCGAACAGCTCGGCATCGCCGACCGCGGCATCCGCGAGGGCATCCTGCGGCGGCTGATGGGATCGCGACATTGAGCCGGGGCGGCGGAGGCCTGCGCACGCGCGTGCGCACCGCGCGCGGCCGCAGCGCGCAGTCGACGCGCTGGCTCGAGCGGCAGCTCAACGATCCTTACGTCAAGCGCGCCAAGGCGGAGGGCTATCGCAGCCGCGCCGCCTACAAGCTGATCGAGCTCGACGAACGGTTCGGCATCCTGAAGGGCGCGAAGCGGGTGGTCGACCTCGGCATCGCGCCCGGCGGCTGGACGCAGGTGGTGCGGCGGCAGGCGCCCAAGGCTGCGGTGGTCGGCATCGACCTGCTGCCGGTCGACCCGATCGAGGGCGTCACCATCTTCCAGATGGATTTCCTCGACGATCGCGCGCCGGAGCGGCTGAGCGAGGCGATGGGCGGCGCGCCCGACCTCGTCCTCTCCGACATGGCCGCGAACACGGTGGGTCATCCGCAGACCGATGCGTTGCGGACGATGGCGCTGGTCGAGGCGGCGCACCAGTTCGCAATCGAGGTGCTGGAGCCGGGCGGGACCTTCGTCGCCAAGGTGTTCGCCGGCGGCGCGGATTCGAGCCTGGTCGCCGAGATGAAGCGCAATTTCGCGACGGTGAAGCACGCCAAGCCGCCGGCCAGCCGCAAGGGTTCGTCGGAATGGTATGTGGTGGCGCAGGGGTTCAAGGGGCGGACCTGATCCAAAATCCTCCCCGGAACGGGGAGGGGGACCAAGACGCGGAGCGGCTTGGTGGAGGGGGCCCTCGGCGGCGGGCTCCGATGCGGCGGTCCCCCTCCTCGTTCCGGAGAGGATTTTGAAGAGTTCTCACCCCAAATCCGCCCGCACGAAATCGGCACAGCGCTCGCCGATCATGATCGTCGGCGCGTTGGTGTTGCCGCTCACCAGCCTGGGCATGATCGAGGCGTCGGCGACGTAGAGCCCGTCGACGCCGCGCACGCGAAGCCTGGGATCGCACACCGCATCCGCGTCGCTCCCCATCCGCGCCGTACCGACCGGATGGTAGATCGTGTCCGACCGCGCCCGGATCATCGCCTCGAGCGCTTCGTCGTCGTCCGGATCGACCGGATAGCGCTCGCGCCCGCCATAGGCAGCGAGCGGCGGTGCGGCCATGATGCGGTACATGAGCCGCACGCCCTGCTTCAGCAGCGCCATGTCGCGCGGATCGGCGAGGAAGGCCGGATCGATCAGCGGCGCATCCGCGACGTCGGCGCTCGCCAGGCGCACGCTGCCGCGGCTCTCGGGCCTCAGCACGCAGGCGTGGCAGCTGTAGCCGTGGCCGCCGGCGGTGGCGCGGCCATGGTCGTCGACCGGCGCAATCACGAAATGATATTGGATGTCGGGCGCGGGCGAGGCCGGATCGACCGTCACGAACGCGCCGCTCTCGGCGAAGGGCGTGGTCATCGCGCCGGTCCGCTTCAGGTGCCACTGCGCAATGGCGCCGAGCGCGCGGAGATTGCCCTTCAGCGACTTGCCCATCAGGCCGGGCGCGTCGCTCTCGTAGATCGCGGTATAGTCGCAGTGATCCTGGAGGTTGGCGCCGACCGCGGGCCGGTCGACCGTCACGGGGATTCCGTGTTCCGCGAGCTGACGACCCTCGCCGATGCCCGACAGCATCAGCAGCTGCGGCGTCGCGAACACCCCGCCGGCGAGGATCACCGCGCCCTTCGCCCGGATCGTGCGGCGCTCGCCCTTGCGTCGATAGGCGACGCCGACAGCACGGCCGTCCTCGAACAGGATGCGCTCGGCGACGACGTCGGTGAGGATGGCGAGGTTCGGCCGCGCCTCGCCGAGATAGGCCCGCGCCGAGGTCCAGCGTTCGCCGCCGCGCTGCGTCACCTGGTAGAGCCCGACGCCCTCCTGCCGCTCGCCGTTGAAATCGTCGTTGCGCGGGAGCTGGAGGCTCGCCGCCGCCTCGATGAAGGCGAAGCTCGCCGGGTGCGGGCAGAGCTGCTCGCTCACCCACAGCGGCCCGTCGCCGCCGTGCCAGGCATCGGCACCGCGGACATTGTGCTCGGCGCGGCGGAACACCGGCAGCACGTCGGCATAGGACCAGCCGGTACAGCCCAGCGCCGCCCAATTGTCGTAATCCCAGGGATTGCCGCGCACGTAGAGCATCGCGTTGATCGCGCTCGACCCGCCGAGGCCTTTCCCGCGCGGCTGGTATCCGCGCCGGCCGCCGAGCCCGGGCTGCGGCACCGTCTCATAGGCCCAGTTGGTCTTCGGCGTCTGCCGCGCGAGCATCGCCGGCATCAGCGTGGTGGCGGAGGCGTTGCGCCCGCCCGCCTCCAGCACGGCGACGCGGTACTTCCCGCCCTCGCTCAGGCGGCCCGCGGCCGCGGCGCCTCCCGATCCGCATCCGATGACGATGATGTCGGCGTCGTCCATTGGCCCTCCTGCCGCGCGATCCAGGCCGCACGGATCCCCTCCGAAGTCTCGCGGCTGCCGTCGTGGCTCCAGCCCGGCGGTGCCGTCATATATCTGATCTTGTTGGCGATACCCGGCGCGCGCCAGACGTCGCGGGCGATGCCGATCCATTCGTGGAACGCGGCCCACAGCAGGTTGAAGCTGCCGAGGTTCCTGACGATGCCGTAGCGCGGCCGGTCCTCGTCGCGCTCGGGCTCGAAGGTGCCGAACATCCTGTCCCAGACGATGAACACGCCGGCATAGTTGCGGTCGAGGTAGCGTGGGTTGATCGCGTGGTGGACGCGGTGATGCGACGGCGTGTTCATCACCGCCTCGAACCACTTGGGGCACCGCCCGATCGTCTCGGTATGGATCCAGAACTGGTAGATGAGGTTCAACCCCGCGACGAAGAATACCATAGCCGGCGGGAAGCCGATCAGGAACAGCGGCAGGCGGAACAGAAAGCTGAGCGCGATCAGCCCGGTCCAGGTCTGCCGGAGCGCGGTCGAGAGGTTGTAGTGCTGGCTCGAATGATGGACGACATGGCTCGCCCAGAACCAGCGCACGCGGTGGGCGGTGCGGTGGAACCAGTAATAGGCGAGGTCATCGAGCACGAAGGCGGCGGCGAACCAGTACCATTGCCAGCCGATGTCGAAGATGCGGAAACGATAGACCCACAGCGACACCGCCAGCACCGCTCCGGCGCTCAGCACCCCGGCGACGGTGCTGCCGAGCCCGAGCAGCAGCGAGGTCAGCGTGTCCCTGGGCTCGTAACGCGACGGATCACGGACCCTCGCGACCAGCATCTCCAGCGCCACCAGCAGCACGAAGGCGGGAATCGCGAGCGTGACGGGATCGGGCAGGTCGGGCACCCGCCGTCGCTTACACCAGTGTCAGCGAGGCTTCCAGTCCGCGCACGTCGTCGGCGATGACCCCGGTCAGGGTGACCGGACCGAACCAGCGCTCGCCCGTCTCGACGGTGATCCCCTCGACTGCCTCGCGGATCCGCAAGGGCGGCACCAGCCGGCGCGCCGCGACCCGTGCGCCGTGACGCTTCAGCACCGCGATCGTGCCGTTGCCCGCAACCAGCGCGGCGCGGCCGTCCTCGCTCAGCAGCACGCGGCCGGCCTCGAACCCGGCGAGCAGCGCCTCGGCGTGCTCGCGCGCGCGGTCGGGATCGTCGATCCGGCTCTCGCCCAGCCGCAGCCACCGCGCGAACCCCGCCAGCGCCAGCACCGCGGCCAGCGATCCGGCGAGGATCGTCCAGCTCACTTGTGCGCGGCGGCCAGCGTGTCGAGCATCGCGCGGATGCCCGAGATGTCGTAGCCGGCGTGGTGCGCCTTGGTGACCAATGTCTCGGGATCGTCGCCCATCCGCGCCCGCGCCAGCGCCCAGAGATGCACCGAGCGTGTGCCCGACCGGCAATAGGCGAGCACCGGCCCCTTGGCCGCGGTCAGCGCCGCCGCCATGGCCTCGACCTGACTGCCGGAGAAGCCGGCGTGCGTGACGGGAATCGCGCGATATTCGATCCCGGCCGCCTCGGCGGCGGCGGCGATCTCGGCGCCGGTCGGCTGACCGGGCTCCTCGCCGTCGGGCCGGTTGTTGACGATCTCGGTGAAGCCGGCGTGCGCGGCCTCGATCACTTCCCGCACGGTAATCTGCGGTGCCACCGAAACATGATCGTCGATTCTGCGGATCATGCCGCCCCCCCGAATGATGGATAGGAATGCCTCGCCATACGCATCCAGCTTGCGCGCGCCAACGCCTGAAATGCGACTCATCGCCGCAAGGCTGTCCGGCTTCGACGCGGCGAGCTCGCGCAGCACCGAATCGTGGAAGATGACATAGGGCGGCACGCCCGCCTCCTGCGCGAGCTCGCGGCGCTTGGCCCGCAGCGCGTCGAACAGCGGATCGCCGACGGGATTCGCCGCCCCATTCGCCTGTCCTTTGCGCCGCCGCTCGCGCTTGGGCGGCAGCACCAGCGCCAGCGTCGCCTCACCCTTCAGTATGGGCTTGGCGGCGGGGCCGAACTCCAGCCCGCCATGGGCGTTGGTCCGAAGCGCGTCCTTCAGCAGCAGTGCCCGCGACACCGGCTTCAGCAGCGCGGTCTCCTCGCCGTCGACGATTCCCCACACCGACAGCCGCTCATGCCCGTTCATCAGGCTGCGCTCGCTCGACTGCCCCAACAGGACCGACTCGACATAGCCGACACCGAACATCTGCCCGGTGCGGAACACGGCGGAGAGGAACTTCTGCGCCGTCGTCGTCGCGTCGATCGCGGCCGGCGGGTTGAGGCAATTGTCGCAATTGCCGCAGTCCCGCTCCAGCGTCTCGCCGAAGTGGCGGAGCAGGATGCGCCGGCGGCACCCGGCGGTCTCGACCAGCGCCCCCAGCGCGTTGAGCCGCGCCCGCTCGCCCGCCTGGCGCGCCGCCTCGACCTCGCCGATGCGCTGGCGGGCACGGGCGAAGTCGTCGGCGCCCCAGAACAGATGCGCCACCGCCGGATCGCCGTCGCGCCCGGCGCGGCCGGTCTCCTGGTAATAGGCCTCGATCGACTTGGGCAGGCCGGCATGGGCGACGAAGCGCACGTCGGGCTTGTCGATGCCCATGCCGAACGCGACCGTCGCCACCATCACCATGCTCTCCGAGGCGACGAACGCGGCCTGGTTCGCCGCCCGAACCGCCGGATCCAGGCCGGCGTGATAGACGCGCACCTCGCGGCCCGTGCGCGCCAGCCCCTCGGCGAGCTTCTCCGTGGCGGCGCGGGTCTGGGCATAGACGATGCCGGGCCCCGGCTGCTCGGCGATCAGGTCGGCGACCTGGCGGCCGACGTTGTCGCGTGGCGAGATGGCGTAGCGGATGTTGGGCCGGTCGAAGCCGGCGACGAGCAGTCCCTCGTCGGGAATGCCGAGCTGATGGAGGATGTCGGCGCGCGTATGCGCGTCGGCGGTCGCGGTGAGTGCCAGCCGCGGCACGGTCGGGAAGGCATCGAGCAGCGGCCGCAGCAGGCGATAGTCGGGCCGGAAATCATGCCCCCATTCGCTGACGCAATGCGCCTCGTCGATCGCGAACAGGCAGACGCGGCCGCGCTCCAGCAGCTCGCGGAAATCGGCGCCCGAGGCACGCTCCGGCGCGACGTAGAGCAGGTCGAGCTGGCCGTCGAGGAAGCGCCCGCGCGTCTCCGCCCGATTGGTGTCGACGCTGGTGAGGGTCGCCGCGCGGATGCCGACCGCCTCGGCGGCGCGGAGCTGGTCGTGCATCAGCGCGATCAGCGGGCTGACGACGACGCACGTCCCCTCCAGCATGACGGCGGGGAGCTGATAGGTGAGCGACTTGCCCGCGCCGGTCGGCATCACCGCGAGCGTGCTGTGTCCCGTGAGCACGCGCTCGATCACCGCATGCTGGACACCGCGGAAATCGGAGAAACCGAAGACGGTCTGGAGCGTCGCGCGAGGGTCGGTCACGCTTCGTTCTATCCCCTGTCCGGCGACGGTTGGCAACTTGGGTCGGTGATGCCTTGTCATAAACCTACCGTCACCCCGGCCCCTCGACGCCGCCTGCGGCGTCGCTCGGGACAGGCTTGTGCCGGGGTCCACCGTGCCGCGCCTCCTAAACCGTGAGGATCAGACGCATGGTGGATGCCGGCACAAGGCCGGCATGACGGATGGGGATACGGCAGCGGCGGTTGGCAATGCGCGCCGCATTTGCTAGACAGCCGTCGGTCACCCCAGCAGCGAAGGAGGGCATGATGACGACATCGCATATGCGCCTCCGCCGAAGGTTCAGGCACCGCTTCCGTTAGGTCCGTGCGAGAGGTCCGCCTCGACGCGATGACCGCTCGCCCTTTCCCCTGATCCGAAAAGAGGACGCGCGGTGCCCCCGCGCGCTCACTGCATGACCGATTCCTCCCGTCGCGGCTACGCCGCGATTCGCGCCGTCCTGTCGTTCCTGTTCGCCCATTGGCTGCGGCGTCCCTGGAACACCGCGCTCATCGCCGTCGCGATCACCGCGGCGACGATGGCGGAAATCCTGGTGCCGCTGTTCGCCGGCCGGCTGACCGATGCGCTGGCGCTCGGTCCGACCGGACGTCATGCGGCGCTCCACGCCTTCGCCATGATGGTTGCGCTCGGACTCGCGATGGTGGCGCTGCGCCACCTCGCCTGGTCGACGGTGACGCCGCTCACGCTCGGCATGATGACCGACTCCGCGCTCGGCGCCTTTCGTCGTGTCCAGCGCTTCTCGACCGACTGGCACGCCAACAATTTCGCCGGATCGGTGCAGCGCAAGATCACCCGCGGCATGTGGGCGCTCGACACGCTCAACGACGTGGTGCTGATGATGATGCTGCCCTCGATGGTCGCGCTGCTCGGCACGATGGTGCTGCTTGCGCTGCACTGGCCCGCGGTCGGGCTGGTGATGGCGCTCGGCGCCGCCGCCTACGGCACCGTGACGCTGGTGCTGGCGACGTGCGTGGTCGCGCCCGCCTCGAGCCTCTCCAACCAGTGGGACACGCGCGTCGGCGGCATGCTGGCCGACGCGATCGGGGCCAACGCCGTGGTCAAGGCGTTCGGCGCCGAGGCGCGCGAGGACGCGCGGCTCGGCCGGACCCTCGCGAAATGGCGCCGCCGCACCCGGCGCGCCTGGCGCCGGGCGGTACGGAGCGGATCGGCGCAGCTCGTGCTGCTGTGGGCGGTACAGGCCTCGGTCACCGGCAGCGCGCTGTGGCTGTGGTGGCATGGCCGGGCGAGCGCGGGCGACCTCGTCTACGTCCTCACCACCTATTTCGTCGTCCACGGCTATCTGCGCGACATCGGCCAGTACGCGCACGAGCTGCAGCAGGCGGTGAACGAGGCGGAGGAGATGGTGGAGCTCGACCGCGATCCGCTCGGCGTCGCCGACCGGGCCGACGCGCGGCCGATCCGGATCGCCGCGGGCGGCATCCGCTTCGAGCACGTCGGCTTCCGCTACGGCGGCCACACGCAGCCGCTGTTCGAGGATCTCGACGTCACCATCCCTGCCGGCCAGCGCATCGGGCTGGTCGGCCGCTCGGGTTCGGGCAAGACCAGCTTCGTCAAGCTGATCCAGCGCCTTTACGATGTCAGCGGTGGCCGGGTGCTGATCGACGGGCAGGATGTCGCCTACGCCACGCAGGAATCGCTCCGCCGCCAGATCGCGATCGTGGCGCAGGAGCCGATCCTGTTCCACCGCAGCCTCGCCGAGAACATCGCCTATGCCCGGCCCGATGCGACCCAGGCCGAGATCGAGCATGCGGCGGCGCTCGCCAATGCGCACGGCTTCATCGCGCGGCTGCCGAAGGGCTACCGCACGCTGGTTGGCGAGCGCGGGGTCAAATTGTCGGGCGGCGAACGTCAGCGCGTGGCGATCGCGCGCGCCTTCCTCGCCGACGCGCCGATCCTGATCCTCGACGAGGCGACGTCGAGCCTCGATTCGGAAAGCGAGGCGGCGATCCAGCAGGCGATGGAGCGGCTGATGGCCGGCCGCACCGCGATCGTCATCGCGCACCGCCTGTCGACCGTCCGCGCGCTCGACCGCATCCTGGTGTTCGACCACGGCCGCATCGTCGAGGACGGCCCGCACGATACGCTGCTCTCGCGCGAGGATGGGATGTATCGCGCGCTGTTCGACCGGCAGGCGGGCGGGATTCTGGCGGATGCGGCGGCGTAGTGTCGGGTGTTCCTTTCCATCGTCATCCCGGGCTTGACCCGGGATCCAGGGTCGCTGGCGACACGGCTTGTGGTCCTGGATGCCGGATCAAGTCCGGCATGACGAAGGGGAGTGGACGCCCCCTACTCCGCCGCGATCGCCGCCTCCTGCTCCGCCGCCTGGCGCGCCCACATCTCCGCATAAAGCCCGTTCCTCCGGAGCAGCTCGGCATGCGTCCCGCGCTCGGCGACGCGGCCGGCCTCCAGCACTACGATCTGGTCGGCGTGGACAACGGTCGACAGGCGGTGGGCGATGACGATGGTGGTGCGGCCCGCCTCGATGTCCTCCAGCGTCGCCTGGATCTCGGCCTCGGTGCGGCTGTCGAGCGCGCTGGTCGCCTCGTCGAGGATCAGGATCGGCGGGTCCTTGACCAGGGTGCGCGCGATCGCGACGCGCTGCTTCTCGCCGCCCGACAGCTTGAGCCCGCGCTCGCCGACGCGGGTCTCGTATCCGTCGGGCAGCCCCTCGATGAACCCGGCGATCGCCGCCCCGCGCGCCGCCGCCTGGATCTCGCTCTCGCCCGCGCCCTCGCGGCCATAGGCGATGTTGTAGCCGATGGTGTCGTTGAACAGCACCGTGTCCTGCGGCACGATCCCGATCGCCGCCCGCAGGCTGCGCTGCGTGACCAGGGCGATGTCCTGATCGTCGATCGTGATGCGTCCGCCGGTCAGGTCGTAGAAGCGGTAGAGCAACCGGGCCAGTGTCGACTTGCCGGCGCCCGACGGCCCCACCACCGCCACGGTCGCGCCGGCGGGGATGTCGAGGTCGATGCCCTTCAGGATCAGCCGGTCGTCGTCATAGCCGAAGCGCACGTCCTCGAAGCGGACATGCCCCTGCATCACCGTCAGCGGCGGCGCGCCGGGCGCGTCGACCACCTCGGACGGCGTATCGATCAGGTCGAACATCGCACCCATGTCGATCACCCCTTGGCGGATGGTGCGATAGACCATGCCGAGCAGGTCGAGCGGCCGGAACAGCTGCGACAAGAGGGTCGACACCAGCACCACCTCGCCCGGCGAGAACTCGCCCCGCGCCCAGCCATAGGCGACCAGCGCCATGCCGCCCGCCAGCATCGCGTTGGTGATGAAGGCCTGGCCGATGTTGAGCCACGCCAGCGAATTCTCGCTCTTGACCGCGGCATTGGCGTAGGCGGCGACCGCACGCTCGTAACGGCGCGCTTCGCGGTCCTCGGCGTTGAAATATTTGACGGTCTCGAAGTTGAGCAGCGAATCGACCGCATGGGCGACCGCGCCGGTGTCGAGGTCGTTCATCGTCTCCCTGAGCTTCGCGCGCCAGTCGGTCACCACGCGGGTGAAGACGATGTAGAGCGCGACCATCACCAGCGTGCCCGCGACCAGCCACCAGCCGAAGCGGCTGGCGAAGATCTGGAGGACGAGGCCGAGCTCGAGCACGGTCGGCGCGATGTTGAACAGGAGGAAGTAGAGCATCGTGTCGATGCTCTTGGTGCCGCGCTCGACCACCTTGGTGACCGCGCCGGTGCGTCGCTCGAGATGGAAGCGCAGCGACAGGTCGTGGAGATGGCGGAACACCGCCGCCGCCAGCCGCCGCGTCGCATCCTGGCCGACGCGCTCGAATATCGCATTGCGCAGATTGTCGAACACGATCGTGCCGAACCGCGCCGCGGCATAGCCGATCACCAGCAGCACGACGAGGGTGACCGCGTCGCGGGGCCCGCTCGCCATGCGGTCGACCGCGCCCTGCAGCGCAAAGGGAGCGCCATAGACCTGCACGATCTTGGACAGCAACACGAACACGAGCGCCCCGACGATACGCGCCTTGAGCATCGGCTCGCCGGGCGGCCACAGATAAGGAAGGAAGCGCCGGAGCGTGCCGATCAGGGGGCGTTCGGCGCCGCCGGCGGGGGAGGCGGGGGGCATGGGCGCAGAAGTTAGGCGCGTACGGCGCCGATGCAACTGCCGTGCATCCTCCGCGTGATCGCTGGCGTGAAATAATGTAGAAGCGGGCGGCGCAGGGAGGGACCGACAATGCGCAAGCTGCTAGGAGTGATCGCCGGCATCGTCGCCGCGATGCTGGTGATCTTCGTCGTCGAGATGATCGGGCACTGGATCGCGCCGCCGCCTGCCAGCCTCGACATGACCGACAAGGCTGCGCTCGCGGTCTATGTCGAAGGGGTGCCGCTCGCGCTCAAGCTGCTGGTCGCGCTCGCCTGGTTTCTCGGAGCGCTCGTGGGCGGCCATATCGCGCTCCGCATCGCCGGCTGGCCGCCGGCGACGTGGATCGTGGCGGTCGTGATCGCGGCTGGCGGTATCGCCAACGTCATCCAGCTTCCCAGCCCAGTATGGATGCAGGCGGCGGCGGTGCTCGCTCCGCTGCTCGGCGGCTGGGCGGCCCTCCACGTGCCGGGATGGCGGAAGGCAACCGCGATCGGCTGAACCGCTCCGTCACAAATCCTTGGCGCCGATCTGCGCAATCGTCGTGGCGGGCCGGAAGTCCGCCATCTTCCCGAGCAGCCCGTCCAGCGTCTCGTCGACGATCAGCAGCCCCCGATGCTGCGGACGCAGGAATCCGACCTCGCCCATCGTCCGCACGAAAGCGATCAGCCCGTCGTAGAAGCCGGCGACGTTGAGCAACCCCACGGGCTTGGCGTGATAGCCGATCTGCGCCCAGCTCATCGCTTCCCACAGTTCGTCCATCGTGCCGGTGCCGCCGGGCAGCGTCACGAAGCCGTCGGAGAGGTCGGTGAACGCCTGCTTGCGCTCGTGCATCGTGCCGACGACGTGCAGCTCGGTGAGGCCGCGATGCGCAACCTCGGCGTCGACCAGCGCCTGCGGGATCACTCCGACCACCTCACCGCCGGCCGCGAGCGCGCTGTCGGCCACCGCGCCCATCAGCCCGAGCCGCCCGCCGCCATAGACGACGCCGATCCCGCGCTCGGCGAGAGAGCGCCCGACCGCGCGGGCGGATTCGACGTAGACCGGATCGGCCGGTGTCGCCGAACCGCAATAGACCGCAACGCGCTTCACTTCACATTCCCTTCCAGCATTAGCCCCGCGGTCGCCTTGGCGCTCGCCACCACGCCGGGGATGCCGGCGCCCGGATGCGTCCCCGCGCCGACGAGGTAAAGATTGGGAATCGAATCGTCCCGGTTGTGCGCGCGCAACCAGGCGCTTTGCGTCAGGACCGGCTCGAGGCTGAATGCGCTGCCAAGATGGGCGCCGAGATCGTCGCGGAAGTCGTTCGGCGCATAGCTGAACTTCGTCACGATCCGCTCGTGGATATCCGGGATCAGCCGCCGCCCGACCTCGTCGAGGATGCGCTTCTCCAGGATCGGGCGAACCTGCTCCCAGTCCGCCGGGAACTTGCCGAGATGCGGCACCGGCGCCAGCGCGTAGAAGGTCGAATGGCCGGGCGGCGCCAGGTCCGGATCGGTCACCGTCGGATGGTGCAGGTAGAGCGCGAGGTCCTCGCTCAGCAGCCCGTGATCGTAGATGTCGGCGAGCAGCCCCTGATAGCGCGGTCCGAACAGCACCATGTGGTGCGGGATGCCGGGCCAGGTCCCCTTGATCCCGAAATGGACGACGAACAGCGACGGCGAGAAGCGCTTGCGCTCCAGCCGGTCCGCCTGGCGCTGCGCGGATCGCGAGCTGCGCAGCAGGTGGCGATAGGTGTGGACGAGGTCGGCGTTCGACACTACCGCGTCCGCGGGGATCGTCTCCCCACCCGCCAGCGTCACCCCGGTTGCGCGATCGCCGAGCGTCTCGATCGTCTCGACCCGCGCGTTGAGGCGCAGCGTGCCGCCCAGTCGCTCGAACTGCCGCGCCATCCCGGCGACGAGCTGGCCGGTGCCGCCCATCGCGAACCACATCCCGCTCTCGCGCTCGAGCTTGTGGATCAGGGCGTAGACCGCGCTCGCCGTCATCGGATTGCCGCCGACCAGCAGCGTGTGGAAGCTCAGCGCCTGCCGCAGCTTCTCGTTCCTCACGAAGCGCGACACCATGGCATAGACCGATCGCCATGCCTGGTGCTGCACCAGCGCCGGCGCCGCCTTCGCCATCGACCGCCAGTCGAGAAACGGCTCCGCGCCGAGCCGGACGTAGCCCTCGTCATAGACGGCAGTCGAATATTGCAGGAAGCGCGCATAGCCGGCGATATCGGCGGGCTCGAGCTTGGCGATCTCGGACCGGAGCCGCGTGTCGTCGCTTGTATAGTCGAAGCTGGTCCCGTCGGGCCAGCTGAGGCGGTAGAAGGGATCGACCGGCACCAAAGTCACGTCGTCCGCCATGTCACGGCCGGACAGGTGCCACAGCTCGCGCAGCGCCTCGGGCGCGGTGATCACGGTCGGCCCCGCGTCGAAGGTGAAGCCGTCCCGCTGCCAGACGTATGCCCGCCCGCCGGGCTTGTCGCGCGCCTCGACGATGGTGGTGGCGATCCCCGCCGACTGCAGCCGGATGCCGAGCGCGAGCCCGCCGAAGCCGGCGCCGATGATCACCGCGCGCTGCATCACCTCACTCCCCGGATCGCCGCGAGCGCGCGGCCGAGCGGCACCGGCGGCCTGCCGGCGAGCACCCGAGCCTTGTCCCACAGGCTCGACTGACCGGCATAGAAGCGCGCGATCAGCGCTTCGTCCAGCCCATAGAAGCGCTCGAGCAGCCGCCAGCGCTCCCTGGGCTCGGCGGCGCGGAACAGCATCGCCCCCAACAGGCGGTAGAAGCGGCGCATCCGCCAAGCCTTCCGCGCATGATCATGAAGCAGCGCGTGCAGCCCCTCGCCGGAGAGGTCCGCCGCTCCCGCGACCAGGGCGGCCGCGCGCACCGCGTCGGGCAGCGAGTAGCTGGTAGTGGGATGGAACAGCCCCGCACGCACGCCACCCTTGGCGACCTTGTTTCCGCCCGACCGCCAATAGGCGCCGAAATCGCCGCCGATCACCACCGGCAGCGATCCCGCCTCCTCGCGCGCGACGCTTGCGATCGTCCAGCCCTTCGCGCGGGCATAGTCGTCGATCCGCCGCGCGAGCACCTGACGGTCGACCGGCCGGCGATCCGAATAATAGGTGTCCTCGACGAAGACGCGATCGGACGCGAGCGGCAGCGCGTAGACGAAGCGATAGCCGTCGATCTGCTCGACCGTCGCGTCCATGATCATCGGACGCTCGAGTCCGTGCGGCGCCTCCAGCACCAGCTCGCGCCCGAGGAACTTCTGCCATCCGAGCTTCAGCGCGATGAGGTCGCCCGCACCACGGCAGTCGATCACGCCGCCGGCCTCGATCTTTTCGCCGCCGCCAAGGATGACGGTGGTCGGGCTCGCCGCCAGCGCCTTGCGGCCGGTGAGGACCGTTCCTTCGGGCAGCCGCCGGCGCACGACCTCGTCGATCCGTTCCGAGGTGATCGCTCGATAAGGCATGGCGACATGCCGGGTCAGGCCGCGGAAGGCGACGTCGTAGCCGCGCCATGCGTGGACGACGAGCGGCTCCACGAGCCAGCGATGCGGGGGCGCGATGTCGCGGTCGAAGAACGACCAGAGATGATTGCCGCCAAGCCGCTCACCCGCCTCGACCAGCCGGAGGCGGAGCTCGGGCCGCCGCTCGGCCAATGCGAGCGCGAACAGGCAGCCGGAAAGCCCGCCGCCCACGATCGCGACATCGCAGGTGATGACCGCCGCCATCGCGCCGCGCTAGCGGATCGGAGTCGGCACGTTAAGTCCCGTGGCACCGGTTTTTGTGGAATCCCGCAATTCCAAACCCTACCGTCACCCCGGCGAAGGCCGGGGTCCACCGTGCGGCAAGCATTGGACAAGCGGTTCAAGCAGCTAACTTGTTGCCCGGTGGACCCCGGCCTTCGCCGGGGTGACGAACGGAGTGCGGCTCAATCTCTTTTCCTTGGGAAACCGCGCCGAACCGTCACGCCGCCTTGAGCAGCGGCATCTCCTCCGCCATCGCCTGCGCGACCGACGGCCGTCGCCGCATCGCGCCGCGCCAGGCCTTCACCGCCTGCCACTCGTCGATCGGCACGCCGGCGTGCTCGCACCAGTTGAGTACCGCGAGCAGATAGGCGTCGGCGACGCTGAACGTGTCGACTAGGAACGGCCGCCCTTCCGTGAAATGCGCCTCCAGCACCGCGAACGGCCGCGCCGCCCGTGCCTTCGCCGCCGCGCGCTCCTCCGGGCCCGCCGCCCGGCCCATCAGCGGCGCGAACACCGATTTGTGCAGCTCGGTCGCGACGAAGTTGAGCCACATCGTCATGCGATAGCGCTCGTCGCTGACCAGCGGCGGCGCCAGCACGCCCTCGGCGGCGAGATCGGCGATGTAGGACAGCACCGCCGCGCCCTCGGTCAGCGTGACGCCGGCCTCGGTCTCCAGCGCGGGGACATAGCCCATCGGGCTCACCGTCCGGAACGGCCGGCCGTCGGCGAGCACCGCGTCGGGCGTCACCTGGACGAAATCGGCATCGAGCTCGGCCTCGATCACCGCGATCCGCGTCGCGAGGCTGCAGGCGAAGGGGATGAAATAGAGCTTCATGGCATGGAACTCCCTTGGCGACTCCGCTGGACTTGATTTTCATACTGTCTCGCATGAAATTCAGCGGGTCAA
Source organism: Sphingomonas cannabina (assembly GCF_021391395.1). Classification (NCBI taxonomy): domain Bacteria; kingdom Pseudomonadati; phylum Pseudomonadota; class Alphaproteobacteria; order Sphingomonadales; family Sphingomonadaceae; genus Sphingomonas; species Sphingomonas cannabina. Next base: position 19,503 of record NZ_CP090059.1, on the reverse strand, counting down.
GGATTCTTTGCGAAATGGTACAAAAATCTCCTGCCCGTCCTCGCGGCCGTCCGCGCAGCTTCGATCCCGACCGGGCGCTTGCCGCGGCGGTGGAGCGGTTCCGCACGCGGGGCTTCGCCGGCACTTCGCTCGACGAGCTGGCGGACGCGACCGGGCTCAATCGGCCGAGCCTCTATTCGGCATTCGGCGACAAGCGCGCGCTCTACCTGGCGGCGCTCGAGCGCACCCATGCGCGCGCGACGCGCGGCTTCGACCGCCTTGCGGAGGCGCAGCTGCCGCTGCGGCCGATGCTGGAGACGATGTTCCGCGCGATCATCGATGGCTATCTGACCGGAGAGGACCGGCCCTCGGGCTGCGTCTTCGTCTCCACCGCCGCCACGGCGTCGGTGACCGACGAGGAGATCCGAACCCGCCTCGCCGACTTCCTGGCGATGGAGGATGAGCGGATCGAACGCCTTCTCGCCGACGCGGGGGACGAACGTGCCGGGCCCCATGCTCCCATCATCGCGGCGATCGTTCATTCCCTCAGCATCCGCGCCCGGGCGGGCGCTCCCAGGGAAGAGCTGGACGCGCTGGCGAGGAATGCGATCGACCTGATCGCCTGACGTTGCGTGCACCTGCGTCGCGGCCTAGGCTGGCGGCCATGCGCAGACATATCCTGATCGTCCTCGCCCTCGTATTGGCGGTGGTCGCCGCCGGCTGGTGGTGGATCAGCCGGCCCGATCAGGCGCAGACGCCGATCGAGCAGGTGACGGGCACGCGCCCGAACATCACCGAGCCGCGCCGGCAGACGGTGCCGACGGTCAGGATCGCCGACGTGGTCGGCTGGCAGAACGGCGCCAAGCCGCAGGCGGCGGCGGGACTGCAGGTCCAGGCCTTCGCGAGCGGGCTCGATCATCCGCGCTGGCTCTATCGCCTGCCCAATGGCGATATCCTGGTCGCCGAGACCAACTCGCCTCCGCGCGAGGGCGGCGGCATCCAGGGTTGGGTGATGCGCCGCCTGATGGGCCGCGCCGGCGCCGGCGTGCCGTCGGCCAACCGCATCACCCTGCTGCGCGACACCGACCATGACGGAGTGGCCGAAGGGAAGACGGTGCTGGTCGGCGGCCTCAACTCGCCGTTCGGCATGGCGCTGGTCGGCGACTGGCTCTACGTCGCCAACACCGATGCGGTGGTGCGCTTCCCGTTCAAGCCGGGCCAGACGAAGATCACCGCCAAGCCCGAGCATGTGACGCGGCTGCCCGGCGGCGGCAATCACTGGGCGCGCAACCTGCTCGCCTCGCCCGACGGCAAGCTGCTCTACATCACCGTGGGGTCGTCCTCGAACATCGCCGAGAACGGGCTGGATGCGGAGAAATACCGCGCCAACATCCTCGAGCTCAACCTGGAGACCAAGGCGCTGCGCATCTTCGCCGCGGGGCTGCGCAATCCCAACGGCCTGGCTTTCGAGCCCAGATCGGGCCGGCTGTTCACCGTGGTCAACGAGCGCGACATGCTCGGCTCCGACCTGCCGCCCGACTATCTGACCGAGGTCGACCTCGGCGACCATTTCGGCTGGCCCTGGTATTATTGGGGCGGCTATCCCGACAAGCGTGTCGAGCCCGCCAATCCCGCGCTGCAGGAATATTCGAAGCGGCCGGATTATGCGCTCGGTGCGCACGTCGCCGCGCTCGGCCTCACCTTCGCCGCCGACGCCAAGCTCGGGGCGAACTACGTCAATGGCGCGTTTATCGGCCTCCACGGCTCGTGGAACCGGGTGCCGCCGTCGGGCTACAAGGTGATCTACGTCCCCTTCGGCAGCAACGGCTTCCCCCTGCCGAATACCAAGCCGGTCGACGTCCTCACCGGCTTCCTCAATGCCGAGGGCAAGGCCCAGGGCCGCCCGGTCGGGGTGATCACCGATGCGACCGGCGCGCTGCTGGTCGCCGACGACGTCGGCAACGTGATCTGGCGGGTCAGCGCGGCGCAGTAGGAGCGCCCAAGAAATAATTCTTCGCGATGCCGGGCTTGTTCCGCCATCCCGCCTTCCGCTAGCGGGACCAGCGCTTAGGAAGGGCTATTTGAATGACCAAACCGTTGCGCGTCGCTCTCGCAGGTCTCGGCACCGTCGGCGGCGGGGTGATCCGGCTGATCGACGCCAATCGCGAGCTGATCGCGCGGCGCGCCGGGCGACCGATCGAGGTGGTCGCGGTCTCCGCGCGCGATCGCGCCAAGGATCGCGGGGTCGACATCTCGCGCTTCACCTGGGTCGACGATACCGCCGCGCTCGCCAATCACGCCGAGGCGGACGTGGTGGTCGAGCTGGTCGGCGGCTCGGACGGGCCGGCGCTGGCACTCGCCCGTGCAACGCTCGCGGCGGGCAAGGGCTTCGTCACCGCCAACAAGGCAATGATGGCACACCACGGGCTCGAACTGGCGGAAGCGGCGGAGGCGAAGGGCACCGCGCTCAAGTTCGAGGCGGCGGTCGCGGGCGGCGTGCCCGTGATCAAGAGCCTGCGCGAGGGCGCCGCCGCCAACGAGATCGGCCGTGTCTACGGCATCCTCAACGGCACCTGCAATTTCATCCTGTCGAAGATGGAGGCGGAAGGCCGCGGCTTCGACGAGGTGCTCGCCGAGGCGCAGGCGCTGGGTTATGCCGAGGCCGATCCCAGCTTCGACATCGATGGCGTCGACGCCGCGCACAAGCTGTCGATCCTCGCCAGCCTCGCCTTCGGCACGCGGCCGGCGTTCGGCCAGGTTGAGGTGACCGGCATCCGCCACGTCATCGCCGCCGACATCGCCGAGGCGGCCGCCCTCGGTTTCCGCGTGCGGCTGGTCGGCATCGCCGAGGCCGGCGCGCACGGGCTGTTCCAGCGCGTCCATCCGCATCTCGTGCCGCTCGACCACCCACTCGCGCATGTCGTCGGCTCGACCAATGCGGTGGTGGCGGAGGGGAATTACGTCGGCCGGCTGCTGTTCCAGGGCGCCGGCGCCGGGGACGGGCCGACCGCGAGCGCCGTCGTCGCCGACCTCATCGACATCGCGCGCGGCGAGTTCGGTCCGCCCTACGCGATGCCTGCCGCCTCGCTGAACGAGCTGCCCGTCGCCGATTCCGGCGAGCGGCGTGGGCGCGCCTACCTGCGCTTCACCGTGCCCGACAAGGTCGGCGTGCTCGCCGAGATCGCGGCGGCGATGCGCGATGCCGGGGTCTCGATCGAGAGCCTGATCCAGCGCGGCGCCGCGGAGGACGGCAGCGTGCTGGTCGCGATCGTCACGCACGAGGTGCAGGAGCGCGCGGTCGCGCAGGCGCTGGAGAAGCTGCGCGGATCGCAGAGCGTCGCCGGTCAGCCGATGTGGATGCCGCTGCTCGGCGGTTAGGGCCTATCCGGTTTCGACAAGCTCCGTTCGTCCCGAGCGAAGTCGAGGGACAGTCGGCTAGGTAAAGGTAAGGCGTCCCTCGACTTCGCTGGGGGCGAACGGGGAAAACAGAAGGTCCCTACGGCGCCAGCTCGCGCGGCTTTACCTGGGTCGACTGGCCGTTGGTCGACGCCGTCACCCCGACGAAGCCGCATCCTGCAAAGGATGCGCCGACCCGCCCGCACGGGTTGGCCTTGGGCTCGAGCAGCCGCGAGCGCTCGGTCGGCACCGAATCGCGGATGCCGGTGGTGACGAAGCTCACGCGGTAGCGGTCCGCCTCGCGCCGGCCGCACACCAGGATTTCGTCGGACCGATGGGTGGTGGTGCAGGGCACCTCCGCCCGCGTCCGCTCGCGCGCGGCGGCGATCAGCGCGTCATCGTCGGCGAGCAGCATCAGCAGCGGCACCAGGAGCATTCGAACGACTCCGAAACGACCGACGGATAGCCATGCCCCGGCCAACCGAGCGGGGCAAGCCTCGACAATCGCCCCCGCGCCTCCTATCCCGCCGCCAAAGCTTCCCTGGGGGACCGTCGATGCCGTCTGCGAGCAAGATCCTCGATCGCGTGCTGGTGCTGGAGATGGTCCGCGTGACCGAGGCGGCGGCGATCGCCGCCGCGAAGCTGGTCGGACGCGGCAACGAGAAGGACGCCGACGCCGCCGCGGTCGAGGCGATGCGCCATGCGCTGAACGACCTCTACATGGACGGCACCGTCGTGATCGGCGAGGGCGAGCGCGACGAGGCGCCGATGCTCTACATCGGCGAGAAGGTCGGCAGCGCGATCGGCAAGGGACCGAAGATCGACATCGCGCTCGATCCGCTCGAGGGCACCACCATCACCGCCAAGGCCGGACCCAACGCGCTCGCGGTGCTGGCGATCGCCGAGGAAGGCTGCCTGCTCAACGCCCCCGACGTCTATATGGACAAGATCGCGGTCGGCCCCGGCTATCCCGAGGGCGTGATCGACCTCGCCAAGAGCCCGACCGAGAACGTCAAGGCGATCGCCGCCGCCAAGGGCGTGGCGCCGAACGAGATCATCGCCTGCGTGCTCGACCGCCCGCGCCACGAGAAGCTGATCGCCGAGCTGCGCGCGGTCGGCTGCGGCATCATGCTGATCCCCGACGGCGACGTCGCCGGGGTGATCGCGACCACCGATCCCGACACCACCATCGACGTCTACATGGGCGCCGGCGGCGCGCCCGAGGGCGTGCTGGCCTGCGCGGCGCTGCGCTGCGTCGGCGGGCAGTTCAAGGGGCGCCTCCTCTTCCGCAACGACGACGAGCGTGCCCGCGCCCGCAAATGGGGCATCGAGGAGCTCGACAAGATCTACGACCTCACCGAGCTCGCCAAGGGCGACTGCATCTTCGCCGCGACCGGCGTCACCGACGGATCGCTGCTGGCGGGCGTCAAGCGCAAGGGCGCCAAGATGACCACCGAGAGCGTGGTGATGCGCGCGTCGTCGGGGACGGTACGCTGGGTAAAGGGCGAACATCGGGTCGGGTGACAAATTCCCTCTCCCAATGGGAGAGGGAGTGCGTCAGTTCTTCAGCCGCCAGCCGGTCCGGAAGATCCACCCCACCACCCCCAGGCACAGCAGCAGGAAGGCCGCAGTGAACCCGAGGCTCACCCAGATCGACACGTCACCCTTGTCGAAGAAGCTCCAGCGGAAGCCGCTCACCAGATAGACCACCGGGTTGGCGAGGCTGACCGTCCGCCACGGCTCGGGCAGCATGTTGATCGTGTAGAAGGCGCCGCCGAGGAAGGTCAGCGGCGTGACCACCAGCGCGGGCACGAACGAGAGCTGCTCGAACCCCTTGGCCCAGATGCCGATGATGAAGCCCAGGAGGCTGAACGTCAGCGCCGTCAGCACCAGCATCGCCAGCATCATGAACGGATGCGCGATCGGCACGGGGACGAACAGCATCGCCGTGAACAGGATGATCAGCCCGATCACGATCGACTTGGTCGCCGCCGCGCCGACATAGCCCAGCACCATCTCCATCGCCGAGACGGGCGCCGAGAGCAGCTCGAACATCGTGCCGGTGAACTTGGGGAAGTAGATGCCGATCGACGCGTTGGAGATCGACAGCTGGAGCAGGTTCATCATGATCAGCCCCGGCACGATGAAGCTGCCGTAGCCGACGCCGTCGAGCTCCTGCATCCGGCTGCCGATCGCGCCGCCGAACACGACGAAGTAGAGCGCGGTGGTGATCACCGGCGTGACCAGGCTCTGCCAGAGCGTGCGCAGCGCCCGCGCCATCTCGAAACGATAGATCGCCCAGACGCCGTGGTGGTTGAACCCCATCACTTGTGCTCCACCAGGTCGACGAAGATGTCCTCGAGGCTCGACTTGGAGGTCTCGAGGTCCTTGAAGGCGATCCCCAGATCGGGAAGCTTGCGCAGCAGCGACGGGATGCCGGTGCGCTCCGCCTGCGCGTCGAACACGTAGCGCAGCGTCCGGCCCTCGTTCTCCAGGGTCAGGTGCCATTCGCCGAGCTCGGGCGGGATCGCCGCCAGCGGTTCGACCAGCGCGATGTCCATCTCGCGCTTGCCGAGCTTCTTCATCAGCTCGGTCTTGTCCTCGACCAGCAGCAGCTCGCCCTTGTTGATGACGCCGACGCGGTCGGCCATCTCCTCCGCTTCCTCGATATAATGGGTGGTGAGGATGATGGTGGTGCCGCGTTCCCTGAGGCTCCCGATCAGTTTCCACATGTCGCGGCGGAGCGACACGTCGACACCGGCGGTGGGTTCGTCGAGGAACAGGATGTCGGGCTCGTGGCTGAGCGCTTTGGCGATCAGCACGCGGCGCTTCATGCCGCCGGACAGCTCCATGATCTTGGCGTCGCGCTTGTCCCACAGCGACAGGTCCTTGAGCAGCTGCTCGATATAGGCGTCGTGCCCCGCCCGGCCGAACAGCCGGCGCGAGAAGCGGACGGTGGCGAGCACCGATTCGAACATGTCGACCGACAGCTCCTGCGGCACCAGCCCGATCCGACTGCGCGCGGCGCGATAGTCGGCGAGCGCGTCATGCCCGGCGACGGTGATCGTGCCGGTCGATGGCGTGACGATGCCGCAGATGATGCTGATCAGCGTGGTCTTGCCCGCGCCGTTGGGGCCGAGCAGCGCGAAGATCTCGCCCTTGCGGATGTCGAGATCGACGTGTTTCAGGGCCTGATGGCCGGACGCATAGGTCTTGCTGACGCCGGAGACGGCGAGGATCGATTGCACCACGGATGGGCCCCTTTGCTGCGGCGTAGGTAGGGCGCGGACGGGCGCGGGACAAGGCGCCCGCCAGGGGTGAGGGTGAGTGATGCAGGCCTAGCTTTTCGCCCGGGCCGCCTTCACCGCCTCGACCAGCGCGTCATAGCCGATCGCGCCCGAGGCGAATCGGTCGCCGATCACCCAGCTCGGCGTGCCGGTCACGCCCAGCTCGCCCGCGGTCTTGAGGTTCTTGGCGATCTCCGCCGCCACCGGCTGCGAGCGTGCCACCGCACTTGCGCGGGTGCGGTCGAGGCCGGCGGCGGCCGCGGCGGCGGCGATCGTCGCCTGGTTCACGCGGCCGGCGGCGTAGAGCGCCTCGTGGAAAGGCATGAACTTGCCCTGCTCGGCCGCGGCCAGGCTCCATTCGGCGGCGGTGCGGCTCTCGGGCGAGAGGATCGGCAGCTCGCGGTAGACGATGCGGACGCCCGGATCGACCTTCACCAGCTCGGCGAGCGCGGGCAGGCTCGCGCGGCAATAGCCGCACGCATAGTCCATGAAGGCGACCACGGTGACGTCGCCGTTCGGATTGCCGCCGACTGCGCCCGGGAAGGGATCGACGATCGCGCCGCGGTTCGCCGCCACCGCCTTGGCACTCTCGCGCTCGCGCAGCGCGTTCATCGCCTCGGGGAGCACCTCCGGATGGGCGAGGAGATAGCCGCGCACGTCGCCGGCGGCCGGAGCCGGGCGCAGCGCCTGGAGGCCGAGCACGGCCGCGCCGCCGACGGCGCCTGCCGCCACCAGCAGCAGCGCGAGGAGAAAGGGTCTCAGGGTCAATTGCGTCGGTTCCGTTTCTGCTCTTCCATCGCGGTCTGCGAGACCAGCATGATGTCCTGCGCGCGGATCCAGTCGGAGCTGCCCTGCGGCAGGCCGGCCATCGCCGCCCTGGAGCTGATCAGCGCGGTGCGCGCGTCGCCCATCAGATTGGCGCGCTCCGCGGTGGCGAGCGCGGTGCGCGGCTCGTCGCCCTTGCGTTCGTAGACGGTGCCGAGCTGCATCCAGGCGAAGGGATTCTCGTCGTCGCGCGCGACCGCCTGGCGCAGCACCTTCTCCGCCTCGGGCAGGTTCTGCGGATCCTCGGTCGCGAGCAGCGCGTGGCCGAAGGTGGTGGCGATCAGCGGCTGGTTGCGCGAGCCCTCGGTCGCCTCGCGGAGCGGCGCCAGCGCGTCCTTGGGCTTGCCCGATTCGAGCAGAATCTGGCCCTCAAGCTCGAGGAAATAGGGATCGTGCGGTGCGGCCTTGACCAGCGCCGCCGCCTCGGCCGCCGCCTGATCGGGATAGCCCGAGAGGTGATAGGCGTAGGCGCGCGCGTAATGCGCCGGGATCGACTGGTCGGAGGTCGGATATTTAGCCAGCGTCTGCTTGGGATCGTTGACGTAGCCGCGCAGCTTGGCCTGGACGCGCTTGAAACGCTGTTCGATGGCGGGATCGAGCGGCTTGTTCCACGACGGCGAATCGACGAGGTCGTGCGTCAGCGAGGCGATGCGCTCGCCCGACAGCGGGTGGGTATAGTCGAAGCTGCCCTCGCTCGAATCGACGCCGTAGCGGAATTCCTGGTTCTGCAATTTCTTGAAGAAGCTCAGCATGCCCTTGCCGGTCACGCCCGCCGCGTTCAGGAACCGCGCGCCCGCGGCATCGGCGCTCGCCTCCTGCGTGCGGGTGAAGGCGAGCAGCTTGCCGAGCGCGGCGCGCTGGCCGGCGGCGAGGATGCCGGCGCCCGCCTCGCCCCCGCCTGCCGCCATCGCGGCGACGCCGAGCACTAGGCTCAGGATCGAGATGCCCATCGCGCTGCGATAGCCCTGATCCTGCAGCGGCACATGGCCGCCGACGATATGGCCGATCTCGTGCGCGACGACGCCCTGCACCTCATTGGCGTTGTCGGCGGCGTCGATCAGGCCGGAGTGGATGTAGACGATCTGGCCGCCGGCGACGAAGGCGTTGATCGAGGGATCGCTGATCACCACCACCTTGACGTTGGCCGGCGACAGGCCGGAGGCGATGATGATCGGCCGGGTCATGTCGGCGAGGAGCTGCTCGGTCTCGGCATCGCGCAGGATCGACTGGGCGGCCGCCGGCTGGACGATCGCCATCGCGGCGACCGCGATCATCGCCGCCAGCAGCCTGGCCCAGCGCGTCATCGAAGCTCGCATCTGAAGCCGTTTTGCCGGCATCGCGTGAACCGCTCCTGAAGCGACTGCGCCCGTTCCCGAAGGAACGGACGCAACGCCTTGTTATCGCATCATGCGCCGAAGGTCCGCTGCCACCAGCCGCGGCGCGGCCCTTCGCCCTCTCCGTTCGCCGCAGCTTCGTCGGCCTCGGCGGCAGGGGCTTCGGGAGCCGGCGCGGCCTCGGCTGGCTCGGCGCCATCGACGGCAGCCGCCTTGCGGCGGGTGCGCTTGGGCTTGGGGGCTTCCGCCACGTCATCGTTGGCGGGCGCAGGCGCCGCCGTTTCGATCGGAGCGGGCTCGACCTCCACTTCGGCCGGAGCGGCCTTCTTGCGGCGGGTGCGCTTGGGCTTGGTCTCGACTTCCGCCTCCGGCGCAGCGAGCTCCGCCGACGCCGGTTCGGCGACCGCTTCGGCGGCTTCGGGCTCCGCTGCCTTCTTTCGACGCGTGCGCTTGGGCTTGGGCGCCTCCTCCGCGATCGGCTCGGCCTCGGCCTCTACCGGTGCAGGCTCAGGTTCGGAGACGGCCTCGGCTTCGGCATCGGCCTCCGCGACCGGTGTCTCGACCGCGTCACCGCGCCGTCCGCCGCGGCGGCCACGACGGCGGCGCTTGCGCGGCTCGCCGCTTTCGCCCTCGGCCGCCGTCTCGACAGGCACTTCCTGCACCGCCTCGGCGGCTTCGGCCGGAGCCTCGCCCTCCTCGGCACCGTGCTCGTCCCCGCCAGCCTCGCGGCCGCGACCGCGACGACCACGACGGCGGCGACGACGGCGGCGGCCTTCGCCGTCGCCCTCGACCCGCTCGCGGCGCGGCTCGCTCTCGGTGGCCTCGGCCTCCAGCTCCTCGTCGATTTCGTCCTCGATGTCCTCCGGGACCTCGTCGAATTCGTCGACCATCGCCGGCTCGAACTTGGGCGCATAGGCCGGCGGCGGGCCCGAGGCCTCGACCGACATGCGCGCGCCCTCGAGCTCGCCGTCGGAAGCGACCTCGATCGTCACGCCGTAGCGGTCCTCGATCTCGGCAAGCTCGCTGCGCTTCTTGTTGAGCACGTAGAGCGCGGCCTCCTGGCTCGCCCGCAGCAGCAGGTTGGAGCCGCGGCCGCGCGCCGCCTCGTCCTCGATCAGGCGCAGCGCCGACAGGCCGGCCGAGGAAGCGGTGCGCACCAGCCCGGTGCCCTCGCAATGCGGGCACTGGCGGGTCGACGCCTCGAGCACGCCGGTGCGCAGGCGCTGGCGGCTCATCTCCATCAGGCCGAACGAGCTGATGCGGCCGACCTGGATGCGGGCGCGGTCGTTCTTGAGCGCCTCCTTCATCGCCTTCTCGACCTTACGGACGTTGGACGAATGGTCCATGTCGATGAAGTCGATGACGATGAGACCGGCCATGTCGCGCAAGCGGAGCTGCCGCGCGATCTCCTGCGCCGCCTCGAGATTGGTCGCGGTCGCGGTCTGCTCGATATTGTGCTCGCGGGTCGAGCGCCCGGAATTGATGTCGATCGAGACGAGCGCCTCGGTCGGGTTGATGACCAGATAGCCGCCGGACTTCAGCTGCACCACCGGGTGATACATCGCCGACAGCTGGTCCTCGACATGCGCACGCTGGAACAGCGGCACCGGGTCGCTGTAGTGCTTCACCCGCCGGGCGTGGCTGGGCATCAGCAGCTTCATGAAGTCCTTGGCCTGACGGTAGCCCTCGTCGCCCTCGACGATGACCTCGTCGATGTCCTTGTTGTAGATGTCGCGGATCGCGCGTTTGAGGAGATCGCTGTCACCATAGATCAGCGCCGGCGCTGAGGATTGCAGCGTCGTCTCGCGGATGCCGTCCCACAGGCGGGCGAGATAGTCGAAGTCGCGCTTGATCTCGACCTTGGTGCGCTGGAGGCCGGCGGTGCGGACGATGCAGCCCATCGTCGGCGGCAGCTTGAGCTCGGCCATGATCGACTTCAGGCGCTTGCGGTCGCTGGCGTTGCTGATCTTGCGGCTGATACCGCCGCCGTGCGCGGTGTTGGGCATCAGCACGCAGTAGCGGCCGGCGAGGCTGAGATAGGTGGTGAGCGCCGCGCCCTTGTTGCCGCGCTCTTCCTTGACGACTTGGACCAGCAGCACCTGACGGCGGCGGATCACGTCCTGGATCTTGTAGCGGCGGCGCAGGTTCATGCGGCGCTCGCGAAGGGCTTCGACGGCGTGATCGTCGGAGCCGTTCGACCTGGGCTTGCGCACGGGCGCATCCTCGTCGCCGTCGGCGATCACTTCGTCGTGATGCTCGTCGTCGTGCTCGGCATGGTCGTCGTCATGCTCGTCGGCCTCGGCCCGCAGCGCTGCTTCCTCGGCGGCGTGCTCGGCCTCCTCGCGGAGCAGCGCGTCGCGATCCTCCTTGGGGATCTGGTAATAGTCGGGGTGGATTTCCGAGAAGGCGAGGAAGCCGTGACGGTTGCCGCCGTAGTCGACGAACGCCGCCTGCAGCGACGGTTCGACGCGGGTCACTTTGGCGAGATAGATATTGCCCTTGAGCTGCTTGCGCTCGGCGGATTCGAAGTCAAATTCCTCGATTCGATTGCCCTTGACGACCGCCACGCGGGTTTCCTCCCGGTGGCGAGCGTCGATCAACATGCGCATTGTCATTATAGTTTCTCCGGGCGCGCGCGGCCTCCGCTGGGGAGCGCGGCGCGCGCGATGTGCTGGTCCCTCCGCCGGCGGTGCGGCGCCTTACGGGACGAACGAATGGGTATGATGCGTCTGCTGCCGATGCCCGCCCGGAGCCGTGGTCCGGGGCGGCCGGTCCGTCCACGCAGCCGCACTCGGCGGTCTGGTGGAGGCGGAGCGGATTTTGCCTCATGCAGCGTCAACCTGATTGCGCGCCGGGCCCGGACGGCCGCGGCGGTTTCTCGGCCGGCTTGGAACGGTCCCGTTCCGTACCGGCACCGGCTAGGTAGCATCGCCGGCCCGGAAGGACAACCGTTGCGGCGTCGTTTGCCCGCCGTCGGCGGCTGTTTGGAAAAGCGGCACCAGCCCGCTCCCCCACCCGGCCACCCATCAGGATACGCTAGTGGGTGGCCGGGTGGGGGAGCGGGCTGGTGCCGCCGAAATGCGCCTATCAGGCGCATTTCCAAACGGACTCTCACCGGCACCTGACGGGCGCTCCTCATGCGTTTTGGCTGGACCGTGACCGCGGCGACACGGCATAGCGCGGAGGTGCTTGCCCTTCTCGCCCTTTTCGCCGGTTGGCTCGCGGGCGTACCGGCGTGGGCGGGCATCCTCAGCGACGTGCGGGTGAGCGGCAATGCGATTACGCTCGACGTCGACGGCCGCGCCGCGGAGGCGGGCGCGTTCGTCCTCGGGGGGGTGAGACCAAGCAGTGGCCTGGCAGATCGTGAACACGGCGGTGCGCACGTCGTGGTCGATCTTGCGCGGCCGGCGATCACGACCGAAGGCCACTTCGACGGCCGGAGCATCACCTTCGCACTGCGCACGGTGGACGATGCCACCTTCGCGCGTGCCGCCGCCGAGGGCCGGCTGCGCTTCCTGCCGCCGTTCAGCTATCTCGCGCCGCCGGTGCGCCATGGCTACAGCGTCAGCATGGCGGTGCCACCGCCGGCTAGAGCGGCGCCGCTGCCGCCGGTCACCGGTGATCCCTCGCGTCCGCTGGTGGTGATCGACGCCGGCCATGGCGGCCATGATCCAGGCGCGCTCTCGCCCGACGGTGAGCTGCGCGAGAAGGATCTGACGCTGAAAGTCGCCCGCGCGATCCGCGACGAACTGCTCGCCAGCGGCAAGGTGCGCGTGGCGATGACGCGCGACGACGACCGCTTCCTCATCCTCCAGGAACGCTATGGCATCGCGCGGCGGCTCGGTGCGAAGCTGTTCATCTCGGTGCATTGCGACAGCGCCGGCAACCCCGACGCCACCGGTGCGACCGTCTACACATTGTCCGAGGTCGCCTCGGACAAGGAAGCCGCCCGGCTCGCCGCGCGCGAGAACAAGGCGGACGTGCTCGCGGGCGTCGACCTCGCCGACGCCTCGCCCGACATCTCGTCGATCCTGATCGACCTCGCCCAGCGCGAGACGATGAACAGCTCGGCGGGCTTCGCCGGCCTGCTCGAACGCGAGGCCAGGCCGCTGATCGCGACCAAGGCGCCGTTCCACCGCATGGCCTCGCTGATCGTGCTGAAGGCGCCCGACATGCCCTCGGTCCTGTTCGAGACGGGCTATATATCGAATCAGCGCGACGCCGATTTCCTCAACTCGCGCGAGGGCCGCGAGAGGATCGCCGAGGGTGTGCGCCGCGCCGTGGAAATCCATTTCGCCACTCGGATGGCCTCACGCTGACTTCCAACCCGCGCCGGACCTGCTAAACCCCGAGCCGATGTCCGAGAGTACCGCCGACCAGCCCGACCTCCGCCTGCGCCTGCAGCGTGATGCCAACGGAGTCTGGGCAGCCGTCCGACGCATCTGGACGCGCCGCTGGGTGCGCTGGCTGAGCTACGCCGCGGGCGTGCTCGCCGTGCTGTTCGGTATCTTCTGGATCTCGCTCGCGAGCGGCCTGCCCTCGGTCGACAAGCTCAAGGCCTATGAGCCGCCGCTGCCGACCAACGTGCGCGGCGGCGACGGCACGCCGATCCACAGCTACGCCCGCGAGCGGCGCGTGCAGCTCAGCTACGACGAATATCCGCCGCTGCTGGTCCGCGCCTTCCTGGCAGCGGAGGACCGGACCTTCTTCGAGCATCACGGCGTCGACTATCCGGGCATCGTCTCGGCGATGATCACCAACCTCACCAACGACAAGCGGCCGATCGGCGCCTCCACCATCACCCAGCAGGTCGCCAAGAACCTGCTGATCGGCAACGAGCGCAGCTATGTCCGCAAGGCCAAAGAGGCGATGCTCGCTTTCCGGATCGAGGACACGCTGACCAAGCAGCAGATCCTGGAGCTTTACCTCAACTCGATCTCGCTCGGCCGCAACGCGTTCGGCGTCGAGGCGGCGAGCCATGCCTATTTCGACAAGGAGCTGAACGAGCTCAGCCTGGCGCAGCTGGCCTATCTCGCCATCCTGCCCAAGGGGCCGTCCAACTACAGTCCTGACCGCTACCCCGACCGCGCGCTGGCGCGGCGCAACTGGGTGCTGGGCGAGATGCTGCGCAATCGCTTCATCACCCAGGCGCAGCACGACCAGGCGGTCGCCGAGCCGCTCGGCACCGTCAGCCGGCGCAGCCCGCGCTACGACCCCAACGGCGGTTATTTCGTCGAGGAAGTGCGCCGCCAGCTGCTCGAGCGTTTCGGCGAGACCGACAAGGACGGACCGCACAGCGTCTATGCCGGCGGCCTGTGGGTGCGCACCTCCTACGATCCTAGGCTCCAGCAATATGCGCAGGACGCGCTGCGCGAGGGACTGCTGCGCTTCGACCGCGGGCGCGGCTGGTCGGGGCCGCTCGGCCATGCGGTGATCGAGGGGGACAGCTGGTTCGGCCCCTTCGTCGCGAGCAACATCGGCATCAACTATGCCGACTGGCGCACCGCGATCGTGATCGGCACCGGCGGCGACGCCGCGACGATCGGCTTCGGCGACGGCAAGACCGGCACGCTGCCGCGCTGGGGCGCGCAGATGCCGGTCCGCGGCCAGGGCGGCACCGCCTTCGCCGCGCTCAAACCCGGCGACATTATCGCGGTCGCGCCGGAGAACGGGCAATGGGCGCTGCGGAGCGTGCCCAAGATCTCCGGCGCGTTCGTGGTCGAGGAGCCCTCGACCGGCCGCGTGCTGGCGATGCAGGGCGGCTTCGATTCGCGCCTCAGCTCGTTCAACCGCGCGACGCAGGCGATGCGTCAGCCCGGATCGACGATCAAGCCGATCGTCTATTCGGCCGCGCTCGCCAATGGCATGACCCCGGCGTCGATCATCGTCGACGGCCCGTTCTGCGTCTATCAGGGTGCGCGGCTCGGCCAGAAATGCTTCCGCAACTTCGGCGGCGGCGGCTCGGGGCCGCACACGATGCGCTGGGGCATCGAGCAATCGCGCAATCTGATGACGGTGCGCGCCGCCGCGACGGTCGGCATGAGCCATGTCGTCGACATGATCCAGCAGCTCGGCGTGAGCGAGCAGAAGCTGCCGGCCTATCTTTCCTACGCACTGGGCGCGGGTGAGACGACAGTGACGCGCATGGTCAACGCCTATTCGATCCTGGTGAACCAGGGCCGCGCGCTGAC
This sequence comes from Sphingomonas cannabina, assembly GCF_021391395.1. Taxonomy (NCBI): domain Bacteria; kingdom Pseudomonadati; phylum Pseudomonadota; class Alphaproteobacteria; order Sphingomonadales; family Sphingomonadaceae; genus Sphingomonas; species Sphingomonas cannabina. The sequence goes on along the minus strand of NZ_CP090059.1, from coordinate 4,491 downwards.
CCCGACCCTGGTCGACTATGTCCAGGATCGTCACGGCAAGGTGATCTGGCCGGCCAACTGGCGCGCGTGCGAGCGCTGCAACGCGCCCGACTGGGACGGCAAGCCGATGCCGCGGCCGACGATCCGCTGGCGGCAGGCGGTCGACGCGCTCACCGCCTTCCAGATGGTCCACATCACCGAGGGCGTGATCCAGCGGGGCACGGCGACGATCCTGCGTGACCTGAACCGGCCGATGATGGGCAAGACCGGCACCACCACCGGCCCGACCGACGTGTGGTTCGTCGGCGGCACGCCGCAGATGATCGGCGGGCTCTATATGGGCTATGATTCGCCGTCGAACCTCGGCGGCTATGCCCAGGGCGGCACCATCGCCGCGCCGATCTTCAAGGCGTTCGCGCAGAAAGCCTATGAAGGGCTGCCGGTCGTTCCCTTCCGTGCCCCGCCGGGCATCCGCATGATGCGGATCGACCGCAACAGCGGGCGGCCGGTCTATGGCGCCTGGCCAGTCTCCAACGACGGCAAACCGGCGGTGATCTGGGAAGCCTTCAAGCCCGAGACCGAGCCGCGCCGCGCCCGCCGCACGCAGGAGGACCAGGCCCCCAAGGCCGCCGCGACCGCCACCCAGGCCGCGCCCCAGGCCCAGCAACGGCCGAGCGACAGCGATTTCTTGCAAAGGGAAGGCGGAATCTACTAGCCCGCGTTCCTATATCCCGGCGAAGCGCCGGGATCTCGTGTCACCGGCGTATCGCTCGCTGCCTGAGATCCCCGACGTCCGCCGGGGACATTTTGATTTGGAGTTGATTCCCATGCGCGCCGAAGCGCAGGCCCATGTCGACAGCATCAACGACGCGCTCGCGCTGCTCCGCCGCTTCCTCAACTGGGACCAGGCGCTGCGCCGGCTCGACGAGCTCAACGCGCGCGTCGAAGACCAGGCGCTGTGGAACGATCCCAAGGCGGCGCAGGAGGTGATGCGCGAGCGCCGCCGCCTCGATGAGGCGATCACCGCGACCCGCGCCATCGAGCAGGAGCTCGCCGACACCGCCGAGCTGATCGAGATGGCCGAAGCCGAAGGCGATGAGGCGATGGCCGAGGAGGGGACACAGAGCCTCGCCGAGCTGGCCAGGCGCGCCAACGAGAACAAGGTGAAGGCGCTGCTGTCGGGCGAGGCCGACACCAACGATACCTATCTCGAGATCAACGCCGGCGCCGGCGGCACCGAGAGCCAGGACTGGGCCGAGATGCTGCAGCGCATGTACACGCGCTGGGGCGAGCGCCACGGCTACAAGGTCGAGCTGGTCGACCATCACGCCGGCGAACAGGCGGGCATCAAGTCGGCGACGCTGCTGCTCAAGGGCGAGAACGCCTACGGCTATGCCAAGACCGAGAGCGGCGTGCACCGACTGGTGCGCATCTCGCCCTATGACAGCGCGGCGCGGCGCCACACCAGCTTCTCGTCGGTATGGGTCTATCCGGTGATCGACGACGACATCCAGATCGAGATCAACGAGGCGGAGCTGCGCATCGACACCTATCGCGCATCGGGTGCGGGTGGGCAGCACGTCAACCGGACCGATTCGGCGGTACGCATCACCCACCTGCCGACCGGCATCGTCGTCCAGTGCCAGGACGACCGCAGCCAGCACAAGAACCGCGCCGAGGCCTATCGGCGACTGCGCGCCAAGCTCTACGAGCGCGAGCTGGCGATTCGCGAGGCCGCCGCCGATGCCGAGAACGCGACCAAGACCGACATCGGCTGGGGCCACCAGATCCGCAGCTATGTGCTGCAGCCCTATCAGATGGTGAAGGACCTGCGCACCGGCGTCACCTCCACCTCGCCTTCCGACGTGCTCGACGGGGACCTCGACGAGTTCATGGCCGCCGCGCTATCCCAGCGCGTGACCGGCGAGAAGGTCGAGGTGGAGGACGTCGATTGATCCGAAAGGCCGCCTTCGCATTGCTGCTGCTGCTCCCGGCCTGCGAAAGCGCGCCGGTCGAGCTCGCGAATCGGCAGGACGACGACAAGTCCGAGTTCCCTGCGGCCGACCGTCCGGTCGCGAGCATCGTCTCGCCGCGCTGGTCGACCGAGGAGGCGCGCGACCGCCTCAACGAAGCGTCGACGGTGATGAACAAGGCCGGCATCGCCCGCGGCATGACCGTCGCCGACATCGGCGCGGGCGAGGGCTATTACACCATCCGCCTCGCGCAGCGCGTCGGCGCCAAGGGGCGCGTGCTGGCCGAGGACATCGTGCCGGCGGTGCGTGACACGCTCGCCCAGCGCGTCACCCGCGAGCGGCTCGACAATGTCTCGGTGCGCCTCGGCGAACCCGCTGACCCCAAGCTACCCGCGGCAAGCTTCGACCGCGTGCTGATGGTGCACATGTATCACGAGATCCAGTCGCCCTACGAGTTCCTGTGGAACCTGCGGCCGTCGCTGAAGCCCGACGGCGCGGTGGTGGTGGTCGACGCCAATCGCGAGACCCGCAACCACGGCACGCCGCCGGCGCTGCTCCAGTGCGAGTTCGCCGCGGTCGGCTATGTCCAGGTCGAGCGCCAGGCGATGCCATCGGCGGGCGGCTATATCGCGCTGTTCCGTCCGCAGGGGCCGCGACCCGATCCGTCCGCGATCGTCCCTTGCCGCGCTCCCCGGCCGAACGAGCCTAAAGCAACCCCAGCGCCCTGAGGCTGGTCGTCGCCGAACGGGTGAGGATGAGTTGGTCGTCGAAGCGCACGTCGATCGGCTGTAGCGCCTGCGCGAGTCGCCGGGCATGGGCGACGTCGGTGGTGCTCGGCCTCGGATCGCCGCTCGGATGATTGTGCGCGATCACCACCCGGCTGGCATCATGGCGCAGCACGCCCGCGACCACCCGGCGCGGCGCGACCTCGACCGAATCGGAAGTGCCGACCACATATTCGAGCCCGACCAGCCGCCGATCCTTCGCGAGATAGGCGATCACCGCGATCTCGGCCGGCGCGCCCGCGATGATGCCGAACAATGCCCGCGCCTCCGCCAGGGTGGCGACATAGGTCGGAACGGTGTCGTTCAGCACCGGCATCATACTGAAATTGTGACATAAGCTTTCTTGCTACCGAATTCCGATCGCCTCGATTCCGGAGGTTGATTCCACCGGTTCGGAGGCACTGCTTGCCTGCCCGTCCCGTCCGGCTAAAGTCGCCGTCATGCGCCAGTATCTCGAGCTGATGGAGCGCGCCCTCACGCAGGGTGCCGAGCAGATGGACCGCACCGGCGTCGGCACGCGGAGCGTGTTCGGCCACCAGATGCGCTTCGACCTGGCCGAGGGCTTTCCGGTGCTCACCACCAAGAAGCTGCACCTGCGCTCGATCATCATCGAGCTGCTGTGGTTCCTGCGCGGCGACACCAACGTCCGCTGGCTGCAGGAACGGCGTGTGAGCATCTGGGACGAATGGGCCGACGACAACGGCGACCTCGGCCCCGTCTACGGCAAGCAATGGCGCGACTGGGAGGCTGCCGACGGCCGCCACATCGATCAGATCAGGGAGCTGATCGAGACGATCCGGACCAGCCCCGCCTCGCGCCGGCAGATCGTCACCGCCTGGAACCCCGGCGAGCTCCACGCGATGGCGCTGGCGCCGTGCCACTGCCTGTTCCAGACTTATGTCGCCAATGGCCGGCTGTCGCTCCAGCTTTACCAGCGTTCGGCGGATATCTTCCTCGGCGTGCCTTTTAACATCGCCAGCTACGCGCTGCTGACGCACATGCTCGCGCAGCAATGCGGCCTGGAGCCGGGCGAGTTCATCTGGACCGGCGGCGACTGCCATCTCTACGCCAACCATCTGGAGCAGGCGCGCGAGCAGCTCGGCCGCACGCCGGGGCCGCTGCCGCGGCTGGAAATCCTGCGCAAACCGCCGGCGATCGACGGCTATGACTATGAAGATTTCGTCCTCCACGGCTATGAGGCGCAGCCGCACATCAAGGCCGCCGTCGCCGTCTGAATAGCGGCGTTCAGCTTCGGTTCAGCCGAACGACTACATATGTAGTCCGTATCGGGGAGGAAACGAGATGCTGAGACCGCTGCTCGCCGTCGCCGTGTTGCTCGCGCAGGTCATTCCCGCCTCGGCGCTGGCCGGGCTGATCCCCTCGTCCACCGCCAAGCCGCACCCGTGCTTGCCGCCGATGCTGGTCGGCGACGGTTGGCAAGGGCCGCTTCCCGCCGCATAGCGGGCGGGTGAGTGCACGCATCGCCTTCTACCTCGCCCGCGCCGACAATGGCGTGATCGGCCGCGACGGCGGCCTGCCGTGGCGGCTGCCCGCCGATCTCAAGCGCTTCAAGGCGCTCACCATGGGCAAGCCGATGGTGATGGGACGCAGGACCTTCGAGAGCTTTCCGAGCCCGCTGCCCGGGCGGCGGCACATCGTGCTGACGCGCGATCCCGCCTGGTCCGTGGCGGGCGCGGACGTCGCGCATACGCCCGAGGAGGCGATCGCGCTGGCGGGCGACGTGCCGGAGATCG